>JACKML010000002.1 GCA_024235415.1 Chromatiaceae bacterium | reverse complement strand
TCAATCGTGACATTTCGTCGCAGAGGCGTCTTCTGTTCCGCTTCGGCGAGCATGCCCCGAAAGCCGCTGATCCCGGAGGCTGCCAGTGTCCTGATCGGACCCGCCGATACCGCATTGACGCGTGTCCCTTCCGGGCCGAGCGCATCGGCCAGGTAACGCACGTTGGCCTCGAGCGCGGCCTTGGCCACCCCCATGACGTTATAGTTGGGAACTGTACGCACGGCACCCAGGTAGCTCATCGTGACGATGGCACCGTTGCGCCCCTGCATCATCGTGCGCCCCGCCTTGGCCAGCGCGGCAAGGCTGTAGGCGCTGATATCGTGTGCGATACGGAAGCCGTCACGCGTCACTGCGTCGATATACGAGCCCTCGAGTTGCTCACGCGGGGCGAAGCCAACCGAGTGGATCAGGCAGTCCAGACCGTCCCAGCGCTGTGCCAGTTGAGCGAATGCCGAGTCGATCTCCTCGTCGCTGCCGACGTCGAGTGGCAACACAATGTCCGAGCCGAACTCCGCGGCGAAACCGGTCACCCGGTCGCGCAGCTTCTCACCCTGGTAGGTGAAGGCGAGTTCGGCGCCTTCGCGATGCATCGCCTTGGCGATACCGTAGGCAATCGAGCGATTGCTCGCGACGCCGACAATCAGCGCGCGTTTGTTGTCTAAGAATCCCATATGATTTCCTCGCGATCCTGAATCCTGGTGGGGAACAAACGGGCTGACAGACACCCGCTGCAATGCGATCATCATCGGGCTTTTTGTGATGCCCGAAGCCTGACACGAAAACGTTCAAAGAATGGCGCGTAACTTAACTCAAAGATTTCCGGCATTCAAAGTTTCGCGGTCTCGTCGGAGCCGGTTCGGTTGGACGCTGGTACTGGCGGTGCTGGTAACTTTGACCGGTTGCACCGAACAGGCGTGGAATGACCCTTATCGCGCAGGGGAGTCTGCAAAGGCGGTTTTTTACAGTTCATTTTCTGAACGTCCCAAACATTTAGATCCGGCTCGCTCCTACAGCTCAAACGAGTGGGCGTTCATTTCGCAGGTCTACGAGCCGCCGCTGCAATATCATTTTCTGCGGCGCCCCTACAGCCTGGTTCCACTGACAGCGGCGGACATGCCGCAGATTCGGTACTACGCACATGACGGTTCCGAACTGAACGACCAGGCGCCCGCTGCCGATGTCGCCTATACCGACTACATCCTGCGCATCCAGCCAGGTATCCGTTACCAGCCGCATCCGGCACTGGCAGTCAACACTGACGGCAGCCCGGCGTACTGGCCGCTCAGCGCCGGGCAGACACTGCGCGTCAACACCCTTGCCGATTTTCCGCTGACAGGTACGCGTGAACTGGTGGCCGCTGACTACATCTATCAGATCAAGCGGCTGGCGTTTACCGCCAACCATTCACCGGTGGCAGGCCTGATGGCGGGGCATATTCGCGGCTTTGCCGACTTCGCCGCTGAATCCAAAGCGGCCTATGAGCAGTTGGTGGCGAAGACGGGTGAGACCAGGCCCTGGCTCGACCTGCGCACTATCGATATGGCTGGTGTCGAAGAGATCGATCGCTACACCTATCGCATTCGCATCGAAAAGAAATATCCGCAGTTTGTGTTCTGGCTGGCGATGAATTTCTTTGCCCCGATGCCCTGGGAGGCAGAACGCTTCTACCAGCAGCCGGGGTTGGACGAAAAGAACGTCAATCTGCACTGGTACCCGATCGGTACAGGCCCCTTCATGTTGACCGAGAACAATCCGAACCTGCGGATGGTGCTGGTGCGCAATCCCAATTTTCACGGCGAGCGTTATCCGTCGGATGGTCCACAGGATGCACGTGAAGAGGGTCTGCTGGATGATGCGGGACGCCCGATGCCATTTATTGATCGCGCAGTGTATTCGCTGGAGAACGAAGCGATCCCGCGCTGGAACAAGTTCCTGCAGGGCTACTACGACAACTCCGGAATCGGTTCCGACAGTTTCGATCAGGCGGTGCAGTTCGGCAGCAGCGGCGAAGCGAGCCTGACCGAGTCGATGATTGAAAAGGGTATTCGCCTGAGTACCGCAATCGAGACATCGGTGTTCTATACGGGCTTCAATATGCTGGACCCGGTGGTAGGTGGAGACAGCGAGCGTGCGCGCCTGCTGCGCCAGGCAATCGCCATTGCGATGGATTTCGAGGAATTCATCTCTATCTTCCAGAACGGCCGTGGCGAGGTGGCACAGAGCCCGCTGCCGCCTGGCATATTCGGCTATCGCGATGGTGAGCAGGGCGTCAACCCGATCACGCACGAATGGCTGAACGGTGTCGCGCGACGGCGCGGTATCGAACAGGCGCAGCAGTTGCTGGAAAAGGCCGGTTATGCCGGGGGGCGTGATCCGCAGTCCGGTGGTCCGCTGATCCTTTACTACGATACCCCGGCGGCCGGGCCGGACAGCAAGGCGACACTGCAGTGGTATCGCAAGCAGCTCGCCAAGCTGGGCATTGAGTTGGTCATCCGGGCCACTGACTACAATCGCTTTCAGGACAAGATGCTTACCGGTACCGCGCAGATTTTCAGCTGGGGCTGGAATGCAGACTACCCGGACCCGGAGAATTTCTTCTTTCTGCTGTACGGCCCCAATGCCAAGGTCGAGTCCAAGGGGGAGAATGCGGCCAATTTCAGCAATGCCGAATTCGACGAGTTGTTCGTCAGGATGAAAGACCTGCCCAACGGCGAGGAGCGGCAGGCGGTCATTGATCGCATGGTCGGGATCCTGCGCGAGGAATCACCCTGGCTGTTCGGCTTCTTCCCCAAGGCATTCAGCCTTCACCATGCCTGGTACAAGAACGCCAAACCGCACCTGATGGCCAACAACACGCTGAAATACAAGCGCGTGGACGGCCCAGTGCGTGCGGCAGCACAACAGGCGTGGAACCGACCGGTGCTGTGGCCGGTCGGGCTGCTGCTCGGACTGCTGGTCGTGTCGCTGATCCCCGCGATACGCGGATTTCGTGCGCGAGAAAGGAGTAGGGCGCTGTGACTGCCTACATCATTCGTCGCCTGTTGTACGCCCTGCCAATCCTGATTGGCGTGAATGCGCTCACCTTCGTGCTGTTCTTTGTGGTCAATTCACCTGACGACATGGCGAGAATGCACCTTGGCAGCAAGCGTGTGACCGACGCAGCCATCCAGTCCTGGAAACAGGATCATGGTTACGACAGGCCACTGTTGGTCAACACGGCGCAGCAGGGTGCCGCAGTGTTCACCGACACGATTCTGTTCGAGAAATCGATCCGCTTGTTTCTGTTCGACTTCGGTCAGTCCGACAGCGGGCGTGATATCGGCCATGACATATCGCAGCGCATGTGGCCCAGCCTCGCGATCGCGGTGCCGACGCTGCTGATCGGTCTCGCCGTGAATATCACTTTTGCATTGCTGCTGGCCTTTTTTCGTGCGACCTACCTGGATTTCTGGGGTGTGGTGCTGTGCGTGGCAATGATGTCGATCTCAGGGCTGTTCTACATCATCGGTGGCCAGTTCCTGGTCGGAAAGGTGCTGAACCTGGTGCCGATATCCGGTTACGACACCGGTGTAAACGCCTGGAAGTTCATCGTCCTGCCGATGATCGTCGGGGTGGTCGGTGGCATCGGCTCAGGAACCCGCTGGTACCGCACGCTGTTTCTCGAAGAGGTTCATCGCGACTATGTCCGGTCGGCACGCGCCAAGGGTGTTTCCGAACACCTGGTGTTGTTTCGCCATGTGCTGCGCAATGCGCTGATCCCGATCCTGACCGGGGTGGTCGTTGTGTTGCCATTGCTGTTCATTGGCAGTCTGCTCACCGAGTCGTTCTTTGGTATACCGGGTCTGGGAAGCTACACGATCGATGCGATCAACAGCCAGGATTTCGCCATTGTGCGTGCCATGGTGTTCCTGGGTGCGGTGCTGTATATCCTCGGCCTGTTGTTGACCGATATCTCCTACACAATCGCCGATCCGCGCGTGAGGCTGGACTGAGTCATGCCGTTTCAGCCGGTCATACTGTGGACGGACGCCCTGATCTACCTGTTGCTGGGCCTGGCGATGGCGATGGTCTGGTATACGCGCCGTTACGAGCACCTGCTACAGCCGTGGCGGCGGGTGGCCGGTAGTCGCACCGGCCAGGCGACGATGGTCGTGCTTGCGTTTTACCTTCTGATCGGACTGCTCGATACGCTGCATTTCAATCCGAAGACCAGCGACGATGCCAACGGCAAGCCGGTCTATTCAACCGAGGTGTTAAGCCTGTTTGATGTGATTGCGGGACCGCTTCGCACGCAACGTGAAAAGACCTACTCGTCGCCTTTTTCGTCCCACCTGTTCAGCAAGGAAAACGTGGAACAGGCGGACGGCAGCCTGGTGCGGGACTATCCGCGCCTGCTCTACGGCGGTGCGCACCTGGATGCCGACGGCAGCGGCAGGGCTGCTGATATCGCGTGGCGCTCGCTGTCCGGTGCATTCAACGGAGCGCTTGCCTGGGCCGCGCTGCTGATCCTGTTGTGTCGCTTCGATCGACGTCGCCTGCATCGCCTGCTGATGGGCCGGATGGACAACCCCTGGCACATCGGCGCCTGGAGCGCGTTGGGGCTGATCATGATGTTTGCCGCGCTGTGGGAGCTGGCCGGCTACTATCACGTGTTGGGAACGGACAAGGTAGGCGAGGACGTGTTTTTCCAGTCGCTCAAGAGCATCCGCACCGGCCTGGTCATCGGTACCGTGACCACGCTGGTCATGCTGCCGGCGGCGATCATGCTCGGGATCATGGCCGGGTACTTCCGCGGTTGGGTGGACGACTTCATTCAGTATCTGTACACGACGCTGAACTCGATACCAGGGGTACTGTTGATCGCGGCGGCTGTGCTGATGATGCAGATCTATATGAGCAATCATGCCGATGAATTCAACAGCCTGACCGAGCGCGCCGACCTGCGTCTGCTGTTTTTGTGCCTGATCCTTGGTGTAACCAGCTGGACCTCGCTGTGCCGCCTGTTGCGGGGCGAGGCGCTGAAACTGCGTGAGCTTGAGTATGTACAGGCGGCACGTGCATTCGGGGTCGGTCATTTCCGCATTCTGTTGCGCCATGTCGTTCCCAATGTGATGCACATCGTGCTGATCACGATCGTGCTCGATTTCAGCGGCCTGGTGCTGGCGGAGGCGGTACTTTCGTACATAAGTATCGGCGTCGATCCGGCGACCAACAGCTGGGGCAATATGATCAACGGGGCACGCCTTGAACTGGCCAGGGAGCCGGTCGTGTGGTGGTCGCTGCTCGCGGCCTTCGGGTTCATGTTCACCCTGGTGCTGGCGGCCAATCTCTTTTCCGACGTGGTGCGCGACGCCTTCGATCCGCGCCTGAGACAGCAGCGATGAGCCGCACGATGAAAGCCACACACGAGCAGCCGATGTCGAGGCCACCATTGCTGGCGATCGAGGATCTGTCCACCCATCTGGGGAGCGACACCACGCCGGTACGTGCTGTCGACGGGGTCAGCCTGAGTATTCGCCGCGGCGAGACATTCGTATTGCTTGGTGAGTCCGGTTGCGGGAAATCGATGATCGCACTGTCGATCATGCGCCTGTTGCCGCACTCGGGGCGCATCGTTGCCGGTGATGTACTGCTTGACGGGCAGTCGCTGCGTGCACTGTCCGAAGCGGAAATGCGGGCCGAGCGGGGTGGTCGAATCGGAATGATCTTTCAGGAGCCGATGACCTCGCTGAATCCGGTGATGACTGTCGGTGAACAGGTCGCCGAGGCGGTCCGTCTGCATGACCCCGACAGTCGTGGCAAGGTCAGGTCGAGGGTGGCCGAGTTGTTCCGTGCGGTTGGAATACCCGATCCGCAGGAGCGGTTGAAGGCGTATCCGCACCAGCTGTCCGGTGGCATGAAGCAACGCGTGATGATTGCGATGGCGTTGGCTGGACGTCCGGCATTGTTGATTGCCGACGAGCCGACCACGGCGCTGGACGTCACGATCCAGGCACAGGTGCTCGATCTCCTCAGAAAACTGCAGCAGGAAACCGATATGGCGATCCTGCTGATCACCCATGACCTGGGTGTGGTGGCTGAGATGGCGGATCGGGTCGGGGTCATGTATGCGGGACAGCTGCTGGAGATCAGCGACGTCAAGAGCTTTTTCGAGCGGCCTGCGCACCCCTACAGTCGCAAGCTGTTCAGATCAGTTCCCGATGCTGCCAAGCGTGGCCACGGGCTCGATGTGATCCCCGGCATCGTGCCTGCACTGGATCAGCCCTTCAACAGCTGCCGTTTCGCTGATCGTTGCGAGCTGGTGCACGATGCCTGTCGCAGCAGCCTGCCACCTTGGCGCGGTGCACCGCAGGATGGCTATCGCTGTCACCTGACCATGGAGCAGATGCCGGATTCGGCAGCTGCGGCGGTTGTGGGTGAGACGGCTGCATCGCAAACGGCCGATCAGCTGCTACAGGTGGAACAACTGAAGGTGCATTTCCCCATCCAGGCGGGGATCCTGCGGCGGGTTGTTGGTTATGTAAAGGCGGTGGACGGGCTTGATCTTGCGATCCCGACCGGGCGCACCGTTGCACTGGTGGGCGAGTCCGGTTGCGGCAAGACGACGGTCGGCAAGGCGATACTGCAGCTGCCTGGGCCGACCGCCGGCCGGGTGCTGTTCGACGGCGTCGATCTGGCCAGCGTCAAGGGCCGCGAACTGCGTCGCCTGCGGAGGGAGTTTCAGATCATCTTCCAGGATCCCGCGTCGTCGATGAATCCGCGCATGCTGGTCGAGGACATCATCGCCGAGGGCCTGGTGGCACAGGGTCTTGGCGGTAATCGCGCACAACGCAGGGTGCTGGTGGAGAAGCTGCTGGACCAGGTCGGCATGCGGCCGAATGCTGCGGACCGTTATCCACACGAGTTTTCAGGGGGGCAGCGTCAGCGCATCGCAATTGCCCGCGCGCTGGCGCTCAAGCCGCGCCTGATCGTGTGCGATGAACCGACCAGTGCCCTGGATGTCTCGGTGCAGGCGCAGGTGCTCAATCTGCTCAAGGATCTGCAGGCTGAACTGGGCCTGTCGTACCTGTTTATCACGCACAACATCTCGGTCGTCGCCTACCTCGCACACGAGGTGGCGGTGATGTATCTCGGCCGCATCGTCGAATACGGCGACGTCGACAGCGTGCTGCGTGAACCCCTGCATCCCTATACCGCTGCACTGCTCAGTGCGGTGCCGGTCGCTGACCCGGCACACCACAGGGAAGTAATCAGGCTGGAAGGGGATATGCCATCACCGAGCGATCCGCCAAGCGGCTGCCATTTTCATCCGCGCTGTCCGCACGCGAGTGCAATCTGCCGGGAGCGCTATCCGGCAACGGTCGAGGTTGCGCCGGGCAGACGGGTGAGTTGCTGGCTGGTGGGCGCCCAGGACCGTTAGACCGCTGCTGCAATTGCAGTGGCGTCAGGCGTCCGGATCGATGAAGACGGTGATTTTCTCACCCGGCTGGATGTAACGACCGACGCGGTTCCAGCGTTTCAGGTCGGTAACCGAGACCTGGAAGCGCCTGGCGATGGTGTACAACGAGTCGCCCTTGCGGACGCGGTAGTTCATGCGTTGTCGCGCGTGGCCGATCGAACCACTGTCTGCCAGTGTCACGGAATCCGACAGGGGTATCAGGAGGTCACGGCCGGCACGAATGCGTGAGTCTTTCAGACCATTGGAACGCGCGATAGCGTCGACCGTGACACCGTACTCCCGGGCAATCCGGCTGAGGCTGTCACCGGCGCGAATCGTATGGTGCTGCCATCGAAGGCGCCCCGTGGCCGGAAGGGCCGCCACTGCCTGTTCGAATGAAGCCACCTTGTCGATCGGCAGCAGCAACTCATGGGGTCCGTCGGGCCGACTTGCCCAGCGCTTGTGGCCGGCATTGAGCGCCAGCAGGTCTTCGACCGGCATCTCTGCAAGGTCGGCCGCGATGTTCAGGTCGATCTGGCCACGGGTGCGTGCAGTGGCGAAGTAAGGCCGATCATCGATTTCGGGAAGATCGAGACCATAGGCTTCGGGGTCTGCGACGATGGTGGCCAGCGCCAGCAGGCGGGGGACATATCGATCGGTTTCACCGGGCAGATCGAGTGACCAGAAGTCGGCGTTGTCACCACGCCGTGTCGCCTGCGTGATGGCGCGCCCGACGGTCCCGGCACCGGCGTTGTAGGCGGCCAGCGTAAGTAGCCAATCACCGGAAAACTGCTTGTTCAGTTGTGACAGGTAAGCGATTGCCGATTGGGTGGAGGCCCTTACCGAGCGCCTCTTGTCGAACCACCAATCCTGCTCGAGCCCCATCATGTTTCCGGTTGCCGGCATGAATTGCCACAGTCCGGCCGCGCCATTGGGTGAATAGACGTGCGCTTGAAAGCCACTTTCAACCGCTGGTAGCAGCGCCAGTTCAGCAGGTAGTCCGGCCTTTTCGATTTCTTCGAGGATGTAATGCAGGTATGGTTCCGAGCGCGCCATCAGCGCGCGAAACGCGTTTGGTGAGCGCTGCAGACGGCCGATCTCATGCGCGACTCGCGGATTCGACACCTCCGCGAGCCGGTAACCCTGCCGCAGGTGGACCCAGATCGAGGGATCATCCGGTGGTGCTGCCAGCGGTGGTGACAAGGCACCATCCTTGTGCCCGGATGCGATTGCCGCGCTGACCGTCCGGGGAACCAGCTGTTCGGTCGGCATCGGCAGGGGTTGTGACATCTGTGGATCGGGCCGGCTGCCCTGGCCCATACACCCGGCGAGCCCCAGTGCAACCGCCGATACCATAAAGGCCGTGAGGATGAACGGGCGTTGCTGATGCGGGGCGCTTTGGTCAGAATCGGACATGTCGTTCACCGCGGTCATGTGCGGTGAATATACGGGATGAGCGAACGAGGTTCCAGCGCCGCCAACACGATGTCTAATTCCAAGTTTTGTTACAAAGAAATCAATGAGTTGGGAGACGCACTAGCGCGCTGGTACGAAGCCTCGCCCGGGCAGCGCATCGCCGCCCATGAGCGTGAGGCGCTGATCGGCATGGTCGCTGACCTGTTCGGCTACCAGTTGCTGCAACTCGGTGAACTGGGTGAGGCCGAGAGACACCTCGGTCATTGTCCGGTGCAACGCAAAACCCTGATTACGCGACGTGCCGATGCGAAATTTCCGAGTGTCATCCGGGCGGATGCCCAGCATCTGCCGGTGGCGGCCGACAGTGTCGACGCGGTCATCCTGGTGCACACTCTGGATTTTTCGCCCGACCCGCACCAGGTGCTGCGCGAGGTGGAGCGGGTGCTGATCGCCGAAGGCAGGGTGATCATCATCGGCTTCAATCCCTTCAGCCTGTGGGGACTGTGGCGACTGTTCGGGCGTTGGAAAGGGGCCATCCCGTGGTGCGGCCATTTTCTCTCCTATCCACGCCTGAGCGATTGGCTGACACTGATGGGGTTTGGTATCGAACGTATGGATGTCATGGAGTTTCGGCCACCGACGCGCAGTGGCCAGTTCGATGCGGTGGAAAGGCTGGGGCGCCGCGTGTGGCCCATGCTGGCCGGTGTCTATGTGGTGCGCGCGGTCAAGCGCATCTCGCGGGTGACGCCGGTGCGCCAGCGCTGGTCACGCCTGCGCGTGCTCGGGCCGCGCGCAATCGAGCCGACGGTCCGGGAGATCAACGATGTCTGAACGGGTCGAGCTCTATACCGACGGTGCCTGCAAGGGTAACCCCGGCCCCGGTGGCTGGGGTGCTGTGCTGCGATTCAACGGCACCGAAAAGGAGTTGTTCGGTGGCGCCGAGGCGACAACCAACAACCGCATGGAGCTGATGGCAGTGATCGAGGGCCTGCGGGCACTCAAGCGTTCCTGCGTCGTGGATGTCACTACAGATTCGCAGTATGTGAAAAACGGTATCACCCAGTGGATCCACAACTGGAAGCGCAACGGTTGGCGTACCGCTGCGCGAAAGCCGGTCAAGAACGACGACCTGTGGCGCATGCTGGACGAGGCGGTTGCGCGGCACGAGGTCAGCTGGCATTGGGTCAAGGGCCATGCCGGGCATCCGGAAAACGAGCGTGCCGATGCCCTGGCCAACCAGGGAATCGCCCGGCTCGATGGCAATCGCGGCGGCACGTCGAAAGGAAACTGATGCGACAGATCGTACTGGATACAGAGACCACCGGCCTGGAGCCGGCGCAGGGGCACCGCATTATCGAGATCGGCTGCGTCGAGCTGGTCGAGCGGCGGCTCACCGGCAACAATTTTCATGTCTACCTTCAACCCGATCGGCAGATCGATGCTGCCGCAATCGAAGTGCATGGCATCACCAACGAGTTCCTGGCCGACAAGGCTCGCTTTGCAGACATCGCCGCCGATCTGCTGGCTTATCTGAGCGGTGCCGAGTTGGTGATACATAACGCACCGTTCGACGTCGGATTCCTCGATGCCGAGCTGGCCCGGCTGGATGGCTACGGTACTACCCTCGATCACTGTGCTGTGCTCGATACCCTGGTCATGGCACGCAAGAAGCATCCGGGACAGCGCAATTCACTCGATGCGCTGTGCGGCCGTTACGATGTGGACAACAGCAGGCGGGACAAGCACGGCGCTTTGCTGGACGCCGAGATACTTGCGGACGTCTACCTGGCGATGACCGGCGGCCAGGGGGCGCTGTCGTTGGATGTGGACACGGGCGCTGGTGGTGCGGACGACGGCAATCCGGGTATTCAGACCCTCGACCGCGAAGGGCTGCAGTTGGTGGTCGTGCATGCCGACGCCGATGAGTTGGTCGCGCACGAAGAGCGCCTTCAGGCGATCGACGAGGCGGCAGGAGGCAAGGCGGTATGGCGGCGCCTGTAGCGCACGTTGCAGGGCGAAAGCGTCGTCAGTCGAGGCGTGTTTCACCGCTGCCAGGCATCGCCAGGCGGCCTTCGATACGCCAGGATTTGTCCTGGGGATGGACCTCCAATTTCCAGTTCGCCGGACCCAGGGACTCGATGCGTCCAGCGTAACGCGTGGCGCTCAATCGGGTCAGGAGCACAGTCTGGTCCTGGTCCGGTCGGGTCGGATGGACAACTTTCATTGACAGCGTGGGTTCTGCCACCGCGTTGGTGTCAGCCAGTGTCAAGGTGATCGCGCCCGTGTCGACGGCGAGACTCAGCGTGCCCGCGATACCCAGGGCCTTTGCCTTGGCGGTACTGTCCGCGTCCATGTGGACGGCCAGTCCTTCCTTGTAATAGTCATCGCTGACCAGGCCGTCATCGGTACGGATCGCGATATTGAGGGTCACGATGGACGCGATCACCACGGCCAATGGCAGGCTGATCAGGAACCATGGCCAGAACTGTTTGTACCAGGGTTCGGTGTCTTCACGGGGTGGACGCATTTGGGGTGTTGTCCTTATCGCGATACCGGTCCGAGGAATCGGGCATGCTCGTCGATCGAAAGATCCGGCGTAATCTCCGATTCGATGTGGAACATGATTTCACTGCTGGTCGATTTTAGCGCGATCGGGTCGATTTCGATGCGCAGTGGGAGGTCGATGACGGCGCCACTGTCGATCTCGATTCCTTCGGTCTGGCCAATTACCTGCAGTCCTTCGAGGCCGGAAACCGAAAGACGGAAGCGTTGTGGCTGGGCGTCCATGTTGATCAGTTTAAGGTTGTACACGTTCTGCACCAGCCCCATATCGGTTTCCGTGTACAGCACGTTGCGGTCACGGATGATGTCCACCTCGAGTGGTATGCGCGTGAGCAGGCCATACATCAGGCCGGCGCTGACGATCGAGAGAATCGAAATGTACACCCAAATGCGTGGCCGGATGATTTTCGTGGGCTTGCCCTGCAGCGAGTTTTCGGTGGTGTATTTCACCAGGCCACGCGGGTAACCCATTTTATCCATCACGTCGTCACAGACGTCGATACAGGCGGCGCAGCCGATGCACTGGTATTGCAGGCCGTCACGGATATCGATGCCGACCGGACATACCTGGACGCACAGGCCGCAGTCGATGCAGTCACCCAGGCCGACGTTGGCCGACGGGGTTCCACGCTTGCGCGAGCCACGAGGATTGCCACGCTTTTCGTCATACGAAATGACCAGCGTGTCATGGTCGAACATGGCGCTCTGGAAGCGCGCATAGGGACACATGTAGATACACACCTGTTCGCGCATGAAGCCGGCGTTGCCGTAGGTCGCGAAGCCATAGAAGAAGATCCAGAACGTCTCCCATGGGCCAAGGTTCCAGCTAAGGAAGCTGGTCCACAGCTCCTGGATCGGTGTGAAATAGCCGACGAAGGTGAAGCCCGTCCACAGTGAGAACAACAACCATGCGCCGTGCTTGGTGCCTTTGACGACAAAGTACGATGCATCGCGCGGGCCCTTGTCACGCTTCTTCTGTTTCTTCGATCCGCCTTCGATCTTTTGCTCGATCCACATGTAGATCTCGGTCCACACTGTCTGCGGACAGGCATAGCCACACCAAAGCCGGCCGGCCAGCGCGGTGAACATGAAAAGCGCGATCGCCGCGATGATCAGCAGCATCGAGAGGTAGAAGAAATCCTGCGGCCAGAAGGTCAGGCCGAAGATGTGAAACTTGCGCGCAGGCAGATCGAAAAGAACCGCCTGGTGGCCGTCCCAGTTGATCCAGGGCAGGCCATAGTAGATACCCAGCAGTGCACCCATGGCGAGCAGGCGCAGCGCGGCAAAGATCCCGTGCACCTCGCGCGGGTAGATCTTCTCGCGCTTCTTATACAGCTCCTGTTCGATCGAAGCATCGTTCTTGTTGGCGGCAGGCTGGGACATCGTCTGCAGTTCCCTATCAGGCTTCGTTGGAGTGGGTATCGGGTGTGCGGCGGTTCATCGGCCGCCGGAAGTAACAGGTCAGGGCGCAACTGATCGATGTCAGCAACCAGAAGCAGAAGAACCCAATAGTGTATCCGCCCATTCGGGTCAGATCGGGAAAGCCACCGATCATCCCCAACTCGGCTGGATCGAATAGCGTGAAAAAGATGATGGTGGCCAGACTTGCGGTAAGGAACGATGGCCACATGACCGAAACGATCTGCTGCAATACCGGCAGCTGGTTCTTGTCAGGCGCAGAAGCTGGCAGGGTCGACATGGTCTGTACCTTTGAAGTCGCCGGGTAGATGCGATCCGGCATGCTGTAATCACGGGAACCGAATCGTGCTCAATGCCCGTTCCCGCAGGAGCAGGGGTCGGCAAAGGGCGGTTCAGCTTAATAGATTATGGCCCTGGAAACGGGTGGATGTCCTTGATAAATCGCATTATCTTGGAACCTTCCACCCGCCCAGGGCCATCGCCGGGTCTTACTGATTTGACAGGCTGATAACGTAGGCTGTCAGCAGGTGTACCTTCTCATCGCCAAGCAGGTCCTTGTGCGCTGGCATCACGCCGGCACGACCGTTGGTGATGGTCTGCTTGATGATTCCTTCGCTGCCGCCGTAAAGCCAGGTGCCGTCGGTCAGGTTGGGTCCGCCAAGCATCTGGTTGCCGGTGCCGTCCACTCCGTGGCATGCGAGGCAACCGATAGTCATGAACACCTCTTTGCCGGCCTCGGCCTTGGCTGCGTCGACGTTGCGTCCAGAAAGACTCATCACGTAGGCCGCAACCTGGTCGATCTTCTCGTCGCCGATGTTCAGTCCACCTTCACCCGGGCCGTGTTTCGGCATCATGCCGTTGCGGCCATTGGCGATAGACATCTGGATCTGCTCGGGCGAACCACCCCACAGCCAGTCACCGTCGGTCAGGTTGGGGAAGCCGCGCGATCCGCCGGCATCCGAACCATGACACTGCATGCAGTAGGTCAGGAACAGGCGCTTGCCCATTTCCCGTGCTTCCTGGTACTCGGGCTTGGCCGCCAGGTCCGTCACCGCTACTGCGGCATACTGCTTGAAGATCGGGTCGTACTTTTCCGCGGCCTTGTCCATTTCGGCCTGGTACTGGCTGCCGTGCGACGTCCAGCCGAGGAAACCCGCGAACTTGCCGAGGCCGGGGTACAGGGCAAGGTAGGCCGCGGCAAAGAACAGGGTGATGTAGAACAGCCACAGCCACCAGCGCGGCAGCGGGTTGTTGTACTCCTGCAGGTCGCCATCCCAGGTGTGACCGGTGACGTCGCCTTGTGCGGCTTCGCCTGCCCGACTGCGCATGGTCCACCAGATCAGCCAGAAGCAGCCCAGGATGTTGGCTACGGTAAGAACGATAATCCATCCACTCCAGAAACTGCTCATGACAGGTTCTCCTTCTTGATCGTCGCCTGGTGCCGCTCTTCATCGGCAAAAGGCAGGTTCGCGGCCTCGTCGAAAGATGACTTACGACGCTTGCTGTAGGCCCAGAAGATGATCCCGACGAACGAGATCAACAATATGGCTGTCTGCCATGCACGGATGTCGTTGATATCCATAACGATCACCACTGCTTGGAAGCCAGGCCGAGACCCTGCAGATAGGCAACCAGTGCCTGTGCTTCGGTCTTGCCTTCGACTTCTTTCTTGGCATTGGCCATGTCCTGCTCGCTATACAGCTCGCAGCTAGGGCAGGTCGCACCCACGGCGACGTTAAGCGCCTTCATCTTGGTCGCCGTGTTGTCGCCGCTCAGCGTAGAACCGCTGAGCCAGGAATACGACGGCATGTTCGACTCAGGTACCACGTTGCGCGGGTTGTCCAGGTGGACGAAGTGCCAGTCATCACTGTAACGGCCACCGACGCGGGCGAGGTCCGGACCGGTGCGCTTGGAACCCCACTGGAAGGGGTGGTCATAGACCGACTCACCGGCCACCGAGTAGTGGCCGTAACGTTCGGTCTCGGCACGGAACGGACGGATCATCTGCGAGTGGCAGTTGTAGCAGCCTTCGCGGACATAGATATCCCGGCCTTCGAGACGCAGTGCACTGTACTTCTGCACACCCGGTGCCGGCACTGTGGTATCCGTCAGGAAGAACAGGGGGACGATCTCGACCAGTCCGCCGATGCTGATCACCAGGATGACCAGTATCGCCAGAAGGCCGACGTTCTTTTCAACGACTTCATGTGACATTGTCGATACTCCTTCGGATCAGTGGGCGGCCGGTGCCGGGATGGCATCGTCAGCGTCTGCGGTACGGCCTGCGCCAACCGTCTTCCATACGTTGTATGCCATCAGCAGCATGCCGGTGAGGAACATGGCGCCGCCAAGCAAACGAACGTAGTAGAACGGATAGGTGCGTTCGACCGACTCGATGAAGGAATAGGTCAGGGTGCCGTCAGCATTGACTGCACGCCACATCAGACCCTGCATGACACCGGCGATCCACATGGCCGCGATGTACAGGACCACGCCGATGGTGGCGATCCAGAAATGCAGCTCGACCAGCGCCATGCTGAACATCTGGACCCGACCGAACAGGCGCGGGATCAGGTAGTACAGTGAACCGATCGAAACCATGGCGACCCAACCCAGGGCACCCGAATGCACGTGGCCAACCGTCCAGTCGGTGTAGTGCGACAGGGCGTTGACGGTCTTGATCGACATCATCGGACCTTCGAAGGTCGACATGCCGTAGAAAGACAACGATACGATCAGGAACTTCAGGACGGGGTCGGTGCGCAGCTTATGCCAGGCGCCGGACAGGGTCATGATGCCGTTGATCATGCCGCCCCAGGAAGGCGCCAGCAGGATCAGAGAGAACACCATGCCAACCGACTGCGCCCAGTCGGGCAGGGCGGTGTAGTGCAGGTGATGTGGACCGGCCCACATGTAGGTGGAGATCAGCGCCCAGAAGTGCACCACCGACAGGCGGTAAGAGTACACAGGGCGACCTGCCTGCTTCGGAACGAAGTAATACATCATGCCGAGGAAGGCGGTGGTCAGGAAGAAGCCCACGGCGTTGTGCCCGTACCACCACTGCACCATGGCGTCGATGGCGCCCGGGTAGAAGCTGTAACCCTTGGTCAGGCTGACCGGAATGAACGCGCTGTTGACGATGTGCAGCACGGCGATGGTCAGGATGAACGCGCCGAAGAACCAGTTGGCGACGTAGATGTGCTTGACCTTGCGGGTCGCGACCGTGCCGAAGAACACAATCGCGTAGCTGACCCAGACCACTGCGATCAGCAGGTCGATCGGCCATTCCAGTTCGGCGTATTCCTTACCCGAGGTGATGCCCAGCGGAAGGGTCACCGCGGCCAGGACGATGACCAGCATCCAGCCCCAGAAGGTAAATGCAGCCAGCGGTCCACCAAAGAGTCGGGCCTGACTGGTACGTTGCACCACGTAATACGAAGTGGCGAACAGTGCGGACCCGCCAAAGGCGAAGATCACGGCGTTGGTGTGCAGCGGGCGCAGGCGACCGTAGCTTAGAAAAGAAATGCCGTCCCAAAGTGCAAAGTCTGGAAAGGCCAGTTGAGCCGCAACTATGACGCCGACGAGCATACCGACGATGCCCCAGACGACTGTCATAATCGCAAACTGGCGCACGACCTTATAGTTGTACGTGGTCTGTGACTCCATTACGCGTCTCCCAAGTGAAAAAAATTTCGGCCAGTCCAAACTCGCCGGATGGACTGACCTGCGGCGCACCCTAAAGCTTTATAAGGATTGGCTACTTTGATGTGGATCAACTGCGCGCGGCGCAGTCGATTAGTAATTCTTTTTGTCGCTTTGCGCTTGACCTAGGTCAAGTTGACGGGTTTGCCCGATGGCGTTCGGCGTCGGTCTGGTGGGTCACCATTGCACGCAAGCGCTCCATGTCGATGATCTGCACGTGCTTGCGTTCCACTTTCAGGATCTTGTCGTCCTGGAAGCGGGTGAACAGGCGGCTGACAGTTTCAAGCGCGAGGCCGAGGTAGCTGCCGATCTCCTGGCGCGACATGCTGAGGAAAAAGTCGGTGGCGGAAAAACCGCGACGCTTGAAGCGTTCCGAGAGGCTGATAAGAAACGAGGCCACGCGCTCTTCCGCTGTGCTGCGTCCGAGCAATGCCATCATCTCGGCGTCGTGGCTGATCTCCTTGCTGAGCAGGCGAAACATCTGATGCTGCAGGCTGGGGATATTCGAGGACAGGTCTTCGAGTCGTTCGAACGGCAGTTCACAGATCGCTGTCGTCTCCAGGGCGCGGGCACTGCAGCCATGCAGTCCGTCCTGGATCGCGTCCAGTCCCAGCACTTCGCCAGGCAGATGAAATCCAACGACTTGCTCGTCGCCATCATTGGTCTGGGTGAAGGTCTTGACCGCGCCGGTCTTGACCACGAAAAGGTGGCGAAACGGCTCGCCCGCACGGAACAGGTTGTCGCCGCGCTGCAACGGTCGGTTGCGTTTGACAATGGCGTCGAGACGGTCGACGTCTTCAGGACGAAGTCCCATCGGGAGGCACAGTGCGGACAGGCTGCAGTCGCGACATGCAACCTTGATTTTGTCGAGTGAGATTACGTTTCTTTCCGTCACGGTTTTTGTCCCAGTCGATATCCAGTTGATCGTTCCGTCGTAGGTCAATTGTGCGAAGTTTTTTGACCTCGATCAATATCTCCGGTTAGGGGCAAAAAAAACCCGCCCTGTTACAGGACGGGTTTTTCGTAGCAACCGAGATTACTGGTTGGCTGCCGGTGCCTCAGGTGCAGGCGGAGCCATCATCGGTGCGCCATAGCCTGGACCGTAACCGCCGTAGCCTGGGCCACCGCCCCAAGGACCGCCGCCCCAGCCGCCATAACCAGGCTGGCTGTAGTTATAACCACGGCCCCAACCGTCACCGGCGCCGTAACCGGAACCGTAGCCACGCATATTGGAGTTGCCGCGGCCGCTCATGTTCATGCTGAAATCGCCGGCGCCGGTGCCACCAGCGTCGCCCCAGCCGTCACCCCAGCCAGAGGTGTTGCCATAGCCGGTGCCACGGTTATAGCTGTTGTCCCAGCCGGAACCGCCCCACGGGCCGCTATTGCCGCCCCAAGGACCGCCGCCCCACCAGGCACTGGCCGACGACATGGTGAGTACAGCTGCGCCAGCGACAACCGCAGCGCCGAATGCTTTTACGAACTTCCGCATTTGGATGACTCCTTAAGTGCGTTCTTGTAAGAAATGTAGTGTGCGTCCCTGCATCGACAGTACCCGTCTGTTAGGAAGAGAGCAGTCGGCACGAACCCGGGTTCCTTCGTCCCGAGCAAGGATCACTATAGACCATGCGTGACCCCACCACTAGCAGATAAAAAGAAAAGTGTCGGGATAAAGTATTGGAATATAAGGCAATGATAATGTGAATCCTAACCGACGTTAGTTTTTGTCGCTGTTGCCGGATGCATTTTCGATTGAGCGGGAAGAGGGCTTCTGCTACCGTTTAGTCCCGTCCGTTTCAACCTCCGTTGAGCCCTCCGGCGCATGGCTAAATGCATATTTATTACGGGCGGCGTTGTGTCGTCCCTCGGCAAAGGTATTGCCTCTGCCTCCCTCGGTGCTTTGCTTGAAGCCCGTGGCCTGAAGGTCACGATGATCAAGCTGGATCCCTACATCAATGTGGATCCCGGCACTATGAGTCCTTTTCAGCACGGGGAGGTGTTTGTCACCGACGATGGTGCGGAGACGGATCTCGACCTGGGGCACTACGAACGTTTCATCCGCACCACCATGGGGCGGAACAACAATTTCACCACCGGGCAGATCTACGACAACGTCATCCGCAAGGAACGACGTGGCGATTATCTGGGTGGCACAGTGCAGGTGATTCCGCATATCACCAACGAAATCAAGGAGTGCGTCCTGCGCGGCGCCGGTGATGCGGACATAGCGCTGGTCGAGATCGGAGGCACGGTCGGCGACATCGAGTCCCTGCCGTTCCTTGAGGCGATCCGTCAGATGGGCGTCGAGATGGGGCGCGAAAATGTCCTCTTCATGCACCTGACCCTGGTGCCCTATATCCCGACGGCTGGTGAGATCAAGACCAAGCCGACCCAGCATTCCGTCAAGGAATTGCGCTCGATCGGCATCCAGCCGGACGTGCTGGTGTGCCGGGCCGACCGCCCGGTACCGGATGGCGAACGGCGCAAGATTGCCTTGTTCACCAATGTCCCGGAACGCGCCGTGATCTCGGCGATCGACGCCGACAGCATCTACCGGATCCCGCTGATGCTGCATGCCCAGGATCTGGATCAGATCGTCGTCGATCATCTGCGCCTGGACGTACCGCCGGCTGATCTGAGCGAATGGCAGGCAGTGGTCGATGGCCTGGACAAGGTGCAGGGCGAGGTGGATATCGCCATGGTCGGCAAATACGTCGACCTCACCGAGTCGTACAAGTCGCTCAACGAGGCCCTGGTGCATGCCGGGATAAAATCGGCTCGCCACGTCAATATCCATTACATCGATTCGGAACAACTGGAGACGGGCGGTGTGGAAAGCCTGCGCGGTATGGACGCGATTCTGGTCCCCGGCGGTTTCGGTGAGCGCGGTGTCGAGGGCAAGATCGCGGCCGCGCGTTTCGCGCGGGAGAACGACGTTCCCTACCTCGGTATCTGTCTTGGGATGCAGGTGGCTGTCATCGAGTTCGCCCGCAATGCTGCGCATCTGGAAGGGGCGCACAGCACCGAGTTCAATCCACGTACGCCTTACCCGGTGATTGCGCTGATCACCGAGTGGCTGAATGCCGACGGTTCGGTCGAACAGCGCGGGGCCGGCGTCAACCTCGGCGGCACGATGCGTCTCGGTGGACAGCATTGCAAACTCGCGAAGGGTACTATTTCGCGCCAGTTGTATGGCAAGGATGTGATCAGTGAGCGCCACCGCCACCGCTACGAGTTCAACAACGGTTTCCGGCAGGAACTTGAAGATGCCGGCATGAAAGTGGCCGGGACCTCGATCGATGGACGCCTGGTCGAGATGATAGAGATCCCTGCGCACCCCTGGTTCGTTGCCTGCCAGTTCCATCCGGAATTCACGTCGACGCCGCGGTATGGCCACCCGCTGTTCCAGGGCTTTGTCGAGGCAGCCGTGATACACCGCAACGCTACCGTGAAAGAGGCGGCATCGGTATGAAACTTTGTGGTTTCGAGGTCGGCCTGGATCGGCCGTTTTTCCTCATTGCCGGGACCTGCGTTATCGAGGGCGAGGCCTCGGCACTGTCCGTGGCCGCTACTCTGAAAGAGATCACCGCCTCGCTTGGCATCCCGTTCATCTACAAGTCGTCGTTCGACAAGGCCAACCGTTCTTCCCACGACAGCCCGCGTGGCCCGGGTTTGCATGAGGGCCTGCGGATTCTCGAGCGCGTGAAGACCGAGCTCGGCCTGCCGGTGCTGACCGACGTGCACGAAGACACGCCGCTGGACGAAGTCGCGGCGGTCGTCGACGTCCTGCAAACGCCGGCATTTCTGTGTCGGCAGACCAATTTCATTCAGTCGGTGGCACGTGCCGGACGCCCGGTGAACATCAAGAAAGGGCAGTTCCTTGCGCCTTGGGACATGGGCAACGTGGTCGACAAGGCGCGTGCGACGGGCAATCAGCAGATCATGGTCTGCGAGCGTGGCGTGTCGTTCGGATACAACACGCTGGTGTCGGACATGCGCGGCCTCGCCGTGATGCGCTCGACCGGTTGCCCGGTGGTGTTCGACGCGACGCATTCGGTGCAGCAGCCGGGTGGCCTGGGCAGCAAATCCGGTGGACAGCGCGAGCATGTCCCTGTGCTGGCGCGCGCGGCGATGGCGGCTGGTATCTCCGGTCTCTTCATGGAGACCCACCCAGACCCGGCGAATGCGCTATCGGATGGCCCAAACTCGTGGCCGCTGGACAGGATGCGGCCGCTGCTTGAGACGCTTGTCGAGATCGACCAGGCGGTCAAGCGCCAGGGTTTCATTGAACAAGATCTGTAACGCCGGCCAAACCGGGTAGAAATCAGAAAATCATGCGGCCCGTCGTCGGGTGCGGCGTTTCCAGCGTCGCATCATCGCCGGTCGCCGCAGGCTACGGTATTTTTCGACATTCAGGAGTTTCCATGTCCGAAATCATCGACATCCGCGCGCGTGAGATTCTCGATTCGCGCGGCAATCCCACGATCGAGGCCGATGTACTGACCGCTGACGGTGCGATCGGTCGTGCGGTCGCCCCATCGGGTGCCTCGACTGGTTCGCGTGAGGCGCTGGAGCTGCGTGATGGCGACAAGGGTCGCTACCTCGGCAAGGGTGTCTTGACCGCGGTGGGCCATGTCAACGGTGAGATCCGAAGCGCCCTGCTGGACCAGGATGTTGCCGGCCAGGAGGCAATTGACCGCCGCATGATCGACCTGGATGGCACCGAAAACAAATCGCGCCTCGGCGCCAATGCGATCCTGTCGGTGTCACTTGCCGCGGCACATGCCGCAGCGCAGGAAAAGGCGATGCCGTTGTATCAGTCGCTGGGTACCGGCACTTACCGGATGCCGGTGCCGATGATGAACATCATCAACGGTGGAGAGCATGCCGATAACAGCGTCGATCTGCAGGAGTTCATGATTCTGCCGGTCGCGGCCGGATCCATCCGCGAGGCGGTGCGTTACGGTGCCGAGGTGTTTCACGCCCTCAAATCGGTGCTGGGAAAGCGGGCGCTGGCCACGACGGTCGGAGACGAGGGCGGCTTCGCACCGAACCTGCGCTCCAATGAAGAGGCGATCGAAGTCATCCTCGAAGCGATCAACAAGGCGGGTTTCAAGGCGGGCGAGGACATCTACCTCGGCCTCGACGCCGCCAGTTCGGAGTTCTTCAAAGAGGGCAGGTATGTCCTGGCATCCGAGGGCAAGTCCTTCGATTCGGCCGGGTTCGTCGATTTTCTTGCCGGCTGGGTCGACCAGTATCCGATCATTTCGATCGAGGACGGCATGGACGAGGGCGATTGGGCGGGATGGAAGCTGTTGACCGAGAAGCTGGGCAAGCGTATTCAGTTGGTCGGCGATGACCTGTTCGTCACCAACACGCGCATCCTCAAAGAAGGCATCGACAAGGGAATTGCGAACTCGATCCTGATCAAGTTCAACCAGATCGGCACGCTCACCGAGACCATGGAGGCGATCGGTATGGCGCATGACGCCGGGTATAGTGCGGTGATATCGCATCGTTCTGGCGAGACCGAGGACACCACGATCGCTGATCTCGCTGTCGCAACCGCAACCGGCCAGATCAAGACCGGCTCGCTGTCGCGTTCCGACCGAGTGGCGAAGTACAACCAGCTGATGCGTATCGAAGATCAGCTGGGCGATGACGCAGTGTTCGCAGGTAAAAGCGCCTTTCCCTGCTTCTAGTCCAGATCGGGACGGCAGTGAGCTGGAAGCTGCAGGTGGCGGTTGGTGTGATTCTGCTGGTACTCGTGGGGCTGCAGTACCGTCTGTGGGTCGGTGAAGGCAGTTTTGCCGAGGTCGTCACGCTGAAGCGCCAACTGGCGGCCCAGCGTGCCGAACTGACCGACCTTTACGAGCGCAATGCCACATTGCAGGCCGAAGTCGACGACCTCAAAGATGGGCTGGCAGCGATCGAGGCGCGTGCCCGCAGTGAGCTTGGCCTGATTCGCGAAGGCGAAACCTATTTTCAGCTGTTGCCGCCAGAGGGGAAAGCGCGTGACTGAACCGCGTTTCTGGGCGATCGTGCCTGCCGCCGGCGTGGGCAGGCGCATGGGTGGTGCTGTCCCCAAGCAATACCTCGATCTCAACGGGCGTGCAGTGATCGACCACACGGTAGAACGCATCCTGCTGCATCCCTCGATTGATGGCATCTATCTTGCGTTGAGTGAGCACGACAGCTGGTGGGCGGAAACAGAGTTTGCTGACCATCCCGACCTGGTCCGGGTGAGTGGCGGTGTCGAACGATGTCACTCGGTGTTGAATGCACTGCAGGCCTTGGCCACCCGCGCAGACCGCGGCGACTGGGTGCTGGTGCACGACGCTGCGCGGCCCTGTGTTACGCGCCAAGACATCGACCGCCTGATTCACATGCTGTGCGACCACGACGTCGGTGGACTGCTTGGCATGCCAGTACATGACACCATGAAACGGACGGACGCTGCCGACCGCATCGTCGAGACCGTAGCGCGGACCCACCTGTGGCGCGCATTCACACCGCAGATGTTTCGTTTTGGCCGGTTGTTCGATGCGCTTCAAGGCGCGCTGAACGCGGGGTATCTGGTGACCGACGAGGCAAGTGCCATCGAATGGGCGGGTCAGCGCCCGATCATGATCGAAAGTCGTGCCGACAATATCAAGATCACCCGGCCCGAAGACCTGGCGTTGGCTGCTTACTATCTGGCACGCCAGGATGACGAGTCCACTGCCGACTGGCATACGCCCTGACAGGTCGGGCGGGGCACGCGCCCACGATCACACGCGCAGAATGCGGCGCGCCGTGGCAGTTGTCTGGTTTGCGACCTGCTCTTCCGACATCCCACGAAGTGCGGCCAGCGTGGACAACACCTCCGGTAGGTAGGCGGGGCTGTTGCGTTGATGTTGATGCGAGGCCACTGTCATATCTGGTGCGTCGGTCTCGAGAACGATCGCATCGAGCGGCAGTGCAACCGCCAGACGTCGCAGGTGATTCGACCGTTCGAAGGTCAGCATGCCGCCAAACCCCAGGTGGAACCCCATGTCGAGGTAACGATCCGCCTGCACCAGGCTGCCGTTGAACGCGTGGCAGAAGCCACCGTTCAGGCGGTAACGTCTTAGCGTATTGAGCATGGCGTCATGTGCCTTGCGCACATGCAGCACGACGGGCAGGCCGAACGACTGCGCAATCTCCAGTTGGTCCTCCAGCAGGCGCTGCTGCGTTTCGCGGTCGAGATCCGGCACGAACCAATCCAACCCGATCTCGCCGATGGCCACTGGTCGCGTGTGCGCCACCTGCTCGGCCAGTGCCGCCACGTCTTGGGGTTTATGCCGGGACAGGTACACGGGGTGCAGGCCCAGTGCCGGATAAAGGCCGGCATCGCCGGCGCACAGCCGGATCAGTGCCGGCCAGGTCGCGCGCTGCACCGCCGGCACCAGCAGCTCGCTGACACCGCCCGCACGCGCCGCGGCGAGCACCTCGTTGCGGTCTTCGTCAAACTCTTCGACGTCCAGGTGGCAGTGTGTATCGAACAGTTCCATGACGTCAGTCTAACGCGCCACCGGTGTTATGATCGCGCTCCCCCTGGTACCCGTGTAAATCATCCATGCGTATTGGTCACGGCTTTGATGCCCATCGCTTCTGTGAAGGCACTCACATCGTCATAGGCGGCGTCCGTATCGATCACGACCTTGGCCTGGAGGCACATTCGGACGGCGATGTGCTCATTCATGCCATCTGTGACGCGATCCTCGGTGCCGCCGGGCTTGGAGACATCGGGCGGCATTTTCCCGATTCGGATGAGCAGTACCGCGGAATCGACAGTCGCGTACTGTTGCGTCGCGTGCGAGACGCCGTCGCGGCGCATGGCCTGCGGGTATCCAATCTCGACGCCACTATCGTGGCCCAGGCGCCGCGCATGGGTCCATACATCCGGGACATGTGCGCGAATCTGGCCCAGGACATGGGGGTCGCGCAAGACAGGGTCAACGTCAAGGCCACCACGACCGAACGCATGGGTTACACAGGGCGTGGCGAAGGCATCGCTGCGCATGCGGTCGTGCTGCTGGTGGCGATCTGATGACACAGTCCCTGCCATCGGGTGATCCGACGCTGGAGCTGCCTTTCGCCCATGGTGGGCCGGTGTTGGGCGGACGGCTGCGTGCCTCGCCGGAGGACTTCGTCGTCGAGGAAGAGCTGGGTTACCAGGCCTCGGGCGATGGCGAGCACGTCTTTCTGACCGTGCGCAAACGCGAACGCAATACCCATGACGTGGCGAGGGCGATCGCGCGGCTCGCCGGTGTGCCACAGGTGGCGATCGGTTACGCCGGGCTCAAAGACCGCAATGCGGTTACCACGCAACATTTTTCGGTACAGCTGCCGGGACGCGAGGCGCCGGACTGGTCAATGATCGAGGACGAATCCCTGCAGGTGATCGACGCGCAACGGCACAACCGAAAGATCCGCCGTGGCTCGCTGCGCGGCAATCGCTTCGGCATCAGGATCGACAGCGTGGCGGGTGACGTCGCCGAGGCCGAGCAGCGCTTGCAACGCATCCGTGATGCCGGCGTACCCAACTATTTTGGCAGTCAGCGCTTCGGACGTGGCGGACAAAACCTGCAGCGTGCGGATGAACTGCTGGCCGGGCGCGGTCGCAGAGGTGGGCGTGAGCAGCGCAGCATGCTGCTGTCGGCGGCGCGCTCTCAGCTTTTCAATCAGGTGCTGGCGGCGCGCGTCAGCGCTGGAAACTGGGACCGGGCGATAGACGGTGACGTGATGTCCCTGGAGGGATCACAGCGGCAATTCATGTACGAGCCTGCGGACCCGTCGATTGCGGACAGACTTGCACAACTGGATATTCATCCGACCGGTCCCTTGTGCGGTCGTGTGAGACGTGCGCTGCAGCCCGATGCGGATGCCAAACTGAACGAGGAACGGGCGCTTGCCGATGCGCAGCCGTGGATCGCGGGTTTGACGCGCCTGGGGCTGGATGCTGACCGGCGTGCGTTCCGACTGGTGGTCTCCGGATTGGCGTGGCAATGGCAGGGCGATGCACTGCTGCTGTCGTTTCATCTGGTCGCCGGGGCCTTTGCGACCGCGGTGTTGCGCGAGATCGTCTGTTCGCCGGACGCAGATGAAACCGATCCGGATTCCTGATGCGGCGATTGCGTGGCTAATCGTGCCGCCGATACTTGCCTGACAACAACACATAGACCGCACCACTGCCGCCATCCCAACGCGGCGCGGTCACGAAGGCGAGCACTTCGTCTTTCTGGCGCAGCCATTGGTTGGTCTTCTGCTTCAAAACGGGCTGCTGGCCACCAGAGCCGATGCCCTTGCCATGGATGATGCGGACACAGCGCCGGCCGCTGGCCAGGCTGTAATTGAGGAACCTCGCCAATGCCGGCTTGGCCTCGCGTACACGAAGGCCATGCAGGTCCAGCGTCCCCTGCGCCTCGATCACACCGCGCTGCAGATCACGGAATACACGGTTCTGGATACCTGGACGGCGAAACTCCAGGAACTCCCCGGTCTCGATTGCCAGGTCGGCGAAGTCATCCGCACGTTCATCACCGACTGGCAGATTGAGGGGTTCGGGGCGGCGTTTTTTACGGTATGGGAGCGCGCGCCCGTCTTCGATGGGTTCGACGTCGCGCATCGCCTCGCGGAATGTGCCGTCGTCTTTGTCGTCCGGGTTGTTGTCTGGGTCGCCCATGGCGGTGATTGAAACGGCTTATCGGGTCCAGATCAAGGTGAGGCAGGGCAGGGTTTGCAGTATCATCGGTCAGCCAAAAAAACCGCCCGGCGACAATGTCCGGTCGGCACTCAGGATGGTATGCGAATTCTTCTCAGCAACGATGACGGTTATCAGGCCCCGGGCCTCGCGGCACTGCACAGCGCCATCTCGGGCATTGCGGAAACGGTCGTGGTGGCGCCGGACCGTGATCGAAGCGGCGCGAGCAACTCCCTTACCCTGGAACAGCCCATTCGTGCGCGTGCCGGTGAGAACGGCTTCATTCGCGTGGAGGGTACGCCGACAGACTGCGTCCACCTTGCGATCACCGGACTTTTGGAAGAAGAACCGGACATGGTGGTATCGGGGATCAACGCGGGCGCAAACATGGGCGATGACGTAATCTATTCGGGTACGGTTGCGGCGGCTACCGAGGGGCGCTTTCTCGGTTACCCGGCGATCGCGATCTCGATTGCATCGCATACGCCGCGTTATTTCGATTCGGCGGCCCGGGTCGCTGTCGAGCTGGTGCAGCGTCTGTGCGAAAGACCACTGGCGGCGGATTCGATACTCAACGTCAATGTGCCGGACCTTCCTTATGAGGAACTGCAGGGCATGGTGGCAACCCGCCTCGGTCATCGTCACAAGGCCGAACCAGTGGTAAAGGCCGAAGACCCGCGCGGGCGGCCGATCTACTGGGTGGGTCCCGCAGGTGCGGAGCAGGATGCTGGTCCGGGTACGGATTTTCATGCGGTGCGCAATGGCTTCGTGTCGATTACGCCGTTGCAGGTCGATCTGACGCGGCACCAGGCGTTGGTATCGCTGGCGACCTGGCTGGAGCTCGAAAGATGACGCCGGGGAATCTGGGTATCGGCATGACTTCGCAGCGTACGCGCGAGCGCCTGATCCAGCGGCTGCGTGATGAAGGCATCCGCGACCATCACGTACTCGATAGCATGCGCAATACACCGCGCCACCTGTTCGTCGATGAGGCGCTGGCGAGCCGCGCCTACGAGGACACGGCACTTCCGATCGGTAACGGCCAGACGATCTCCCAGCCCTATATCGTCGCGCGTATGACTGAGGCATTGCTGGAGGGTGGCCCGCTGGAGAGCGTCATGGAAGTGGGGACAGGTTCGGGGTACCAGACCGCGGTGCTGGCGCCCCTGGTACGACGCGTCTATACAACTGAACGGATCAAGGTGCTGCTCGATCAGGCGCGTCGGCGTTTCCAGGCATTGAAAATACGCAACATCGTTACCAAGCATACCGATGGCGGAATGGGGCTGCCCGAGTATGCGCCGTTTGACGGCATCATCGTCACCGCCGCGCCCGAGGGCATCCCGCTGGCGCTGGTGGAGCAGCTTTGTCCAGGCGGCCGGATGGTGCTGCCGATCGGCCGTCGCGATGAGCAGGCACTCGTGCGAGTCATTCGGACGACCGATGGTTATGAGCACGAGTTGCTCGAGCGGGTGAGCTTCGTCCCGCTGGTCACCGGCGTGAGCTGAATGAAGATTTTTTCACCATTGTACGAACGGGCGATGCGCTGGGCACGTCATCCGCGTGCACCCTGGTATCTGGGTGGATTGAGTTTCGCCGAGTCCTCTTTCTTTCCGATTCCGCCTGACGTGATGCTGGCGCCGATGAGCCTGGCGCAACCGCGCCGTGCATTGTGGTTCGCGACCCTGACCACCCTGTCCTCCGTGCTGGGTGGCATGTTCGGTTATCTGATCGGCATGTTTGCCTTTGAGCTCGTTCAGCCATGGTTGCAGGAAGGCCGTTATGCGGCGACCTTCGCACTGGCGCAGCAGTGGTTCGATGAGTGGGGCTTCCTCGCAATCTTCGCTGCCGGTTTTTCACCGATCCCCTATAAGGTGTTCACTATCACGGCCGGGGTGGTCAGCATGGCCTTCCTGCCGTTCATGCTGGCATCGTTTATCGGACGCGGTCTGCGTTTCTACCTGGTCGCCCTGCTCATGTCCTGGGGTGGCGAGGCAATGGAACAGAGGTTGCACCGTTGGGTCGACTGGCTTGGGTGGTTGACGGTTGCAGCGCTGCTCATCATATTCTTCATCTACAGATCATGATCTGGCGCCGTAAAGTACCGGGGACTTGAAGCACGAAGCCTTACGGAAATTGTTGTGTACAGTGACGTCCGGCAGGTGCGGACGGATGCTGCTTGCGTGCTGTCTTGCCGGCATTGTCGTCCACCTGTCGGGTTGCACGGCAAGCTGGCGTGCACCGGTGGAGACGCGTGGCAGCAGGGCGCCGACGCCGAAGCCGGTGCGTGGCACGCTGCGTGTCGATGAGTATCGGGTGCAGCGGGGTGACACCCTGTACGGCATCGCGTGGCAGAGGGGGGTCGATTACCGCCTTATCGCCGCGTGGAACGGTATACGTCCCCCGTATCATATTTTTCCCGGGCAGACGCTTCGCCTCGCGCCTCCTGCCACAAGACCTCCACCACCCGCATCAACGACCGCGGCACGACCAACGGTCAGTCCGGTAAAGCGGCCGCAGCGCAAGCCCGATCCCGTACCTTCACCTGCGCGAAGACTCGCCTGGAGCTGGCCTGCTCACGGCCAGGTCGTATCGTCGTTCAAAGCAGACGATCCACTGCGTAACGGCATCAAGATAGCCGGCCGTAACGGTCTCCCAATCAAGGCCGCCGAGGCTGGAAAGGTGGTGTATAGCGGTAGTGGACTGATCGGCTACGGGCAGCTTATCATCGTCAAACATAATGATAATTATCTGAGTGCTTACGGGCACAACAGATCGATCCTGGTCAAAGAAGGCGATCAGGTCACCAAAGGACAAAATATTGCGGAGATGGGTACTGCCAACAATGGCAACCCGCTGCTGCATTTTGAAATCAGACGCGACGGTAGGCCCGTCGATCCCCTGGGGTTGTTGCCCCGACGGTGATCGTTCGGTTCGGCGCATGGGTCTGACCGGCATAGTCACAAAGTGATGGAGGGGGCATGCCCGCAAAGAGCGAGGATGTTGATCTGGAAGTCGTCGATGAATTGGACGAGGTGGCAGACGATGCAGATCTTGATGCGGATGACGTAAAAGACTCGGGCACTGAAGAGCCCGATGAAGACGGCAAGTATGCCGCCGGTGACATTCCAGACAGCCAACTCGACGCGACGCGTCTCTATCTCAACGAAATTGGCTTTTCCAAGCTACTGACTGCCGAAGAAGAGGTCTTCTACGCGCGGCTCGCGCAAAAAGGTGACGTTGCGGCCAGGCGGCGCATGATCGAATGCAATCTGCGTCTCGTGGTCAAGATCGCGCGTCGCTACATGAATCGGGGGCTGGCGCTGCTCGACCTGATCGAGGAAGGCAATCTGGGTTTGATCCGCGCGGTCGAGAAGTTCGACCCGGAGCGTGGTTTCCGCTTCTCGACCTATGCCACCTGGTGGATTCGCCAGACCATCGAGCGTGCGATCATGAACCAGACGCGCACGATCCGGCTGCCGATCCATGTGGTCAAGGAAATAAACGTCTACCTGCGGGCAGCGCGCCAACTCACCCAGACGCTGGATCACGAACCAACGGCTGAAGAAATCGCGGACCTCCTGGACCGGCCGCTCAACGAGGTCAAGCGCATGCTTGGACTGAACGAGCGTGTGACATCGGTCGATACGCCATACGGCAAGGATGCAGACAAGCCGCTGCTCGACACGATTGCCGACGAGAACGCAAAAGACCCCACGGAACATATCCAGGCGGATGATCTGTCAGGGCATCTGGATGAATGGCTCGGCAAACTCAACGAAAAACAGCGTGAGGTGGTGGAGCGGCGGTTCGGCCTGCATGGCTATGAGAATTCGACCCTGGAGCAGGTCGCCAACGAACTTGGAGTGACCCGCGAGCGGGTCCGCCAGATTCAGATGGATGCATTGAAGCGTTTGCGTGGGATCCTCGAACAGGAAGGCTTCTCGATCGATACGATCTTCAAGTGAGCCCGCCGTGAACAGGCCGGGGGCGGCCGGTGCCGATTGGCCCTTCTGCCATCGTGGTATGCCGGGTGCTGATTCGGGTATTCTGGTGCCCGTTCGAAACGGAGCCGGATCGCATGACAGACAGCAGTAAAGAACGTGAAATCCTCGTGGTGATGCGCAAAGTATTGGCACAGATCATCAAGGATACGACCCCGCCAAGTCGCGCCATGAAACACCCTTTGTCGGACCAGACGATCCAGGATGTGCGGCAGTGTCTCGGATTGATCTCGTTGCGAGAGCGTGAACTTGCAGATATCGCTGGAGTTGCCCAGGAGCGGCCTTACTACAGCGACGACAAATCATCGTCCACGGTGGTGCCCCTGGGGCGGATCGGCAAGACAGCAAAGAAAACCGACGAGTAACCTGCCCAAAGCACCGCGCTGCAAGGCCCGCTCAACAGAGGGCCTTGCAGCGCCTTCAATCGGTGGTTTCCAGTTTCTGAATCTCGATCCGCGAATTGCTGCGAATTACGTCGATTTCCTGCGTAACCCGCGCTTGCTGGATCTGCCGCTCCAGTTCCGGGCGAACGCTGTCGAAGTCCGGTGGGGGCAGTGTGCGGCTCGCTTCGCGCAGAATGACATGCCATCCGAACTGTGTCTTGACGGGTGTCTTGCTATAGGCGCCATCGGCCAGCTGCGCAGTGGCAGCCGAAAACTCTGGAACCATGGCTGCTGGTTCGAACCAGCCAAGGTCGCCACCCACTGACTTGCTCGGACCGATCGAACGCTCGGCGGCAAGTGTGGCGAAGTCAGCGCCTTTGTCGAGTTCGGCAATGACCTCCAGCGCGGCGTCCTCGCTGTCGAGCAGAATGTGCCGGGCCTTGAATTCCTGGCTGCTACTTGCCAGATACTCCAACTCGTAGCGAGCGCGCAATTCGGCTTCGTCGATTTTGGTCTGCCGCATCTGCCTGCGCACGAATGTCTGTGCGATAAGGCGGATGCGTGCAACCTCAAGTGCAGCCGCCACCTCGGGATGCGCCGCCAGTTCCTGTCCCTGCGCGGAATTGGCCACCATGGTGCTATTGATCAATTCATTGAGCAGTTCGATCTGACCTTCCGCATCTTCCGGCGCACGGCCGGTCTGACTGGCGAATAGCGCCAGATGCAGGTTGGTGATTGCAAAGTCGTCGACCTTGACCAGTGTCTGCGGCGTGACTGGCTCGTCACCGGCCGCCGTCGCCGAGACAAGGAGGCACCATGCCGCTGCGGCGAATTGTGATCTGATCCTACGCATTCCCTCTATCTCCTTGCCCAACACCGGGGCGGCTTATTGCGGAAAGACCTGCTTGAACGGTTTGACGCTCACGGCGGTATAGACGCCCGCTGCCACATAGGGATCGGCGTCCGCCCACGCCGTGGCGTCTTCGAGGCTCGCGAATTCGGCGACGATCAGGCTGCCGGTGAAGCCCGCATCACCGGGTTCCGTGCTGTCGATCGCGGGATTGGGTCCCGCGAGTACCAGCCGGCCTTCTTTCTGCAACTGCTGCAGGCGTTCGAGATGTGCCGGGCGTGCCGTCTTGCGCAATGGCAGGCTGTTGGTGACATCGGTACTGACGATGCTGTAGAGCATGGTTTCATTCCTCGGTAGTGGGTTTGTCCGGCTCGATGAACCGGGCAAGGTAAAAGCCCTGGGCAAGCATGAACACCAGTGTCAGGCCGAGAAAGCCGAACAGCTTGAAGTTGACCCAAACCGCTTCAGAGAAGTTGTAGGCGATATACAGATTCAACATCCCCATTGCGGTGAAGAACGTGACCCAGGCGGTGTTGAGGCGCAGCCAGGCGGCATCGGGCATGCTGACCGCATGATCCATCATGCGGCGCAGCAGGCTGCGCTCCATGAAAATCTGCGAAAGGAGAAAGGCTGCCGCGAACAGCCAATTGACCACTGTCGGCTTCCACTTGATGAACGTCGGGTCGCGCAACGCCAGGGTGAGCCCGCCAAACACGATCAGCAGGCCAAGCGTGACCCAGTGCATGGTCTCGACCTTGCCGTATCGCAGCTTGTTGTAGCCGACCTGAACAGCGGCGGCGGCAATCGCTACCTGTGTAGCGACATAGATATCGAACAGCTGGTAGGCGATAAAGAACAGAATGACCGGGAACAGGTCAGCGATAATTTTCATCAGTTCGAACCGTCTGGGTGTTCAGTGCAGGCGCCGTGGTACTGCATGGGCGAGGTAATAACGTCGGACTACCGTGCGGACATGCTCCGGGTAATCGATGGCCACCATCTGCTCCATGCCCTCGGCAAAAAAACGTTCGGCATCGTTTGGCAGGAGTTCGACTATCGCGTTGAACGCAGGTTCCATCAATTCCGGGTTGTGACTGCGTGTGGCCACGATCGCCCGATTGAGCAACAGCAGGCGCCAGGGGTGCCTCGGATTGCCTGCCGAACCTTCCTCCGCGGCAGGGCTCGTGGCGTCGAGCACCTCGCAGCATTGGCAATACAGGCTGGCCATGGTTTCCGGGTTGTCCGACTGGTTGGCGAAATGAGCCAGCGCATTGACCACGGATTCCAGGTGCCGGATCTCGCCGCCATGGCGGGCTATCCACAGCGCATAGGGAAAGCTCATATGCTCGATCTCCGCTGCCAGCGCAGGGTGATCGAGCCGTGATGCGGTGTCGGCAAGTTCACTCAACAGCTGCAGGCCGTACTCGCTCAAGGTGTTGATCTCGGCGGGGCCAAAGCCTGAGGCCTGTGCTTCCGACTGCAGGTGGTCGAGCATATCGATCAGTTGCAGCAGGGCGTCGCCGGTCGGGCGGGGGTCGTCAGCGTCCTGCGGGTCGCGGTGCGAGGACTCCCAGGCATCGTGGACCTGTGCGGCCAGCTCACGCAGTCGTTCGCGCAGGTAAGAGAGATCGGCCGGGGGTATGCTCATGGCGCGGCAGTTTAGCACGCGTCCAGGGTGACGAAATCCGTACGCCGTGGTGTGTTTTCGTCCAGCTACGCACTGTGTCGGTATCGACCGCAGGCGTACTGATAGAATGCCTCGCATGTCATTACTTTTTGATCTGCATGCCCATTCCACGGCTTCCGACGGGACCCTTACACCAACGCAGCTGATGCAGCGCGCGCATGCCGCTGGCATTGGCGTGATGGCGCTGACCGACCATGACACCCTCGAGGGCCTTGGCGAGGCAGCCGACAGTGCGCGCGACCTCGGTCTCGGATTCGTCCCCGGGGTGGAGATTTCGGTGACCTGGGGCGAAGCGACGGTGCACATCGTCGGCCTGGGTGTCGACCCCGACAGCGACGATCTGCGTGTCGGGCTGGCCGGCCTGCGCGAGTTCCGCGACTGGCGTGCGCAAGAGATCGGTCGTCGTCTGGACAAGGCCGGCATCCCGGATGCGTTCGCCGGTGCCCGTGCCCTGTCCAACGGACGGTTGATCAGCCGCACGCACTTTGCCCGCTACTTGGTGGATAATGGGCATGCGTCGGACGTGCGCGCCGTGTTCCACAAGTTCCTGGTCAGCGGCAAACCGGGCTTCGTCAGCGGACGCTGGGCGGGTCTTGAGGAGGCCGTGCGCTGGATCCGACTCGCTGGCGGGCAGGCGGTGATTGCGCATCCGGCGCGGTACAAGATGACCCGCAGCAAGTTGCGTCGGCTGATCGGTGAATTCGTCGAGGTCGGTGGTGCGGCACTCGAAGTGGTGTCCGGCAGCCACAGCCGGGACGACAGTTTTTCCATGGCGGCGTTGGTGCGCGATTTCGGATTGCTGGCATCTGCCGGGTCTGACTATCACGGTCCTGAGCACCCATGGATTGAGCTTGGCAGGCTGCCGCCGCTGCCAGACGGATGTAATGCGATTTGGAAGGATTGGCGCATCAGCCATTGAAATAAATAATGTCGCAGTTTTTTCAGGTCCACCCGGACAATCCGCAGACGCGGCTCATCCGGCAGGCTGCCGAGATCGTGCGCGATAGCGGCGTCATCATCTACCCGACCGACTCGAGTTATGCCATCGGCTGCCAGATCGGTGACAAGTCGGCGATGGATCGTATTCGTCAGATCCGGCGACTCGATGACGACCACAACTTCACCCTGATCGGACGCAGCCTGTCGGAGTTGTCGGTTTACACCAAGCTGGACAACCAGGCGCATCGCCTGATCAAGAACTTGACCCCTGGTCCGTACACCTTCATTCTCAAAGCGACCAAGCAGGTGCCCAAGCGCCTGATGCATGCCAAGCGCAAGACCATCGGTGTAAGGATTCCGGACAATCGTGTGGCCATGGCGCTGCTCGATGAGCTCAACGAGCCGCTGTTGAGCAGCACCCTGATACTGCCGGGCGAAGACTTGCCGATGATGGACCCGTACGAGATGAACCAGATCCTCGGCCACAGCGTCGACCTGATCGTCGACGGCGGCTACTGTGGTTTCGAACCCACCAGCGTGATCGATCTGCACGAGGAGACGCCAAAGGTGTGGCGTGTCGGCAAAGGCGACGTCAGCCTTTTCGAAGCCTGACGATCGGCGGTGTCGCAGACGGTGGGTATCGTCGCCGAAACTGACGGACGAGGCGCGTCGCGGCACTGCGATTCCCTCAACTTCAGGGGATGACAGCCGATCTACCTTCAATCATCTTGCGAGCGGTATCTCTATGTACAAGGCCTATTACCGACTCAGGGGCGACCCGTTTCGTCTGAGCCCAGATCATGCCTTCTGCTATCGCTACCCGAGTTTCGCCAAGGGTCGAGCCTACATGCAGTATGCGCTGCAGGCGGCGGAGGGCTTCGTGGTCGTGACCGGGGCCCCCGGCATGGGCAAGACGACACTGATCAACGACCTGCTCTCGGACTACGGCCCTTCTGATTACCTGGTGGCGACGCTGGTCAACACCATGCTCGAGGCCAACGATATCCTGCGCTCGACCGCATACGAGTTCGGTATCAATGTCGAGGGCCTGGATACCGCAACCGTGCTGCAGCGGATCAAGCAGTTGTTCACCCAGTCTCATCAGGACGGGCGCCCTCCATTGCTGGTGGTCGACGAAGCGCAGAACCTGAGCCTCAGTGCCCTCGAAGAACTCCGTCTGCTCACCAACCTGCAGATTCAAGGCAAGCCATTGCTGCAGATCTTCCTCGTCGGCCAGGAGGGCCTGCGTGAAAAGCTGGCGGATCCCCGGCTCGAGCAGTTGCGCCAGCGCGTAACTGCGGCAGCACATCTCAATCCGCTGACCCAGGAGCAAACGGCCGCGTACATCCTGCACCGGCTCAAGGTCGTGGGATGGAACAACTTCCCGCGCATCAAGGCATCGGTGTTGCCGGTCATTGAAGTGGCCTGCCAGGGCGTGCCGAGGCGTATCAACCAGTTTTGCAGTCGGCTTCTGTTGCATGGTGCCGTTGAAGAAAAGGCCGTCCTCAGTTCGGAAGATGCCAATACCGTGTTCCAGGAACTGTCGGAAGAACGCCTCAGCCATGTGCCCGTGGGCCTTGGGTCGACGCTTGGCACCGAGTTCATCGGCGAGCCGGAACGCGAAGAGGACACAGCAGAAACGGGCGGTGCCGCCAAGGAGCCGGTGTTTGCAAACGCCGAGGAATTGCTGCGTGAACAAAAGAAGGTCGTGATGCCGCGCCCGCACGCCGCTGCCCCGCTGGTGGGTGCTGCGGATTTCGTGCCCACGATGGAAGAGACCTTTGGTGGCAGCCGGGGCCCGCGTGTGCACAGGCGGCATCGGCGACCGGAAACCGATCACGATTCACGCGAACCGGTCGGCGCACCCGAGCCTTATCCGCCAGTCCGCCGTCCGCCGCCCCGGCGCAGCGGGGTGGGCTGGGTCGTGGTGCTTGCGTTGTTGATCGGGGCCGGAGCCTATGCCTGGTACCAGATGGACCGGCGCGCGTTTGTAACGCTTCTGGACCGGCAGATCGAGATGTATCTGCCGGACCCGGCCGACGATACCGCGGCCAGCGATGTGGCCGCGTTGACGGCTGACCTGCCACCGACGCTCGGCGCCGGCAACAGTGCCCCCGGAGCAGGTGCTCTGAGCGCTGAGCCGGCGGAGACTGTCGTCGATGCCAAGCCAGCCGTCACCAGTCCGGCCAATGAAGAGAAGGCGCGTTAGGCGTCGATTCGGTCCACTACTATCGCCGCCACCGCGCAGCACCCGCACCGAGCAGGCCGAGGCTGAGCAGAAGCAGGGTACCGGGGAGCGGCACCCTGGAGTCTTCTTCCAGCATCAGATTCGTCGGCAGGGCTGCGAACGGAGGCTTCATTCCGTACATCACCCCGTCCATGCCGAATACATCACGCCCGGTGAAGGTGATCGACGTGATACCGACCTCCGAAACGAACCCGAAAAACGACTTGTTCCTGTTGCGCAGTGTCTTGCTCGGATCCAGTTCGATTGGATCGGTGCCTGTCATCTCCTGCAAAAGGATCGTAGTGTCCGCGCTGCCGTTGTTCAAACCGCGGAACGTGGCGCCAAATGCGTAGATCGGGGCGTCGAATTCCAGCACCAGGTTGACGCCATCCTTGATCTTCACGCGGGCAAACTTCGTCTTGTTGACGCGCAGCCAGGCGTTCTTGGTCACCCGGTTGAGGCCGACACGTTTGCCGCTTTTGAGCATCTTGCCCTTTGGGGCCCTGACGCCCTCGTCGACATCCATATGCATACTGAAATCGCCCAGGTCCAGGTCCGTCGTGGCGAACGAGCGCTGCCCACCTTTTTTGGCGCTCTTGACGCGGTTGAATCCCTGGCGGCTGAGGACGAGGTCGGTCATGTCGACCTGATCCTTGAACTCGCCACGTGTGTTGATCGGCGTCGCTGTGGCAGTCGACACTGCGGCGCAACCGAGCAGTGCGGCCAGGGCCAGCGGACTCAGCATATCTCGTAACTTCGTCATATCTCGATTACTCGCTTAAATCTCTGCCATCGTTACTCGAGGCGTTTGGCCATATAAAGCAGTAATCGAGCCAACTTAAGCAAACAAAGATAAAACCCAATAAAAACCAATAGATTGAAGTAGCTTCCCAAGTAAACGCCTTCCTAAATCCGGGGCGCTGTAAAGATTCCTGACGTGGGCAGCCCCGGCCTCTGATTGAGCAACAAAACGCGTTGGCGGATTCACCGTGCCGGGGAATGTCCGCGCGACGACATCGGCCCGGCGATATAATCGCGCGCATGGAAGAACTGAACCTGGCGCAACGCGTCGCCATCTGGGCACTGCCGCTGATATTCGCCGTCACAGTGCATGAGGCCGCGCATGGCTGGGTAGCCAATCGACTCGGCGATCCGACCGCCCGCGACCTGGGTCGGATCACCTTCAATCCGCTGCCGCATATCGACCTTGTCGGTACCATCCTGGTGCCGATCCTGATGCTGAGCTTCACCGGGTTCCTGATTGGATGGGCGAAGCCGGTGCCGGTGTCGATCGCCCGGCTGCATTCGCCAAAGCGGGACATGGCGATCGTCGCCGCCGCCGGGCCGGGAGTGAATCTGCTGATGGCACTTTTATGGTCGGCGGTGCTGTTGCTCGCACATTCGCTGGTGCACACGGCAGCGGCAGTAGCGGTCCCATTGCTGTTGATGTCGGTTGCCGGGGTGTTCGTCAACCTGGTGCTGATGGCGATAAACCTGTTGCCGGTCCCGCCGCTGGATGGTGGCCGCATTCTGACCGGCGTCCTGCCGATTCGGCTGGCAAGGCCGTTCGCCCGCATCGAACCCTATGGAATGATCATTCTGATCGCGCTCTTGATCAGTGGCGTGGTGGGGATGATTCTCGGGCCCGTGGTGTTCGGCGCAATCAAACTAATGCCCGGTTCGGAGTTGGTGTTGGGTATACTTCCGAGCCTGTTTCCGTAGGAGATTCTCTTGGCCGCTGTAGCTGCACAACATGCCCGCGTACTGTCCGGCATGCGCCCGACAGGGCGCCTGCACCTCGGGCACTACCATGGCGTTCTGAAGAACTGGGTCGAGCTGCAGCACGAGTACCAGTGTTTCTTTTTTGTCGCCGACTGGCACGCGCTGACCACGCACTACGATGATCCGAGCCTGATCCCGCAGAGTACCTGGGACATGGTCATCGACTGGCTGGCGGCTGGCGTCAACCCAGGTGAAGCGACCCTGTTCGTGCAGTCCCGCGTGCCCGAACATGCCGAGCTGCACCTGCTGTTGTCGATGATCACGCCGCTCGGTTGGCTGGAGCGCGTGCCGACCTACAAGGATCAGCAGGAAAAACTGAAGGAAAAGGACCTTTCGACCTACGGCTTCCTTGGCTACCCGCTGCTTCAGTCCGCCGACATACTGGTGTATCGCGCCGGGCTGGTGCCGGTTGGTGAGGACCAGGTGGTGCACGTCGAACTGACGCGCGAAGTCGCGCGGCGCTTCAACCACATCTATGGTCGTGAGCCCGACTTCGAAGAAAAGGCCGAGCAGGCGATAAAGAAGATGGGCAAGAAGAACGCCAAGCTGTATCACGGCTACCGACGCTCGTTTCAGGAACAGGGCGACGACGAGGCGCTCGCCGCGGCACGCGCGTTGCTGGAGTCGCAACAGAATATTGGAATTGCCGACCGCGACCGCCTGTTCGGCTATCTCGAGGGCGGCGGAATGGTGATTCTTCCCGAGCCGCAGCCACTGCTGACCAAGGCGGCAAAGATGCCGGGTCTGGATGGGCAGAAGATGTCCAAATCGTACGGCAACACGATCCCGCTGGACGCCTCTCCGACGGACGTGGAAAAACAGATGCGCACCATGCCCACGGATCCGGCACGCGTGCGTCGCACCGACCCGGGCAACCCGGAGATCTGTCCGGTCTGGCAGTTCCATCAGGTGTACTCGGACGACGCGGTCAGGGACTGGGTGCAACAGGGCTGCCGATCGGCCGGTATCGGTTGCATCGAGTGCAAGCAACCAGTGATTGACGCGGTGCTTGCTGAGCTCAAGCCGATCCAGGATCGTGGCCGCGAATACGCAGCGCAGCCGGACCTCGTGCGCAATATCGTCAACGAGGGCTGCGAGCGTGCTCGCGAGGTAGCCCGCGAGACGATGGAAGAGGTGCGTCATGCGATGTCACTCGACTACTGACCTGGCGGAACAGCTTCCTTGACCGAATCAAATGCCGAAACCGTCGCGCCGCAACAGCAGGAGATGCCTTTTGCCGTGGTGCAGGGGCAGCCGCAATATGCGTTGCCCAAGGATCTTTACATTCCACCGGACGCACTCGAGGTTTTCCTCGATGCCTTCGAAGGTCCGCTCGACCTGCTCCTGTACCTGATCCGACGGCAGAACCTCGATATTCTCGACATCCCGATCGCCGACATCACGCGTCAGTACATGGAGTACATCGAGCTGATGCAGGACATGCGCCTGGAACTTGCGGCCGAATACCTGGTGATGGCGGCGATGCTTGCCGAGATCAAGTCACGCATGCTGCTGCCGCGACCGCAGAGCGAGGACGACGACGAGCATGACCCGCGGGCGGAGCTGATCAGGCGCCTGCAGGAGTACGAGCGTTTCAAACAGGCGGCCGAGGACATCAATGAGCTGCCGCAGGTCGGGCGTGATGTGTTTCCCGTGGTAGCCGAGGTGCCGTTCAAGCACGTCGATCAGAAACCACCTGACGTCGACCTGAAAGAGGTGTTGTTGGCGCTCAAGGATGTCCTGCATCGTGCGGACATGTTCAGCAGTCACCACATCGCGCGTGAACCCTTGTCACTGCGCGAGCGTATGAGTCGCGTGCTGGAATCCGTCACCACCGATCGCTTCACCCAGTTCACCGATCTGTTCGATATCAGCGAGGGTCGCCAGGGTGTCGTGGTGACTTTCATGGCGATCCTCGAACTCATCAAACAGCAACTGGTCGAGTTGGTGCAGGCCGAATCCTATGCGCCGATTCATGTCCGGGCACGTGGTGGTTAACGATGTCGGAACCGACTGAGCTCAAAAATATCGTCGAGGCCGCATTGCTCGCGGCCGGCCGGCCGTTGTCGCTGGAAGCGATCCAGAACCTGTTCAACGAAATCGAGTGCCCCGACAAGAAACAGCTGCGTGCAGTGCTGGAACAGCTCGAGGCCGACTACCAGGGCCGCGGAATCGAGATCACAGAGGTCGCCAGCGGCTGGCGAATCCAGGTCGGTGCAGCCTGCTCGCCCTGGGTGTCGCGGTTGTGGGACGAGCGACCGGCGCGTTATTCGCGTGCCTTGATGGAGACGTTGGCACTGATCGCGTACCGTCAGCCGATCACGCGCGGTGAGATCGAGGACATCCGCGGTGTGGCGGTGAGTACCAATATCGTCAAGACCCTGATGGAACGCGAATGGGTGCGCGTGGTCGGTCACCGTGACGTCCCCGGAAAGCCTTCCCTGTACGGTACAACCCGCGAGTTCCTGGACTATTTTGGCCTGAAGTCGCTCGACGAGTTGCCGACGCTGGCCGAACTGCGCGATCTTGACGAGATCAATCGTGAGCTCGATCTGAACGACCCGGACCGCGCCACGGACCCGGAGGCGGTTACCTCACAAGACCTCGATGCGGCCGTTGCGCCGGCGGTCGAACAGGACAACATTGCCGAAGCCGAAGCCGAAGCCGAAGCCGAAGCCGAAGCCGAAGCCGAAGCCGAAGCCGAAGCCGAAGCCGAAGCCGAAGCCGAAGCCGAAGCCGAAGCCGAAGCCGAAGCCGAAGCCGAAATGGGCGACGAACAGCGATGAAACCCAAGCCGCCGGAAGGCGAAAGACTGCAGAAGCTCCTGGCCAACGCCGGACTGGGTTCGAGGCGTCATCTGGAGACCCTGATCAGTGAGGGCCGGGTCAAGGTCAATGGTGCGGTGGCCAAGCTTGGCGACCGCGCTACGCCCGACGACCGCATCGAGATCGGCGGCCGACCGGTTGGCGGCAAGCGCCTGGCCAGCGATCAGCGTTTCGTGATCATCTATAACAAGCCCGAGGGTGAACTGGTCACCCGCAACGACCCGGAAGGGCGTAAGACGGTGTTCGAACACCTGCCGCGTCTGCCCACCGGGCGCTGGATCGCTGTTGGCCGCCTGGATGTGAACAGCGCGGGCCTGCTGCTGCTCACCAACGATGGAGACCTGGCCAATCGCCTGATGCATCCACGTACCCAGATCGATCGCGAATACGCAGTACGCGTCAATGGCGAGGTCACGCCCGAGATGGTCCGGCAACTGGTGAGCGGGGTACAGCTCGAAGACGGGCCGGCGCGCTTTGAAGATGTGGTCGATGCCGGGGGAGAGGGCAGCAACCGCTGGTTTCACCTGGTGATCATGGAGGGTCGCAAACGCGAGGTGCGTCGCCTCTGGGAGGCGGTCGGGGTCACGGTGTCGCGACTCAAGCGCGTGCGCTATGGACCGATCATCCTCGACAGCAGTGTCAAGGCAGGACAGTGGCGTGAGCTCGATGGTGACGAACAGCGCGCGCTGCTGAAGGTCGTCGATATCAATGACAGGCGCCCCTGGGGGAGCCTGCGCAAGAAATCGGCAGCGAAAAAATCGGGTCCTGCCGCCTCGCCATGGAAGCCGCGCGGCAGACGTTGAGGCGGCGGGCCTGCGCGTGACCCGGTTTCAACCCCCGGTCGGCACACTGCCGTCTCTCTTTTCCTCACTGCAGCAACTGTACGGCGTGCAGCCGTGGTGGCCGGCCGATTCCGCATTCGAGATCGTGGTGGGTGCCGTGCTCACACAGAACGCGGCCTGGACCAACGTCGAAAAGGCCATCGACCGGCTGAAGGCGGCGGACCTGCTTTCGTTGCCTGCGGTTCTGGCGGCCGACCCGACAAGCGTGGCCGAGGCGATCCGCCCCTCGGGCTACTACAACGTCAAGACACAGCGATTGCGCAATCTGTGCGTGTTTCTCGATCGGCAGGGTGGACTGGACGTATTTGCCAAGCATGACGCGGCGCTGCAGCGATCCGGTTTGCTTGGCGTAAATGGGGTGGGCCCCGAGACCGCCGATGACATTCTGCTGTACGCACTCGATCGACCGGTTTTCGTGATCGATACCTACACGCGACGTCTGTTGCGGCGTTTCGAACTGGCGCAGGGGTCAGAGGCATACGATGAGCTGCGGCTCGGTTTCGAACGCGAGCTGCCGCCTGATGTCGAGATGTTCAAGCAGTATCACGCGCTGATCGTGACGCACGCCAAAGAGGTCTGCCGCAAGGTGCCACAGTGCCGGCGTTGTGCGCTGGCGGCGGCTTGTCCCACCGGCAGGCGCTGCGGCTAGCCTAGCCGAGGATGCTGCGGTTGCGACCGTTGTTTTTGGCCGCATACAGCGCTTTGTCCGCGCGCTCGAAGAATCTGTCGGCGTGTTCCTTGTCCTGCAGACGTGCGATCCCCACGCTGACAGTGATGGCGGCATCCCGCCCGCGCACCGTGCTCAGCGCTGCGATGTTCTGGCGAATGCGTTCCGCCAGCAGCATTGCACCTTCTTCTGCCGTGTGACTGGCGAGGACAACGAATTCCTCACCGCCAAAGCGAAACAGCAGGTCACTGCGTCGGACGGTGTTGGCGATGGTCTGTGACACCGCCACGAGCACATCGTCCCCAAACGTATGCCCGTGCTGGTCGTTGAACAACTTGAAGTGGTCGATGTCTATCACCAGCACGCTGAGCGGCAGATCCTGACGCTGCGCGAGGTCCACTTCGCGGGTCAGTGAAGCCTTTAGGGCCATGCGGTTATAGATGCCGGTCAACGGGTCACGTGATGCCAGCTCCACTGCCTGCTTGTAACTCAGCGCATTGCGCAGGGGGTAGACCAATGCGCACAGCAGATTCTCCAGTGAACGTATTTCCTTGTCGATGAACGGCAGCTCGCGACAGACCCTGATGCTGCCAAGGGTCTTGTCCTCCAGCTTGAGATCGTAGGTGGCGCGATGTGATGCCTCGTGGCCATACAGCACGATGCTCTCGTCGTCGGGCAGTGTGTACTGCAGACCGTCGATCGCCAGGTAACGCTGGATCTCTTTGCCGAACAGATTGATCTGCGTCTCGACATCCAACGTAGTTTGCAGGATGCTCGAAAGCTCCAGAACCCGCGGCCCCAGGTTCTCCGGGGCGGTTGGGACAACGGTGCCGTGCGTCTGAAGTGGATTGACCAATGCAAGGTTGCCTGTATGGATATGGCCGAGCGTTTCCATGTCTGCATTCTCGATAGCTGTATAAACAGCAATCGTATAGCGAAACCCGTGCCAGTTATGATTTTATCAGCTAAAACAATAGCTTGTTTTTACTCAAATGCACAGCGACGGAATAGTGTCGGTTTTTGAGCCTTACCCGAAATTCCTAAATGACGGAACAATGGCGTTTTTCGGGAACCCTGTTCGGTGGCGGCTTTCCGACATGGTAGACAAGGCCAGGACGCCGGGTATGCCAGGTAGGCAGAAATATCCTGTCGCAGGTCGGGTCTGTTGCCGATCGCCATTAGTCGGAGTGTTTATGAATGTTGTGATGCTTTTGCTGGTCCTTCTGGTCGGTGGCATGTCGGTGCATGCGGCGGGGGCGCCAGTGCACGGCGGCACCCTCGGTGCAGGCATGGTGAACCCCGGCTACCAGGAAAAGCCGGCGTGGTTCAAAGAGTCTTTCCTCGACATCCGCGAAGACATCGCGGAAGCGGCAGCGGCAGGCAGGAGGGTGCTGCTCTATTTCTACCAGGACGGTTGCCCCTACTGCGCGAAGTTGCTCAATGACAACTTCGGCAACCGGGAGATAGCGGAAAAGACGCAACAGGGATTCGACGTCATTGCGATCAATATGTGGGGTGACCGCGAGGTGACCGATCTGCAAGGTGCGCGGAGCACCGAAAAGGCCTTTGCCGCGGCACTTCGGGTGCAATATACGCCGACGCTGCTGTTTCTCGACGAAAGCGGTGGTGTGGTGTTGCGCATCAACGGTTATTTCGCCCCGCACAAATTCACCGTGGCGCTCGACTTCGTCGCCGGCCAGCATGAACGACAGGGCAGTTTCCCGGACTTCCTCGCCGCGGCATCACCAAAAGCCGCGAGTGCGAAACTGAACAGTCTGCCCGGTATGCTCGCGAGCCCGCTGCAACTGGCCGACCGTGGCGACGACGGCAGGCCTCTGCTGGTGCTGTTCGAGCAAGGCAGTTGCATCGCGTGCGACGAATTGCATCGCGATACCCTGTCGCGCAGCGAGCTGGCGTACGCGTTGACCAACGTCGACGTGGCACAGGTCGATCTGCGGTCAACGGACACGCTGCAGACCCCGGACGGACGCCAACTCAGCGCGCGTGACTGGGCCCGGGAACTGGGCATCCAGTATGCGCCGAGCCTGGTGTTCTTCGATCGCCAGGGTCACGAGGTGTTTCGCACCGAAGCCTACCTGCGGGCCTTTCACGTACATGGTGCGATCGACTACGTGGTGTCCGGCGCCTATCGGTGGCAGCCGTCGTTCCAGCGTTTTCTGCAACACCGCACAGAGATGCTGGCGGAGCGTGGGATCAAGGTCGATCTGATGAACTGATGCGGATGGTGGCGGGCGCCGCCGGTTCAGTGGCGTTCGGGTGCGTGTTGGCCGGCCCTCAACTCGCCACATCGGCTGCCCGCCGTGTACCCAGACTGGAGTACAACGCGTTGAGAGGCCCTGGTCTCCCAAACAGGTAGCCCTGAAACTTGCGGCATCCCCGGGACCGAAGAAAGGTCAAGGCCTCGTTGGTCTCCACGCCCTCCGCGATCACGTCCATCCCCAGGTGCCTGGCCATCACGATGATGGTCTCGACGATGACGGCATCGTTCGGATCAGTACCGATATCACGGACGAACGACTGGTCTATTTTCAAGGTGTCGAGCGGCAGGCGCTTGAGGTAGGCGAGGGAAGAGTGTCCGGTGCCGAAGTCGTCCACCGAGAAGCTGATACCCAGCGCCTTGAGTGCGTGCATGCGTTCCACGGTCTGTTCGATGTTGTCGATGACGACGCTTTCGGTGATTTCCAGCGTCAAACGTTCCGGCGGGGCGCCGGTGTCTGCAACGATAGAGGTTACGCGCTCGACGAAACCTGCCTCGCGAAACTGCTTCGGGCTGATATTTACCGAGATGCGAAGGTCGGTGTCGACGCTGAGCTCTGCAAGGTCTGCACAGGCACGCCGTAACACCCAGTCTCCGAGCTGGTAGATCAATCCCGTCTCTTCCGCGATACAGATGAACTGTGCCGGTGACACGAGACCGTATTCAGGATGCCTCCAGCGAGCCAACGCCTCGGCACCGATGAGCTTTCCGTCGTCGGCCACCTGCGGCTGGTAGTACAGCTCGAGTCCGCCGTGGGCGAGTGCGTGACGCAGGCCGCGTTCGATCTTCAGGCGTTCATCGACTGCAGCCTGCATGCTCGGCAGGAACAACTGTGTGTTGTCGCGACCGCTTTCCTTCGCGCTGTACATTGCCACGTCGGCCTGCTGTAGCAGGGCTTCGGGATCTTGCTGACCCAGCGGAAACAGCGTTACACCGATGCTGGCGGAAAGATGCAGTTCATGGCCCTCGATCGTGAAGGGTTGGCGAAACAGGCCCAGCATCTCAAGGGCGACCTGTTGGCTATTGGCGACAGCGGTACCGCTTGCGTCGCCGATCTCGGGGATCAGCGCGACGAATTCGTCACCTCCGATGCGCGCGACGGTGTCTTCGTCGCGCAGACGCCCCAGCAAACGCAAGGAGACAGATTGCAGCAGCTTGTCACCGACGCGGTGTCCGAGGGAGTCGTTGATGGTCTTGAAATGGTCCACGTCGAGGAACAGCACCGCACCCATGTGGCCGTGCCGCTGTGACCGTGCCATTTCCTGGCGGAGGCGGTCGAGCAGCAGCCGCCGATTGGGAAGCCTGGTGAGCTCGTCGTAAAGGGCCTGGCGGCGGATGGTGCGTTCGGCCTGCCGTCGTTGGTTGCGAATCTGCAATGATTCGAGAATCGTTTTATTCAGCCGTCCCGACGATACAACAATCATCAGCGCAAACAATGCAGTCATCAACGCCATCGTATGACCAAGCATGTGATCTGCAGCCAGAAAGCGCCACATCATGGGTCCCAGTGTCAACAGCAGGAAGCCGGCTGCCAGACCGTAGATTGCCGAAAGCGTGGTCACCGCCCCGGCGCTGATACCGGCGATGACGAAGGCCAGAAAGACCTGATGAACCATACTGTCTGCAGGGAAAAGCAGGAATGCTGTCGACCCCCAAAGGGCCCCGGACAGCAACGTGCCGATGGTTGCCAGCGAACGCCACGACGGGGCGGATCGGGATGCATCGTCCGCGGCCGTGAATTGCCGGTAGGTCAACCAGCGAAATGCGGATATTGCCGTGATGCCGGACAGCCACACGAGAATGACTGAATGAGCAAGCAGCCCCCACAGCGCAATGCTGAGTATGATGCTGTTGATCAGATTCGCCGCCAGAGAAAGCGGGACTGCGGCAAAAACGATCTTTACCTGTTCGAGTTCGATGTTTACGTTGTCGTCAGAGTCCCTTGATCGCGCATCTGGTGTTCGCGTCATTCGAGGTATAGCGTCAACGTGGATCCTGACTTGAGACAAATCGGGGCTTTCGGCGGTGTGCGCCGGGCGGTTTCCCCGGCCGAAATCCCTCAGTCAAACGGTAATTGCTCAGTCGTCCCAGGTCAGGCGCTGGCCGGTGGTGCCGCGGCTGTCCGGTCCGATCGCCCACAGGTAGAGCGGCGCCAGTGTCTCCGGTGTTTTCAGGCTGGCATTTTCTTCGCCGGGGAAGGCGCGTTTGCGCATGGCGGTGCGGGTCGGGCCGGGGTCGATGCAGTTGACACGGATCGCAGAGTTTTCGAGTTCGGCGGCGAGCGTCTGGGTCAGCCCCTCGATGGCGAACTTGGACACGCCGTATGCGCCCCAGTAGGCCTTGCCGCGGTGTCCCGCCGCGTCCGTGGTGAACAGTACGCTGGCATCCGGTGACTGTTCCAGCAGCGGCATGCACGCCTGGGTGATGAAGAACGGCGCATTGACATTGACCTGCATCACCTTCAGCCAGTCCTCGCCGTCGTAGTCCTTGATCCGGCTGAGATAGGGAAGGTTGGCGGCGTTGTGAAGGATGCCGTCGAGGCGCTCGAAATTGCTGTGTATCGCGTGAGCCAGCTCCTCGTAGTCGTAGGGCGACGCGCCCTCCAGGTGCATCGGGTAGATGGCCGGTATCGGGCCACGTGCGGCCTCGATCTGATCGTAGACCGCCTCCAGTTTTGCCACCGACTTGCCAAGCAGCACGACCGTTGCGCCGTGTGCGGCATAGGCGAGGGCGGCGGCGCGGCCGATGCCGTCACCGGCCCCGGTGACGAGAATGATCCGATCTTCGAGGAGGTTATCGGCGGGTCGGTAGTCTGCATGCATGGATGTGTTCTCTGTATACGGTCAACGGCAGCGCCAGGCGGTCCAAAGCAGGCCAAGAGGCGCACGTTCCACCAGGGCATCTGCGACAGGATAACCGCTGTTGCGGATTTTGTTGTGCATTGCCTTGCTCAACGCCAGCAGGCGTGCCGCAAGCGCCGGTAGCGGTCGTGTTGGTGCGTTGTCGAATCCGGCAAGCAGCGCCTCCAGACGCCGGCCCCGCTGTTCGGGCGACAACGCTCTTAGTGCCGCAGCGCGGGTGTCCGGTGGCACGCGCAGTGGTGATGGGGCCAGTTGGCGGATGCGTTCCACCGCCGCGCAATAGGCCCCACACTCGCGGCAGTGCCGGTCATTCTCGGGGGTGATTGCGTCGAGGCGGTGCAGCAGCACGAAGAAGTTGCCGAAAGAGCGACGGCAGGCAGCAGCGAACGCATCGTCATCGCGCACCTGCGGCGAACGGATCTCGCCGTCGGCGGTCTCGAGAATCGCCGTCATCGGCGCTACCGCTGCTGCATCGACACCGGCGTCCTGAAGCGCCTGGGTGAGCGGATGACGGCACCGTGAGTCATTGAGCAAGGTCACTTCCTGGCGCCACCAGTCGAGTTTAAGGCGTGCCGCACCGGGGTCGGTGTGCTGTTTGACTATCTCCTGCACCAGGTCGTACCAGGCCAGCAGCAGGGCATTGCGCTCGCGCTGCCCTGGCGGACAGAAGCGGACCGCGTAGTAGGCAGCGGAACCGATCGGCGTGGCGCGGTTGGGAAAGCCCCACGCGGCATCGTCAGGCGATGCCGGCGCCATTGTCCAACAGTGTCAGCAGCTGTGCCGGGTTCTCGACCGTCAGATCGCTGTCCCAGTCCTCCGGTGGATCTTCGGGGTGCAGGTAGCCGAACAACGCACCCACGGTCAGGCAACCGGCGGCGCGTCCTGCCTCGATGTCACGCCCCGCGTCCCCCACATACCAGGTGTCGGCGGGATCGCGGCCGAGCAGTTGGCAGGCGTGCAGGATGGGTTGCGGGTGCGGCTTTCGTTGGGCACAGGTGTCACCGCTCACCACGCACCCGGCGCGCCGGTCCAGTCGCATCGCGGCGATCAGCGGATCTGTGAGCCAGGCGGGCTTGTTGGTCACGATGCCCCAGGGCACCGCGTGTGCCTCGAGGTGTTCCAGTACCTCGGCCATGCCAGGGAACAGGACCGTCTCGCGACACAGGTTGGCGGCGTAGACATCCAGCAGGTATTGCCGGCGTTGCTCAAAACCCGGTTGATCGGGCGACATGCCAAAGCCCAGCTGGATCAGCGCCACGCCACCGTGCGAAACCACCGGACGGATCGTTGCATACGGCAGTGGTTGCCGTTCGAACCGCAGCAGCGTCTGGTTCAACGCATAGGCGAGATCGGGGGCGGTGTCAGCGAGGGTGCCGTCAAGGTCGAACAACACGGCACGCGGCGGTTTTCTCACGCAGGCTCCGGGCGCACGGTCGCGATCATGTAATTCACGTCAACGTCGCGCGGGTCGAGTTTGTAGATCCCGGTCAGCGGGTTATACGTCAGTCCGGTGATATCGCGCGCATCGAGCCCGGCACCGCGTATCCAGCGTGACAACTCGGACGGCCGGATGAATTTGGCGTAGTCGTGAGTGCCGCGAGGCAGCAGGCGCAGGACATACTCGGCACCGACAATCGCAAACAGATACGACTTGGGATTGCGGTTGATCGTCGAGAAGAACACCTGCCCACCCGGCTTGACCAGGGTGGCGCAGGCCGCGACCACGGAGGCAGGGTCGGGTACATGTTCGAGCATCTCCATGCAGGTCACGACATCGAACTTCGCCGGCATTTCGCTCGCCAGCTGCTCGACGGGTATCCGCCGATAGTCCACGTGCTGGCCACTCTCGAGCAGGTGCAGGCGCGCGACTTCGAGCGGTGCCTCACCCATGTCGATGCCGATGACATTCGCGCCACGTGCCGCCATCGATTCGGCGAGTATGCCGCCGCCGCAGCCGACGTCGAGCACCAGCTTGCCGCTCAGCCCGGCCCGCGCGTCGATGTAGTCGAGACGCAACGGGTTGATCTCGTGCAGTGGCTTGAATTCACTGTTGGGATCCCACCAGCGCGAGGCCAGCTGTTCGAATTTGCTGACTTCGGCGTGGTCAACGTTGATGGCTGCACACATGGTCACTGACCTTCTGTTCGATCTGGACTGGCATTATAAGGCGTGGGCGCTTCCCCGGTAGCGTCGCCTGGGCCGCGCGATATGGGGGGTGCAGCAGTTCAGCCAGGGTGTTTCATGATCCGCTCGTGCCAGCTGGTGGCGCGCTGCAGCGTCTGCGCCAGGTCGATCGTCGTCAGTGCGCGATTTTTCAGCACCTGCCGCCCGTTGATCCACACATGACGCACCTGTTCGCGTCCTGCCGCGTACACGAGCTGCGATATCGGGTTGAACACCGGCTGGGTCTCGGGCTGCGAGAGGTCGAGTGCGACGATGTCGGCGGACTTGCCAACCGTCAGGGAGCCGGTCAGGTCACCGATGCCGAGCGCGCGCGCGCCGGCCAGGGTCGCCATGTGCAGCGCCTGCTGTGCCGGCAGGGCGCAGGCGTCCCCGCTGCCGCCCTTGGCCAGCAGTGCGGCGGTCTGCATCTCGGCGAGCATGTCCAGGTCATTGTTGCTGGCGGCACCGTCGGTGCCGAGCGCGACGTTTATCCCGGCCTCGAGCAGCCGGGTCACCGGACAGTGACCGGAGGCGAGCTTCAGATTCGATTGCGGGCAGTGCACGACGTGCGCGCCGCTGCCGGCGAACAGGTCGATCTCGTCGCCCTCGAGCTGCGTCATATGCACGGCCATCAGTGTCGGGTTGATCAGGTCGAGACGGTGCAGGCGCTCGATCGGCCGCCGGCCGTGTTGGGTGATGCTGCCGCTGACCTCGGTGTCTGTCTCGTGCACGTGCATGTGCACCGGCAGGTCGAGCTCGTTGGCCAGCGTGACGACACGGCGCAGCGGAGCGTCGGACACCGAGTAGGGTGCGTGCGGTGCAAACGCGGTGCGCACCAGCGGGTCGCTACGGAACTGGTCATGCACCGCGATTGCCTTGTCCAGGTAGGCGTCGGCATCGCTGGCCCAGGCCGAAGGGAAGTCGATCAGGATCAGGCCGACGGTGGCACGCATGCCTGCCTGCGCGGCGACCCGTCCGGTGACATCGGGAAAGAAATACATATCGTTGAAGCACGTGGTGCCGCTGCGGATCATCTCGGCGATTGCCAGTCGTGATCCGTCGGCGACGAACTCCTCGTGCACCCAACGTGCCTCGGCCGGCCAGATGTGCTCGTTCAGCCAGGTCATCAGTGGCAGGTCGTCGGCGAGGCCGCGGAACAGGCACATCGCGCTGTGTGTGTGCGCGTTGATCAGGCCCGGGATCAGGGCGTGCCCGGCCAGCGTGACGGTTTCACGCGCCGTGACCTGCTGTTGCGCCTCGTCGCGCGTGAGGATTGCCGAGATCCTGCCGCCGTCGACGGCGATGCTGTGTTGCGCGAGCACGCCGGGTTCGTCGACCGGTATCACCCAGTCGGCATGGATAAGCAGGTCTGTTTGCACGATTCTTTGCCGTTGTTTGCCACCAGGCGGATAAAATAGCGCAATTTCCTGCCTCGACCCTACCGCGAGACGCGTAACAGACACGCGAAGTGACATGCCGTTATGAAAGAAGTGACCCTGGATATCCCTGTGACCGCCGATCTCGCCGTACTGTGGCGTGACGACCGGCTCTATCTGCTCGACCAGCGCCTGCTGCCACGGCGCGAGGTATTTATCGAGTGCAGCGACGCTGCCACTACTGCTGCCGCGATTCGCGCGATGGTGGTACGCGGCGCGCCGGCGATCGGCATAGCGGCGGCCTACGGCGTGGTGCTGGCGGCGCGTCAGCGGTTTGCCCAGGATGCGGCAGGCTGGCGCCCGGCGCTGGAGGACGATCTGCGGGTGCTGGCCGAGTCACGCCCGACCGCCGTCAATCTGTTCTGGGCGATCGCACGCATGCGCGAGTTGCTGGCCACGCTGCACGAGGCGAATCCGGTACCGGCTCTGCTGGCCGAGGCCGTGGCGATCCATCAGCGCGACCTTGCGGACAACCGGCGTATGGGCGAGCTCGGCGCCAGCCTGATCACCGGGCCGACCGCGGTGATTACCCATTGCAACACCGGTGGGCTCGCCACAGGGGGATGGGGCACCGCGCTGGGCGTGATCCGCAGTGCGCATGCCCAGGGCCGGATCGATACGGTGTATGCCGACGAGACACGTCCCTGGCTGCAGGGTGCGCGTCTGACAGCCTGGGAGCTGGTGCGTGACGGTATCCCGGTGAAACTGATGGCCGATGGTGCCGCCGCGGCGCGCATGGCGGCGGGCGGCATCAGCTGGGTGATCGTGGGTTCAGATCGCATTGCGGCCAACGGCGACGTCGCCAACAAGATCGGCACCTATGGGCTGGCGGTCGCGGCGCGCTACCACGGTGTGCGTTTCATGGTGGCCGCCCCGACTTCGACGATCGATATGGGTGCGGCCGATGGTCGTGCCATCCCGATCGAGGAGCGGCCTGCGGAAGAGGTCCTGCAGTGTGGCGGTCAGCGCATCGCGGCTGACGGCGCCGGGGCCTGGAACCCGGTGTTCGATGTGACTCCGGCCAACCTGGTCGATGCGATCGTGACCGAGCGCGGCATCATCGAGCGACCGGATCGCGCCAGGCTGGCGGCGCACATGGGCGCCGCCTGATCGATCGCAAATTTCTCAGGCAGCGGCCCGGGTCACGCGCGCTCTGTTCAATGCCGCCAGTACCGCACGCATCGATGCGCTGACGGTATCGCGGTCGAAAGCCACGCCTGCCGAGCGCTGTCCATCGATATTCAGCTGCACATAGGCCACGGCCTCGGCATCGGTCGCTTCACCCATTGAGTGCTCGGTGTAGTCGATGACGTTGATGTGGTTGCCGTAGGTTGCGGTCCAGGCGTCGACGAAGGCCTCGATCGCCCCTTCGCCGCTGCCGCGGATCGTATCCACGCGCCCGTTGTCGCTGATCTGCGCCTCGATACTGTCCACGCCGTGTTCGCGATGCAGACGGTAACCGGTCAGCGCGACCGGGTCGCCGGCATTGGCGAAGTGCTCGATGAACAGCTCGTGGATACGCCGGCTGCCGATCTCGCCGCTGTGCGTCTCGCTTTCGCGTTGCACGATCTGCGCGAGCTCGACCTGCATCCAACGCGGCAGTGTCAGGCCGTAGTCACGCTCCAGCACGAAGGCCACGCCGCCCTTGCCGGACTGGCTGTTGACGCGAATGATCGCCTGGTAGTCGCGTCCCAGGTCACGCGGATCGATCGGCAGGTAGGCGACCTGCCAGGGCTCGTCGGCGGTCTGCCGATGCAGGCACTTGCGGATCGCATCCTGGTGGCTGCCCGAGAACGCGGTGTACACCAGCTCGCCGATCCAGGGATGGCGCGGATGTACCGGCAGCCCTGTGCACTGCGTATAGATCTGGATGATCTCGTCCGGGTTGGAAAGGTCCAGTTGCGGGTCGACGCCCTGGCTGTACAGGTTCATCGCCAGCGTCACGATATCCATGTTGCCGGTGCGCTCGCCGTTGCCCAGCAGCGTGCCCTCGACGCGGTCTGCCCCCGCCATCAGGCCCAATTCGGCCGCTGCGACCGCGGTGCCGCGGTCATTGTGGGTGTGCAGTGACACGATTATTGCGTCGCGGCGTGCAACCTGGCGGCAGAAGTATTCGACCTGGTCGGCGAACACGTTCGGCGTACTGCTCTCGACGGTTGCTGGCAGGTTGATGATGCATGGCTTGTCGGGCGTCGGCTGCCAGACGGCGGTGACCGCGTCGCACACCTCGACCGCATAGTCCCACTCGGTATTGGAAAAACTCTCGGGTGAATACTGGAAAACCCATTCGGTCTCGGGAAAGCGGGCGGCCTCGCGCTGCAGCATCCCGGCACCCTCGACCGCGATCGCCTTGATGCCTGCCCGGTCACGCCCAAACACCCGCTCACGCTGCACGGTCGAGGTCGAGTTGTATACGTGGACGATCGCGCGCCGCGCACCACGCAGGGCCTCGAAGGTGCGTTTGATCAATGACTCGCGGGCCTGCACCAACACCTGCACGGTGACATCCTCGGGGATGCGGTCTTCCTCGATCAGCCAGCGCACGAAGTCGTAGTCGGGTTGGCTGGCGGAAGGAAACCCGACTTCGATCTCCTTGACGCCGATCTTGACCAGCAGGTCCCACAGGCGGCGTTTCTGCGTCACGTTCATCGGTTCGAGCAGCGCCTGGTTGCCGTCGCGCAGGTCGACGCTTGCCCAGATCGGGGCGTGTTCGATGGCGTGGTCCGGCCACTGGCGGCTGCGCATCGGCAGTGCCGGTGTCGGACGGTACTTGCGGTGGTTGAACGTGCTCACAGTCGTGGCTCCAGGTTGTGGTCTCGGAAATCGACCCTCCCCGTGTCGGGGAGGGAGCGGGTCCTGCCGGTTGTCTTGCGGCGTTGGTTCGGTGCGCTGTACGGGACTTCGTGGGCCGCTGGCAGCACATCGTCAGCTTGTGGCCGACAGGGAAAGCATAAGGCTGATACGCGGGTTTTTGATTGCGAAATGCATGATGAATTACATAAAAAGAGCAATAAAATAGCGAATTACAGACAATTCCGGATGTAATATGCCATCGAGGCAAGAAAAGGGGGCAGGGGATGGATATCGACAGGTTCGACCGCCGGATACTCGAAGTGCTGCAGACCGAGGGGCGTATCAGCAACCAGGAACTGGCTGAACGCATCGGGCTGTCACCGTCGCCCTGTCTGCGGCGTGTGCGTGCCCTGGAGGACAGCGGGGTGATTGCCGGTTACCGGGCAGTGCTGGATTCGAGGAAGCTGGGTTTGACGCTGCTGGCGCTTATCCACATATCGATGGATCGCCACACGCCGGAGCGTTTTGCCAATTTCGAGGAAAAGGTGCGTGCATTGCCTGAGGTACTGGAGTGTCTGCTGATTACCGGGCAGGATGCCGATTACCAGATCAAGGTCATCGTGCGCGACATGGAGGCCTACCAGGCGCTGCTGCTGAACAAGATCACGCGGATCGAAGGAGTGAGCGGTGTGCATTCCAGCTTTGTGATGCGACGTGTGGTCGATACGACTGCGCTGCCACTGCCCTGAATGACATGCATCAATGCGTCAGATTGGCTGTCGGCCTAGGATTTCAAATGTTGTGTGACTTGAAGGGTGCGAACATGGGATCGAGGTCTGTGCGACTGTTGCCATGGCTGGGGCTGTATGCCGTTTGCACAGTGGCGCTGGCAGACGCCTCGGCGCAGCAGGCCTACTGCGAGTGGCAGTCCAGTGACTTCGCGATTGCATCCCCGCTGTGTGGCCTGGAAGGTGATCCGGCACGCGGCCGCGCCCTGGCCGCCGACAGTCATGGCGGCAACTGTCTTGCCTGCCATCAGATGCCAATCGACGAGGAGCCCTTTCACGGCACCATCGGGCCACCGTTGCAGGGCGTTGGCGAGCGCTATTCGGCGGCGCAGATTCGCCTGCGGATCGTCGATGAACAGCAGATCAACCCGATGACCATCATGCCCGGTTTCTATCGTGATCCGGCGCATGCCAATCGCATTGCGGGCGAGTTCTGGGGCAAGACCTTTCTTACCGCGCAGCAGGTCGAAGACCTGGTCGCTTACCTGGTGACGCTGAAATGAGGGCTCTGCTGGCCGTACTGCTGTTTGTCACCCTGACGTTGCCGGCGCAGGCCGAGCCCGTCAGCGGCTATGCGTTTCTCGACGACAGCACACGCGAGATGCAGGATGACGAATTCTCCAATCCCGGCATGGTGACGGTGGATCGCGGTGCTGAACTGTTCCACGAGCTGCGCGACAGCGAGGTGCACAGCTGCTCGAGCTGCCATGGCGAAAACGGCGCGAAGATCGACGCCAAGGCGATCGCGCGCTACCCGGTGTTCAACGCCAACCTCGGTGGCCTGGTGACGCTGCAGGAGCGCGTCAACTACTGCTGGGAGATCAACCTCGATCGCTTTCCGCTGACCCCGGGCAATTCGCAACTCATCGCCCTCGAGACCTACGTACGCCACCTCGCCAGGGGTGAGAAGGTGAACGTGCAGACAGATGGCGAAATGGCGCCGTTGCTGGCCAAGGGCGAGGCGCTGTACAACACGCGCTTCGGTCAACTCGACATGGCCTGTCAGCACTGCCATGTGCAGCACCAGGGCCAGATGCTGCGTGGCCAGAAGCTCAGCCAGGGACAGGCCAACGGTTTCCCGGAATACCGTCTCGGCAGGGGGCGGATCACCAGCCTTCAGCAGCGCCTGACCGAGTGCTTTGTGTCGTTTCGCGCGGAGCCGTTCGAGGAGGGCTCGCCTGAGTACGACCTGCTCGAGCTGTACATCATGTCGCGGGCCAATGGCCTGGAGATCGAGACGCCTGCCGTTCGCTTCTGAATCAGCCATTGGCCAATGGCCAATTCCGCCGTTTCGGATACCGCTAATTGCTCTCTGGCGCCATATGAGGCGTTCTGTGGCGTTTTTCGGGTATGACGCACCCTTGGGGGTATGGTAGTATCCGCCCCTTGATTCGCCCCAAAAATACAAGCGAACCGGGCCGCCGGCCGGGTTTCATACAACGACGCAGGGGTGCTGATCGGGAAAGCCGCCAATGACCGAGTTCGCCAAGGAAATCCTCCCCGTCAATCTCGAAGACGAGATGCAGCAGTCCTATCTGGACTACGCAATGAGCGTCATCGTCGGACGCGCGCTGCCGGATGTGCGCGACGGGCTCAAGCCGGTACACCGGCGTGTGCTGTTCGCGATGGGCGAGCTGGGCAACGACTGGAACAAGCCATACAAGAAGTCGGCCCGCGTGGTCGGTGACGTGATCGGTAAGTACCATCCGCATGGAGACACCGCGGTATACGACACCATTGTGCGTATGGCGCAGCCGTTCTCGTTGCGTTACATGCTGGTCGACGGTCAGGGCAACTTCGGCTCGGTCGACGGCGACGCCCCGGCGGCGATGCGTTACACCGAAGTGCGCATGGCCAAGATCGCGCACGAGCTGCTCGCCGACATCGACAAGGAGACCGTCGATTTCAGTCCCAACTACGACGAATCCGAGCGCGAGCCGCAGGTCCTGCCGGCGAAGATTCCGAACCTGCTGATCAACGGTTCGTCGGGAATCGCGGTCGGCATGGCGACCAACATCCCGCCCCACAACCTGACGGAAGTGATCAATGCCTGTGTCCGGGTCATCGAGGAGCCGGGTGTCAGCATCGACGACCTGATGGAGATCGTGCCAGGTCCGGATTTCCCCACCGCGGCGATCATCAACGGTATCCACGGTGTGCGCGAGGCCTATCGCACGGGGCGCGGCAAGGTCTATATCCGTTCGCGCACCTCGATCGAGGACATGGAGAGCGGCCGGCAGCGCATCGTGGTCCACGAGCTGCCGTACCAGGTCAACAAGGCACGACTGCTGGAAAAGATCGCCGAACTGGTCAAGGACAAGAAGCTCGAGGGTATCTCGGAGCTGCGCGACGAGTCCGACAAGGATGGCATGCGCATGGTCATCGAGCTGCGCCGCGGCGAGGTCGCCGAAGTCGTGCTGAACAACCTGTTCCAGCAGACGCAGATGCAGAATGTGTTCGGCATCAACGTAGTCGCCCTGGTCGACGGCCAGCCGCGCACGCTGAACCTCAAGCAGTTGCTTGAGTACTTCCTGCGGCATCGTCGCGAGGTGGTGACCCGTCGTACCCTGTTCGAGCTGCGCAAGGCGCGCGAACGGGCACATATCCTCGAAGGACTGGCGGTTGCGCTGGCGAACATCGACGAGGTGATCGCCCTGATCAAGGCGGCGCCCAGCCCGGCCGAGGCAAAGCGCCTGCTGGTCGAGCGCAACTGGCAGTCGAGTGCGGTCGAGGCGATGCTCGCGCGGGCCGGTGCCGATGCCTCGCGCCCCGAAGAGCTGTCGGCGGATTTCGGCTTGACCGAAAACGGCTACCGCCTTACCGAGACCCAGGCACAGGCCATTCTGGATCTGCGGCTGCAAAAGCTCACCGGGCTTGAGCAGGAAAAAATAATCAATGAATTCCAGGAGATACTGGATAAAATTGCAGCATTACTTGAGATTCTGTCGAGCCCTGATCGCTTGATGCAGGTGATCAAGGACGAGCTGATCGAGATCCGCGAGCAGTTCGGTGATGAGCGCCGAAGCGAGATTGTGCGCAACCAGATGGACCTCACCCTCGAAGACCTGATTACCGAGGAAGACGTCGTGGTGACCCTGTCGCACCATGGTTATGCGAAGGCACAACCGGTCGGCGACTACCGTGCTCAACGCCGTGGAGGGCGCGGCAAGACCGCGACCTCGACCAAGGACGAGGACTTCGTCGAAAAGCTGTTCGTCGCCAACACCCACGACACCATCCTGTGCTTCTCCAGTCGCGGCAAGTGCTATTGGCTGAAGGTCTATGAGCTGCCGCAGGCGGGGCGCACCGCGCGCGGCCGACCGATGGTCAACCTGCTGCCGCTGGAGCAGGGCGAGCGCATCAACGCGGTACTGCCGGTGCGCGAATACACAGAAGACCGTTTCGTGTTCATGGCAACCGCGTCTGGCACCGTGAAGAAGACACCGCTGGTCGATTTCTCGCGCCCGCGGTCAAGCGGCATTATCGCGGTCGACCTGCGTGAAGACGACCAGTTGATTGGCGTCGACATCACCGACGGCGCGCAGAGCATCATGCTGTTCACCTCGGCCGGCAAGTCGATCCGCTTCCGGGAATCAGACGTGCGTGCGATGGGCCGGACCGCCTGTGGTGTGCGCGGCGTCAGGCTCGGCAAGAAACAGCGCGTGATCTCGCTGATCATCGGCGACGAAGGCGACGTGATGACGGTCACCGAGAACGGTTTCGGCAAGCGCACGGCCATTGAACAGTTCCCGGTCAAGGGTCGCGGCGGCATGGGCGTCATCTCGATCAAGACCTCGGAGCGCAACGGCGAGCAGGTCGGTGCAGTACGTGTCAGCGAAGATGACGAGATCATGCTGATCACCGACGGTGGCACCCTGGTGCGCACCCGTGTCGCCGATGTCTCGCAGATGGGGCGCGACACCCAGGGCGTGACCATGATCCGCCTTTCGAAGGATGAACGCCTGATCGGTATCGAACGCGTCGATGCGCTCGACGGCGAGGACGCCGAAGCAGATGAAGTCGAGGCGCCCGATGGTGATGCCGGCGAGGCCGCGGATTGAGCGAGTGGAACCGCCGTCGCATGATGGCCCGGTCGGGCAGGTTGCCTGGTCAGCGTTGTCTCCCCCTTTTTGTTTTCTTTAAGATTCGGGACTAAAAAAATGGCACGTGTTTACAACTTCAGCGCAGGCCCGGCCGCCCTTCCGGAAGAGGTATTGCTGCAGGCCCAGTCCGAGATGCTCGATTGGCATGGCTCGGGCATGTCGGTGATGGAAATGAGCCATCGCGGCAAGGAGTTCATGTCGATTGCCGCCGAGGCCGAGGCTGATCTGCGTGAATTGATGGGGGTTCCGTCGAACTACAAGGTCCTGTTCCTGCAGGGTGGCGCCTCCAGCCAGTTCGCAATGATCCCGATGAACCTGATCGGACGGACCGGCAAGGCCGACTATTTCCGCACCGGCTCGTGGTCGAAGAAAGCGATCTCCGAGGCCAAGCGCTTCGGTGAGGTCAAGGTCACGGTAAACAGCGAAGTCGAGGGCAAATTCACCAGCGTGCCCGCTGCCGGCGGTTTTGAACTCTCGGCCGATGCTGCCTATGTGCACTACACGCCGAACGAGACGATCGAAGGCGTCGAGTTCGGGTATATCCCGGATACCGGCGATATCCCGCTGGTCGCCGACCTGTCGTCCACCATCCTTTCGCGGCCGCTCGATGTATCGCGCTTCGGCCTGATCTATGCCGGGGCCCAGAAGAACATCGGGCCTGCCGGACTTACCCTGGTGATCGTGCGCGACGACCTGATCGGTACGCCGCTCGATGGCACACCGACAATGTTCAACTACGCGACCCACGCCGAGAACGAGTCGATGTACAACACGCCACCGACCTATGGCTGGTACCTGGCCGGTCTGGTGTTCAAGTGGCTCAAGGGCAAGGGCGGGCTTGCCGGTATGGCGGAGATCAACCAGCGCAAGGCGACGCTGCTGTATGACGCGATCGACAATTCCGCTTTTTATGCGAACCCGGTCGACAAGGCATGCCGCTCGTGGATGAACGTGCCGTTTACGCTGGCCGATGCGGCGCTGGACGAGTCCTTCCTCAAGGGGGCGAGTGCCGCCGGTCTCAAGACACTGAAGGGGCACCGTTCGGTCGGCGGCATGCGCGCCAGTATCTACAACCCGATGCCGGAGGCCGGGGTGAAGGCGCTGGTCGACTACATGGCGGAGTTCGAGCGCACGCACGGTTGATCGACATAGTGGTGCAGGTGGGTTCGGTCGATCGCTAAGCGGCACCCGGCGGTAGCAACGGAAAGGGCAGATTGATGTACAAGATTCAGACGTTGAACAATATTTCGGTGGTCGGACTCGACCGCTTTCCGCGTGACCGCTACGAGATAGCGTCGGAGATGACGAACCCGGATGCGATCCTGGTGCGCTCGGCGAAGATGCACGACATGAAGCTGGCGCCGTCGGTGCAGGCGATCGGGCGTGCCGGTGCCGGCGTGAACAATATCCCGGTGGATGCGATGACTGCTGCCGGTATCCCCGTGTTCAATGCCCCGGGCGCGAACGCGAACGCGGTCAAGGAACTGGTTGTCGCCGGGATGCTGATGGCCGCGCGCAACATCGGCCAGGCGTGGCAGTTCGCAACGTCGCTGTCGGGTGACGATGCGACGATCAACAAAGCCGTCGAGGCCGGCAAGAAGAACTTCGTCGGCTTCGAACTGCCAGGGCGCACCCTCGGAGTCATCGGCCTGGGCGCGATCGGGGTCAAGGTCGCGAACGCCGCGCGCGCTTTGGGCATGAAGGTCATCGGCTACGATCCGACGATCACGGTCCGTGCGGCCTGGGCACTGGACTCCGACGTGCAGCAGGCATTGTCGGTGGACGATCTGGCGGCGCGCTCGGACTTCATCACCTTCCATGTGCCGCTGACCGATGCTACGCGCAATATGATCAACGCCGACCGCCTGCGCCTGATGAAGAAGCGCTCGGTCCTGCTCAACTTCGCACGCAACGGCATCATCGACGACGAGGCGGCGGTCGCGGCGCTGAACAGCGGACATCTGTATGCCTATGTCTGCGATTTTCCCAGCAACCTGCTGAAGGACCACCCGCGGGTCATCACCTTGCCGCACCTGGGTGCGTCGACTGCGGAGGCCGAGGAGAACTGCGCGCTGATGGTCGCCGACCAGGTGCGTGACTGGCTGGAAAACGGCAACGTCAGCAATTCGGTCAATTTCCCCGAGATCAGCCTGCCGCGTACCGACGATGGCTACCGTATTGCCGTGGTCAACAGCAACGTGCCGAACATGCTGGGTCAGATCTCGACCGACCTGGCGGCTGCAGGGCTCAACATCATCGACATGCTGAACAAGTCACGCGGCGGGATAGCAGTGACCCTGATCGATGTCGACAGTCCGCCTTCCGAAGATTCGGTGCAGCGGATCACCGGGATCAGCGGCGTACTGTCGGTGCGTTGCCTGGGCTGTGACTGAACGGGCCGGCTCCATCTATGGGGAATGGCGAGCGACAGGTGGGGCGCTGCGCACGCGCCGGACACCGCCTGGCAACCTGGTAACGGCTAGAATCCGGTCATGAGCGAACAAGATCAACTCGGCAGTATCCGCGATCGGATCGACGATCTCGACGACCAGATCCAGACATTGTTGAATGCGCGAGCACTTGCGGCACAGGAAGTGGCCAGGATCAAGCTCGCGTCCGACCCGCAAGCGGTCTTCTATCGCCCCGAGCGCGAGGCCCAGGTCCTGCGCATGGTCAAGGAGCGCAATACCGGGCCCTTGGGCGACGAGGCGGTCGCACGGCTGTTTCGCGAGATCATGTCGGAATGCCTGGCCCTGGAACTGCCACTGAAGATTGCCTATCTCGGACCTGAGGGGACTTTCACCCAGGCGGCGGCGCTCAAGCATTTCGGCCATGCGGTGGCCACGGTTCCGCTGGCGGCGATCTCCGATGTGTTCCAGGAGGTCGAAGGTGGCAGTTGCCACTACGGTGTCGTACCGGTCGAGAACTCCACCGAGGGCGTGATCAGTCACACGCTGGACATGTTTCTCAATTCACCGTTGAAGATCTGTGGCGAGGTCACACTGCGGATTCACCAGAACCTGATGGGCACCAATCCCGAGCTCGGTGCGCTGAAGGTGGTGTATTCGCATCAGCAGTCGTTGGCTCAGTGTCGCGGCTGGCTCGATCGCCACCTGCCGCATGTCGAACGGATACCGGTCGGCAGCAATGCCGAGGCCGCCAGGCGCGCCGGCGAGTCCAGGGAGGCTGCTGCTATTGCGGGCACCACGGCGGCCGACCTGTACGGTCTGCAGTTGCTGGCGCCGAATATCGAGGACGATCCCGGCAACACCACCCGGTTTCTGGTGATTGGCCAGCAGGCGGTGCCGCCGTCGGGCGATGACAAGACCAGCCTGCTGCTGTCGACCCGAAATGAGGCCGGTGGCCTCTACCGTCTGCTGGCGCCGCTGGCCGAGCATGGCATCAGCATGACGCGCATCGAATCCAGACCGTCACGCCGCGGTAACTGGGACTATGTTTTCTTCGTCGATATCAAGGGTCACCGCGACGACGAGAAACTTCACCTTGCGCTGGCCGCACTGCAGCAGCAGGCCGGAATGTTCAAGGAGCTGGGGTCTTACCCCAGGGCCGTGTTGTGACAGCGTGTATGTCCGGCATGCCGGTCAGCCGCATGTTCTTCGTGCGTCGATCGGCTGCATGTTGATCCACCCTCTGATGCGCACAGGTTTTTCTGCAATACCCCATGGCTAATCAATTCATTCAACTGGCAGCTCCCGGTCTTGCGGCGCTCAAACCCTACGTGCCGGGCAAGCCCTTGTCCGAATTGGAGCGCGAGCTCGGTATCACCGGTTCGATCAAGCTGGCATCGAACGAGAATCCGCTCGGTCCCGGGCCGCAGGTGCGTGCTGCGCTGCAGGCGCAGATCGCGGACGTGCCGCGTTACCCGGACGGCGGGGCCTACGAGTTGCGCCGGGCGCTGGCCAGGCATCACGACCTGGAGCCCGCGTGTGTCACTGTGGGCAACGGTTCGAACGATGTGCTGGACATGATCGCGCGGGTCTTCCTGTGGGCCGGTCGCGAGAGCCTGTTTTCGCAATATGCATTTGCTGTCTATCCGATCAGCAGCATGGCGGTCGGTGCCACGTTGCGGGTGGCGCCGGCAAAGGACTATGGGCACGACCTCGATGCCATGCGTGGCCTGATCACCGATCAGACCGGTGTGGTGTGGATCGCCAATCCGAACAATCCGACCGGCACCTGCCTCGACGCGGGCCCCTTGCGTGCATTCATCGAGGCCGTCCCGTCGAACACCCTGGTGGTGGTTGACGAGGCCTACTTCGAATACGCGGATGACGGGAATCGCCCGGACACCAGTCGCTGGCTGGGTGACTTTCCGAACCTGATCGTGACCAGGACGTTTTCGAAGGCCTATGGACTGGCGGCCCTGCGAGTTGGTTACGGGCTGTCGCATCCGGATGTGGCCGATCTGCTCAACCGTGTGCGTCAGCCGTTCAACGTCGACAGCTTCGCGCAGGCCGCGGCACTCGCGGCACTGGCCGATCGTGAACACCTGCAGCGCTCGGTGGAACTCAACCGGCGTGGCATGCAGCAATTGGAAGAGGGTGTGCGGCGAATCGGGTTGCAGTTCATCCCCTCGGCGGGCAATTTCCTCACCATCGATCTCGGTCGCGAGGCTGGCCCGGTGGATCAGGCGTTGCTGCGACTCGGCGTGATTACCCGTCCGGTCGCCAACTACGGCCTGCCGAATCACCTGCGGGTGAGCATTGGCCTGGAATCGGAAAACGAGCGCTTCCTGCAGGCGCTGGGGCAGGTGCTGTGAGCACCTCGATCGGCACGCTCGCGGTGATCGGGGTCGGCCTGATCGGTGGTTCCCTGGCGCGTGCGCTGCGCGCCGCCGGCAAGGTCAACCAGATCGTGGGTTGTGGTCGCGGCAAGGCCAATCTCGACGAAGCCGTGGCGCTGGGCGTCATCGACCGCTCCACGCACGACATCGCCGAGGCAGTGCGCGATGCCGATGTCGTGTTTCTGTCGGTGCCGCTGGGGGCGATGCGCGGGGCCTTCGCGGCCATGCGCGGCAGCCTGCCGGCGACGGCACTGATCACCGACGGTGGCAGCGCGAAGGGCAGTGTGGTCGCCGATTGCCGGGCGGCGGCGCCCGAACTGCTGGCGCGCTTTGTACCCGGGCACCCGATTGCAGGTACCGAGAACAACGGTGTCGCCGCCTCTTTCGCCGAACTCTATCAAAACCGGCGCGTGATCCTCACGCCTTTGGCGGAGAATGATGCGGCGTCTGTCGTGCGGGTGCGCGAGATGTGGCAGGCCTGCGGTGCCGAGGTGACGGAGATGCCGGTACAGCACCATGACGAGGTGCTGGCGGCGACCAGTCATCTGCCGCACATGCTGGCGTTCGGGCTGGTCGATATGCTCGCGCGCCTGAAGGAAAACGACGAGGTGTTCCGTTACGCCGCTGGCGGCTTTCGCGATTTCACCCGCATCGCATCGAGCAATCCGGTGATGTGGAGGGACATCTGCATCGCCAACCGTCAGGCGCTGGGGCCGATGCTGGCCGCCTTCGCCGACGAGATGAACGAACTGGCAGCGCGCATCGGCGCGGCGGACGGTGATGCACTGTTGGCGATTTTCGAACGTGCCAAGGCGGCGCGTGATCGTTATGTCGACGGCCTGAAGTGATCAGGCAGGGTGGCGTTTGATCAGTGCGGCTCCGGCGGCCAGCGGCCGAGAATCCAGCGGGCGCACAGCAGTGCCGTGAGCAGCACCACGACACCGCTGAAGATCACGTCGCTGAGAAAGTGCGCGCCCTGGGCGATACGGCCCAATCCCGCTGCGGCGCCGATCAGTCCGCCGTAGAGCAGCCATCGGCGGTCACGCAGCACCCAGGCGAAAGCCAGGAAGAAGAACCCCATGCCGGCATGGCCGCTGACGAAAGAGCAGTTTTTTTCACACTGGTCGGCGATGACGAATGCCGGCGAAAAGGTCTTGTCGCCGCCGAACTGCTCGACCTGCGAAGGCCGAGCGCGACCCGATTCCGCCTTCAGCACGCTGTTGACGATGATCCCCGGGCCGATCGCAAGAGTGAGGCAGAGAAAAACGATCGAGCGGCGCAATGGACGCTCGCCTGTACCGCCCCAGCGCCAGCTCGCATACAGCAGCCAGAACAGCAGCGGCACCAGAAAGAACGGCATATAGCGGAAAAGGTAGTAACTGAACTGCACCGGCAACGACTGACCGAGAAAGAAGCCGTCCTGCGGGTCATAGAACAGGCCGGCGAACCAGAGGTCGATGCCGGGCATCAGTCGAAACACCAGGGCGAGGCCCACGATCAGCCATAACGGCCACAGTTTCAGGGTCAATTGCATGTTGAATATCAGCGAATGGTTGGGGCCGCGTGAACACGTCCGGCCCGGTGAGTGGCGAAGTCTCGTTGGGCGCGGTTGCGCAAAGCGGGGTCATTGAATGTCCAAAGCCAGGCCAAGTCAAATTGCAGGCTGGATCAGCGGATGAATCCCTGGCGTCGGCAGGGGATCAAGTGGCTGATTGCCGGTCTGATGCTGGCGGCACTCGCGTGGTGGGTGCACGACAGCATCGGCTGGATCACCCTGCTGCGGCCATGGCTCGCGTTTCCACCGGGCGAACTGATCGTGTTGGTGGTCCTGACTGCGCTCAGCTACCTGACCCGCGCGGCGCGCCTGTACGATCTCTACAGCCCGCGTCTGCCAGCGCCATTCCTGCTCTACCTGCGCATCAATGTGTTGCACACCACGGTACTCAACCTGTTGCCGATGCGTACCGGTGAAGCGGCATTCCCATTGATGATGAAGCGTTACTTCAGCGAGCGTTATGCGAGCAGCATCGCGAACCTGCTGTGGTTGCGCGTCGCCGACTTCTGGATCCTGTTGTGGCTGGGGTTGCTGGTGTTTGCCGTGCGTGGTCCGGTGCTGCTATGGGTGCCCGTTGTGTTGGGCCTGATGTTGCCGCTGCTGCTGCAGCCTCTGCGGGCAAAGATCCTGTCGGTGACGGCGGGGCGGGAGAACAGGCTGGCAGACCTGCTGCGCATCCTGGTCGGCGGCCTGCCGCAGCGGTTCAATGACTATCTGCGCCTGCTGATATGGACGGTCCTGACCTGGTCGTTGAAACTTGCTGCATTCGTCAGCGTCGCCGGCTATTTCGTCGATGCGCCGATGTCGACGCTGGTGCCCGGCATCATCGCTGCAGAGATCAGCAACGCGCTGCCGATCCAGGGTGTTGCCGGCTTCGGCAACTACGAGGCGGCGATGGTGCTGGGCAGCAGCCTGAGCGCGCTGCCGGCCGAGGCGCTGCTCGCGGCCGCGGTCAACCTGCACCTGTTCATTCTGGCGTGTACGCTGGTTTTTGGTGCGCTGGCGCTGCTGATTCCGGTCAAACGCCAAGGCGCTTGAGTAATAATACGTCTTCATCCTACCCAATCGGACTGCACCGTGAACAACGCCCAGACATTGTCGATCGTCATCCCCCTTTACAACGAGCAGGAGAACGTCGATGCGCTGGTGAAGCGGGTGCACGAGGGACTCGCCGGCTGCGCCATGCAGTGGGAGTTGATCTGTGTCGATGACGGCAGCCGTGATGCCACCTGGACGCGCCTGCTGGGTGCTGTCGAGCATTTCGGGCCGCATGTCAAACCGTTGCGATTGAGCCGCAATTTTGGCCAGACCGCGGCGATGCAGGCCGGGATCGATGTGGCCCGTGGCGAGTTCATCGCGACACTGGACGGTGATTTGCAGAACGACCCGGCCGACATCCCGCGCATGATCAAGGAGCTGATCGAGCGTGATCTCGACCTGCTGCAGGGTTGGCGAAAGGCGCGCAAGGATGCGCTGGTGCTGCGCAAAATCCCTTCGCGCATCGCGAACAAGCTGATTGCGAAGGTGACCGGCGTGGCGCTCAATGACTACGGCTGCAGTCTCAAGGTCTACCGCGCGGCGATGATCAAGAAGATCCGTCTGTTCGGCGAGATGCATCGCTTTATCCCGGTGTGGGCGGCGACCGTGACCAGCCCGTCGCGCATCGGCGAGACAGTGGTCGGGCATCAGGCGCGCGTCGCCGGTGAATCCAAGTACGGCATCTCGCGCACCTTCCGTGTGCTGCTCGACCTGCTCGCGATGTACTTCTTCCTGCGCTACCGCGCGCGGCCGGGGCATTTCTTCGGCAGCATCGGGCTGGCGCTGGGGGCAATCGGCTCGTTCATCATGATGTACCTGATGGTGGTCAAGTTCGGCATGGGCGAATCAATCGGCGAACGCCCGTTGCTGCTGGTGGGCATCCTGTGCCTGATCGCCTCGGCGCAGTTCCTGACCACCGGTGTGCTGTCAGAGCTGCTGGCGCGCACCTTCTTCGAGTCCAGCGGCAGGCCTGCCTATTCGCTCGCCGACGGCGGCGAGATCACGACCGAGTGGCACCAGGCATGACGCGCAGCCGCGCTGACTGCCGGGGGTGTGACCCGCGATGACCGAGGTGTTGCGCGGGCGCCTGCTGCTGTTCGCTGTCGTGACGGTCCTTGGCGTGTACCGCGCGTTGGTGATATGGGGTGCCGAGCTGCCGCTGTTCTACGACCAGGCCTATTACTACTACTGGTCGCTGCATCCCGACTGGGGCTATTTTTCCAAGCCGCCGATGGTGGCGTGGCTGATTTATCTGACCACCGGCGTTTGGGGTTCATCGGAACTGGCGGTGAACGCGGGCGCGATCATCCTGTACTCGCTGACCGCATTCGTCGTGTATGCGATCGGTCGCGACCTCTACGACGAACGCAGCGGCATATGGGCGGGCATCTCGTTCGCCTGCATGCCGGTCGTCGGTTTCAACTCGCTGTTTGTCTCCACCGACGCGCCGCTGATGTTCTTCTGGGCGTTGACGATCCTGCTGTTTATCAAGGCGACCGGTGATGGGCGCTGGCGTTGGTGGCTGGGTACCGGCCTGGCCGCGGGTATGGGGCTGCTGAGCAAGTACAGCATGGGGGTGCTGGCAGTCGGGCTGCTGGCCTACCTGCTGGCCGATCGCACGCAGCGCCACTGGTTGCTGAATGCCAGGCTGTGGGCGGGACTGCTGGTCGCCGCCGCGGTCGTTGCGCCGAACCTGTGGTGGAACGCGCAGAACGACTTCATCAGTTTCCGCCATACCGCCGAGATCTCTCAGCTCGATCGTGACCTGTTTCATCCCGATCGTCTGCTCGAGTTCGTCGCCGCCCAGTTCGGCGTGTTCGGACCGGTGTTCATGGGGCTGTTGGTGTGGAAGATGTTCTCGCCGGCGAGTTACCGCGAGGATCGGCATCGCCTGATGCTGCTGACGGCGCTGGCGATGCTCGGTGTGATCAGCGTGCAGGCCCTGTTGACGCGCGCCCATCCCAACTGGGCAGCGCCGGCTTTTGTCAGCGCGACGGTCTTCGTGTCTGCGCTGCTCGTGCGTGAAGGCCGTGTGCGCCTGTTCGCCTGGGCGATGGCAATCAATCTGGTGTTGCTCAGTGCGCTCTATCACTATCACCCGATCGCCAATGCGCTCGGCATCGAGCTTACCCGTGGCAAGACGCCTTACTATCGGGTACTCGGCTGGCGCGAGCTCGGTGCCGAGGTGTCCGAGGTCACGGCCAGGTACCCGGAGGCGGTGTTGCTGAGCAACTCGCGCAAGCACCTGGCCTACCTGTCGTATTACGCGGTGCCACGCAATATGCACGTCGCCGCGTGGTGGCCGGCCGGCGGGATTCCGCACAACCACTACGAGCTGGTCGCCGATGTCGCGCACAGTGACGCCGACGAGTTTGTGTTCGTCAGTGAATACGGGCTGGATGCGGCAGAACTGGCGATGTTCGAGCAGCACGAGTATCTGGGTGAACGCCATGTGCAGGTGTTCCCGGATCTGGTTCTTTCGGTACAGCTCTATCACCTGCGCGGTTTCAAAGGTTACGGCCGCTAGGCAATCGCCGGGGCGTGGCGTTAACGCCATGTTTTTCCAGCGAATACTTGTCTTTTTCGCGGCCTGAGACTAGCCTTGCGCCCCTTTATTCGCAGAGGACACTCCGTTGGCGTCGAGCAATGTGCAGTTTGTGGCCCGCCCGGGCGGCCAGCTTTCCGGGACACTGCGGGTGCCCGGTGACAAGTCGATTTCGCATCGTTCGATCATGCTCGGCTCGCTGGCCGAAGGGGTGACCCGGGTCAGTGGGTTTCTCGAAGGCGAGGACAGCCTCGCGACGCTGCGTGCCTTCCGCGACATGGGCGTGCAGATCGACGGTCCGCTGGATGGCAATGTGACCATTCACGGTGTCGGTATGCATGGCCTGAAGACGCCATCGGCACCGTTGGATCTCGGCAATTCCGGAACCTCGATGCGCCTGATGTGCGGCCTGCTGGCCGGGCAGGGGATGGACGTCACGCTGGTCGGTGATGCCTCGTTGTCGCGTCGGCCGATGAAGCGGGTGACCGAGCCCTTGGCGCGGATGGGGGCGAAGATCGACAGCGCAGAAGGCGGTACCGCACCGCTGCAGATAAGCGCCGTCAATGCACTCAATGGGCTGCACTACGACATGCCGGTGGCCAGCGCGCAGGTCAAGTCGTGCCTGCTGTTGGCCGGCATGTATGCGCAGGGTGAGACCTGTGTGACCGAGCCGGCGCCGACGCGTGACCATACCGAGCGAATGCTGCAGGGCTTCGGTTACGCGGTTCAGCGACAGGGCAGTCAGGCCTGCCTGACCGGTGGCGGCAAGCTGCAGGCCTGCGACATCGACGTGCCGGCGGATATCTCCTCGGCGGCGTTCTTCCTCGTCGGTGCCAGCATCGCCGAAGGCTCTGACCTGCTGCTCGAACATGTCGGCATGAACCCGACCCGCGACGGCGTGATCAACATCCTGCGCCTGATGGGCGCCGACATCGAGGTGCTCAATGCGCGCGTGGTTGGCGGCGAGCCGGTGGCCGATCTGCGTGTGCGCTCGGCGCCGCTCAAGGGCATCCGCATCCCGCAGGACCAGGTGCCGCTGGCGATCGACGAGTTTCCGGTGCTGTTCATCGCCGCCGCGTGTGCGCAGGGTGAGACGGTGCTCACGGGTGCCGAGGAGTTGCGGGTAAAGGAATCCGACCGCATCCAGGTGATGGCGGACGGGTTGGCGGTGCTGGGGGTGGACGCACGGCCGACGCCGGACGGGATCGTGATCCAGGGTGGCGGCCGCATCGGCGGCGGCAGGGTGGACAGCCACGGCGACCATCGCATCGCGATGGCCTTCACGATGGCGGCATTGCGGGCCTCCGGCGACATCCTGATCGACGACTGCGCCAATGTGAACACCTCGTTTCCGCGCTTCGTCGATCTGGCCTCGGCTGCCGGCTGCCGGGTGGCTCTGCAAGATGCCTGATGCGTTGCCGGTGATCACCATCGACGGGCCGAGCGGCTCGGGCAAGGGCACGGTGACGCAGCGTGTGGCAGCTCAGCTGGGTTGGCGCGTGCTGGATTCCGGTGCGCTCTACCGGCTGGTTGGTTTTGCGGTCGACCAGCGGGCAATCGGGTTCGAAGATGAAAACAAAATCAGCAAGATAGCTGAAGAACTTGATGTTGAGTTTAAAGATGGGAAGATCTTTCTCGACGGCCGCGAGGTAACGGATCTGATCCGTACGGAAGGGGCGGGCAACAACGCATCGAAGGTTGCCGCGATGCCGGGCGTGAGGGCGGCGCTGCTCGACTGGCAGCGTGGCTACGCGCAACCCCCGGGCCTCGTGGCCGACGGCCGCGATATGGGCACCACGGTTTTTCCCACCGCCGGGGTCAAGATTTTTCTCACCGCGAGTGCCGCCGAACGTGCGCAAAGGCGCTATAAGCAGTTGAAAGAAAAAGGATTGCCTGCTAATCTCGCCGCCCTTACGACTGAGATTGAAGAGCGCGATGCTCGTGATCGCAGTCGGGCGGCCTCGCCCCTGGTACCCGCGGCGGATGCAATCGTGATCGATTCCACCGCGCTCAGTATCGAGGACGTCGTCGAAACGGTGTTGCAGAATGCCCGCAGGGTATATCCCGCAACGTCATAAGGGTCAATCATGGATTGACCAGGGTGCCCGGGTATTCCGGGTTGTCGTTACATTGGAAAAATCCGGATTGGGTTCGCTCACCGGTAGGATGGTCCGTTACGCGCGGATCGGGAATCAAATACATGTCTGAAAGCTTCGCCGAGCTCTTTGAACAGAGCCTCAACAACACCAATCTCCAGCCTGGCGCCATTGTTATCGGCACTGTCGTCGCGATCGAGAATGACCACGTCATCGTCAATGCGGGCCTCAAGTCCGAAGGCGTGATCCCCAAGATTCAGTTCACCGACATGGATGGCAACATCGAATGTGCGGTGGGCGACCAGGTTGAAGTCGCGCTGGATGCCGTCGAGGACGGTTTCGGTGCGACCCGCCTGTCCCGCGAGAAGGCCAAGCGCCATCACGCGTGGCACAAGCTCGAAAAGGCTTTCGACGCCGAGGAGATCGTCGTCGGTCGCATCAACGGCAAGGTCAAGGGCGGTTTCACCGTCGAACTCGACCAGATCCGTGCGTTCCTTCCCGGTTCGCTGGTTGATGTGCGCCCGGTGCGTGATACCTCTTATCTGGAAGGCAAGGACCTCGAATTCAAGGTCATCAAGCTGGACCAGAAACGCAACAACGTCGTGGTCTCGCGCCGCGCGGTGGTTGAGCAGGAATACAGCGAAGAGCGCGACAAGCTGCTCGACAACCTGCAGGAAGGCCAGGAAGTCAAAGGTGTGGTCAAGAACCTCACCGACTACGGTGCGTTCGTCGACCTCGGCGGCATCGACGGCCTGCTGCACATCACGGACATGGCGTGGAAGCGCGTCAAGCATCCGTCCGAAGTGGTCGAGATCGGTGACGAGGTCAGCGTCAAGGTACTGAAGTTCGATCGCGAGAAGATGCGCGTATCGCTCGGCCTGAAGCAGATGGGCGAGGATCCGTGGGAGAACATCACCCGTCGCTACCCGGAACACACCCGCCTGTTCGGCTAGGTCACCAACATCGCCGACTACGGTGCGTTCGTCGAGATCGAGGACGGTGTGGAAGGCCTGGTGCACGTCTCCGAGATGGACTGGACCAACAAGAACGTGCACCCGAGCAAGGTCGTCACCCTGGGTGACGAGGTCGAGGTCGTGGTGCTGGACATCGACGAGGAGCGTCGTCGTATCTCCCTGGGCATGAAGCAGTGCCAGGCCAACCCGTGGGAAGACTTCTCGCAGAAGTTCAACAAGGGTGACCACGTGCGCGGCGTCATCAAGTCGATCACCGATTTCGGTATCTTCATCGGCCTGGACGGCGGCATCGACGGCCTGGTTCATCTGTCGGACATCTCGTGGGACGACACCGGCGAGGCCATGATCCGCAACTACAAGAAGGGTCAGGAACTCGAAACCGTGGTGCTGGCAGTCGATCCCGAGCGTGAGCGTATCTCGCTGGGTATCAAGCAGCTGGACAAGGACCCGATGTCGAGCTTCCTTGCGCTGAACGAAAAGGGCGCCATCGTCACCGGTACTGTGCAGGAAGTCGACGCCAAGGGCGCCGTGATTGCACTGTCCGACGGTGTCGAGGGTTACCTGCGTGCCTCCGAGCTGTCGCGCGACCGCGTCGAGGACGCCCGTTCGGTCCTGAAGGAAGGTGAGACCATCGAGGCCAAGTTCATGGGCGTGGATCGCAAGAACCGCACCATCAGCCTGTCGATCAAGGCCAAGGACTACGAAGAAGAGAAGGCAGCTATCGCGACCTATACCAGCGATGGCGCCAGCTTGGGTACGACGGCGTTCGGTGAGCTTCTGAAAGATCACCTCGACGCCAACAAAGAATAAGTGATCGCAAGATCGCAATAACAATGACGGCGGCTTCGGCCGCCCGATTTACCTGGGATTGGGCTGGGGTTTAATGACCAAATCGGAATTGATCGAAGTCATTGCTCGCGAGCAGAGCCATCTGGCGTATCGAGACGTCGAGTTGGCGGTCAAGTGCATGATCGAGCAGATGAGTCAGGCGCTGGCGTCCGGCGACCGGATAGAGATCCGCGGGTTCGGCAGCTTTTCGCTGCATTTCCGTCCGCCACGTATGGGACGGAACCCGAAGACCGGCGACTCCGTCGAGTTGAGCGGCAAGTATGTTCCGCACTTCAAACCGGGTAAGGAGATGCGCGAACGCGTGAATCTCAAGTTCGAGGCCGAAATGGCCGAGCAGAAGGACAAGACCGGCTGATTGCCGGGACCCCGCTATCGAATTCGCAAGCCGGCTGCACGCCGGCTTTTTTGTTTCCCGGGTAATGGTTCCTGACGTACTGCCGGCACGGCTCAATCGGCGCCCGGTTTCGCCGGCAGCGTGGGTTTGGATTCGTCGCGGAAGCCAACGCCGGCCTGTTCACGTTGCGGTTCGGCCGGGTTTGCCGAGGCCTGCCGGATCGTGCTGCCGATCTGGCGTTTACCTTCGGCCTGACGTTGCCCTGCCTCTGCCAGTGCGAGGTGCAGCGCTTTCTGGTAGGCCAGTCTGTGCACCCGCGGCTGCGGGTCCGCGAGGCCCTGGACCCAGAGCAGGATCTCTCCCTGGTCTCCGCTTCTCGTGTCCGGTTCATGGACGCGAAACGCCAGCAGTTGGAATTCATCCGGCAACGCGGCATCGCTCGGCCAGCCGCGGATCGCCTGAATCATCTGGAAGTGACCGATGTAAAACAGCGGCAGGGCGATCAGCAGTGCGCTCACCAACCAACGCGGCCGCCGGCTGTGGGTTGCCAGCAGCGTGGTAACGACCGCGACAGGGACAACATAGAGCAGCGTCAGCCATGTCTCGGCAGACGCCGTCATGGATTGGGTCCCGGGTCCAGCGTGAACGGTGTCAAGCGTTTCTGCAGCTGGTTGATCTGCCCGATGCCGCCGCTGTAGTCGAGGGTGAATCGCACGACCGTCTGTTCATCATCCTGTCTGGTCAGCAGCACCTTGCGGACATACACGGTCTGCAGCGTCGGGTTGACCTTCTCGACCTTGACCAGTGCCTCGACCGGCTGCGCCTGCGCGGCGGCGAAGTAGTAGAGGTTGACGGTGTACTCGCCGGGGATGATGCCGCGGATGGTGACGACTTCCTGGTTGATCGGATAGACCACCTCCTTGCCGTCGATGATGATGGTGTCGTTCACTTCACCACGGTCGTCGCGATCCAGGTGCAGCCAGCTGGCATCCTTGCTCAGGTAGGACACGGTCTCGCCGATCGGGTCCTGTACCCACAGGTCGATGTCGTCGGCCAGGTGGTCCGGCCAGGTCACCGAGATGATGAATTCGGCCTTCAGATTGATCCTTCCCTTGCGTGCGTCCGGATTCATGAACATCACTGAAATCAGGAACAGGAAAGTGAAGCCGAGCAGGGCGTTGAACAGCAGGTCGACGAACGGATCGACGGTGTTCGCGCGCCGCAGACTGCGCCGCCGCATCGCTCAGCTCATCGTCAGCCGGCGCAGCTGGCCGGTGACGTGGACTTCGGAGAGCTCGATGATCTCGGCCATCAGGCGATCGACGGCACCGTCGAGCAGGCGGTATTGGAAGCCCAGCAGGATGCCGGCGCCGAGACCGGTCAGCGTGGTGTACAGCGCGATGCGCATACCGCCACTCATGCTGGTCAGCAGTTGCTGCAATGCATGGATATCCACGCTCGAGACATGTGCGACCGAGCCGAGCATGAAGATGAATCCGATGACGGTGCCGAGCAGGCCGAGGCGGATCATCAGGTCGGCCAGGAACCAGCCGGTTTCGTGACCACGGCCCAGCGCATTCTCGAGCCGTTCCAGCAGCAGGTCCTGGTTGCACAGGCTGCCGTGCTGCAGTGTCTTGTTGGCCAGCAAATGCAGGTGATGGTGAGCATACGAATCGGACGCGGTGGCTGCTGCAAAGCAGGCGCCCTGTTCCGCATCGCGTATGAACAGCGCTTCGTTGCCGCGTGCCTGAGTGGCCAGTTGCATCGCGCTGCAAAGTTCGTTGCCCAACTGGCGCGCCCGGCGTCCGGCATCCAGACTCGCGACGATGAACAGGCACAGGATGACTGCCGACAGGTAACTCTGGTCGGTGCTTATCAGCTGGTCGATGAGGTTGTTACGGAATGCGGCGAAACCACCGAATATCACGAGGCCGAAGAACACCAACCAGCGGTAGAAGGTGCCATAGGCACCGGTGCAGCGTGTCATGGCGAACCGGTCTAAAGGAGTACAGGCGTTCGCCGCAGTATAAACAAACCCAACATCAATCAGGTGGTTGGCAGTCCCTTGCCGTTGGGGGTTCCATTTGGGGGTCTGGCCTGGTCAGGCACTGATGGCTAGCGCAACCAGATACATCAGCAGTGCGGCGCCGAACACACTGATCTCGAACACGGAGCGAGAGCGGCTGCGGCGCAGCGCGACGTTGAAATCCATGATGCTGTCGACCTTGTGGCCATTCAGGTCGCGCATGTAGTAACGGCTGTGTGACATGGGTGGTTCCTCGTAGCGTTCTCGTTAGGTTCTCTGAATTCTAGCAGCAAAAGAGAACAAAGCAAGAACGGAACATTTGGGATATCCCATCTGGACAGTGAACATGTGGGTATATGCAAGTATACTAATGCCGCCGCAAGTCAAAGGGGCGCGATTTTGAATCACCGACTCGTCGAGCAGTGTGTCGAAAATCTCTGTCGTAAGGGCTGTCGTGCGGTCTGGTCTGACCTCGATGCCCTCGAAGACGGCGAGATTGTCCCAGAAGCCGAGGGACTCTCCTCGGCGGAAGTGAATGCGGTGGTGACCGAACTCCGGGAAGTGATGGCCGTCTACGAAGGCACCTGCGCCGTCGGCTGAATGCTTGTAACAGCGCGTCGGTCCGTTCAGACTAAGCGCCCCAAAATCAACAGAAAAACTGCCGTCAATGCGTGTCGCCCTGCGCGTTGAGATTGGCTCCCTGCGTGGTCTGCGCGAGGGGGTGCCGAATCTCATGCGACTGTTCAGTGAATTCCAGGTGCGTGCCACCTTCCTGTTCCCGCTTGGGTGCGATTACGCCGGCAGGTCGCCGCTGTCCGCGTGGCGTGCGCGCCGGCGCCAGGGGCTGGCGGCCCTTGCCTACGGCACGCTGCTGGCTGCACCGGAACTCGGACGCGAGGGTGCTGCCCTGATCTCGGCGGCGCGCGACAACGGGCACGAGGTCGGCCTGTTCGGTCTGTCGCCGCAGCAATGGGCGCACAGGCTGGCGCACGCCGACACAGACTGGATACATCAGCAGTGCGCAGACCTGTGGTCGGCCTACCTGGATATCGGCGGTGTCGCGCCTGCGGCATTGGCCACGCCCGACTGGCAGGTCCATCCCGCGCTGCTCGGGGAGCTGTCCCCGGCGCGCTACCGTTTTTCTTCGATGACGCGCGGCCGCTTGCCCTACTACCCGGTCCTTCAGGGAGTGCGTTCGGCGGTGCCCGAGATCCCGACCACGCTGCCGACCGTGGACGAGATGCTGCGCCAGCCCGGTGTCACCGCGGGCAATGTGCATGAGTTCCTGTACGCCGAGAGCCGCCACCTGCTGCCCGCGGGCCATGTCTACGCCGCCAGTGCCGAACGCGAAGGCATCGAAATGCTGCCACTGATGGAAAAGCTGCTGGTGATGTGGAAGGGCCAGGACGGCTCCGTGCGGGCGCTGGGCGACGCGATCAGGGAAATCGATCTGTCCACGCTGCCGCACCACCAGGTGGGTTGGGGCAAGGTGGATGGCAGCGACCGGCACATGGCGATGCAGAGCGTCGCGGTGCCGGCGTGAACGGCGACAAACGGTGCACAGACGCCCAATTGCGCCGCGTGGTCTATGTCGCTGATTCCGGCATTCACGGCACAGGTCTGTTTGCCTCACGCGAGATTGCCGCCGGTGAATACATCGGCACCTTTCACGGTCCGCCGGCCACCAGGGACGGGATGTACGTCCTGTGGGTGTTCGACGAAGACGATCCGCGCCAGCCGGTCGGACGCAGCGGTCGCAACCTGCTGCGTTATATCAATCACGAGTCACCGGGCAATGCGGCGTTTGATGGCTTCGACCTGTACGCGTGCTGCGTTATCGGGTGCGACCAGGAGATCACCATCGACTACGCAAGCGGGCCGTGAGGCTGCGCGAGGTGCGCCGGGATGACTGATTCAGACAAGCGTGACAGGCTGTTTGCCGATGCCGCAGGGTCGCCGGCCGACTTCGTGTTCGATGACGCCGTTGCGGCGGTGTTTCCGGACATGATCAAACGTTCGGTGCCCGGCTACCCGGCGATCATCAACATGATCCAGCTGCTGGCCGAACGTTATGCGCAGCCGCACACCAGCCTGGTTGATCTGGGCTGTTCGCTCGGCGCTTCCACGGCGGCGCTGGCGCTTGGCAGTGCCGACAGGCCGTGTCGTGTGATCGGTGTCGACAACGCCCCGGCGATGTTGGCGCGTGCAACCGGGATGGCGGCCGCGCGTTACCCGCAGGTCGAATGGCAGTGCGCCGACGTGCGCGAGGTGGCGATCGAGAACGCCTCGATCGTGGTGCTGAACTTCACCCTGCAGTTCCTGCCGCCTGCGGATCGGCTGGCGCTGCTGTCGCGTATCCAGGCCGGTCTCACGCCGGGCGGTATCCTGATCCTGTCGGAGAAGATCGCCGGTGCCGACCCCGCAGCCGACGACCTGCTGATCGAGATGCACCACGCGTTCAAGCGCGCCAACGGCTACAGCGACCTGGAGATCAGCCGCAAGCGCAGCGCACTGGAAAAAGTGCTGCTGCCGGAGACACTGCACACCCACCAGGCGCGCCTGCAGCAGGCCGGATTCACGCGCTCCGACCTGTGGTTCCAGTGCTTCAATTTCGTGTCGCTGGTTGCAGGCAAGTGATCGATGCCGAGCATGTCCGGCGTGTCCTTGCCGATGCCGGCATGCAACGCTGGGCAGACGTTGTCGCTTCGCAGCTCGACCAGTTCTTCCGGCTTGCCCCGCACGGCGATTGGGCGCGTTGGCAGCAGGCAGTCGACACGCTGCCCGAACTCGGCGGGGGGCACGTCGACTGCCGTGACGGGGCGCTCGACATACAGCCGTCGGTCGATCTGTTACCCGCCGCGCGCGATGCCCTGACAGATACGCTCAAGACCCTGCACCCCTGGCGCAAGGGACCATACCGTATCGCCGGCATCCACATCGATACCGAGTGGCGGTCAGACTGGAAATGGGACCGCGTGCTGCCGCACCTGGCGCCGCTGACCGATCGCGTGGTCCTCGATGTCGGCTGCGGCAACGGCTATCACTGCTGGCGCATCGCCGACGCCGGCGCGCGTACCGTGATCGGTATCGACCCGACGGCGGTGTTCATGGCGCAGTTTCTTGCCATTCATAAACTGGTGTCCGGCATGGCGCCCGACCTTGCTGCACGCGTGCAGGTGCTGCCACTGGGCATCGAGGCCGTTCCCTCCAGCCTTGGCGCCTTCGACAGCGTGTTCTCGATGGGCATCCTCTACCATCGGCGTTCGCCGATCGATCACCTGTTCGATCTGCGCGCCGCGCTGCGGCCGGGCGGCCAGCTGGTACTGGAGACGCTGGTCATCGAAGGGCAGGGCGATCAGGTGCTGGTGCCCCAGGGACGTTACGCCAAGATGCGCAACGTCTGGTTCATCCCGACCACGACGATGCTCGCGCGCTGGCTGGAACGTTGCGGTTTCACAAACGTGCGCACCGTGGACGTCACCCCGACCACCGTCGAGGAACAGCGTTCCACTGCATGGATGATGTTCGAATCCCTTGCAGATTTTCTCGACCCCGCCGATAACCGGTTTACGATCGAGGGCCACCCCGCACCGATACGCGCGGTCCTGATCGCAGAGGCTTAGTCAAAAACGGGCGTGGAGGATATGCGCAGAATGACCGTGAAACCGAAGTTCTTTGTCGGACAGATCGTGCATCACAACCGCTTCGATTACCGCGGTGTGATCGTCGATGTGGACGCCAGTTTTCAGGGCACGGAATCCTGGTACGACCAGGTGGCGCGCTCACGTCCTCCGAAGGATCAGCCCTGGTATCGCATCCTGGTGGATGGCATTGACCAGGAGACCTATGTCGCGGAACGCCACCTCGAGCCGGCGCCCGATACCACCCCGGTCTCTCACCCCGAGCTGCTGAAGCTGTTCAACGGTTTCGCGGATGGGGTCTATCAGCACCGGACACACTGAACGGCGCGCGCCGTGGCTCAACGATTCTTCGCTGGCGGTACCGAATAGGTGCCGACCACATGCGCCACCGGTTGTGGATCGCCTTCCGAATAGAGTGATACCTCGCCGACAATCAACGACCGGCCGACCTTCAGCAGTTTGCACACACCGATGATGTCGCGTTCAGCGGACGGCTTGCGCAGGAAATTGATCGTCAGGCTGGTGGTGACTGCAAGCGCGACGAGGCCGATTTCACCGAGAATCGCGACATACAGCGCGACATCCGCCACCGCCATCAACACCGGGCCCGATACCGTACCGCCAGGGCGCAGTTCGTCGAAACCGATTGCATGACGGACAGTCGCAGACCGTTCGCCAAGGGCATCGACGGTGCACTTGGTCTGCGGGAACTCGGTACTCAGAAAGGCGGTCATGTCTTCTTTGCTGACCATGTTGGATTCCTCGCAATGCCGGTTCACGCCGTCTTCTGCAGTCGCTTCACTTCCTTGTACCGGAAGCACGAGGTGAGGTGATCGTTCACCATGCCGACCGCCTGCATATAGGCATAGCAGGTGGTCGCACCGACGAACTTGAAGCCGCGTTTTTTCAGGCTCTTGCTCATTGCCGCCGATTCGTCGGAGCTGGTCGGGATGTCGGCGCTCGATACCCGCTTGTTGTTCAGCGGCTTGCCGCCGACGAACGACCAGATGAAGGCGTCGAAGCTGCCGAATTCGTCCTGCACCGCCAGAAAGCGTTTTGCGTTTTCAACCGTCGCGGCGATTTTGAGTCGGTGGCGCACGATGCCCGGGTTGCCGAGCAGTTTCTCGATGCGCCGTGCCGGATAAGCCGCGATCTTCCGCGCCTCGAAATTGTCGAATGCGGCCCGATACCCGGCGCGCTTGTTCAGGATCGTCGACCAGCTCAACCCGGCCTGGGCGCCCTCGAGGATCAGCATCTCGAACAGCAGCCGGTCGTCATGCACCGGTACGCCCCATTCTTCATCGTGGTAGGCCATGTCCAGCGGATTCGATCCTGCCCAGTCGCATCGTTTCATCTGTCTCTCCACCCAGGGTGTGGTTTTGCGCCAGGTGCTGTCATGCGGTATCAGCCTGCCGCCAGCCACAAGGCTGTCAGCTTAGATGCCAGGTGATCGCGGTGGTTGTGTTCATCGGTGGGCTCGCACCCGGTAGAGCGGGGGCCGGATGCCCCATTTTTCCGCAAGACGCATCGCGGGTTTCATTGGCTAGCGCCCGGTTAGGGCTTTCTCTGCTGCCAACTCAGATCAAGCTCCCTATGCTGCGCGACGCAATCCCTTAGATACAGGTTGATGAGGCTCTGATAGGGGATCCCGGTTTCCTCGGCCATGCCCTTGAAATAGTCGATGACATCTTCGCCAAGCCGGATCGTTACCGGCTTTTTCAGCTTCGAAGCATAGGGATTCTTTCGCGACTTCATTTTCGAAAAATCGTATTCGGCTTTCATTGCGCACCTTCCGGGTAAAAGCCGCGTTCTTTCTTCGTAGCCTTTCTGGCCGAGATGATTCGAACCACCGAACCACCAACCCTTTCACAGTGGCAGACCACGAGCACACGGCTTAGGTTGCTCATTCCGAGCATGATGAAGCGATCTTCTTCCGACGAGTGTCCTTCATCGTAGAACTGCATGGCGTACTCATCAAAAAACACGGAACGAGCTTCTTCGAAAGAAACCCCGTGCCTTTTCAGATTCGTGCGGCTTTTCGCTTCATCCCACTCGAACGCGATCATGCATACAGTGTATGTACGTGCGGCAGATTGTCAATTCCCAGCCCTACGTCCCGTCAGCAGAACAATTGTCGTCTGAGATCTCGATGTTGCGCACCGGGGCGAACAGCTTCCACTGCCCGTGCACGTTTTCCCATCTTGCTACGATTCAAAGTCATACCGAACGGCAATTCCGTCACCGGTGATCGTCGCGATAATTTTTGTGCCGCGGGTGAAATACAGCGGCTCGCTCTCGATCTCTTTGCCACTGGAAAAGCGAACGACAAAGGTCATCGCGGCTTCATCATCGACACTGAACCGATGGGACGATTGCTGCAGGATCTCGCCGATGTCCCGCTCGCCGCCCCGCCACGCCGCGACCACGGAGACAGTCTCGGACGAACGGTTGATCACCTCGAATTCAGGATCGAAGAACGACGGTATCGCGAAGATGACCAGGGCAAGAAAGAACAGTATTGACGCGGCAGTAAGGGCTTTGGAGATACGGCTTAGCATTGTGCGGTATGGCGGCCGGTCAGGCGCCTGCCGGGTGGGAGGGGTGCGTCCGATGAAACGTAAAGTGTCGTTTTTTCATGGCTTACTGATCGGCGGTTTGTAGCCGACATTTCCCAGCCGCTCAGCCACTTCGCCAACCGGGTAGACATGTCGACACTGTCGTTTGTCAAAGATTCTTATCGAGATGGGCTTCGGTTGCCTTCACTAGCTCTTTGATGAAACGAATTGCTTTTGCCAGCTCATCTCTCTTGATCAGATGTGGCAGTGGTGAGCCATTGTTCACAGGCTTAGAACGGTGCACGGCATCTCCCCGCTTTGAAATCCATTCGTTCAATAGCTTTTTTGCGCTCACCTGATCAGTACTAGCCCAATTCCATCCCTGCGTGACATCAACTTCCAGATAGTCAAAGAAAAGCCGCTTTGTCTTATCTGCGTCAGGATTATTGAACCGTTTCAACTCGTTCTTGAGCTGATTCTCGATGAACCTTCCAGCGTAACTTCCAGCGACAACGCTCAATTTCTTAACCAAACCCTCGGTAACGCGATCTTCGACATAGGTTTCCCAAGCGGTTAAAGCCATCACCAAACCAGCTCGTTTCAGTACCTCTGCATTATCAGGCGGGGGATTGGCATTTATCGCATCGAAATGCCTAAGCAAATCTTCAGCATCTTTGATTCCATACTCAAACGAGATTCCTGCTAACGACATCTCTTATCTCCAACACCTTGGAAACGGGCGCGCAGTGTGCTGCGCGTCCCGACGAGCGAATGTGAGCGAGTTGATCACGCCTGGATTTCCCCTCGCTTCTTGAGCAGCGACTTGTGCTGCACGTTCGCGAAGCCACTGTACGAAAACCAAAGGACCAATGCGTACAACGCCAGAACAAACAACATTACCCCGAATACCAATCCAAGGTTCAACCTGGAGAACACCTTCGATAGACCGGACAATTGGCCAAGCTGGCCGGTGCCGCCAAGGACCGCGCCGATCAAGACCACCGATACCAGGACACTCGCCGCAAGCGATGCCCATGTGAGCTTTTTTCTTTCAGCTGACGTTGGCACTCGTTCATGATCCTTTACGAACTTTGATGCTGCAACGGCGACAGCCGCGATCAGAGCGCCCATCGAGGAACCCGCGCCACCATCGAGGCCAAGAATCGATGTGATGATCGCGAAGATGATCAACGCCACCGCATAAGCGATGCCAAAGCGAACCACATAGGGGAAAATTGCAACTTCCGTATTCATAACGATCTCCTTATCAAAAATCTTACGCCCAGGTAAGCAGCCCACGGCGCAGCCGTGGGTCCGAGTGTGGAGCAGAGCGACGAACGACTTGAGCGCCTTTTTAGCCGTTGCCCTCACTCAGCCGGCCCTCGACGTATTTGTGCAGAATGCTGGCAATCAGGGTTTGATAAGGGATACCTTCTGCCAGGGCGCGTTTCTGCAACCCGCGCAAATCTTTCGATGACAGCCTGATGTTGATACGCGCATCTTTCTTGAACATTGCTTCTGCGTATTCTTGGTGCCGCTTCTGCGTATTCGCCGCTTTTTTCGACCGCTTGAGCTTGCCCTTCTCAAACGCCTCAAGAACCTCGCGCTCTTCACTCGATAGTTTGCTCATGATTCTTCACCCAGATAACTCTTCGTTGCCTTGCGGCTGGGAATGATCGTTTTCAGGAAAACCTCTTCTTCCGATTCAACGAACGGAACCAGGTAGACGTATTCCTCAATGGCAATGACATGAATCTGCTGCCCGGGATAACGCTCTTGATTGGGATGATCGACGGTATCGAGGATATCGCCGGCCATGATGTGGAAGACCACATCCTCGAACGACACACCTCGCTCGGCTTTCAGCAGAGCATTTTTCTCAGCATTCCATGAAATTGGCTTCATGGGCCGAGACTAGCACAATGTGTGCCTATTGTCTTTTGACGGCTAACGCTTAAATCAGCCGACTAAAAAGCGCGTAGCGGTTTTTTGGTCGGATGAATTTACTTGTTACATACACATAAGGGAAAATTGCAACTTCCGTATTTATAACGATCTCCTTTTCAAAAAATCTTACGCTTGGGTAAGATGCGCGCATTGTTACTGCGCGTCATCCTTAACCCCTTTTTTAGCGTCTTTGCTTTCAACGACGTCCTGTGATGCGGATGAAGTGTTATTTGGTTTCCTTGTTGCTGCAGATATCAGAAACCACAAACCCATTAGAAGTACCCACAGGATTCCATATTTGTAGTTAACTAGAAACTTATCGAAACCTGTAACACGAGTAGAAAAATTAAATGACCCTAGCCCATTTTCATGAGTCAAATTAAAGTCTTCCTCATAGTGCTCTGACATTCCTTCCTCGCTCCATATCGATAGAGTGACTGAGTTGTTTGCCCTGAGGTCACCAACTTTAATGCTTTGATTAAAATTCGATACAGATTGGGTATTGTCGTTACGGGTTACAAGGACCACACCATTCAAAGGGGTGTCGATATGAATATTTTTTGCCGCCTTATCACCCGTATTCTTGATTATCACAGCAGTAAATGAACGATATTTTTCGATATCGTATTGAAATTTAGGTGTCCATTTAGATTTCGAGACTTCGTAGATATTTTTGCCAATTTTTTCTAATTTTTCCTCTGGTACATCTAGGTCAGGTATGGTCGCGAGGGCCTTGGTGATTTCAGTTTCATACAATGCAGCCCTTAAGCCATCAATTGCGGTTATTAAATCTGGGGAAATTACGTAACGCTGATAATACACGGATGCCACAACGTCTTCTTTCGAAGGAAACATCGCAATCCATAGTCCGTAGGCAGTCGCCGCAAGTGTAAGAACAGCACTGGCTTTACCGAACGTTTCCCAAAAACTACTAGATATTGCCATACGATATGCTTCCCGACGCTAACGCCCACGCTTTGTGCCGCACGGCGAAGCCGGGCGTCCCTGCGAGGAACAAAGTGACGAACGACAAGAGCTACTTGTTAGGATTTTTATTGCCATTTTGGCTAGGAATAGTTTTCAACGGGCCAATTTTCTCAGAGGAGAACACTACACCGCTTAGATTATCGAATTTGAAAACAGCATATTCTCTTTTGAACGACATTTGTCCTTTGTCAAAGGGAATACTAACCACAATGTTTCCGTAAATCCGAGCTACCGCCAGTACGCCCAATTTTTCGTTTTCGAATACATCATACGTAGTTAGATTTTCAGCATTGTGCCTTCCTGCAGCAAATGCCAAAACGAACGGAATTAAGACGATAAAGACGATTCCCGCGCCATCTTGAAGCAATTCGAACGTGCTTTTTTTCTTCTTGTGAACCGATTCGGATGGGAAAACCTCGGCAAAAAAGCAATATGCTTTCGCCGAAAAGCCCTGCAACCATACCCACCTTTTTTCGGCACCTCTCAAGACGATTATCAGGAACATCACCCCTACTGTGAGAAAGAAGGCGATTGGCAAATACTCGGAGCCTCGGAGCAGCAAATAAATGATAGGAAAGAAGCCGAAGTACAGCATTAACAAACCAATGGTTTTGACTATGTTGTATTCACTATCTGAACTATCGATTGCTAGTGATAACCAGAACAGCAAGGCAAAGATATAGAGTGCTCCGAATAGAGCTGCTGAGATCATCGCTGGGGCATCTATAGATATTAGCGCGGAAGGTAGGCCATAGAAGGACAGATATCCCATCTCATAAACGAACGAAAACGCATACACAACGACAGGAACGGTTCCTAACAGAACCCCCTCCGACAACTGAAGCTTCTTCTTTTCTTTGGGGCTAGTTGATGGCTGTTCTGACATCCGATGTAAGCCTTTTCGATCCTAATGCCGCATTCAGCGGCTTGTCCGCTGCAATGCTTTGTTAAGCCAGCTCTTCAATTTTAGTCCAGTGTATACAGTTATCCGGAAGAACTGCGCCTTCCACCCCAATAAGGTAATCGAGTAACGATTTAACTCGATTTCTTGCATCGTCACTGCTTCGTATTCTAGTTAATGCATTATATGGCTTCTCGTCCTTCACCTCTTCACCGAAAAGAGCTGTTTCGAAACAGGTTTTACAAGCAACTAGATTTGCCTTTCCGTCTTCATCGAGTAGCTGGGCTATTGTGTTATTCATGCCCCAAGCAGGATTTTTATTTCCTTTGGCTGTTATCTCTTCATCGGTGTCATGGAGGATGAAAAATGACTTAGAAAACTGCTTTAATACTTTGGCAACAGAGGGAATTATGCCCTTTCCTCGAGCCCTTATTATTTGAACATCCCCATACTGCTCGGGGAACATTTCTTTGATCATTGAAAACGCCGTGTATTCTGTATCGCCTTCAACTATTAACTGACGACCGCCGAAGAAAAACTCATGAACATACGGGTCACATATATTCATCAGCTTAAGATTTTTTTTATCATCGTCATCCAGCCTTGCTCTTTCAGGTCTATATAGAGTGGTACTTTTTACTTCACTATCATTGTCTCTAAACACCCTAACGATGGTGGTATTGTCTTTAGATAGATCAATAAATATTGGAGAGTGAGAAGTAATCATTACTTGCCAGTTTCCGCTGGCTGGCAGGTCATATAGGACCGATCTTGCTTCTCGAATAGCCGATGGATGCAAGCAAATCTCGGGCTCATCCAGTAGTAGCACGTGTGGGCGAGAACCCTTTTTATCTTGTGACTCTGAAAGATATTTTAACGTGGCCCATAATAGAGTTCTTCTAGCTCCGCTACCCTGGTGCTCAATTGAGGAAAAATAGCCATCCTCAGGCCCCATTAACAAGTCTGTATTGGTTTTAAATGGTTGGTAAGAACCTTCTAAATCAGCTTCAGGCTTGGCATCAAACTTAATCTTATGCGTTGGAAATAGCTTTCCTAAGTATTCTGAAATCTCATTTTCAATTATTTTTATTTCATCTTCAGTTGCCTGTACAACTTTTGTTTGGAGATCTTTTATCTTGTCTAAAACAAGCTCGTAGTCAGACTTCTCTTGCTCAGGATCTGACTTAATATCAGACAACTTTTCCCTGAGAAGACTGGTTATCAGTTTTGTTATTTCAGATGCTTGTTTATCTGGTGTTGCGAAAGCGTCTATTCTGTGAGGCAATGGCCGGCGTGAATTTGCGACATTTGGGGCGCCCCATGGCACCTGATCATCCCAACCATTCTTTTGAACATCAAAACCTTGACGTTTTGGATCTTTGTTCGGGCTATCCCACACCCATTTTTCGCGAATTAACCACTCACCATCGGAAGTAGGATCAAGCCATCTCTCGCCAGGCGCATCGCTAAATACAATAGTATGAAGTTCAATCGTTGGGAGGTTATCAGGGTCAACTTGGCCGTTTGGGAAATCATTGATTGTTAATTTCCCATCTTTTGATCCGTGCGACATTACAATTTCATAAGCCCTCAGAATACTGCTTTTGCCAACATTGTTGGGGCCAACCAGGACAACGATATCATCCAACTCTACTTCCACCTTCTCAGACCCAATTGATCTGAAATTTTGGATAATGAGTTTATGCAACCTAGGCCGTGGTGCATTCTCTTCTTCTCCGACAAGAGCAACAACTTCCTCTACTTTCTTCTTCGCGGCCATGTGATTTCCTTATTGGCTTAACAGCTAGATAGACAGATATTGCCTGAAATGACATAGGCAGTGACTGCCTATCTCAACGAGCGATCGTATCTGGTAGCGCGTCTGCACCAGTTCACTTCCGAAACTGCAGGTACAGCAGTTCCCATTCGAGCGAGACGCCGGTCGTGTCGGTGGTGATACCGACCTGCGCATCGAGTGCCTTGAGCAGTGATTCATCGTCCACGGCGAGCAGCCCGAACAGGCTGCGGCAGAATTCGGCGAGGTCGTCGGTGTTGGCAAAGTGCCAGGGGCAGGGCGCGACTTCGCAGCGCACGAGCGAGGCCTGTTGTTGCACCGCCGTCTGGAATTCGCGGCTTTCCGGGTCGAGGTAGTCGCCCGAATGCCCCATGCCGTTGTGCATGCCGACGAACTGATCGAGGAAGCGGGTGATGTTGGAGTCTGCCGCGACGTCGCCGATGCACAGCCAGCCGCCGGGGCGCAGGGCCGCCAGCGCCGCTTGTATGAACCCCGTCTTGTTGGAGACGTGGTGCAGCGCGGCGAGCGAGACGATCAGGTCGGCGCCCGGGGCGGGCAGCTCGGGGCTTTCGAGGTCGACCGGCAATACGCCCTGGGTGGCGAAGCCGGCCGAGGGGTCGAACTGGATCAGTTGTGCATTGGCGGCGATGAAGCGGTGCAGGTAGCCACCGCCGGACGGCAGGTCGAACACGCGCTTGAGCGGGGCCGTGTCGATGCCCTTGAACAGTTGTCTGAATTCTTCATCGCGCGCGGTCGGATAGGCGCGCATCGCGGCGTCGTACTTGTGCCCGCGAACATTGAAGACGTCGGCGTATCGGTCCATGGCAGGGCCTTCCCTGTTCCGGCGGCCACGATTCCGCTGTGGCCGGGGTTCACGTCTCTTGCGAGACCCTCGATGTTGCCACTATAGCGGCATCTGGCCGGGTATCTGCAGCGCAGTGGGCCGGTGCACACCGAACAGGGGAGATCCGCGCCATCGCGCGGCCGCAACCGTTGCCGCGCTACCGGCGGCCCGGGTCAGTGGTAACGCCGCATCTGGCCGACCAGCACGCCCTGCACCTGCACGCGCTCCGGGCTGTAGTGCATCGCCGCCAGACTGCTGTTGGCCGGGTGCAGCACCACCTCGCCGGATTTCGCCTCCAGGCGCTTGAGTGTCGCCTCTTCACCGTCGACCAGGGCCACCACGATCTCGCCGTTGCGCGCCTGGTCACGGTGTTCGATCACCACCCAGTCGCCGTCGAGGATGCCTTCCTCGATCATCGAGTCGCCGCGCACCTCGAGGACATAACAGGGCTTGCTGGAGCGCAGCTGCGCCGGCACGTCGATCATCTCCGGGTTGCGGATCGCCTCGATCGGCCGGCCCGCCGCGATGTAGCCGTACAGCGGCAGGGCGTCGCTGTCGCCCATCGGCGGCATGTCCTCTTCAACGAGGCGGATGCCGCGGCGCAGGTTGTTCATCGGCTCGACCAGCCCGGCCTCGATCAGGGCCTGGATCTGCTTGTGCAGCGAGCCGCGCGAGCTCAGGCCGAGCGCGTCGCACAGTTCGTCGAGCGTCGGCGGGTGAGGGAAGTCGTCGAGGTGTTCGCGCAGGTATTCGTGGATTTCCTGCTGGCGCCGGGTGAGTGTCGGAGGGACCATGCTGTTCTCGCTGTGTTGCCGAAAAGTTCTGTATCTGTTCTATACTGCTGCTGATTATAGAACATCAAGAGAACTTTGCCATGTCGGCATTGCCGTTGCCCGTCTCCTCCGAACCGAACGATCCGGTCGACCGGCTGACCCGTCGCCTGAAGACGAAATACGCCGGGCGCATCTGCGCCGAGTTGACGCTGCCGGCACGTCCGGCGCAGACCGCGCCACTGCCGGCCGGGCTTGATGAGCGACTGCTGCGGGCGCTGCGTGCACGCGGCATCCACGAGCTGTATGCGCACCAGGCCGAGGCCTGGCGGCTGGCCGGCGAGGGCCGCCACTTCGTCGTGGTGACGCCGACCGCCTCGGGCAAGACGCTGTGCTACAACCTGCCGGTGCTGCAGGCTGTGTGCAACGGGCAGGGCAAGGCGCTGTACCTGTTCCCGACCAAGGCACTGGCGCAGGACCAGGTCGCCGAACTGCTCGAACTGAACAAGGCCGGTGAACTGGGCGTGCGTGCCTACACCTTCGACGGCGACACGCCCGGCGATGCGCGCAAGGCGGTGCGCACGCGCGGCGACATCGTGGTCAGCAACCCGGACATGCTGCACCAGGCGATCCTGCCGCATCACACCAAGTGGGCGCAGTTCTTCGAGAACCTGCAATACGTCGTGATCGACGAGATGCACACCTACCGTGGCGTGTTCGGGGCGCACGTCGCCAACCTGATCCGGCGCCTCAAGCGCATCCTCGCGTTCTACGGTGCCTCGCCGCAGTTCGTGTTCTGCTCGGCGACCATCGCCAACCCGGTCGAGCTGGCCACCCGGCTGCTCGGCGAGGACGTCGCCGCGGTGACGCGCAGCGGCGCGCCGCAGGGTGAGCGCCGGCTGCTGTTGTGGAACCCGCCGGTGATCAATCCCGATCTGGGGCTGCGTGCCTCGGCGCGCTCGCAGACCAACCGTATCGCGCGTCTGGCCACGCGGATCGGTCTCAAGAGCATCGTGTTCGCACGCTCGCGGCTGATGGTCGAGGTGCTGACCAAGTACCTGAAGGACGTGTTCGACAAGGACCCGCGCCGGCCGCCGCGCGTGTTCGCCTACCGTGGTGGTTATCTGCCGACGCAGCGGCGCGAGACCGAGCGGCGCCTGCGTGACGGCAGCATCGATTGCGTGATCAGCACCTCGGCGCTGGAGCTCGGCGTCGATATCGGCAGCCTCGATGTCTGCGTGCTGAACGGCTATCCGGGCAGCATCGCGGCGACCTGGCAGCGCCTCGGCCGCGCCGGGCGCCGCAACCGCACCTCGCTCGGCGTGCTGGTCGCCGGCAGCGAGCCGCTGGATCAGTACATCGTGCGCAACCCGGATTTCTTTCTCGGTGCCTCGCCCGAGCACGCGCGCATCGACCCCGATCAGCTGCTGGTGCTGCTCGACCACGTGCGCTGCGCCGCGTTCGAGCTGCCGTTCCACGCCGACGAGCGGTTTGGCAGCCGGCATCCGCTGGAGCAGTTTCTGCAGTACCTGGGCGACGAGGGCGTGGTGCACCTCGAGGGCGACACCTGGCACTGGGCGACCGATGCCTATCCGGCCAACGCGGTGTCGCTGCGCTCAGTGGCCGAGGGTAATTTCCTGGTGGTCGACCAGGACCACGACAGCCGTCAGGTCATCGCCGAGGTCGACTTCAGCTCGGCGCCGGAGACGATCTATCCGGGCGCGATCTACATGCTGCAGGCGGCGCCGTACCAGGTCGAGTCGCTCGACTGGGACGGGCGCAAGGCCTATGTGCGGCCGACCCGTGCCGACTACTACACGGATGCGATCGTGTACACGCGGTTGAAGATCCTCGAGCGCTTCGCCGAACGGGCCACGGCACAGGCACGCGTGGCACATGGGGAGGTGCACCTGGTGCGGCGTTTCGCCGGCTACAAGAAGATCCGCTACTACACCCACGAGAACATCGGCTACGGCAACATCAACCTGCCGGACCAGGAGATGCACACCACTGCGGCGTGGTGGGAGATCCGCCCGGGCGAGCTCGAACGTGCCTTGCCGTCGCGGCAGATGGCGCTGGATGGTTTTCTCGGTGCGGCCTATGCGATGCACCACGTCGCCGCGCTGCAGATGATGAGTGAGACCTCGGACCTGGGGCGCGCGGTCGGTGACGGTGATGGCAAGTGGTTCGCGACGCAGGGCGCCAACGGGCGGGGGCAGATGCGTGACGTCTCTGGCGAGGAGATCGCGCCCGATTACCAGGGTGCGTTCCGCCCCGCGGTATTCCTGTATGACAACCATCCGGGTGGCATCGGTCTGTCCGAGCCTTTGTATGCGCGTCAGGCCGAGGTGGTGCGCGGTGCCCTGGAGCTGGTCGAACGCTGCGACTGCCGCTACGGCTGTCCGTCGTGTGTCGGACCCGTGCTGGCCAGCGACGAGGAACGTGGCTATTCGCCGCGTGCACTCGCAGCGACCGTGCTGGGGCTGTTTGCCGCTGCTGCCGACGTGGCGCCGCGGCCGGCATGAACCTCGCCGGGCGACTCGATCGTCTGCGCGGCCGTCCTGCCGAACAGACGCCCGACACGCTGGCGCACCAGCTGCAGCGGCTGGATGGCCGACGCACGGCGAAGGCCGTGTCACCACCGCGCATCGACGCACTTGCACGGGCGCTGCAGGCGGACGTGCACGGTGATTCGCTGCTGCTGCGCGAGCATGCCTACGCATTGCCCGGATGCCAGGGTGACCCGCCAGACCTGACGATGCTGCCGGAGGTGCAAGGTCTGCGCGATCCCGACTGGGTATACCTCGATACCGAGACCACCGGGCTGTCCGGCGGGGTAGGCAATCTTGCGTTCATGGTCGGGGTTGCACGCTATACCGATGCACGGACGCTGTCGGTCCGCCAGTACCTGCTGGGCAGCTTTGCCGCCGAGGCGGTGATGCTGCGCGAACTGGTCGACTGGGTCGGGCGTGATGCCGTGCTGGTCAGTTACAACGGCAAGTGCTTCGATCTGCCGTTGCTGGACGCACGCTGTGCGATGCAGCGCGTAGCCGATGGACTGGGCAGGCTGCGGCATCTCGACCTGATGTACACGGTGCGTCGCGCCTATCGACGGTATTGGCCAGACTGTCGTCTGCAGACAGCCGAGAAGCGCCTGCTGGATCTGCACCGGGCCGGCGACCTGCCCGGGTCCGAGGCGCCGGCAGCGTGGCAGGCGTGGCTGCGACGCGGTTCGACAGCACCGCTTGGTGGCGTGTTGCAGCACAACTTCCAGGACGTGGCATCACTGGCACTGTTGCACCGCGATCTGTTACGTGACTACGCTGGCCGTGGCGAGGCCAGGGTCGATCATGCCGCGATCAGTCGCGCCTGGCAGCAGGCCGGTCACGAGTCGTTGGCCTGCCGGGTGCTGGAAGCGGCAGTTGCCCATCTCGACGAGGCGGGCACACTACAGCTTGCTGCGCTGTACCGGCGGTGCGGGGAATGGGCGAGGGCAGAGGCGCTGTGGCTGCAATTGCACGCCGCTGGCAGCACCCTGGCCGCCAGCGAACTCAGCAAGTACTACGAGCACCGCAGACGCGACTACCGCCGCGCGATTGATTTTGCGGCCGTCTGCGAGCCATCCGAGCGCAGTACCAGGTGCGGGCGGCTGCAGGGCAAGATCGGCAGCAATCTGCCGTTGCCATTGGGTGGTGGGATTGCCGGGAGCAACACCCCGTAGGAGGCCAGCCCCTGGCCGATAGGATCTGGCGCGGCAATCGCCGAGAGGGCTCGGCTCCTACGAACGCATTGGGTGGTGGGATTGCCGGGAGCAACACCCCGTAGGAGGCCAGCCCCTGGCCGATTGGATCTGGCGCGGCAATCGCCGAGGGGGCTCGGCTCCTACGAAATCATCGGGCGGCAATCGCCGAGAGGGCTCGGCTCCTACGAAATCATCGGGCGGTTATCGCCGAGGGGGCTCGGCTCCTACGAACGCATTGGGTGGTGGGATTGCCGGGAGCACCGACCCGTAGGAGGCCAGCCTCTGGCCGATAGGCTTCGGTGCGGTTATCGCCGAGGGGGCTCGGCTCCTACGCACTCACTGATATCAATCGGTGAAGGCGATGAAGTAACCCGCGCCATCGGCAGCGGGCAGGCAGCGCGCGAGTTGGCCGTCGCGTCGGGCCTGTAACAGCCGGCGGCCCAACGGCAGGAACAGCGTCTCGCGCCCGTCCTCTGCTGCAGCGTCGAAGCGGATCAGGTAGGAGCTGGCGGATTGTGGTGTCCGCAGCAACTGCTCGACGGCCTGTAGCGCCTGTTCGTCGGGCATTCCCTGCAGGTCGAGTACCGCCTCGGCATCGCCGGGTTCAAAGGCGAGCTTGTGCAGCGGGTTGGCATCGAAAAAAGGCATGGCGGGATCAGACTCAGCTCAAGGGGTCTCGTCGAGTATGACAAATGAAAGGAATGTGGTGCCTAACAGCATGCCTGCAATGATAGCCGGAGAGGCCTGGACAATCATCACCAGTCCGCTGGCGATCCAGACGTTCTTGACGATGCGTTGTTTGCGCCTGTACGCGACGGTGTAGCGTCGTCGGTGCGGGTGTTCGGCGTCCGGTGACTGGTCTTCGATCCAGTGCGGGAGGATGTATCGCCGCAACAATTCCTGAAAATCCACGGTTACCTCCGTCGCGGGAAATGACTCGATGTCCGTGCAGACCTGTTCTTGAACTTTAGCCCAATTCTGCGGCCTGACTGCCCGCGTCCACGGCGCGCTACCCTTGGTGGAACGCGACGCAGAGCATTGTGTTAAAACATGACGCAATCTCATCGGGTGCGGCATAGTGGGCGCTTCGTGGCCAGGGGTGATGCAATGCAGGAATACGATGTTGTCGTGATTGGCAGCGGGCCGGCGGGTGAAGGCGCCAGCATGAAGCTCTCGAAGCAGGGCAAGCGCGTCGCGGTTGTCGAGATGCAGGACCAGGTGGGTGGCAACTGTACGCACAAGGGTACGATCCCCAGCAAGGCGCTGCGTCATGCGATTCAACTGCTGGCCGACTACCGCCACCACCCGCTGTTCGAACACACGGTCGGTTTCATGGATGTGTCGTGGCCACAGCTGCTGCGCACCGCCGATGAGGTCATATCGCGTCAGGTCAGCATGCGGCACCGTTTTTACGGGCGCAACCGGGTCGATGTGATCCATGGCAAGGCACGCTTTCTCGACAGCAACAGCATCGAGATCGCGCGTCCTTCGGGCAATGCCCTGAGAATCCATGCCAGGCATTTTGTGATTGCCACCGGGTCACGCCCCTACCGGCCACCGCAGCTGGATTTCTCCGACCCACGGATACTCGACAGCGATACGGTGCTGCAGATGGCCTACACGCCACGCCGTGTCACCATCTACGGGGCCGGGGTCATTGGCTGCGAGTATGCGTCGATCTTTGCCAATCTCGACGTGAAGGTGAATCTGATCAATACGCGTGATCGTCTGCTGTCGTTCCTGGACGACGAGATCACCGACGCACTCAGTTACCACCTGCGCGACCAGGGCGTGGTGATCGTGCATAACGAGACCATCGATACGGTCGAGAGCACGGACAAGGGCGTGGTGATGCACTGCAAGTCCGGCAAGGTGTTGCGCTCGGATGTGCTGTTCTGGGCCAACGGCCGCAGTGGCAACACCGAGGACATGGGCCTGGCAGAGATCGGCGTCACCATCAACCAGCGTGGCCAGATCGAGGTCGACGAGACCTTCCGCACCTCGGTCGAAAACATCTTTTCGGTTGGCGATGTCATCGGACCGCCGGCCCTGGCCAGCGCCAGTTACGATCAGGGACGGTTCGTCGGCCATCTGATTGCCGACGGCAGCTGTGACTGGGACCTGCTCGGTGATATCCCGACCGGCATCTACACCAGCCCCGAGATCAGCTCGGTCGGGCGCAACGAGCGTGAACTGACCGAGCAGAATATTCCGTACGAGGTCGGGCGCGCCGACTTCAAGAACCTGGCGCGTGCGCAGATCGCCGGGCGCAGTGTCGGCATGCTGAAGCTGTTGTTTCACCGGGAGACGCTGGCATTGCTCGGTATTCACTGTTTCGGCGAGCAGGCCTCGGAGATCGTGCATATCGGCCAGGCCATCATGTCGCAGCCGGGTGAGGCCAATACCATCGACTATTTCGCCAACACCACGTTCAACTATCCGACGATGGCGGAGGCCTACCGGGTGGCGGCGCTGTATGGACGCAACCGCATTCGTTGAAAGCCGATAAGGTGAGACAACGCGAAGCGTCTCCTCGTCCCCCTCTCCCGCACGCGGGAGAGGGATGGGGTGAGGGCAACGGTCATGGTGTCATGCCGTCGCATGTTCCGGGGAGGAAAACACCATGAGCGTCAGGCGATGCGGAAAATCTGGCCGAAATTGGCGACCTCGAAGATCGTCTTGATCGTCGCATTGGCGCCAGTCAGGGTGACGGATTTGGCGTCTTTTCCGACATGTTCGCGCAGGCGGATCAGCATGCCCAGTCCGGCGCTGTCGACGTAGTTCGAGTTTGAAAAATCCACTGTCACCGGTTTGCCGGCGGGCAGGGCCTGATAGGCATTGCGAAAATCGCGGTTCACTTCGAAGGTGAAATCGCCAGTGACGATGATCGTGGTCTTGCCATCCTTTTCGGTGACGCGGATTCTCGACATTGCTTGTTATCCCGGGTTTGCCAGGTCGCCAAGGATAGGGATGCAATGCCGCGAAGGCAATGTGATTGGTTGGCTGTGCGGCGCTTAATGCGCCTGCCGCCGGGGTGGGTCAGGACTTCTTTTTGCGATCGCTGGAGGTGCTGAGCATGTCCTGCCAGAGCTTCATGTTCTGTTCGCCGAGTTTCACCCAGTAGTCCATCGGTGTCCCTTCCAGCGCCTTGCCCATCTGTGTCTGGATGACCTTCTGCTGCTCGCTGAAGAACTGCAGGCTGGTATCGAGGTATTCGGCAAACCCGGTCTGCGTGGCCTCGCCATAGTTCTTGATGAAACGCGACAGCACGTCAGCGGAGAACAGCGGTTCACCGCCGGATTCCTGCTCCATGATGATCTGCAGCAGGATGTTGCGCGTGATGTCTTCCTCGCTCTGGCGATCGATCACCTTGAACGGGATCTCTTTCAGCACCATCTCGCGCACTTCGTCGAGTGTGATGTAGCGGCTCTCGGTGGTGTCGTACAGGCGGCGGTTGGGGTATTTTTTTATCAGTCGCTCAGCAGCCATAACACGGCACTCCTCACGCCGTAGATTTTCAATAAACGCATACCGTTTGCAGGGTCATTATACGGAACCCCGCCGGCAAAAAGCATAAGGCATTGGATTCCCGGCGCACTGCATAATCAATGCATGTGCTGGCCGCCATTGGACGCGAAGTTGGCGCCAGTGATGAACCCCGCATCCTCCGACGCGAGGAACGCGACCAGTGCCGCGATCTCTTCCGGCCTGCCCAGGCGACCGGCCGGAATCTGCGCAATGATCTGCTCACGTACGTCTTCGCGCACCGCCATCACCATGTCGGTGGCGATATACCCGGGTGACACCGTGTTCACCGTGACGCCTTTGCGTGCCACTTCCTGTGCCAGCGCCATCGTGAATCCGTGCATCCCGGCCTTGGCTGCGCAGTAGTTGGTCTGGCCGAAACAACCCTTCTGGCCGTTGACCGAGGCGATGTTGATGACCCGCCCCCAGCCACGCTCGCTCATGTCATTGACGAACTGGTGACAGACGTTGAAGACACTGTCGAGATTGGCATTGATCACCTGTCGCCATTTCTCAACTGTGATCTTCCGAAACGAGGCATCGCGCGTGATCCCGGCGTTGTTGACCACGATATCGACCGTTCCCAGCCGCGATTCGACCTCGCTCTTCATGCGTACGCAGTCGTCGTAGTCGCCGACGTCGCACGCCACCAGCAAAGGCTCGAAGGCCTGGTCTTGCGCCCAGGCCTCGGCCTTTTCGGCATTCCGATAGGTGGTCGCGATGCGCACACCGGCGTCGGCCAGCCGTTGGCAAATGGCCGACCCGATGCCGCCCGTACCACCTGTTATCAGTGCTACCTTGTTTTTGAGTTCAGGCATCTCACCCCACACTTTCCACGGCCATTGCGACCCCCTGGCCGCCGCCGATACAAAGTGTAGCCAAACCTTTGCGAGCATGTTCGCGCTGCATGCCGTGCAGCAGGGTGACCAGCACGCGAGCGCCCGATGCACCGATCGGGTGGCCGATCGAGATCGCACCGCCGGACACGTTGACCTTGGCCATGTCCCAGCCCAGCTCCTTGTTCACGGACATCGCCTGTGCGGCAAATGCCTCGTTCGCCTCGACCAGATCCAGATCGGCGACCGCCCAGCCGGCCTTCTGCAGACACTTCTTGGTTGCCGGGATCGGGCCCGTGCCCATGATCGCCGGGTCGACACCGGCGCTGGAGAACGACACGATGCGCACCAGCGGCTTGAGGCCGAGTTCAGCTGCCTTGTCGGCCGACATCACGACCACGGCGGCGGCGCCGTCGTTGATACCGGAGGCGTTGCCTGCGGTGACGGTACCGTCTTTCTTGAACGCGGGACGCAGGCCGCCCAGTTTCTCGGCCGTGGTGCCGGCGCGCGGAAACTCGTCCTTGGCGAACACCACCGGGTCACCTTTGCGCTGCGGGATCTCGATCGGGACGATCTCGGCATCGAAGTTGCCGGCCGCCTGGGCCTTCTCGGTGCGGTTTTGCGACTCGGCGGCGAACAGATCCTGCTCGGCACGGCTGAAGCTGTACTTGTCGGCGATGTTTTCAGCGGTGATGCCCATGTGGCAGTCATTGAAAGCGCACCACAGACCATCCTTGATCATGGTGTCGGTCATCTGCCAGTCGCCCATCATCTTGCCCTTGCGCGATGCCGGCAGGACGTGCGGTGAGGCGCTCATGTTTTCCTGGCCGCCCGCGATCACGATATCGGCGTCGCCACACATCACCGCCTGGAAGGCGAGGTGTACGGCCTTCAGGCCGCTGCCGCAGACCTTGTTGATCGTCATCGCCGGGGTCTCCTGAGAAAGCCCCGCCTCGATCACGGTCTGCCGCGCCGGGTTTTGACCGGAGCCTGCGGTCAGCACCTGGCCGAGGATGACCTCGTCGATCTGGTCGGGCTTCAGGCCCGTGCGCTGAAGCAGGTTCTTGACCACGGCTGCGCCCAGCTTGTGCGCCGGTACGTCGGCCAGGCTGCCGCCAAACGAACCCACTGCGGTACGCGCGGCCGCGACGATTACGACATCTTTGCTCATGAAATCCTCCGGTTATTGAATGGTCCCTGCGGCTGCGGCAGGGAGCGCTAAAGTAACTAGACTGTCAGCGTCACCCCGGGCGTTTTTTTTGTCGCCCGGTGGCGGCCACTGAACTTTGTTGCACTGCACAAGAATGCATGTTAGCGTGTTTTGGTGCAATGCACAAACCCGGTGAACACGCCGGTTGATGGGCCACGAGAAGCAATTGCCACGAACCACCTTGGACCACTGATTATGAGTACAAATTCGAACAACTGGAACGAGACGTTGATGAACGACTGGGTCGCCACCCAGCGTAAATACTGGGATACCTGGAGCGATTTCGCCAGGAAATCGGGCGTCGGTGGCGCCCAGGGCCCCGCTGCCAATCCTTTTGGCGCCTTCGGGTCTTTCACCGCAAACCCGTTTGCACAGAACCCTTTCATGCAGAATCCGTTCGCCCAGAACCCGATGGGTGGCAACCCGTTTGGCGGGGCAGCCAACCCGTTCACCGGAATGGTCGAACAGTGGTGGTCGTCGGTGAAGCCGCAGGCCCAGGGCGACATCGGCGGTGTCGCGCAGCGCTTCTACGACATGGGCAAGAGTTTCATGTCGATGGCTGAGGGCATGTTCGGTGCGTCTGGCCAGGAGCAACCGGATGCGGCGATGCAGATGTGGATGTCCTCGATGCAGGCCGCACTGCAGCAGTGGATTGCGCAGGTACAGAACAACATGGACCTGGCGACGCCGGATCTGCCGGGCGTCAGCGGCACCACGCTCAACACATGGGCGCAGCTGGCGGACACCCTCGCGCCCTGGCTGAACATGTCGCAGGACTACCTCAAGGATATTGCTGCCGGCCATCTGCCCGGCGGCATCGAGATGCCGGGGCTGGGCGCAGCGCAGGAACAGTTCTGCCGTGCACTGTCGGTGCCGGGGCTGGGTTACACGCGCGAGCAGCAGGAACACATCCAGCAGCTGGCGCGGCATCTGCTCACGTACCACGAGGCATTTCGCGCCTACAAGGTCGCCTTTGGCAAGACCGCGCTGGCGTCGCTGGAATCGGTCCAGAAGCGTCTGCAGGATATGCACGCGGCGGGACAGAAGATCGAGTCGCTGCGTGCCCTGTATGACATGTGGGTGGACGCCAGCGAAGAGGCCTACGGTGAGTTCGTGATGAGCGACGAATACCAGGTGGTGTACGGCGATCTCGTGAACTCGCTGATGCGGGTGCGCAAGGACATGAACGAGCTGGCGGAACAGCACTACCAGCTGATGAACATTCCGACGCGTTCGGAGATCGATACCGTACAGCGCCGGCAGCAGGAACAGCGCCGCGAGAACCGCCACCTGCGGCGTGAGATTGCCGAGATGCGGGCGCAGATCGAGCAATTGGCCAAGGCCAGGCCCGAAGCGGCACGGCCAAGACAGCAGCAGGCCAAAGCGCCGGCACAGGACAGGCTGCCGATCGATGATGTCGCGGAAGACCTGACGGCTATCAAGGGGATCGGCCCCAAGATGGCGGAAAAGCTTTACGACCAGGGCATCAAGAATTACGCCCAGCTGGCGGCGATGAACACCAAGTTTGCAGAACAGCTCGACGAGGCGCTGAAGGCGCAGGGACGCATCCTGCGTGACGACTGGATCGGGCAGGCAAAGAAACTGCTCGGCTGACCGCGAACCAAGACCAAAGGGTGACTTAAAGATGATTCCGTTTCAGATGCGACCCGACGAGATCCTGAGTGAGGCTCGCGGCTTCAACGAAAAACTGGCCAAGGGAGTGGGCAACCTCATGGAGGTCGGCGATATCCCGACCGGCATCACCCCGAAAGAGGTGGTGTACAAGGAAGACAAGCTGGTGCTGTACCGCTACAAGAGTGAACAGCCGGCGAGCAACAAGACGCCGCTATTGATCGTGTATGCACTGGTCAATCGCCCCTACATGGCTGACCTGCAGGAAAACCGTTCGACCATCCGTGGCCTGCTGGATGCCGGACAGGACGTGTACCTGATCGACTGGGGATATCCGGACGCCGCCGATCGTTACCTGACGATGGACGACTACATCAACGGTTATCTCGATCGCTGTATCGACGTCATCTGCGCGCGTCACGGCATCGACAAGCTGAACCTGCTGGGCATCTGCCAGGGCGGTGCGTTCAGCCTTTGCTATGCGTCGATGCACCCGGAAAAGGTCAGGAACCTGGTGACGATGGTCACCCCGGTCGACTTCAAGACGCCGGACAACATGCTCAGCCACTGGGTGCAGAACGTGGACATCGACCTGCTGGTCGATACGCAGGGCAACATCCCTGGTGAGATGCTCAACTGGACCTTCCTGAACCTCAAGCCTTACCAGCTGATGGCGCAGAAATACCTGGGTGTGGTCGACCTGATGGACGACCCCAAGGCGCTGAAAAACTTCATGCGCATGGAAAAGTGGATATTCGACAGTCCGGATCAGGCTGGCGAGACCTTCCGTCAGTTCATCAAGGACTTCTTCCAACAGAACAAGCTGATGAAAGGCGAGGTGCAGATCGGTGAGTACACCGTCGATCTGCGCAAGGTGAAGATGCCGGTGCTCAACGTGTTTGCCGAGCAGGACCATCTGGTGCCGCCGGACGCCTCCAGGGCGCTCAAAAAGGTGGTGGGCAGCAAGGACTATACCGAGCTGTCGTTCCCTGGTGGCCACATCGGTATCTATGTCAGCGGCAAGGCGCAGAAGACCATCCCGCCGGCAATCGGTGAGTGGCTCAACAAGCGCTGATCGGACGCCGTCGGACCCGAAAAGGCCTGCCACCCGACAGGGTGGTGGGCCTTTTTCTGTGCGCCGCAATGCCGGGTGCGGGAGGCATCGTGTGCTGCCGCCACCATGATTGCGCCAGCCTATGATGAGGTTGACGGATTAACTATAAGTATTTCCCGCGCACTACTCTTAGTCTTGTGACGATAGATCAGTTGTAATTTAGGGAAGTCTTTTCATGACAGAGCGCATATCCGCCGGCGGCCTGCAGGTTGCGAAAACACTTTACGATTTCATCGAGAACAAGGCCCTTCCCGGCACCGGTGTGGCGACCGACGCCTTCTGGCAGGGATTTGGCGCCATCGTCACGGATCTTGCACCGCTGAATCGGGCCCTGTTGTCCAAGCGTGAGCAGCTGCAGGCACAGGTCGATGAATGGTGCCTGGCAAGGCGCGGTGAGCCACTGGACATGCCAGCTTACAAGGCATTTCTGTCCGGGATCGGCTACCTGGTGCCGGAAGGGGAACCTTTCTCGATCACCACGGACAACGTCGACGACGAGATTGCGCATGTCGCCGGTCCGCAGCTGGTGGTCCCGGTCAACAATGCACGCTATGCACTCAATGCCGCGAATGCGCGTTGGGGCAGCCTGTACGATGCCTTTTACGGCACTGACGTGATACCCGAAGACGACGGCCTGGAAAAAGGCCTGACGTTCAACGTGAAGCGCGGTGCTGCAGTTGTCGCGCGGGTCGCTGCGTTTCTCGACGATGCGGTGCCACTGACCGAAGGTTCGCACGCCGAGGTGAGCGAGTACGCACTGGTCCATTTCAATGACCACATGGGGTTGTCAGCGACCCTGGCCGACGGTCGGACCACCGGTCTGGTCGATCCTGCCGAGTTCGTCGGCTATCGCGAGCGCGAAGGAAAGCTCGGCAATATCGTGCTGCGCAACAACGGACTGCATATCGATATCGTGATCGAGCGCGATCACCCGGTGGCGCAGTTGCACCCAGCCGGCATCCGCGACGTGTACCTCGAATCGGCCGTGACCACGATCATGGACTGCGAGGACTCGGTGGCGGCGGTGGATGCGGAAGACAAGGTGCAGGTCTATGGCAACTGGCTCGGGCTGATGCAGGGCAGCCTGTCCGAGCGTTTCTACAAGCGCGGCCAGCCGGTCGAGCGTGCACTCAACCCGGACCGTGAGTACACGTCTTCCCGAAGTGGCACGCTGAGTCTGCCGGGCCGCAGCCTGATGCTGGTGCGCAACGTCGGCCACCTGATGACCAATGACGCCATCCTGGATCAGTCGGGGCACGAGATACCGGAAGGTATTCTGGATGCGATGTTGACCAGCCTGATCGCTATGCACGATCTGCGCGGCAACAGCCGTTTCCGCAATTCGCGAAGCGGCAGCGTGTATATCGTCAAGCCGAAGATGCACGGGCCGGAGGAAGTCGCCTTTACCAATACCCTGTTCGGGCGGGTGGAGGATGTACTCGGCCTGGCGCGCAATACCCTCAAGGTCGGCATCATGGACGAGGAGAGACGCACCACGGTCAACCTGATGGAGTGCATCCGCGCCGCCAGCGAGCGCGTCATCTTCATCAATACCGGCTTTCTCGATCGCACCGGCGATGAGATCCACACCAGCATGGAACTCGGCCCGGTGCTTCCCAAGGCCGAGATCAAGACCCAACCCTGGATTGCCGCGTACGAAGACTGGAACGTCGATGTCGGCCTGGCCTGTGGACTGGCCGGCCGCGCTCAGATCGGCAAAGGCATGTGGGCGATCCCGGACCAGATGGCAAACATGGTGCAGACCAAGACCGCGCACCCACAGGCAGGTGCAAACTGCGCCTGGGTGCCATCACCGACCGCAGCGACACTGCATGCCATGCACTATCATGATATCGACGTGGCGCAACGGCAGGCCGAACTCAAGTCCCGCCCGCGTGCCAGCCTCGACGACATCCTGACGCCGCCGCTGATGGCGGATCCCTCGCGGCTGTCGGCGGCGCAGATCCAGCGCGAGCTGGACAACAACGCGCAGGGCATCCTCGGCTACGTGGTGCGCTGGATCGATCAGGGAGTCGGTTGTTCGAAGGTGCCGGATATCAACGATGTCGGCCTGATGGAGGACCGCGCCACATTGCGCATATCCAGCCAGCACATCGCCAACTGGCTGCATCATGGGATCTGTGACGAGGCCCAGGTCGTCGAGACCATGCGCCGCATGGCGGTGGTCGTCGATCAGCAGAACGCGGCCGACCCCGAGTACCGGCCGATGGCGCCGGACTACGACGGCATCGCGTTTCAGGCGGCGCTCGATCTCGTGCTGAAGGGGAGAGTGCAGCCCAGTGGTTATACCGAACCGGTCCTGCATGCACGGCGTGTGGAACTGAAGAAACAGCGACATCAGGTCGCCTGACCGAGGCCTGGCCAAGGGGAGCGCATGGCACGACTGAGTCCCTACTTTGCCTACAAAACCGACGGCGAGGGCAGGGGTTATCTGGAGGTCTACCTGCGAGGCAATGCGCTGCTGCGTCTTGCTGCCACCAATAAAGGTACGGCGTTCAGCGAACGTGAGCGCCGCGAGCTGGGGCTTGAAGGGATGCTGCCGCCACAGGTCTGCGATCTGCCGCAGCAGGTGGCGCGTCTATATCGCGGTTTCTGCCGTCAGCCGGATGACATCGCGAAATACCAGTATCTGCGCGCGATGCAGGAACGCTCCGAGGTGCGGTTTTATGCCGTTCTGCAGCAGCATCTCGAGGAGATGATGCCGATCGTTTATACGCCCACTGTGGGTAAGGCGGTCCAGCAGTACAGCGACCTCTACCAGGCGCCGCGCGGGATCACGGTATCGACCAAGAACATCGACCATATCGACCAGATCCTCGCCGACTACCCGCTGTTGGATGTCCGCATGATCGTTGCCACGGATTCCTCGGCCATCCTCGGTATCGGTGACCAGGGACACGGCGGCCTGGCGATCTGCATCGGCAAACTGGCACTGTATACCGCCGGCGCAGGGGTCAGCCCGTTCCATACCATGCCGGTCAATTTCGATGTCGGCACCGACCGTCGGGAATTGCTCGAAGACCCGGATTACCTCGGCATTCACGAGCCGCGCCTGCGCGGTGACGCCTATCTGGAGCTGGTCGACCGCTTTGTCGACGCCGTCAAGCGACGCTGGCCGAAGACGGTCATCCAGTGGGAAGACTTCGCCAAGGATGTCGCGTTCAAGGTCCTCGAGCGATATCGCGACCGCATTGCGTCGTTCAATGACGATATCCAGGGCACGGGTGCGGTGACGCTGGCCGGATTGATCGCGGCATGCAAGCTCAAGGGTGAGGCGCTGACCGATCAGCGCATCTGTGTGGTCGGCGCCGGTGCCGGTGGCGTTGGTGTGGCCAAGGCGATTCAACAGGGCCTGGTGCATGAGGGCCTGTCGCGCGAACAGGCGCGGCGTCAGATGTTCGTGATGGATATCGGCGGCCTGGTCGTCGAAGGGGTGTCGGCGCAGGGCTACCAGCTGCCTGTCAGCCAGTTTCCGGAGACCTACGCCGACTGGACGATCAGTGGCGAGGTGCCGAGCCTGTTGGAGGTGATCGAGCAGGCGAGGCCGACAGTCCTGCTGGGACTGACCGGGGTCAGCGGCCTGTTCAGCGAGCCGCTGGTCAGGCACATGGCGGAGAACGCCGACCGACCGATCATCTTCCCGCTGTCCAACCCGACGTCAAACTGTGAGGCGATCCCCCAGGACCTGATCGCCTGGACCAACGGCAAGGCGATCATTGCCAGCGGCAGTCCGTTTGCCGACACCGAATACGAGGGCGCACGTGTCCCTGTCGGTCAGGGCAACAACGCATTCGTTTTCCCCGGTATCGGTTTCGCCGCCATCCTCGGGCGCTGTCGCCGCATCAGCGATGCCATGATCATCGAGTCCGCATTTGCGCTGGCTGACTATACCGAACGCCACTACCTGTCACGCGAGCGGATCTTCCCTCCGATCAACGACCTGCGGGAGGTGAGTGTCGAGGTCGCGACCAAGGTACTGGCGGTGGCGCTACGGGACGGCTCGGCCACCCGGCTGGACCTGGATGGCGAGAATCTCGCGATGCTGGGCGACTATGTGAGGTCGCGCATGTGGCGCCCGGAGTACCTGCCCTACAGGGTCGCCGAGGGTGCCTTGTAGCGGCCCGGGAGCGGCAGTGGCGGTCGGTGCAGGATAGCGTTTATCAATGCTTTGCATTTATCTCCTGTGATGCGCTGCACAAAAATTGCTTATGCGGCATAACCAGCTGTTCTAAAACAATAAAAAAGCGATCTCGGATTTTTTCCCGGATTACGGGGGATCCGCGGCGGAGATTGATCGATTGTCGTTCTGCGGGTAGCTTTAGTGGATTGTTGCAACGCAGCAAAAAGAGTACACAACGTGGCTGCAGGACTCCGGTCGGCAGCGACGCGATTCCTACAATTAAACGAGTGAAGACGGGAGATAGGCGATGACCCGAGAAGATCAGATCAAGGCACTGGAAAAGGATTGGGCCGAAAACCCACGTTGGCTGGACGTCGAGCGCGGCTACTCTGCTGCCGACGTGGTACGTCTTCGTGGCTCGGTTCAACCCGAGTACACGCTGGCCAAGCGCGGCGCCGAGAAACTGTGGGGCCTGGTCCACGGCGAAGCCAGGAAAGGCTACGTCAACTGCATGGGCGCGCTGACCGGCGGCCAGGCGGTGCAGCAGGCCAAGGCCGGGATCGAGGCCATCTACCTGTCGGGCTGGCAGGTGGCTGCGGACGGTAATACCTCCGAGACCATGTACCCCGACCAGTCGCTGTACGCCTACGATTCGGTACCGACGATGGTGCGCCGGATCAACAATGCGTTCAAACGTTCGGACGAGATCCAGTGGTCGCGTGGCGTCGGCCCGGGTGACGAGGGTTACCTCGATTACTTCTTGCCGATCGTGGCCGATGCCGAGGCCGGTTTCGGTGGCGTGCTGAACGCCTTTGAACTGATGAAGAACATGATCGCCAATGGCGCTTCGGGGGTGCACTTCGAGGACCAGCTGGCGGCGGTGAAGAAGTGTGGCCATATGGGCGGCAAGGTGTTGGTGCCGACCCGCGAGGCCGTCGAGAAGCTGATCGCAGCGCGCCTCGCATCCGACGTGATGGGTGTGCCGACGCTGCTGCTGGCGCGCACTGACTCGGAGGCAGCCAACCTGCTGACCAACGACGTCGACCCGAACGACAAGCCGTTCCTCACCGGAGAGCGTACCTCGGAAGGTTTCTACCGCGTGAAAAACGGCCTCGAGCAGGCTATCAGCCGCGGCGTGGCCTATGCGCCTTACGCGGATCTGGTGTGGTGTGAGACCGGCACGCCGGATCTCGGTTTCGCCCGCGAGTTCGCCGAGGCCGTGCTGGCCGCCAATCCGAACAAGCTGCTGGCCTACAACTGCTCGCCATCGTTCAACTGGAAGAAGAATCTCGACGACTCCACGATCGCGAAGTTCCAGGACGAGTTGTCGGCGATGGGTTACAAGTACCAGTTCATCACTCTCGCCGGTATCCACAACATGTGGTACCACATGTTCGACCTGGCCTATGACTACGCACGCGGCGAGGGCATGAAGCACTACGTCGAGAAGGTCCAGGAGCCGGAGTTTGCAGCACGCGACAAGGGCTATACCTTCGTGTCGCATCAGCAGGAGGTCGGTGTCGGCTACTTCGATGATGTCACCACGGTCATCCAGGGCGGCGCTTCCTCGGTGACGGCGCTCACCGGCTCGACCGAAGAAGAGCAGTTCGGCTAGGTATCGCGCCGGTCCGTTGCGGTGACCACGGGGTGTTGTGCACCCTGGGCCGCGGCGGACCGGGCGAGTGTCCTGCGGATCTCGGGCTGGAAGGATTGCCGTGTCGAAGTATCTTGAGCAATCGGACGTCCCCGTCCTGACCGGTCATGACGATGGTGTTCAGGGGGCCGAACATTCATTATTGAACCTGCAATCGGAGACATCGGCAGGTCAAGACCGGATGACGGAACTCAACGCGCGCCGTATTGCCGCGACCATCCTCGACGGCTTCAATCGCCACTACCGGATCTTTCTCGAGATCACCGGCCAGGCGAGGCAGCGTTTCGAAGCATGTGACTGGCGTGGACAGCGTCAGGCGGCGAGTGATCGAATCAATCTGTATACGCAGCGCGTCAGCGAGGCGACCGAACGTCTGCAGGCCGAGTTCGCGCTCGACAGTGATGTCGACGAAGAGCTTTGGCGGGAGGTGAAACTCCGCTACATCGGCCTGCTTTATGAGCACAAGCAGCCGGAACTTGCGGAGACGTTTTACAACTCCGTATTCACCTGGCTGTTCCATCGCCGTTATTACAATAACGACAACATCTTCGTGCGTCCCGGGTTGTCGACCGAGTATCTCGACGACGATGACCCGGTGTACGACAGCTATTACCCGACGCGACACGGCCTGACGCGTTCAGTGCGTGCGGTTTTGCAGACCATCCCCTGCAGCCTGCCGTTCGAGGATTTCAATCGCGACGTGCGGCGACTGGTCCATCACATCAAGAAACGCGGCATGCCTGGGCTGGAGTTGCGCCGGCATTTTCATCTGCAGGTGCTGCATGCGCCGTTTTACCGGAACAAGGCCGCCTACATCGTCGGCCGTGCGATCAATGGTGCCGATGTCATCCCGTTCGTGATTCCCATCCTCAACAACGAGCGGGGCGGGGTTTACGTCGACACCCTGCTGATGGATGGCGATGACATCGCCAACCTGTTCAGTTTCGCGCGTGCCTATTTCATGGTTGAAACCGGTACCCCGGCGGCCGTGGTGCATTTTCTCAACCGCATGCTGCCGACCAAGACCAAGGCCGACCTGTACACCGCCATCGGCCTGCAGAAACAGGGAAAGAGCGAGTTCTATCGTGGCTTTCTGCACCATCTTGCGCATTCAGCCGATCAGCTGGAGATCGCGCCGGGCGTCAAGGGCATGGTCATGACGGTGTTCACCATGCCGTCTTACCCCTACGTGTTCAAGGTCATCAATGACTACTTCCGGCCACCGAAGGAAGTCAATCGCGAGATCGTCAAGCGCAAGTACCAGATCGTCAAGATGCACGACAGGGTAGGGCGCATGGCCGATACGCTGGAGTATTCGTATGCCGCCTTCCCGACTGCGCGCATCACCGACGACCTGATGGCGGAGTTGAAGGATAAATGCGGCAAGAGCCTGGAGATCGAGGGCGACAAGGTGATCGTGCGGCACCTGTATATCGAGCGCCGTCTCGATCCTCTGAACCTGTATTTCCAGACCGCGAACAGGGAGCAGAAAGAAGACGCCGTGATCGGCTTTGGCAACGCGGTCAAGGAGATGGCCGAGGCGAACATCTTTGCCGGTGATCTGCTGTACAAGAACTTTGGCGTGACGCGGCACGGGCGGGTGATCTTTTACGACTACGACGAGATCGAGTTCATGACCGACATGAACTTCCGGCGTATCCCGGAGCCGCGCACCCCTGAAGACGAACTGGCGGCGGAGCCCTGGTACTCGGTCGCGCCGAACGACGTTTTTCCCGAGGAGTTCGCCAGCTTCCTGCTGATCGACCCGGACCTGCGCCGCGCCTTCATGCAGCACCATCGTGATCTGCTGGACCCCGAGTACTGGAAAGGCGTGCAGCAGGACATTCGCGACGGCCAGCAACGTGACGTCTTCCCCTATTCGGTCAGCAAGCGCTTTCGCTTCATCTACGGCGAGGAATGAAAGGCCACCATGCAATTCAAGACAGCGGATTTGTGCGACGAGTACGGCGATTCACTGCAGGTCTGTGATCCCGGCTTCTCAAGTTTTGGCGGACGGGCCCGTTTTCATGGGCAGGTCTCGACGATCAAGTGCTTCGAAGACAATTCGCTGGTCAGAGAGGCGGTTGCAGAGCCAGGCGCGGGGCGGGTGCTGGTCGTCGATGCCGGTGGCTCGCGGCGGTGTGCGATGCTCGGTGACCTGCTCGCCGCCAAGGCGGTGGAGAACGGTTGGGCCGGTGTCCTGATGAATGGCCTTATCCGCGACTCGGCCGATATCGGGAAAATGGACCTCGGCGTCAAGGCACTAGGCACCCATCCGCTCAAGAGCGTCAAGAAAGGCGTTGGTGAGCGTGACGTCGCGGTGCGCTTTGCCGGAGTGAGTTTTGTCCCCGGCGCTTATCTGTATGCAGACGAGGACGGGGTGATATGCAGCGCTGCGGCCCTTTTGCCGGCCAGCGCCTAGCGCTGGCGCCACAATGTACCGGTGGCCTCGGTTGGGTGTGCGAACGCCTCCGGGGTATACACTTGGCGCGAAATGGAGTCGGCTCGAACCTGGGGCGTCCCGCCTGAATGACCGGTGTGCTGAAGGCAGGCCAATAACAACATGAGAGGGTCAAGCAATGAGCAAACCTGATGCAGCGGTCGACAGTCCGATTGTCGCGCGGGTAGTACACAAATCAGTTGTCGTTGACCTCCCCGGTCAACGCCGCGTAGACAAGCTGATGCTCAATCTCTCGCCGCAGGGTCGCACCTTTGCTGCCGGGACGGATGTCGCCTTTCTCGTGCCGGGGCACGACCCCGGCGATCTCGCCCACGGCCTGCGGCGCTATTCGGTCGAATCCGTCGGCGCCGTGCCGTTCGAAGACTCGATCGACATCACGATCTACGTCCGTGACCACGGGAATACCGGCTCAGGCATGGCACATCACCTGATGGGCCTGGAACAGGGTGACAGCGTGCCGCTGTACGGACCCTTCGCCTATCCTTTCTATCCCCCGATGGGCTCGCGCAGCAACATGGTGATCATCGGTGCCGGCTGTGGCATGGTGCCGTTCCGCTGGCTGGCCCACAAGGTCCAGCGGCGCAAGCTTGACTGGATGGGCAAGGTGCTGATGTTGGAGGGGCCGCAGACCGGGCTTGAGCACCTGTATCTGAACGAGCACGGGGCGAACCAGGACCAGTACTTCGATGCCGCCACACACCGAGCCTTCGATGCCCTGAAGACCCGCTACTCCGCGACTGCCCTGGATAGCGCCGAGAGCACGGCCGCCAACATGGAGGCCCTGTGGCGTCTGATGGGACAGGGCAGCGTGTTCGTCTACCTGGCCGGTTATCGCGAGGTCGCGCGAGCGATGGACGAGGCGATGTCGCAGCACCTGCGGCTGCATGGCCGCTGGCAGGAGGCGAAGGCCGCGCTGGTCAGCGGTGGCCACTGGCTGGAATTCCTGTATGACTGACTCGGTCAGCCGATCGGTGTACTTCGTTTCGGAAAGCACCGGCATCACCGCCGAGGCGTACGGGCAGAGCCTGTTGTCTCAGTTTGGTGATGCGCGCTTCATCAAGCGCTATACCCCGTTCATCAACACCCGTGACAAGGCGCAGGCCCTGGCCAACGAGCTGGCGCATCGGGCGGAGGCAGAGGGGAAAAAGCCGATCGTGTTCGCGACCATGGTCGACGAGGAGATCAGCACGCTGCTCAAACACGCCGAATGTCATTACTTCGAGCTGTTTGACCGCTTCATGCCCGATGTGACCGAGGCAATCGGCATGGCGCCGGTCCGCCAGTCCGGCATCAGCCACGGTCTGATCAATCCGGCGAACTACGAGGCGCGCATCGAGACGATCAACTATGCGTTGCACAACGACGACGGGATGCGCCTGAACAAGTTCGGGAAAGCGGACGTGATCCTGGTCGGGGTGTCGCGCTCGGGCAAGACGCCGACCTGTCTCTACCTGGCGCTGCATTATGGTATGCGTGCCGCGAACTACCCGATCACCGAAGAGGATTTCGAGAAGGGCGATCTTCCCGACGAGCTGTTGGCGCACAAGGAGAAGATATTCGCCCTGACCATCAACCCCGAACGCCTGGCCGCGATCCGCGAGCTGCGGCGACCCAACAGCGACTATGCTTCCCTGCGGCGCTGCTACAAGGATGTGCAGATGGCGCAGGATATGTTTCATCGACACGGCATGACGGTACTGGATTCCACGACGCATTCGATCGAGGAACTGGCGTCTTTGATAAAAAAGAGCCTGTAAGAAGGCAAAGTAGAGGACTGCAATGAGCGAATACATCCTGTGGCTGCATGAAGTGGAGATGAGCGACGTCGACCGCGTCGGCGGCAAGAACGCATCTCTGGGTGAAATGCTGCGCAACCTGACCGCCGATGGAAGCGTCAAAGTGCCGGGCGGCTTTGCCACCACGGCCCAGGCGTATCGCGAGTTCCTTGCACACGACGGCCTGGCTGACCGCATCAACCAGACCCTCGACGCGCTGAACGTCGATGACGTGAACAAGCTTGCAGCCACCGGAAAACAGATCCGGCAGTGGGTGATGGACACGCCTTTCCCGCCGGCACTGGATGCCGCGGTCAAGCAGGCCTACGAGACCCTGGAGAAGGAATACGGCACCGAGGTCACCTGGGCAGTGCGGTCGTCTGCGACGGCGGAGGATCTGCCGGATGCCTCGTTTGCCGGTCAGCAGGAGACGGTCCTCAACGTGTCCGGTCTCGCCGATATCAAGCAGCGCATCCATGAGGTGTTCGCATCGCTGTTCAACGACCGCGCGATCTCTTATCGCGTGCACCAGGGGTTTGATCACTCGCTGGTCGCACTGTCGGCCGGCATCCAGAAGATGGTGAGGTCGGATATCGGCGCGAGCGGTGTCATGTTCACCCTCGATACCGAGAGCGGATTCCGCGACGCGGTGTTCATCACCGCGAGCTACGGCCTCGGTGAGATGGTGGTGCAGGGGGCGGTCAACCCGGACGAGTTCTATGTGCACAAACCGACGCTGGCCGCCGGCCGCCCGGCGATCCTGCGGCGAAATGTCGGTAGCAAGGCGATCAAGATGATCTACGCCGAGGGCGGCAGTCACCCGGTGACGACCGTGCCGGTGGACGATGCGGAACGTCGGCGCTTCTGCCTGACGGATGAGCAGGTCGAGGGCCTGGCGCGCCAGGCGATGCACATCGAGAGGCACTACGACCGCCCGATGGATATCGAGTGGGCGCTGGATGGCATCGATGGCGAGTTGTACATCGTGCAGGCGCGACCGGAGACGGTGCAAAGCCGTACCGGTAACGTCATCGAGCGCTACGAGATGAAGGGCAAGTCCGATGTGGTGGTGGAGGGCCGGTCGATCGGCGCCCGCATCGGCGCCGGCAAGGCGCGGATCATCACCAGTCTCGACGACATGGACAAGATCAATGAGGGTGATGTGCTGGTCACCGACATGACCGACCCGGACTGGGAACCGATCATGAAGCGTGCCGCGGCGATTGTGACCAACCGTGGCGGGCGCACCTGCCATGCCGCGATCATTGCCCGCGAACTCGGTGTCCCGGCGGTGGTGGGTTGCGGCGACGCGACCAAACGCGTGAAAGACGGTCAGCCGGTGACGGTGTCCTGCGCCGAGGGGGATACCGGTTTCGTGTATGACGGCGAGCTCGATTTCGAACTCAAACGCATCGAACTCGACAGCATGCCGTCGGTACCGGTCAAGGTGATGATGAACGTCGGCAACCCGGAACGCGCATTCAGCTTTGCGCAGATCCCGAATGCGGGTGTCGGGCTGGCGCGTCTGGAATTCATCATCAACAACATGGTCGGTATTCATCCGCAGGCGCTGCTGCAGCTCAACAGGGTGCCGGCAGACATCCGTGCCGAGATCGACGAGCGCATTGCGGCCTACGGAGACCCGCGCGAGTACTTCGTCAAGCGTGTGGTCGAGGGGATCGCCAGCATCGCGGCGGCCTTCCATCCACAGCCGGTGATCCTGCGCATGTCGGACTTCAAGTCGAACGAATACGCCAATCTGGTGGCCGGCACGCTGTACGAGCCGCACGAGGAAAACCCGATGATCGGTTTCCGCGGTGCTGCACGTTACCTGTCGCCGAGTTTCCGTGCCTGTTTCGACATGGAGTGCGAGGCGATTCGCCGCGTGCGCAACGACATGGGCCTGACCAACCTCGAGATCATGATTCCGTTCGTTCGCACCCTCGAAGAGGCCGCCGGCGTGGAACGTCTGCTCGGTGAGAACGGACTGAAACGCGGCGAGGATGGCCTGCGTGTGATCATGATGTGCGAGTTGCCGTCAAACGCGGTATTGGCGGAGGAGTTCCTCGAATACTTCGATGGTTTTTCGATCGGCTCGAACGACATGACCCAGCTGACGCTCGGCCTCGATCGTGACTCCGGATTGATTGCGCACAGCTTCGACGAGCGCAATCCGGCGGTGCTCAAGATGCTGGACATGGCGATCACCGCGTGCCGCAAGGCCGGCAAGTACGTTGGCATCTGCGGTCAGGGCCCGTCTGACCATCCTGATCTGGCGAAGTGGTTGCTGGATCGTGGGATCAGCAGTATCTCGCTGAATCCGGACACTGTGATCGATACCTGGCTGTACCTGGCGGGCCAGGCACGCGGCTGATCGTTTTCGCCGATGACCGGGGCTTCGTGGCCCCGGTCATCGGCGAGGCAGGGCCGTCAACGAAGCGGCCCCGGCGCCGCGCAGAAGTCGGGGTTCGATCTCCGACGCCTCCACCGGACGGTATAGCAGGAATCCCTGGGCCAGGTCGCAACCCTGTCTGTGCACGTAGTCCAATTGGGCCTGGGTCTCGACGCCTTCCGCCAGGACCCGCTTCCCCATGCTGTGTCCCATTGCGATCACCGCCTGCACGATCGCGCAATCCATCCTGCCGTCAGGCAGATCTTTGACGAAGGCACGGTCGATCTTGAGGATATCGACAGGCAGGTTCTTCAGGTAGCCGAGCGACGAATAACCGGTGCCGAAATCGTCGAGCGAGATCGTACTGCCGCGCCCACGCAGATCGGAAAGCCTTGAAATCGTCTGCTCCGAGGCATCGATCAATGCATGCTCAGTCAATTCGATACCGATATCCGACGCGCTTAGCCCCGCGTCGTCGACCGCCTGCAACAGTTGCGGCAGCATTTCGCTGATCAACTGGCTGGCGCCGGAGAAGTTGATGTCGATGCGAACGTCAGCAATGCCCTGGCGCTTCCATTGCGCGCGTTGACGTACGGCCTCGGCGATGACAAAGGCCTGCACTTGACGCATCAGTACGGATTGTTCGGCAATCGGGATGAACTCACCCGGCGGGATCTGCCTGCCCTCACGGCGCCAGCGCAGCAGTGCCTCGCAGCTGCAGATGCGGCCGCTGGCAATCTCGACCTGCGGCTGATAGACGAGATACAGATCACCGTCGGCAAGTGCCTGGCGCAATCCCTGCTCGATGTGCTGGCGCCTGGCCAGGGCCTCATTCATCGTGGTGGTGTAAAAGCGGTAACAGTCGCGGCCGGCTTCTTTCGCGGTATACATCGCGGCGTCGGCTGTGCGTAGCAGGTCGCTGGGGGATTCCGCGTCGTCGGGGTAGATGCTGATGCCGATGCTTGCCGAAACGAAGAGTTCCCGTCCCTCGACCTCAATTCCCGACTGCAGTGCATCGAACACCTTGCGTGCGACATGTTCGACCTGTTTGGCACCCGGCATGCTGGAAAGAAGGATGACGAACTCGTCGCCGCCGAAACGCGACAGCAGGTCGTAGCTGCGCAGGCATCCGGCCATCCGCTCGGCGACGATCTTCAGCAGTTTGTCGCCCGCTTCGTGGCCGAACGAGTCGTTGATGTTCTTGAAATTGTCGAGATCGATGAACAACAGGGCGAGTTTGCGATCAAAACGCCCGGCTTCGGCCATGCGCAGGGTCAGTTGTTCATCCAGAAGATACCGGTTCGGCAGGCCGGTCAACGCGTCCAATGTGGCCATGCGCTCGAGTGCGCTCTGGGCCTCGAGGCGGCGATCATATTCGGACTGGGTGCGGCGGACCTGTCGGCGGTAACGTCGAAGCTGGTAGGCCAGGATGATCCCCAGAAGCTGCAAGGTGACGATGCTGCCGGCAAGCTGCCAGCCCAGCTGGGTGATTGCCAGGTAGGTCGGTTCCAGCGATTTCTCCAGGACCATGGTGGCATGGCCGCGATAGGAAAACGGGATCGTGATCGTGTGTTGCTGGGTACGTGCACCAGGGGCATCGCGGTGAAACTCGCCAAGGATGAATCCGTTGTCGGCGGTCAGGTCCAGGCGCACCGTCTCACTGTTGAGGCTGCCCCACAGTGCGATCTGCTCCCTTGTCTGCTGGTACTCGCCGGCCTGCAGCGCGGCGGCCAGGATGTGCTGGACATAGCCTGCCTCTGCCACGAGTCGATCGTGTGCACGTTCGAGCCTGGCGTTTCTCTCGTTGAAAAAGATCAGCGCCGTGATCACGATCGCGACCAGCGTCATCGTGCCCCAGGTGGCCGCGAGACTGCGCAGATACCGGGATTCAGTGCCCGGCATCCTGCCCATCCCGCTGCTCGTCCGGTGGTGTTGTCGTCGCCAGCAGCTCTCGCAGGGTGTCGTAATCCTGATCAGTCACGGCGACCAGGCCGCTCGCGTCGCGGTGCAGTGCCGTGAGTGCCTGCAGGCCCTCTGGGTCATCAGCGATGCCGAGCAGGAGCATGCGGATCTTGTCCACCAGCAACGGCGGCATATCGGCACGGGCGACAAACAGGTGCTCGGAAACCTCTGGCATTTTTGCCAGTGATCGGAGCCCGCGATCCATGAAGTCTTCGTAGACCTCGCTTTTCACCGCCCCAGCGTCCACCTGCCCACTCAGCACCGCCAGCGCGACGTTCGAATGCCCGCGGTAGTTGGAGTAGCGACTCAGGTCGCTCAGCGAGATACCGGCCGCGGCCAACACCGCCTGGGGAACGACCGAGCTCATGGTGGATTCCGGATCACCGAATGCAAATGCCTTTCCGCGCAGTTCGCCGACGTTTCGCAGCGGGCTGTGCTCCGGTACCACGATGTGGCCGACAAGTACCGCCTTGCCATTGCGTTCGAGGCGTGCGAGCAGCGGCTTGCGGCCGTACAACTTGACCATGTGTACATAGGAGATGGGCCCGAGGTAGGCGATATCGATGTGGTCGCGCCCGACCTCGTCGACATGTTCGGCGTAGTCGCGGCCGACCCTCACCTTGACCGCTACGCCAAGTGATTTGCTGAGGTAGTGCGCAAGGGGCAGGAAGCGGTTCTGCAACTCGCCGTGGGAAAGGTAGGGATGCACACCCAGCAGCAGGGTCTGCGCGTTCTGGTCCGCTGCACGAGCGACTATGCTCTGGCTCAGGAGGATGGCGATCGCTGCCAGCGCCCCGATCAGGAGACGGTTGCGGTCGCGGCGGTGGCCAGAGTCGTTTCGCATGTTCTTTACCCGTGTCCGGATTGGATTTCCTCACCCTTTTCCCTGGGGAACTGGCGCAGCTGCGCTGCCTGGCGGCAGAGTGCGACGCGGACCTTGATGTTAGCGGCCGTTGTGGCGGGCGCTTGAGGATCGTCGATTTGTCGGTTCCTGGCCCGGGTGGGGCCATGCCAATGCGTGTGGAAAGGTGCCGAAGGGGAGAATTAATGTCGACATTGTGGAAAAAACAATAGTAGAAATCACGTGAGGACATCGTTTTTCCTGGTCTTCACGCTAAAATTGTCGACACTTTGCGGTATTGCATTAATCTGAGTTGATTAAAAACGGGAACGGCCACCGCTGCGCAGGAGAGGGCGCGAAGACACTGACTGGCTGGTCCACGCACACAAAAAGGGGGAATAAATGGGCAATTACAAGGCGCTCTATCAACGTTCGCTGGCAGACCCGTCCGGATTCTGGGGTGAGGCCGCCGCGTCGCTGCACTGGGACAAGCCGTGGGACCGGGTGTTGGATCTGGACGCCAAGCCGGTGCCGCGCTGGTTCCCTGGCGGCCGGCTCAACACCTGTTTCAATGCCGTCGACCGTCACGTCGAGGCGGGCCGCGGCGATCAGGCGGCGCTGATCTACGATTCCCCTGTTACCGGACAGAAGAAGACCTACTCCTACACGCAGTTGCGCGATGAGGTTGCCGCGTTCGCCGGTGCCCTGCGCGCGCAGGGCGTCACCAAGGGTGACCGAGTCCTGATCTACATGCCGATGATCCCGGAGGCAGCGATCGCGATGCTCGCGTCGGCCCGCCTGGGTGCCGTGCATTCCGTGGTGTTCGGCGGATTCGCGGCCAATGAGCTGGCGACCCGCATCAACGATGCGAAACCGAAGGTCATCGTCAGTGCATCCTGCGGGATCGAACCGAACCGCGTCGTGGTCTACAAGCCATTGCTCGACGAGGCAATGAAGATATCGGTGCACAAACCATCGGCGTGCATCATCAAGGCGCGGCCGCAGGCCGAGGCACCGCTGATTGAAGGACGCGATCTGGACTGGGATGCCGCTGTCGCTGTTGCGCAACCGACCGAGTGCGTGGCTGTCGATGCGACCGATCCGCTGTACATCCTGTACACCTCGGGCACGACCGGGCAACCCAAGGGCGTGGTGCGTGACAACGGTGGTCATGCAGTGGCCATGCACTGGACCATGAAACACATCTATGACGTCGAGGCCGGTGACGTGTACTGGGCCGCGTCCGACGTCGGCTGGGTGGTCGGGCACAGCTATATCGTCTACGGTCCGCTGCTCGCCGGTTGCACCACGCTGATGTACGAAGGCAAACCGGTCGGCACACCGGACCCGGGTGCTTTCTGGCGCGTGATCAGCGAATACGGCGTCAAGGTGCTGTTCACCGCCCCGACTGCATTCCGGGCAATCAAGAAAGAGGACCCGAACGGCGAGTTCCTGAAGAAATATGACCTGTCGTGCATGCAGGCGCTGTTTCTCGCCGGCGAACGCTGTGATCCGGACACCCTGTTCTGGGCGCGCGACAAGCTCGGCAAACCGGTGGTGGACCACTGGTGGCAGACCGAGACCGGCTGGGCGATCGCGGCCAACCCGATGGGCATCGAGCCGATGGAAGTAAAGCCGGGTTCGCCCACGGTGGCCATGCCCGGATACGACGTGCGCATTCTCTCCGAAGAGGGTGTCGAGATGGCCGACGGCGATATGGGCAATATCGTGATCAAGCTGCCGATGCCGCCTTCCTGCCTGCCGACGCTGTGGGGCAATGATCAGCGTTTCATCGATGCCTACCTGAGCAAGTATCCGGGGTACTACCTGACCGGCGACGCCGGATATCGCGACAAGGACGGTTACCTGTGGATCATGAGCCGCACCGACGATGTCATCAACGTCGCCGGGCACCGCCTGTCGACCGGCGCGATGGAGGAGGTCCTGGCCGGCCATGCCGATGTCGCCGAGTGCGCGGTGATCGGGGTCGCGGATGCGCTCAAGGGCCAGCTGCCGCTGGGCATGGTGGTACTCAAGGCGGGCGTTGAACGTGATGAAAAAGAGGTGTTGGCCGAACTGGTGAAGCGCGTGCGTGACCTGATCGGACCGGTGGCGGCGTTCAAGCTGGTCACGGTGGTCAAGCGTCTGCCGAAGACCCGTTCGGGCAAGATCCTGCGCGGAACCATGGTGAAGATCGCCGACAGCGAGGCATTCAAGCCGCCCGCAACCATCGATGATCCGGCGATCCTCGACGAAATTGCCGAGTCCCTGCGCAGCCTGGGTTATGCCAAGGACTGAGGCTACGGCCGCAGACCGATCGGCCGGCAGCCTGTCGGCCGTCGCCGGCGGCACTATCCCCGATCGTATCTTCTCGCTGCTGCGTGAAGCGATCGTGGAGGGTGAGATCCCGCCCGGCAGCAAGATCAGCGAGCCTGAGCTGGCACGTCGCTATGGCATCAGTCGTGGTCCGCTGCGTGAGGCCATCGGCCGACTCGAGGCCTGCGGCTTGGTGGTTCGCAGGCCCAATGTCGGTGCACGCGTGGTGACCATGAGCAGTCGTCAGCTGCTGGAAATCTTCCATGTGCGTGAGGCATTGGAGGGCATGGCGGCGCGACTGGCGGCGCAGAACATGAGCGATGAGGAGATCGTGGAACTGCGTCGTCTGCTTGAGCAGCATGGGCAGCAGATCGCGCAGGATGCCGACCATGCGTACTTTCAGCGTGAAGGCGATCTGGATTTCCACTACCGGATCGTCCAGGGCAGCCACAATGCGCGCATCGTCGACCTGCTGTGCAACGACCTGTACCACCTGGTGCGCCTGTACCGCTACCAGTTCGGCATGGCGAGCAAGCGCGGCCCGCGGGCGTTCGTCGAACACGAACATATCGTGGATGCGATCGAACGCCGCGATGCGGAGATGGCCGAACTGATGATGCGTGCCCACGTAAGGGCCTCGCGGGAGAACGTCGAGCGCCTGCTCGCAGTACGCAAATAATTTTTCCGCCACCGGACCGGAGCCATCGCCCGCCAAGCGCAGGCCCCGGCAACCCTGGCGACCAACACATTCGGGTGAAGAGATGACTATCGAATCAGCAGGCAGAAAGTTCAGGGATGCGGTGGCCGGTGAGAAGCCACTGCAGTGTATTGGCGCGATCAATGCCTACCATGCGCGGCTGGCCGAGGCGACAGGCTACAAGGCGCTGTATATCTCCGGTGGCGGGGTGGCCGCAGGGTCGTGCGGCATCCCGGACCTCGGCATCACCAGCATGGAAGATGTGTTGACCGATCTCAAAAGGATCACTGATGTCACCACGCTGCCGGTACTGGTGGATATCGACACCGGCTGGGGCGGTGCGTTCAACATCGCGCGCACCGTGCGTTCGATGATCAAGTGCGGGGCGGGGGCGGTCCACATTGAAGACCAGGTGCAGCAGAAGCGCTGCGGTCACCGGCCCAACAAGGCCATCGTGTCGCAGGTGGAGATGGTGGATCGCATCAAGGCGGCGGTCGACGCGCGGACCGATCCGGATTTCGTGATCATGGCGCGTACCGACGCGTTGGCGGTGGAGGGCATGCAGTCGGCGATCGACCGTGCCTGCGCCTGCGTCGAGGCCGGTGCGGACATGATCTTCCCCGAGGCCATCAATGAGCTGCCGCAGTACCGCAAGTTTGTCGATGCGGTAAAGGTCCCGGTGTTGGCCAACATCACCGAGTTTGGGGCGACGCCACTGTTCACTACCGAGGAACTGGCAGGCGTCGGCGTCAGCATCGCGCTATACCCGTTGTCGGCGTTCCGCGCCGCGAATGCGGCGGCGCTCAAGGTCTACCAGACGCTGCGCGCCGAAGGCACGCAGAAGAATGTGATCGATATCATGCAGAGCCGCATGGATCTCTACGACTACCTTGGTTACCACGCGTTCGAACAAAAGCTCGACCAGCTGTTCGAATCGGAAGCCGACTGAATGTTGCAACTGCAGGACGGGATCGGTTCTGCCGAGGCCGGCCACTGACATCTGGAGCCAGAAACAATGAGTGAACAAGTCCTACCCAAAGCCAAGAAGTCCGTCGCCCTTTCGGGTACCGTCGCCGGCAATACCGCCATCTGTACGGTAGGCAGGACAGGCAACGATCTGCACTACCGCGGCTACGACATCCTCGATGTGGCGGAGACCTGTGAGTTCGAGGAGATTGCCCACCTGATGGTGCACGGCAAGCTGCCGACGCAGGCCGAGTTGACCGCATACAAGGCCAAGCTGCGCTCATTGCGCGGTCTCCCGGTGGCCGTCAAGCAGGCACTCGAGGCGCTGCCGGCCTCTGCGCATCCGATGGACGTCATGCGCACCGGCTGTTCCGTGTTGGGCTGCTGCCTGCCGGAGAAGGACGATCACGCGGAACCCGAGGCACGCAACATCATCGACCGCCTGGTCGCGAGCTTTGGCTCGATGCTGCTCTACTGGTATCACTTTGCGGTCAATGGCAAGCGGATCGACGTCGAGACCGATGACGACACCGTCGGTGGTCACATCCTGCACCTGCTGCATGGCGAGAAGCCGCGCGACTCCTGGGTGCGTGCGATGCATACCTCGCTGATCCTCTACGCCGAGCACGAGTTCAATGCCTCGACCTTCACCGCCCGCGTGGTGGCCGGCACCAACTCTGATATGCACTCGGCGATCACTGCGGCGATCGGCGCGCTGCGCGGTCCCAAGCACGGCGGTGCCAACGAAGAGGCGTTCCGCATCCAGAGCCGCTACGACGATCCGGACCAGGCCGAGGCGGATATCCGCGAGCGTGTCGGGCGCAAGGAAATCGTGATCGGCTTCGGGCACCCCGTCTACACCATCGGTGATCCGCGCAATGACGTGATCAAGCGCGTGGCGCGCAGCCTGTCCGAAGAGAACGGCAACATGAAGATGTTCAATGTCGCCGATCGCCTGGAGTCGGTGATGTGGGAGATCAAGAAGATGTTCCCCAACCTCGACTGGTTCTCCGCGGTTTCGTACAACCAGATGGGCGTGCCAACCGATATGTTCACCCCGCTGTTCGTTATCTCGCGGACCACCGGCTGGGGCGCGCACGTGATCGAGCAGCGCCAGGACGGCAAGATCATCCGCCCGTCAGCGAACTATGTGGGGCCGGAGAATCTGGAATTCGTGCCGATCGAAAAGCGGTGAGATAGAAATTGATGAATACCGAATACCGTAAGAACCTGCCGGGCACCCAGTTGGATTATTTCGATGCCCGTTCGGCGGTCGATGCGCTTCAGCCCGGCGCCTATGACAGGCTGCCCTATACCTCGCGGGTGTTGGCGGAAAACCTGGTCCGCCGTTGTGATCCGGCATCGCTGACGGATGCGTTGAAGCAACTGATCGAACGCAAACAGGAGATGGACTTCCCGTGGTTCCCGGCGCGCGTGGTCTGTCACGACATCCTCGGGCAGACCGCACTGGTCGATCTGGCCGGCCTTCGTGATGCGATCGCGGAGAAGGGCGGTGATCCATCGCAGGTCAACCCGGTGGTGCCGACGCAACTGATCGTCGACCACTCGCTGGCCGTCGAGTGCGGTGGCGACGACCCGGATGCGTTCGCCAAGAACCGTGCGATCGAGGACCGGCGCAACGAAGACCGCTTCCACTTCATCAACTGGACCAAGGAGGCGTTCAAGAACGTCGACGTGATCCAGCCGGGCAACGGCATCATGCACCAGATCAACCTGGAGAAGATGTCCCCGGTGATCCATGCACGTGATGGTGTCGCTTTCCCCGATACCCTGGTTGGTACCGACAGCCATACGCCGCACGTGGATGCGCTGGGCGTGATCGCGATCGGCGTGGGCGGCCTGGAGGCCGAGAGCGTGATGCTCGGTCGTGCGTCCTACATGCGCCTGCCCGACATCATCGGTGTCGAACTCACCGGCCGCCGCCAGCCTGGCATCACGGCCACCGATATCGTGCTGGCGTTGACCGAGTTCCTGCGCAACCAGAAGGTGGTGTCGTCTTACCTGGAGTTCTTCGGTGAGGGTGCTGCCGACCTGACACTGGGCGACCGCGCGACTATCTCGAACATGACGCCGGAGTTCGGCGCCTCGGCGGCGATGTTCTACATCGACGACAAGACCATCGACTATCTCAAGCTGACCGGTCGCGAGCCGGCGCAGGTCGAGCTGGTCGAGACCTACGCCAAGCGGGCGGGCCTGTGGGCGGACAGTCTCAAGGGTGCGGAGTATGGGCGTGTTCTGACGTTCGACCTGTCCAGCGTGGTGCGCAATATCGCCGGGCCGTCCAACCCGCATCGCCGGGTGCCGACGTCCGAACTGGCCGCACGGGGCATCGCCGGAAAGGTTGAGAACGAGCCGGGCCTGATGCCGGACGGTGCCGTGATCATTGCCGCGATCACCAGTTGCACCAACACGAGCAATCCGCGCAACGTGGTGGCTGCCGGTCTGCTGGCTCGCAAGGCCAATGCGCTGGGTCTGCTGCGCAAGCCCTGGGTCAAGTCGTCTTTTGCGCCCGGTTCCAAGGTCGCACAGCTGTACCTGGAAGAATCGGGTCTGCTGCCGGAGTTGGAAAAGCTCGGCTTCGGTATCGTCGGTTTCGCCTGCACCACCTGCAATGGCATGAGCGGTGCGCTGGATGCCAGGATCCAGCAGGAGATCATCGATCGCGACCTGTATGCCACCGCGGTGCTGTCGGGCAACCGCAATTTCGACGGCCGTATCCATCCCTATGCCAAGCAGGCGTTCCTCGCCTCGCCGCCGCTGGTCGTCGCCTATGCGATCGCCGGCACCATCCGCTTCGACATCGAGAAGGATTCGCTGGGGACCGACAGCGCCGGCAACCCGGTCACGCTGAAGGACATCTGGCCGAGCGACGAGGAGATCGACGCGATCGTCCATGCGAGCGTGAAGCCCGAGCAGTTCCGCCAGGTCTATGTCCCGATGTTCGCGGCGTCGGCCGAATCGGGCGAAAAGATCAGCCCGCTTTACGACTGGCGCCCGCAGAGCACCTACATCCGACGCCCGCCATACTGGGAGGGCGCATTGGCCGGTGCGCGGACGCTGCGAGGAATGCGCCCACTGGCGGTGCTGGGTGACAACATCACCACCGATCACCTGTCGCCGTCCAACGCGATCATGGCGAGCAGTGCCGCTGGCGAATACCTGGCGAAAATGGGCCTTCCGGAAGAGGACTTCAACTCTTATGCGACGCACCGCGGCGACCACCTGACGGCCCAGCGTGCGACCTTCGCCAACCCCAAGCTGCTCAATGAGATGGTGCAGGAGAACGGGCAGGTCAGGCAGGGATCGCTGGCGCGCATCGAGCCGGAAGGCAAAGTGACCCGCATGTGGGAGGCGATCGAGACCTACATGGCACGCAAGCAGCCGCTGATCATCGTTGCCGGTGCCGACTACGGTCAGGGCTCATCACGCGACTGGGCGGCCAAAGGCGTGCGGCTGGCGGGCGTCGAGGCGATCGTGGCCGAGGGCTTCGAACGCATCCATCGCACCAACCTGGTGGGCATGGGGGTGCTGCCGCTGGAGTTCAGGGCAGGGGAGACGCGCAAGACCTACGCGATCGATGGTACCGAGACCTTCGATGTGCTCGGCGAGCCGACACCGCGTGCCACATTGACGCTGGTGATCCACCGCGGCAACGGCGAGACCGTCGAGGTGCCGGTGACCTGCCGCCTGGACACCGCCGAAGAGGTGGCGATCTACGAGGCAGGCGGTGTGCTGCAGCGGTTTGCCCAGGACTTTCTCGAATCGGCCGCGGCCGGTTGAACCAGACAGGTAATCGACATGACGCGCGTACCCCAGATCCGGATTCCAGCCACCTACATGCGTGGCGGCACCAGCAAAGGCGTGTTCTTTAACCTCAGTGACCTGCCGCAGGCGGCACAGGTGCCGGGCGAGGCGCGCGACCGTTTGTTGCTGCGTGTCATCGGCAGCCCGGACCCCTACGGCAAACACACCGATGGCATGGGCGGTGCGACCTCGAGCACCAGCAAGACGGTCATCCTGGAGAAGAGCAGCAGACCGGATCACGATGTCGATTATCTGTTTGGCCAGGTATCGATCGACAAACCCTTCGTCGACTGGAGCGGAAACTGCGGCAACCTGACCGCCGCGGTTGGCTCTTTTGCCATCGCGAGCGGGCTGGTGGATGCGCAGCGGATCCCCGGGAACGGCATCGCGGTCGTGCGTATCTGGCAGGCCAACATCGGCAAGACGATCATCGCCCATGTTCCCATCACCAACGGTGAGGTACAGGAAACCGGTGATTTCGAACTCGACGGTGTGACGTTCCCGGCGGCCGAGGTACAGGTCGAATTCATCGACCCCGCCGATGCCGAAGGTGCGATGTTCCCGACCGGCAACCTGGTGGACGACCTCGACGTGCCCGGTGTCGGCACCTTCAGGGCCACACTGATCAACGCCGGCATCCCAACCATTTTTCTCGACGCCGATGCCATCGGCTATACCGGCACCGAACTGCAGGACGCGATCAACGGCGACAGCGGGGCGCTGTCGATGTTCGAGACCATCCGTGCCCATGGCGCGTTGCGCATGGGCTTGATCAAGGACGTCGCCGAGGCTGCCGGTCGTCAACACACCCCCAAGGTGGCCTTTGTCGCCCCGCCGCGGGACTACCTGGCCTCCAGTGGCAAGTCGATCGGGGCTGGAGACATCGATCTCAATGTACGGGCCCTGTCGATGGGCAAACTGCATCACGCGATGATGGGCACGGCGGCGGTGGCGATCGGTACGGCCGCCGCGATCCCCGGCACCCTGGTCAACCTGGCGGCCGGCGGTGGCGACCGCAACAGCGTCACCTTCGGTCATCCATCGGGCACCTTGAAGGTCGGTGCGGCGGCGAGCCGCAAAGACGGCGAGTGGACGGTCGACAAGGTGGTCATGAGCCGCAGCGCGCGCGTACTGATGGAAGGCTGGGTGCGTATCCCGGGCGACACATTCTGAACCCGCGTACCGGCCGGGGCGGCGCCCTTGACGCCACCGGCCGCGCGACGCACATTCAGACAGGTGAACCGCTTCGCCCGTCGCCTGTTGAAAGTCGGTAGCCCGTTGTGCCGGCTGCTGGCCGTTGCCGTACTCAGCATGCTGAGTGCGGCCGGTATTGCAGCAATCGAACTCGCGTTCTCGATAGAGGATATCGAGGGCGAAGGGTGGCGTGCCGACGGCCTCGCAATCAGCCTGAGCGAATCCACTGCCGATCACTTCGCGGTCGCGATCACGGTGGCGAACCTCGTACTGCCGGATGACCATGGAAGCCTCAAGGGGCTCAGGCTCGAATGCCCCGTTCAGCGACATGCATCTGCCTGGGCCTGTGACGATGGGCGGCTGCGGCTGGAGGCGTCACCGATCCAGGCACAGGATGCCAGCTGGCAGGGCAGTTACACCGACGATGGCCGTCTGCAGATCACGATTCCACGGTTGTCCGTCGCACGGGGCGAGGTGGCGCTCGAACTGCTGGCCGATGACGGCGTCTGGTCGGCGCGGGTCCGCCCCAATCGCACGGCGATCGCGCAACTGGCGGCCCTGAGTGGACAGCTCGCGTTGCCATCCGACTGGGGAATACAGGGGCGTACCAGCGGCCTGGTCAAGCTGGCGGGTGACCCGGCCGGGCTGACATCCGTTGATGCTGACCTGGTGTTCGATCAGCTTGCCTATGCGTCACCCGATGGGACGCAGGCGGCGGAGAAGATCGTCGTCAAAGCCGAACTGAAAGGACGGGTGCGCAAGACTGTATGGCGCTTCGATGCCATGCTGGGCTGGCCAACCGGCGCGCTCTACGCAGAGCCGCTGTTTCTCGACGCCGGTGACGGGCCGCTGACAGCCACACTCTCGGGCAGCTGGTCGCCACAACAGGCGCGCCTGCAGATCGACGGAGGGTCGCTTGAGCTGGCGGGAACCGCAGGCGTCTCTGCGACCGGCTGGTTTCTGGGGCCTGAGCTCTCGCCGCAGGATCTGACCATCGCGATGCACAGTGACGATGCCGGCCGGCTGTACGGACGTCTGCTGCAGCCGTTCCTGATCGGCACAGCGGCGGACGACCTGCAGGTGGCAGGTCGCGTCGGTCTGGTCCTGCACTTCGACAAACAGGGCATGGATCAGGCGGGCCTGGAGATCAAAGGCCTCGCCCTGGAGGACCGGCAGGGCCGCTTTGGCCTCGATAACACAGACGGCAGCATCGGCTGGGACCGCAGCAAGGTGGTACCGGTATCACGGCTCGCTATCGCCGGTGCCAGTATCTACAGGATTCCCACCGGTGCCTTCGACATCCGGGTTCGCTTCGCCGCCGATCGCATCGACCTGGTGGAGCCGGTCGTGGTGCCGGTGCTGGGCGGTTCGATCGCGCTCGATCGCTTTGCCCTGAGCGGCGCACTGATCGCCGGTGCCAGGCCGACGTGGCAGGCCAGCGCCTCGTTGCGCGATGTCTCGCTGGAGCAGCTGACCCGGACCCTGGAGTGGCCGCCGTTCAACGGCATCCTGGGTGCTCAGCTGCGCGAACTGCGTTATGCCGACGGCCTGTTCAGTGTCGGTGGCGGCCTCGAATTCAGTGCATTCGGCGGTCGTATCGAGGTCAGAGGGCTGAGCATCCAGGATCCGCTCGGTACGGTGCCGGTGCTGCAGGCAGACGCGACCATGCGCGGGCTTGAACTCGAGGCGCTGACGGAGACCTTCAAGTTCGGCCGCATCGAGGGCAGGCTGGATGCCGACATGCAGGATATCCAGCTGGTGGGGTGGCAGCCCGACCGCTTCAACCTGCACCTGCGAACACCACCAAACGATGATTCGCGTCACAGAATCAGCCAGCGAGCGGTGGAGAACCTGACCGAGCTTGGCAGCGGTGTGCCGGCCGGGCTGTCGGCCACGGTGCTGCGGGTTTTCGACGAGTTTCGTTACGACCGGATCGACCTGCGGATACTGCTGCACGGCAGTGTCGCGGACCTCGACGGGCTTGCGCGACCGGATGGTGGCTATTACCTTGTGAAGGGTTCAGGTCTGCCCAGAATCGACGTGATCGGGCGCAACCGCAGCGTCGCGTGGAAAGACCTGGTGGAACGCTTGCAACAGATTCAGGTCGAAGGGGCACAGATCAAATGATCGGGGCGGGAAGAGGCATGTTGAACAGGATTATCGGGTTTCCACTGATGGCATTGGCGTTGACGGCCTGTGTCACGATCAATATCTATTTTCCCGCGGCGGCCGCGGAGGAGGCGGCACGCACCATCGTGCGCGACGTGCTCAAGAGCGAACCGCAGGAGCCGGCGCCGCCGGCCAAGCCCGATGAAAAGCAGTCTTACACGCCGCAGGGACACCCGCTGGCCATCGCGTTCGGGGTGATGATGGAGGCGCTGGTGGCGCCGGCCCAGGCCGCGCAGGCCGATATCAATATCAACACTGCCGCAATCAGTGCGATCCGCGCCAGTATGCAGAAACGCCAGTCCAGCCTGGCACCGTTCTATCGCAGCGGGGTGGTCGGGTTCGACAACAAGGGCTCGGTCACGATACGTGACCTCAACGCCGCCGCACTGGGCGAACGCAACCAGGTGAAAAAGCTGGTGGCGGACGAGAATGCCGACCGCGCCAAGTTGTACAGCGAGATCGCCCGCGCGAATGGCCATCCGGAATGGGAGGCCGAGGTGCGCAGCACCTTTGCCAAGGTGTGGACGCAGGAGGCTTTGCCCGGTTACTGGCTGCAGGACGCCAGCGGCGGTTGGCGGCAACGCTGACCGGCGGCTGAAACACCGAAGCGGGGCCGCAACGGCCCCGTTTCCGACCGTCAACGCCGGTATTGGATGACCTTGATGGTGCGATCGGCGGTGGGCTTCGTCACTTGCCGTTCTTGCCGCTGCAGACCATCTTCGGCGGCAGAAGCCAGCGCAGTTCGCCGACCCCGAACTCGATCTGCTGCCAGGTCTCGATTTCGAGATCGATGCGCAGCATTGCGCCGGTTGGGACGCGGATCAGTGCCTTGCCGACGAGGCGGCCGGCGAGGTCGGACCACGTGGGTTCGTGGCCGGTGAGCAGCAGGCACTCAGGGGCATCTTCCAGGCCCTTGATCCAGCTGAGCATGGCGGCAGCCGAGCTCTCGTACAGCGCGCTGTCGATTCGCATCTCGCATTTCCAGTGGCCGGCGCGGGCGGCCAGGTGCAAGGTGTCGCGAGCGCGTGTCGCCGAAGAGCTGACGGCGAGTCCGGGAATCTGTCGGGTCTTGCTGAGCATGCGCCCCATGCAGCGCGCCGCGTCCCTGCCGCGACCGGTCAGCGGCCGCTCATGGTCGTTGCTGTAAGGACTGTCCCAGTCGGATTTTCCGTGGCGAAACAGGATCAGGCTGAGCATTGTCGGCGTTCCGTGTGGACGTCAGTGACGGATACGCTAACACAGCGGTCGCATGCGGACCGCATTCGCATGTTGCCTGTGTCAGCCAGGGTGGTCGGGGTTCCGGTCTGCCGACCGGGTGCGTCGTTCAATCCGGCTTGCGCAACAGGTCAGCCCTCAACGGGGTGAGAAACTCGGCAATGCCGTCGCTGTCGATGTGCGGCAGAAACCGCTGTTTCACGGTCTCGTACAGGGCATCGTCGATGTCAAAATCCGAATGGGTAGCGCCGATGATGCGGCGCTCGAATTCCTCGAAACCCTCGAATCGCGTCGTGCTGAAAAAATGGACCTCCTGCTGCAACTCGAACAGGCCGGAATCCACTGCTCGCCGGGTGGCCGCAAACGCAGCTTCACGGACCGCTTTCTCGTCGTTGAACAGACGCAGGATGTCGTTGAAGTCACCGGCATAGACCGGTTCGGAGATGTAGGCCAATCCGCCTTGCCGAAGCACGCGTGCGATCTCCAGAAACGCGGCATCCATGTCTTCGACGGGAACGTGGTGCAGCGATTTGAGCATGATCACGGCATCCACCGACGCGTCCGGCAGGTCGATCGCCTGGGCGCCACCGTAGACGAAATTCACATTGGGCAGATCCGGGATCAGCAGGTTTTTCTCGTGCTGGATACGGTCCACCTCCATCGCGACGATTTCTCGCAGTGGGAAGGATTCGGCGAGACGGCGCGTCGTGAATGCCGCCCCACACCCCAGCTCCAGCAGGCGCGCACCGTCGAGCGGCAGCAGTTTGCCAATCTGGTCGAAATCGGATGAGCGCGGCAGCTCGCCGTCGCGCGCTATCTGCATCATGTCAATCAGGCTCCCATTTTTTTCGGCAGTTTATGCAGTGCGGCCGTTGATTGACAATGCGAGATCGCAATACTTTGCCGTGGACAGCTACGGTGAACAGGCGTGTTTGTGCCGGGTATCGACCGACAATTTACGCGAATGGGTGATATGTTGCTCATTGATGCCGGTCGGTAAACATGCCCGTGCAGCCTCCAAGGAAACAATCGGTGGCCATAGAGACGCCCGAACAGCACGAAGCCCTGATCCAGGCGCTGATGGACACGGTTCAATGGCCGCAGGGCGGTGCTGACCGCCGGCGAATCGATACGCATATCTCCAGTGTCGTTCTGGCCGGCGACCTGGCCTACAAGATCAAGAAGCCCCTCGACCTGGGCTTTCTCGACTTCGTCAGTCTGCAGGCGCGCGAACAGGCCTGCCGCGAAGAACTGCGCCTGAACCGGCGTCTGGCACCTGAGCTCTATCTGGAGGTGTTGCCGATCACCGGCTCGGTCGAGGCGCCACGGTTGGACGGCGGCGGTCAGGTTATCGACTGGGCTGTGGTGATGCGACGCTTCGATCCGGACGCCATCCTGTCCAATCTGGCGGCGCAATTGACGCCGCCGCTGATGGAGCGCCTCGCGCAATGCGTCGCCGGGTTTCACGCTGGCGCGGCGGTGAGTCCCGACTCGGCGTCCTATGGCAGCCCTGAGATCGCACTGGCGCCGATGCAGGACAACTTCGATCAGATCTCGGCCCTGGCCGGTAGTCCTCACTCGCCACTTGCCGGGCTGCGGTCCTGGACACAGGAGCAGTACGCACGCCTGACCGTGACGCTGCGTCAACGAAAGACCTCGGGCCATGTGCGCGAGTGCCACGGTGATCTGCACCTGGGCAACGTCGCCCTGATCGATGGCGAGCCCGTCGTGTTCGATGCGATCGAGTTCAATCCGGGTCTGCGTTGGATCGATACCGTCAACGATGTCGCCTTCCTGACGATGGACCTGCACCATGGTGGGCGCGCTGCATTGGCCTACGGTTTCCTCGATCATTACCTGCAGGCCACGGGTGACTACGAGGGACTTGCGGTGCTGCGGTTCTACGAGGTCTACCGGGCGATGGTGCGGGCCAAGATCGCGGCAATTCGCGGGCAGCAGGAGCTGTCGGTGCAGGAGCGCCGGATGGTCGAGATCGAACTGGCCAGTTACCTCGCGTTGGCTGAGCGACTGACCGTGATGCGGCGTGGTGCGCTGATCATCACCTATGGCCTGTCCGGCAGCGGCAAGAGCTTCCACAGTGCGGCCCTGACCGGCCCCTTGCCGGCGCTATGCGTGCGCTCCGATGTCGAGCGCAAACGTCTGCTTGGCGTCGATGCGCGCGAGGACGCGACCGCGCGCGGGGCCTATTCGCCTGACCTGACCCGGCGCACCTATGCGCGCCTTGCCGAACTGGCGCGCAGCGTGATCGAAGCCGGTTATATCGCGGTCGTCGATGCGACCTTTCTGCATGCTGCACAACGGGCGAAGTTCAGCGACCTCGCGGCGGACCTTCAGGCGCCATTCCTGATCCTGGATTGTGACGCGCCTATCGAGGTGCTGCGTCAACGCATCCTCAAACGCAGGAACCAGCCGGACAACGTGTCGGATGCGGACCTCCTGGTTCTGGAGCGCCAGCTCACCATGCGTGAACCGCTGTCGGATGCCGAGATCCACTGTGCCATTACCGTCCGGCCAGACAGTGATCCGCCGATCGCGGCGCTGCGACAGCGGCTGGCGCGATAGAACGGCCTGCACCGAGCGTGTGCCGAGCGCCCTCGTGGCCATCAATCAATTCGCGTAACCGCTCAATTCGAGGTAGCCGGTGCCGCTGTGGCTGCCGGAGACCACGACGGCACCCTCCCAGTAGCGCACCGTGTGGCGCATCACCTGGTCGTCGAATGCCGCCTCGATGTGCAGCTCGAGCGCATGCTGCGGAATCGACAGGTTCCATGCGACCGGGTAGGCAACACCGTTCTCGTCCTGCCAGGTGCGTGTTGGTTCGGACTTCACGCCGTCCAGGGACAAGGCGTGTGTCGTGCCTTCCGCGTCGACCAGCACGCCGCTGCTGAAACGCTGCGCCACGCCATCTTTGCCACGCATCCGGTAGAACATCAGGTCGCGACCATCGTCCAGGTGTAGCGAGAACCAGTCCCAGCCGGCCTGGTCAGCGGCCAGTGCCGAACTCGACCACTCACGGTCGAACCAGGAGTTGCCGCTGATCCGATAATGCCGGTCTGCAATGCGGATCTCGCCGCGTGTCGGCAGCCGGGTATGGGAGTAATAGTACGAGGCGTTTCCGGGCGCGGCCCCCTTGCGCGACAGGCCCTGCTCACCCTGAAGCACGCGTGGCCGGTCGCCGCGTTCGAGGGTGAGCGCGATCGCGATGTCGTTGTCTTCGGCTTTGAGCCGGATCGGGAACGTGCCACCCGGCGTGCCGTCGATCGACCACGGCCCGAGCCACACCCGTAACGGGTCGCTTTGTGCGCCTGCCAGCCCGACAGCGGCGCGGCTGAAGCGTTCGCGGCTGTGATGAAGGCCTTGTCCGATATCACTGATCGCCAGATGGCCCATGTAGATCTGGCTGGTCCGCCAGTCCGAATCGTCGGCCGCCGCGCCGGGCACGAGGCCGATGCGAAACAGCGTGAGCTGATAGCCGAAACGTGCGTCGTCGTCAGTATGCAGATTGCCGGTGAAGTACCACCACTCGGTCGCGTAGGCCGGGTGCGCCCCGTGATCGGCAGGAAATTCGAACGCACGCGGTAGCGTGGCGCGGGCAAAGCCGGAATCGGGGTCGATCCCCATCCCCTGGCCGATTGGCACTGTCTGCGCGGTGTCCCGGCCCGGTGGGGCTTCCCGGTCACAGGCGCAAAGAACCACGATCAGCAGCAGGCAGAGGCGCAACACCTTCAGTCCTCCCGCAACTGCGGCGCAGGGTCGTGCATGCTGGCGCGCCAGGCGGGATACAGGGCCGCCAGGACGGCGGCGCCGGTGCCCAGCGCCAGGGCGGACCAGAGCGGTGTGGCACCGAGCACAAACGGCATGCTCCAGCCAAACGCGCGCAGCTGGATCGCGGCGGTCAGCACCCAGGCCATCAGCAGCCCGGCGGGGATCGCGAGCAGTGCCGCGAGAACACCGATCAATGCGGATTCCACGACGATCAACTGGCTCAGTTGCCATCGGGTAAGGCCCAGCGCGCGCAGCACCGCGAATTCCTTCCGGCGTTCGAGCTGCACCGCCATCAGCGCGCTCAATATGCCGACGAAAGCGACCAGAAGTGATAGCAGTCGCAACGCCTCGGTGATACGGAAGGTGCGATCAAACACCGCCATCGACTCGTCGTAGATCGCCCGTGCGGCAGTGAACACCAGGCCATCTTCGGTGGCGAATTGCGCACTGACGGCCTGTAGCAGCGCCGCTGCCCCCTGATCGGAAAACAGTGCCACCGTATTCACTGCGGTGTCGGACCAATGGGCCAGGTAGTGTGGTCGTGCGATGAACACACGGCCGTGCTCGCTCGCATAGTCGCGAAACACGGCGGCCACCGGGAACCCGGCGTCGCCAGCGGGTGTCGGCAGATGCAACACATCACCAGGATTTAGCTTTGAGCGCCGCGCAAACGGCTCCGAAATCAGCACTTCGCCGCTGGCGAAGCGCTGCCACAAGTCCCCATCGATCTGTGCGACGAAGTCAAAGCCGGTGCGGGATTGTGCTGCCAGGTCCGCGGCGACCAGCGTGATGCGCCGGTTGCCGTCGTGCAGCGTGCGGTTGCGGTAGTAGCTTGCGGCACTCACCGGTGCCAGGTGCGGCGCCTGGGTGACGATGGACTGTGGCAGCGTGGCGGCGTCATCGAAGGCCTCAGAGGCGATGTAGAGGTCGGCGCTGAGCAGGTCGCCGAGCCATTCGCCGACCGCGCTGCGCATGCTCTCGACCATCACTGCGACACCGACGCTGGCGGCCAGGGCGACCATCAGCGCGGCGCCCGCTGTGCCCAGGCGCGACAGGTGACGATCGAGGTCGCGCGCGGCCATGCGCCAGACGCCGCGTATCGGCAGGCGGTCGAGCGCACCATGTACCAGGTGCAGGGCCAGGGGCGTCAACAGGGCGGCGCCCAGCAGCACCACGAACAGACCGGCGAACCCGGCGATGACACCACCGGGAGCCACGAATGCCAGCAGCAGCCCGGCCGGCATCATTACCGCACCGGCGATGCCAAGACGCGGCAACCGGTGCCGCGTCGATTGCTCCAGGGCGGCACGCGACAGCGTGGTCAGCGGGGCTGTGCGTGCGGCCTGCGTTGCCGGAAACCAGGCCGCGAGCACGGTACCACCGAGACCGAGCAGGGCGCCTTTGGCCAGGGACCATGCGTTCAGCTGCAGGGCATCTGCCGGCACGTCGTAGTACAGCTCACTGACGGTGGCGGCGACCAGTGTGGTCAGGCCCTGGCCGAGGGCAATGCCCAGCAGGCTGCCGAGCAGCGTGCCGACGATGCCCAGTGCCATCGCCTCGGCCACGATCAGGTGGTGGATCTGTGCACCTGTGACACCGAGCGCGCGCAGGCGTCCCAGCAGGTTGCGGCGCTGCACGATCGACAGGCTGAGGGCGTTGAAGATCAGGAACGCGCCGACCAGCATCGCGAGCAGACTCATCGCTGTCAGGTTGAGTTCGAACGCCGCGGACAGGCCGACGATGCCCTGCGTCTGCTCATTGACGCTGAGCAGGCGGGCCGATGCGGGCAGCCTGCCGGCAAGCCATGCCTCGGCTGCCGCGTCGAGGATGAGATCGATGTGGCTGATCGTTTCGCGCATCCCGCTCAGCGCCTGCGCCGTGGCAATGTCGGTTACCAGCAGGTCGCGGCTGGCCAGCGAGTCGTCGACACCGATAGCGAGGATCTCGAGCCTGTAGGGGTTGCCCTGGTGGCGGATCGGCAGGGAATCGCCGATGGTCACGCCAAGGTGGTCGGCTGCAGAGGTGCTGAGCGCTGCGACGCCCGGCCGTGACAGCCAGATCCGCAAATCGTCGGTGCCGGAGATCGCGCTGCTCAGGTCGCGGCGCATGGAGCCTTCGGCAAGCGGGTCGATACCGATCAGTCGAAACCGGCCCGGCAATCCTTCGACCCGCACGCGGGTGCTGATCACCGGTGCCATCGGTGGGTGCCCCGGTGTTGTGAACAGGTCTGTATACAACGCCTGCGGCAGGTATCCCTGACTGCCGATGAGCCGGTGCGTGGCCGCGCCGCGCAACTGACTGGCCGACTGCGCGAAAGACGCGCTGGCCGCTGCATTGGCGAGATCGACGGCGATCACGACGGCGACACCCATCATGACGCCAACGAGCGCCAACAGCGCCTGCCAGCGGTGCCGTATGTGATGACGCAGGCCGGCGCGCAGCAGCAGCGGTGAGACGGTCCGGCGAATCACGCGGTGTGAATCCCGCCTTGACGCAGGGTCAGCACGCGGTCGGCCGCTGCCGCCACCTGCTGGCTGTGGGTGACCACCAGCAGCGTGGTGTGGTGTTGCCTTGCCATGTCACGGAGCAGGCCAAATACCTGCCGCCCGGTTTCCTCGTCGAGGTTGCCGGTCGGCTCATCGGCGAGCAGGAGCTTCGGCCGGTGGGCGAGGGCCCTGGCGACCGCAATGCGCTGCTGCTCGCCGCCCGAGAGTGTCTCCGGAAAACGGTTTGCCACATCCGGAAGACCCACCTGACCGAGCAACTGTTGCACCCGCAGCTGCACCTGCCGCGCATCGCTGCCGATCAGTTCCAAAGGCAACGCGATGTTCTCGCCCACGGTCAGCGTCGGGATCAGATTGAAGAACTGAAATACGAAACCGATATCGCGACGGCGCAGCAGTGTGCGCCCGGGCTCCCCGACCGCGTGTACGTCGATGCCGTCGATGTGGACGCTGCCGGAATCCGGGGTGTCGATGCCGCTGATCAGGTTCAGCAGGGTGGTCTTGCCGCTGCCGCTGGCACCGAGCAGCGCGACCACCTGCCCGCGTCGGGCGACCAGGTTCAGATCGTCGAACACCGCTTGCCGGTGGCCACCGGCAGTGAAGTACCTGCTCAGGCCGGTCACCTGCAGCAGGTCATCGTCGGCATCGGGTGATCGGTCGGCGCGATTCACGGGTTTGACCATGCGGTGAAGTGTGTTGTCCATGCAAGTGTACGCCGCCATGTGCAGGCGCAACGGCGCGCCTGTCCACGAAGGATGCCGGCTGCCAGATGCGAATGATTCTCCGCTGTGTCTCAGAGCCGGGGCAATCCGTTAAACCTTACGTTTGGCAACTTGAAATTCGCTGGGGTGCGCCCACAATACCCGAGCAAATGACTAGGGAATTGAATAGACCATGAGCTCGACAACAAAACAGGTAGACGCACTGGTCGAACGCGGCTACGAGCACGGCTTCGTGACCGACATCGAGACCGACGTCATCGCGCCGGGCCTCGACGAAGATGTCATCCGCTTCATCTCGCAGCGTAAACAGGAACCCGAGTGGGTGCTCGAATACCGCCTGAAGGCGTTTCGGCACTGGCTGGGTATGACGCCGCCGGAATGGTCGTCGGTGCATCATCCGCAGATCGACTTCCAGACGATCTCGTATTTCGCGGCGCCGAAAAAGAAACCGGTCCTCGAGAGCCTCGACCAGGTGGATCCGGAGTTGTTGCGCACCTACGAGAAACTCGGCATCCCGCTGGAGGAGCAGAAGGCGCTGTCTGGTGTCGCCGTGGATGCGGTGTTCGACAGTGTCTCGGTGGCGACAACCTTCCGCAAGAACCTGGCCGACGCCGGGGTGATCTTCTGCTCGATCTCTGAGGCGGCGCGCGAGCATCCGGCGTTGTTGCGCGAGTATCTCGGTTCGGTGGTCCCGCACACGGACAACTTCTACGCGGCGCTGAATGCCGCGGTGTTTACCGACGGCACCTTCGTGTACATCCCCAAGGGCGTGCGTTGCCCGATGGAGCTGTCGACCTATTTCCGTATCAATGCACAGAACACCGGGCAGTTCGAGCGTACCCTGATCGTCGCCGAGGAGGGCAGCCACGTCAGCTACCTGGAGGGTTGCACCGCGCCGCAGCGCGACGAGAACCAGCTGCACGCGGCGGTGGTCGAGCTGGTCGCGATGCAGGACGCGCAGATCAAGTATTCGACGGTGCAGAACTGGTATCCCGGCGATGCGCAGGGCAAGGGCGGTATCTACAATTTCGTGACCAAGCGTGGCGACTGCCGGGGTGCGCGCTCGAAGATTTCGTGGACCCAGGTCGAGACAGGTTCGGCGATCACGTGGAAGTACCCGAGCTGCCTGTTGCGTGGCGACGATTCGGTCGGTGAGTTCTATTCGGTCGCGGTGACCAAGGGTCACCAGCAGGCGGATACCGGGACCAAGATGATCCACCTCGGGCGCAATACCCGCAGCACGATCGTGTCCAAGGGCATCTCTGCGGGAGACGGCCAGCAGGCATACCGCGGACTGGTGCGCATGGCGCAGCGGGCGGAGAACGCGCGCAACCATACGCAGTGCGACTCGCTGCTGATCGGCGACCGCTGTGCCGCCCACACCTTCCCCTACATCGAGGTGAAGAACCCGACCGCCAAGGTCGAGCACGAGGCGACGACCTCGAAGATCGGCGACGACCAGCTGTTCTACTGCCGCAGCCGCGGCCTGTCCGAGGAGGACGCCGTGTCACTGATCGTGAACGGTTTCTGCAAGGAGATATTCAACGAACTCCCGATGGAGTTCGCCGTTGAAGCACAAAAGCTGCTCGCGATCAGTCTGGAAGGAGCGGTCGGTTGAGGCGCACAGGCGATATGCCAGGAGAGATCAAATGATGCTGTCTATCAAGAATCTGAAAGCCGAGGTCGAGGGTAAAGAGATCCTCAAGGGACTCGACCTGCAGGTCGGCGCCGGCGAGGTGCACGCGATCATGGGGCCGAACGGCTCCGGCAAGAGCACCCTGGCGCACATCCTGGCGGGGCGCGACGGTTATGCCGTGACTGCCGGTGAGGTGCTGTTCAACGGTGAGAGCCTGATAGAACTGGCGCCGGAGGAGCGTGCCAGCCGGGGCATCTTTCTGGCGTTTCAGTACCCGGTCGAACTGCCGGGCGTGAACAACACGCATTTTCTCAAGGAGGCGTTGAACGCACAGCGCAAGGCACGCGGTGAGCCGGAGCTCGACTCGGTGGCGTTCCTGAAGCTGATCCGTGAGAAGCTGGCGATGGTGTCGATGCAGCCGGAACTGCTCAAGCGCCCGGTCAACGCGGGTTTCTCCGGCGGCGAGAAAAAGCGCAACGAAATCCTGCAGATGGCGCTGCTCGAACCCAAACTGGCGATCCTTGACGAGACGGATTCCGGGCTCGATATCGACGCCCTGAAAACGGTGTCGGACGGCGTCAATGCGCTACGCAGTCCGGATCGTTCGGTGATCCTGGTGACGCATTACCAACGTCTGCTCGATTACATCCAGCCGGACTTCGTGCACGTGCTGGCCGGTGGGAAGATCGTGCGCTCCGGCGACAAGGGCCTGGCGAAGGAGCTGGAGGCCAAGGGCTACGGCTGGTTGTCCGGCCAGGATGAAGCCGCATGAACAGCGATACGCAGACTCAGCACGACCTGCAGGGGATCCTGCACCTGGGCCAGAAACGCATGGCGACGGGGATGCCGGATACTGACTGGCAGTCAGTGACCAGGCAGCGTGGCACGGCGGGCGTCGCGGCGATGGCGCGGCCGGACCGCAAACAGGAGGCCTGGCGCTATACGCCACTCGGTTTCCTCGACCAGGCCGAATACCAGCCGATCGTCGAGGGGCCTTTCGATGCGCTGCAGCTGTCGGATATCGAGGACCTGATGCTGGCTGAACCGCCTGCCATCCGCCTGGTTTTCGTCAACGGCTATCTGGCGTCCGGTCTGTGTTCAATGGCGAAAGCAACGAGCGGTGTCGTCCTCAGCAGTCTGGCCGGTGGTCTCGGTGAGGTGCCAGCTGCGCTCAGGCAGCAACTGGATGCGATCGCCGAGCACAATCACGTGTTCGCGGCCCTCAACAGCGCGCTGATGTCGGACGGCGCATTGATTCACCTGGCGGCGGGAGCGCGCCTGGATGGCCCGATCGAGATCCTGCACGTGTCGGTCGGGCTCGAGCAGCCGGGGATCTGTCACCCGCGTCACCTGATCGTGCTCGAAGACGGTGCGCGTGCCGAGGTCATCGAACGCTATTGCGGTCTCGGTGACGGGACCTATTTCACGAATGCGCTGATCGAGGTGTCGTTGGGCAGCGACAGCGAGCTGCTGCACCAGCGGATGCAGGAGGAGAGCGTCCATGCACAGCACCTGAGCGACCTGCAGGTACGCCTTGGTGCGCGTAGCCGCTATCAGCTGACGCTGGCTGCGCTTGGTGGTGCCTGGTCGCGCAACGACGTGCGTGTGACGTTTGGCGGCGAGGGTGCGACGGCACAACTCGATGGCCTGATGCTGGCAGGTGACCGGCAGTTCAACGACGTGCACCTTGTCGTACGGCACGAAGTACCGAACTGCACCAGCCGCGAGACCTTCAAGGGCATCCTCGATGGCAGCGGCCGCGTGGTTTTCGATGGCCATATCGTGGTGTCGCGCGATGCGCAGAAGACCGATGCGGTGTTGTCGAACCGCAACCTGATGTTGGCCCGCTCTGCCGAGGTGGATACCAAGCCACAGCTTGAGATCTATGCCGATGACGTCAAGTGCAGTCACGGCACGACCGTGGGTGAGCTCGATCCTGACATGCTGTTCTACCTTCGCTCCCGTGGTATTCCCGAGCATCAGGCGAAACAGCTGTTGTGCCAGGGTTTTGCACAGGAGGTGTTCGACGGGATGGCAAATCCGGCGCTGCGGGCGCGGGCTGGCAAGCTGCTGGCGGCGCGTCTGCTGGAGTCGGCCTGAACACGTGGAGGTAGGTGATGTCCGCCTGGTTACGCAACTGGTTTGAAGGGAGCAGCAAGGTGAACGAGGCAACAGAGGATCAGCGCCTTGATGGCATCATCGCCGCCTTGCGCACGGTTTTCGATCCGGAGATCCCGACCAATGTCTACGACCTCGGCCTGATCTATGCGATCGACGCGGTCGGTGATGCGGATATCGCGATCAAGATGACGCTGACAGCACCGGGATGTCCGGTCGCCGGCACCTTGCCGGGCCTGGTGGAACGTGCGGTCGAAACGGTTGACGGCGTCGATCACTGCAAGGTCGATCTGGTATGGGACCCGCCCTGGACCAAGGACCGGATGAGCGAGGCGGCACAACTCGAACTGGGGATGATGTGAGTTCTGCCGCCGCTGTCCTGAGTCTCAAGTGGGGTAATCCCTCTCCAACCCTCTCCCTGGGGGACAGGGGATGGCCGATGAAGTGTTTAAGGAGTACAGCGTAATGGCGATTCAATTGACGGAAGCCGCTGCGCGCCACGTGGCGGGACAGCTGGCGAAACGGGGCACGGGCGAAGGTCTGCGCATCCGTACGAAGAAGAGCGGCTGCACCGGCTTTGCCTATGTGGTCGACTTCGCCGATTCGATCGATGCCGGTGATCATGTGTTCGAGAGTCACGGCGTGAAACTGGTGGTGGATGACAAGTCGCTGCCGAATCTCGATGGCATGGTGGTCGACTTCGTCAGGACCAATCTCTTGAACGAGGGGTTCGAGTTCCGCAATCCCAATATCAAGGAAACCTGTGGCTGTGGCGAGTCATTCAGCGTGTGAGGCAGTCATGTTGACGGCAGACGAGTTCGTCGAGAACTTCGAGTTCCTGGATGACTGGGACGCGCGGTATGCGTACCTGGTCGAGCTCGGCGAGTCGCTGCCGCCGCTCGATGAAGGTCTTCGCACCGAAGAAAACCGCGTCCAGGGGTGCATCAGCAAGGTCTGGGTCGCGCCGCTCGCCGACCCGCAGGGGCAGGGCCGGATACGCTATGTCGGTGATTGCGATACAGCGATCATCAAGGGTGTGCTCGCGGTACTGGTCGAACTGTTGTCGGGACACACGGCACAGGAGATCGAGGCGCTTGATATCGACGCCCTGTTCGACCGCATCAGGCTGGCCGAGAACCTGAGTCCGAACCGGCATTTCGGCATCTACGCGATCGTCGAACTGATGAAGTCACAGGCAAGGGCCTTCGCGCACCGCTGACACCCGCCTGGCATGTCGAGGCATGCGTACGCCTCGCTCGAGGAGACACGCTTGTCTCCGCATTTCGATTTCCTCGGCGACATGGGCACCCACTACGGGATCTTTGAAGGCTGCGGTACTGCAATGCCCTTTGATACGAAACATGCTGGCGAGGTGGGCGGCTCCGGCTGTTGCTGACATCAGCTCGGTATGCGCCGGTCAGGTCGGGTTCGTTCGCTAGTCGCTGCGCTGCTGCGGTGTTTTGCGCCAGACGTTGACTGCCGGCCAGTGCGTCTGCAGGTAGAGTTCCTCCACCTTTTGCCGTGCCCAGGGCGTCTTGCGCAGGAACTTGAGGCAGGAGTTGGTGCTCGGGTCGCTGCTGAAACACTTGATGCGGACTCGCCGGCCGAGTTCATCCCAACCATAGCGTTCAACCAGGCGGTCGAGCATGTTCTGCAATGTCACACCATGCAGCGGGTCTTTGCGGCCATAGCCGCTACCGCTATCGGTCGCCAATGTCGGGTTCCGCGTGCGGTGTCGTTTCCGCCTTCTTGACCCGGATCCGGCTGCCCGCGACATCTTTGCCATTGAGCATTTTCATCGCTGCCTTTGCCTCGCCGGCCTTGGGCATCTCGACGAAACCGAAACCCTTTGAGCGGCCGGAGGCCTTGTCGATGACCAGCGAGCAAGACTGGACGGCACCAAAGGCCTCGAACATTTCCCGGACCTCGGGTTCGGTTGTCGTACGGGCGAGATTGCGGATCAGCAGCTTCATGGGGTCACCGGGTCATTGTGCAGCGCAGCCAATATACAACGTCTTCGCCCCGTTGTTGTGGTTTGAGCATCAGACTGTGCCCGCGCTGCCGATGTAGACGATGGGTCGGCATTTTCGGTTACCCTGCCGGCCGGTCATCGACGTTCAGCAGGGGAGAAGAAATGCAGAGAATAAGCGCCTCGGTCAGTCCGGAGGGCAGCCTCGAGGTCTTGTCACAGATGGAGGTGCGCACCCTGCTCGACACCAGTGCGCGCGGGCTTTACCGTCTGTTTCGCAGCTGCGCGCTGGCGGTACTCAACAGCGGAAGCCACACTGACGACGCACGCGAGATCTTCAACACCTACCGCGATTTCGGGATCAACCTGATGCAGCGCAACCAGGGCATCAAGCTGCGCCTGGAAAACGCCCCGGCTGCGGCCTTTGTCGACGGCAAGATGATCCAGGGCATCCGCGAGCATCTGTTCGCGGTGCTGCGCGACATCATCTACACGCACAACGAGATCCAGGGCGATCCGACGCTCGACCTGTCGAAGAGCGAACACATGACCTCGGCGGTGTTCCATATCCTGCGCAATGCACGGGTGCTGCGCCCGAGCGTGGACCCGAACATCGTGGTGTGTTGGGGCGGACACTCGATCGGCCGTGAGGAGTACGACTACACCAAGGAAGTCGGTTACCAGTTTGGGTTGCGCGGGCTGGATGTGTGCACCGGTTGCGGGCCGGGCGCGATGAAGGGACCGATGAAGGGCGCGACGATCGGGCACGCCAAGCAGCGTATCGCCGGCGGGCGTTACCTCGGGTTGACCGAGCCGGGCATCATTGCCTCGGAGCCGCCCAACCCGATCGTCAACGAGCTGGTGATCCTGCCGGATATCGAGAAGCGCCTGGAGGCATTCGTGCGCATCGGCCACGGTGTGGTGATCTTCCCCGGTGGTGTCGGTACCACGGAGGAACTGCTTTACCTGCTCGGAATCCTGATGCACCCGGACAACGCCGGACATCCGTTCCCGGTGGTGCTGACCGGTCCGGTCGAAAGCGCCGATTATTTCGAGGCAGTCGACGCCTATGTCGGCAGCACCCTGGGGCCGGATGCGCAGGGCCTGTACGAGATCATCATCGGTGATCCGGTGGCGGTCGCGCAGGCGATGAAGGCGGCGATGAGCAGGGTGAAGACGTTTCGGCAGGATGGCCGCGATGCGTTCTATTTCAACTGGCAGCTACGCATCGAAAAAGACTTTCAGGAGCCCTTCATGCCGACGCACGAGGCAATGGCCGGCCTGACGCTGCGCCGTGATCAGGCGCCTCATATGCTGGCGGCCAACCTGCGCCGGGTCTTTTCCGGCATCGTGGCTGGCAACGTCAAGGAGCATGGGATACGGGCAGTGGAGGAGAACGGCCCGTTCGAGATCCGTGCCGAGGCGGATATGGCGGCCGCGATGGATGACCTGCTGCAGCGCTTCGTGAGCCAGAGGCGGATGAAACTGGAGGGTGAGTACACACCGTGTTACACGCTGGTCGGCTAAAGCGGTTTCCTCCAATGCGACCTTTGACCTGAGGCAAATCCCCGCTCTTGAAAGCGCGCCTTTCGGGCCTATCTATACGGCAGGAAAGAGGGGTGAATGCCCCGCCGGATGTTGTTTCGATCGAACTGATAGGGAGGACGCCGTCATGAGCCTGATGAAATATGAACCCTGGAGCCTGTTGGAACAGATGCGCCGTGAAATGGAGCGCACGATGGATACGCGAACCGCCGAAGGCAGCAATGTCGCCACCAGCGACTGGGTGCCTGCGGTGGATATCAAGGAAGACAAGGACAACTTCAAGATCGTGGCCGATATCCCGGGCGTGGACCCGAAAGATATCGAGGTGCACATGGAAAACGGCATGCTGACCATCAAAGGCGAGAAGGAGTCGGAGAAGAAGGACGAGCGCGAAGGCTACAAGCGCGTCGAGCGCACCTATGGCAGCTTCTATCGTCGCTTCAGCCTTCCCGACACCGCGGATGCCAGCAAGATCACTGCCAAGAGCAACCATGGTGTGCTCGAGGTGACGATTGGCAAGCAGGAAAAGGCGCAACCGCGCAAGATCTCGGTCAACAGCTGACCAAGAAAGGGCGCCGCCACTGTGCGGCGCCCGGTTTGCCGCCGGGGTACGCTGATTTCCCGACAACAGGCGTCGATCGATGGACTACAAAGACTACTATGCGGTGATGGGCGTGGCCCGCGAAGCGACGCAGGACGAGATCAAGCGCGCCTACCGCAAGCTGGCGCGCAAATATCACCCGGATGTCAGCAAAGAGGCGAATGCCGAGCGCCGCTTCAAGGAGCTCGGTGAGGCCTACGAGGTGCTCAGGGACCCGGAAAAGCGCGCGGCCTACGACCAACTGGGCAAGAACTGGCGCGCCGGCCAGGATTTCCGGCCGCCACCGGGTTGGGATGCCGGGTTCGAGTTTTCCGGTGGCGGTCCGGCCGATACCGGACGTGGCGGCTTTTCGGATTTCTTCGAGAGCCTGTTCGGACAGGGTGCGAATCATCGCGGTGCCGGCTTCTCCCGTGGCGGGCGTGTCTCCGGTCGTGGAGAGGATCATCACGCCAGGGTCGAGGTCAGCCTCGAGGACGCATTCAACGGTGCCACCCTTGGACTGAAGCTGCGCATCCCCGAATACGATGCGCACGGCCGCCTTACCGGCCGGTTGCGCAATCTGCAGGTCAAGATCCCGCGCGGTGTGACCAGCGGCAAGCGCATCCGCCTGGCGGGACAGGGCGGTGCCGGCTTCAACGGCGGGCCTGCCGGCGACCTGTTTCTGGAAGTCACACTCAAGCCGCATGCGCGGTACCAGGTGGACGGCAAGGATGTCTTTCTGAATCTGCCGGTGACCCCGTGGGAAGCCGCGCTCGGCGGCAAGCTCAAGGTCCCCACACTGGGCGGTGCGGTCGATCTCAATATTCCTGCCGGGGCGCGCAGCGGTCAGAAGCTGCGCCTGAAGGGACGTGGGCTGGCGGTTCCGAAAGAGGCGGCCGGCGATCAGTTCGTGGTGCTGCAGATCGTGGCGCCACCGGCGGACACCGAGGCGAAGCGGGCGCTGTACGAGCAGATGGCGCGCGAGATGCCGTTCAACCCACGCGCACATCTGGGAGGTTGATGTGACCGGCGAACACCACCCCTTCCATCCGGATGTCGAATACAGCTTCTCGCTGACCGAGTTGTCGCAGTGTTGTGGTGTGTCCAGCGAGACCATCGTGATCCTTGTCGGTGAGGGCGTGTTGAGTCCTCACGGGCAGTCGCCGCGTGAATGGCAGTTCGCGGATGCCGATGTGGCGCGGGCGTTGCGTGCAGTGCGCCTGGAGCACGACCTCGGGCTCAACCCCGCGGGGGCGGCATTGGCCGTCGAGCTGATGGATGAAATGCAGCAGCTGCGCCAACGCGTGCGCCTGCTGGAGAGACTGGTGTTCGACTGAATCCGTGCCCGCCTCAGTCGCCGGGGGCACCGATCGCGCGATACCAGTCGTCCAGCGGTTGCACCAGAGGCTCGGCGCCATTGCCCAGATACCACGAGTCAACCGCATATGGCTGGTCCGTCGCAATTTCCCGTATCACGGCGGTGCGATGAAAGCTGAATACCCAGCGCTGCCGTTTCGCCGGTTCCGCGGCCTTGTGCCAGCGCAGCAGCCCGGCATCTTCGACGGCACGCAGATAGGTGGTCGTGTTCAGCGATTCGGCGATGCAATCGAGCTGTCCGGGCGCTGCGCCGTCACCCTCATTGCGGGGCAGGTCGCCGGAAGTCCCGGCCTGGGCGCCGACGACGCGTTCCATGTGGGCGATGGCCTGCGCGATTCCACGGCGTTCTTCCTCTGCGCTGCTGCTGGTACGCAGCAACGCCACCACCGCGTTCCACTGCGCCGCATCGATCGTTACGGCGCGATGGGCGGCACAGTGGTAGCTCACGCAGATGTCCAGCACCAGGGGCGCCGCAGCGGTGTTTCCCGCCAGCACCGCGGTGAGGCCGCAGGCCGCACAGGCGGCCAACATGCATTGATCGATTGGTAACGACACGGTACATCGGCACTCCAGGAATTGATTCGACAAGCGTAGTGGGGCACTGCCGGTAAGAAAAGTTTCAGGTGCTGTGGCTGAAAATCCCCGATGTGACTCGCGGTGACGCTTGTGGGCGCGACCGCGCGGTCATCGATGGTTGAGGCGAGCGGGCCGCGCGGTTGTCGCGAGTTGCTGTCGGAGGTGGCCCTGCGGCGCGCCCTGGACTGATCTGGGTCTGCACAACCGAAGCCGGGGTGCGCGATACTGAACGCAGACGCAGCGGCCGGGAACGGGCACGGGACAATGTGTGAACTGTTTGCGATGTGCAGCCGGGTACCCACCTCGGTCGGTTTCTCTTTGCAGCGGCTTGCCAGGCGCGGCGGAGCCGAGGGGCCGCACCGTGACGGGTGGGGCGTGGCGTTTTATGCAGAGCGTGACGCGCTGCTGTTGCGCGAGCCCGGGGCCGCGAGCGAGAGCGGTCTGGCGCGTTATCTCGAGGATCATGGTCCCCCCAGCGCCCTGGTGATTTCGCACATCCGCCTGGCCACCTTCGGCGAGACCGCGTTGCGCAATACCCAGCCGTTCATGCGCGAACTGGGTGGCCACACCCATGTGTTTGCCCACAACGGCGACCTGCCGGGTTGGGAGCACGGTGCACAGCCGGCCTCCGCGCGTTTCCGTCCGGTCGGTGAGAGTGACTCCGAGGCGGCGTTCTGCCACCTGTTGACCCGGATGGCGAAGCTGTGGGACAGGCAGCGCGAGGGTGTCCCTCTGCTGGCCGAGCGACTGGAGGCGGTGGCTGAATTTGCGGCCACATTGCGCGCGATCGGGATCGCGAATTTTCTCTATTCGGACAGCGACACCCTGTTCGTGCATGCGCACCACCGAATTCCAGACGGTACTTTGCAGCAACCAGGGTTGTATCTGTTGCAACGCAGTTGCGAGGAGTCAGTGCCTGACCTGGCAGATTCCGGCATCCGTTTGCATACCGTGCAGCAGGCGCTGACGCTGGTTGCCAGTGCCCCGTTGACCGACGAGGCATGGTGCGCCCTGGAGGACGGTGAGGTCCTGGCAATCCAGCGGGGCAGTGTCACGTCACGATCGCCGGGGTAACGCCGCGGACAGCGGAAATGGCACCGCAACAGGACGTTCACGGCCCCGGTTTTGCGCCCATCGAGGGTCGATTGCGACTAAAATCCCCCTTTAATGACTACCGAACGTCGCCTTTATCCCCGCCATTCGCTGTCCTGTGCGCTCCGTGTCATCGATCGCCAGGGTACGCCGCGCGACGCGACATCCTGCGATGTCTCCATCGTCGGCCTCAGCCTGTACATGGGCCGTGCCGACGTGGTTGCACTGGCACAGGGTGGATCGATTCTGACGCCGGGCGACGCGTTCGAGGTCGATCTGCCAACGGCCGGCATGGCCGCCGGGAACCGACCGCTGCGCCTCGACTGTCGGGTAAGGCACGTGCGACGGCTGTCGCTGGAGCGCTATCTGATCGGCGTCCTGTTCGCCGATCCCGGTGAAACGGAACTGGCACGGCTGGAGGCGCTGCTTGGCCGGATCAGCGACGGGCGATTGGTATAGACCGCGTTGCGGGGTGCGCCCGGGCGGCGCCGATCATCGATACGCCTTGCCGAAATTCAACTCGAGACGCACCAGCAGTGAAAGCTCTTCCTGGAAGTCATTGTCCTCCGGCCAGGCGATCGTTGGCTGAACGTCGACGTAGGCCCAGGTCTTGTAGACGAGCCGGCGATAGCGCAGGCGCGCAAAATAGTTGTTGATCTCCCACTGCGGATCGTTGTCGGCACCGGCGCCGATCTCGTACGCCAGGCTGGCCTGCGAGGCCAGGCGCTGGAACAGGGACAACACCTGTGCGGCATTGGTCTGCGACGTGTCGTGTCGCCATGCAAGGCTGGAGGCGGAACGGAACAGGATGTCGTCATTCACTCGGCGGTCGAAATCAACCGTGCCGTCGAGGCCGACGCCGTCCGTGCTGAACCAGGAAGCCGTGCCTGAGACGCGGGACACCCAATCGCCGAGATCAATGTAGCGAATTGCCAGTAATCTCGCGTAGGGATCCAGCGGCCATTTGGCGCGCACGCCCAGCGAAGGCCGCAACTGCCAACCGCTGGCCTGGGCCCGCCCTTCGAGGCCGAGGGTATAGTCGGATGACTCCCCGAACGACCTGAGCGGGTCGTCGAGGGGCGCATCGCGTGCCGGCAGGTCCGGATCGCTCTCCAGGACGAGGCGCAGGCGCTCTTCCGTACCAGGTAGCGCCACTTTCGCACGGACACTGCTGTTCAGCCGGGCCAACTCCCCCTCGTCGCTACCGAAGTCGAAACGGATCTGCAACGCGGTGTCGTTCTGCTCCTCGAATGCACGGTCGTTGCCGAAGAAGCGGTCGACGCGCCTGGCCATATCCTCGACGATGTCTGAGACTTTCGTATGCGTGGCATCGATCGGCTCTGATGGTGTGAGGATCAGGGCCGATTCGTCGGTAGCGCCAACCGCGCTGATCTGCAAAAGGAAAAGCAGCAGATGCGTACCGATCCACCTGAGGAGGGTCGGCGAAGCCATCGCGGCGCGGCCCGCGGGACAGCAAATTACAGACATTGGAAATTCCTTTCCTACGAAACGCCACTTGAGGCCGATTCCTCTCACAGCGTTGCTTCACGGGTTTATCTTGCGCTCTTGTCCGGCAACTGCAATCCGTTTTTGACCCCGTTTCAGGCCGCCCGGCCGCCCGTGCCAGGTGCCTCGTCACGGAACAGCAGCAGATCGTTTCGCCGCAGACACACCGTCATGTGCTGTCCCGGTTGCAGCGGGTGGCGTTGCAACGCACGGGCGGGCAGGCGCATCTGCAGTGTCTCGTTCGGTAATGCGTCCGGTGTCAGCCAGACCAGCAGTTCGGCGCCGAGTTCCACGTGCTCCACGATCCGGCAGGCCACTGGATTCTCGAGGTGATCACCCCAGGGCTTGTCGTCACGCACCATCAGCACGTTGCCGGGCTGAATGCCCCAGCGAAATGGTCCGGCGACGTTGAACCGTTGATCGACCTTCAACCGATGCGGTCCCCACGCGAGAACCTGCGAACCCTCTGCCCCGGTGTTGTCGAGTCGACCTTCGAAGATGTTCGGGATATCCAGCAACCGGGCTGCCGATTCACAACAGGGGCGGGCCAGGACCTCACGCGTCGGCCCAGCCTGCAGCAACCGGCCCTGATCGATCAGGCACAGGTGCGACGCCAGTTGTGCCGCTTCGTCCAGATCGTGGGTGACCAGCACCGTGGTAAGCCCCAGTTGCTCGTGCAGGCGTTTGATCTCGACATACAGCAGGCGCTTGGTGGTGCGGTCGACCGCGGAAAAGGGTTCGTCGAGCAGTAGCAACTGCGGCTCGCGCGCGATCGCCCGGGCCAGGGCGAGTCGCTGCCGTTGCCCGCCTGAAAGCGCGCGCGGGTACCGGTCCGCGAGTTCACCGATGTGTACCTGGTCAAGGAACGCCTGCGCGCTGACGGAACGCTGTGTTGCCGACAGGTGGCGCAGCGACATCATCACATTGCCCAGCGCGGTCAGGTGCGGAAACAGGCCGTACTGCTGGGGCACGAAGCCGATCGGCCGAAGACGGGTCGGGACGAAGCGGCGCATGTCCGAATCGCTCCAGACCTCGCCGTGCATACGGATGCGGGCGTGCTTCGGGTGCAACAGCCCGGCGATCGCGCGCAGGATCGAGGTCTTGCCGCACCCGGAAGGGCCGAGCAGTGCGGTGATTCTGCCGGCAGGCAGCGTCGCGTGCAGATCCAGATCAGGCCCCTGGTTGTGCAGGACCAGTTCCAGGCTCATACCGGGCGCCGCGCGTTCATCATGCGGCCGACCAGGCCGTAGCTGACGACGATGGTGGTCAACGAGATCGCCAGCAACAGCAGCGACATCGCGTTGGCCCCGGCGAGGTCGAATGCCTGGGTGCGGTCGTAGATCGAGATCGCGACCGTCTTGGTCTCTCCCGGAATATTGCCGCCGACCATCAGCACCACACCGAACTCACCCAGCGTATGTGCAAACGTGATCACTGCTGCCGACAACATGCCCGGCCAGGAAAGAGGCAGATCGATGCGCAGGAAGCGCTGCCAGAAACCCAGGCCACAGCATTGCCCGGCCTCGCGCACCTCGAGCGGGATGGCCTCGAAGGCACGCTGGATCGGCTGCACCGCGAACGGGATGTTGAATATGATCGAGGCCAGCACCAGCCCGCTGAAGCTGAACACCAGGGGCTGTCCGAATAGCTGCTCATAGGCCTGTCCAAGCCAGCTCTGGCGTCCCAGGACAATCAACAGGTAAAAGCCGATGACGGTCGGCGGCAGCACCAGCGGCAGGGCGATCAGTCCCTCGACCCAGGGTTTGATTCCGCGTTGCGTGGTCGCGAGCCAGTACGCGGCAGGGATGGACAGCGGCAGCAGCAGGGCCAACGTGACCAGGGCCAGTTGCAGGCTGAGCGAAAACGACTGCCAGTCCAAGCCCGTTACTCCTTCATCGATTCATCTGGCACGACGAAGCCGAATTCTGCCAGGGTCTTGCGTGCTTCGTCGGTCTGCAGAAAACGATAGAACGCGTCTGCGGTCGCACCGGCATTGCGCAGCAGCACCATGCGCTGACGCAGTGGTTCGGCGGAATGCCAGTCGGCCGGTATCGTGGAGAAGGTACCAAGGGCCGCCAACTGTGGCGCCTTCGACAGTGACAGCGGGATGATGCCGCCGTCAGTGGAACCGGAACTGGCGAACTGGGCGGCCTGTGCAGCGTTTTCGCCCAGCACCAGACTGGGTTGGATCAGCGGCCACAGGCCGGCGGTCTGCAGCGCGGCACGCGCGGCTCGGCCGTAGGGGGCGTGTTCCGGGTTGGCGATTGCAAACCGGTGCAGCCGACCTTGTGCAATCACCTGGCGCAGCTGTTCCAGTTGCGGGTCGGTCGCCAGCAGCGAGCCGTGAGGTGCAAACAGGACGATGCGTCCGACCGCATAAAGCGATCCGTGGTCGCGCGTCAGGCCTTGATCGGCGAGCCGAAAGACGTAGTTCTCGTCGGCCGACAGAAAGATTTCGAACGGGGCGCCATTCTCGATCTGCGTCGTGAAGTTGCCTGAAGAGCCGAAGCTGACCCGTATGGCATTGCCTGTCTTTGCCCGGAAGTCTTCCGCCAACCTTTCAAGGGCGAACCGCAGGTCCGCGGCGGCGGCAATTGTGGGTGCCTCATTCGCAGCCACATGGCCAGTAGACAAGGCGACCAGCGCGATAAGAAACAGGCGCAGCACGGCTGGCATCAGGAATCATCCGAAAGAGGTAGGCCGCCGATACTAAATGGCCCCGGAGGGATGGGCAAATGCGCCGGCGGCCCGGCGGAACAGCGCCTGGTGGCATGCCGCTGCGCTGCATTGCGACGAGGGTTTTCTTGGTCGCGGCGCTGGCGAAGGTTTGATGTCAGACTGGGCATGTTTCAACAGAAGAGCCGTACGATGCGACGACTTCAGATCAGCCACCTGACCGAATACCGTTTTCCGGAACCGGTTGTGCTATTGCCACACCGGCTGTTGCTGCGCCCCAGGGTGAACCACAATGTCCGCATCGAGTCTTCGGCGCTGGATATCTTTCCGGGACATGCGGTGCAGTGGAAGCGCGACGTGCTGGACAATTCGGTCGCCGTGGTGGAGATCAAGCAGACCAGCGACCTGCTGAAGATCGCCAGCACCGTGATCATCCAGCACTATGATGAGAATCCCTTCAATTTTCGAATGGATGATTACGCGCTGGAGTATCCCTTTGCGTATACGGACAGCGATCGTGTGGAACTCGATCCGTTTCTCCAGCCGGTCTATCCGAATGACCGAGACCTGGTGGTCCGGTGGCTGGAGGACTCCGGATGGCGGCAGCCGACGCCGACCTTTACCCTGCTGGACCGGATCAACCATGGGATAGCTTCCGGGTTTTCATACCAGATCCGCGAAGAGCAGGGCGTCCAGTCACCGCGGGAGACCCTGTCACTGCGTAGTGGTTCGTGCCGCGATTTCGCGACCTTGTTCACCGAGGCCTGCCGTTGCCTGGGGCTGGCCAGTCGCTTTGTGAGCGGCTATCTGTTCACTTGGGCGGGTGATGCTGAAAATGCATCGACGCACGCCTGGGCCGAGGTTTACTTGCCGGGGGCCGGCTGGAAAGGCTTCGATCCGACCAGCGGTGAGGTCACTGGCGACCGGCATATCGCGGTCGCGGTTGCGCGCCACCCGGAAGCGGTACCGCCGGTCGCTGGAGGTTTCGTCGGCACCGCGCAGCAGCGCCCGCTGCTGAGTGTCGTCCTGCGGGTCAGTGAGGTCGCAGCCTGATAGCGACGCCAAGACGGGCCCTGTCGCTTTCCAACCTGGCGAGCAGTCGAACCTGCAACATGACCGGATGTGTTTAGTCGATTTGTCGCGGAGCATTGCCCGGCGCTTTTCCGGCGCGCCGGATACACATCTACAGCTATTCTCGTACCTGAAAAATACCGATGGATTGGATCGTCCGGTTCAGCCACTCACTCGTTTGTAAGTATTCCTTTGGAACCAGAGTAGAAAACGAAATATTTTGGTTCGATACTCCGTAGCTCGAACCAGAGCCAAGGGGATTGACGCGGGCGGCCCTGCGTGACGAACTCGCCGCAAAGCCTCACGCGGGAGGTCGCTGAACGCGAAGCGAACCTGGCGGTCATGGCGTGGACCGACAGTGGTGAGTTCCGCAGTGCGCGCGAAGATATCCGCCAGGAGCTCAACCACATTGACGGCCTCATCGTCATGGATGGCGGGGTCAGGATCGTTGTCGGTGCTTACAACCTGGGAGCGGTCGGGGGCAGCGGGGCTCCCGGTGGCGACAAAGATGCCGTCTGTGCACAAAAGGCGTTGGAAACGCAGAGCGAGTGCATTGAGTTCGCGATTGAGTAGTGCTTGCTGCCGGCTGTGGGCAGCACGACAAACTAGGGTCGGTCATCGCATCGCACCGACGCCCAGGCTTAATCAATTACAAAGAGGATCAGAGGACATGCAAATCAAAATCGTCGCATTGACAGTGGGAATCGTCGCCATGGCGGGGCAACCGGCCGTCATGGCCGGTGACGCGCCGATGGGGTTCTTCGTCACCAGCCAGGGGCCCGGTGACGGTGGCAATCTCGGTGGCCTGACGGGGGCCGATGCGCATTGCGCCGGCCTGGCGGCCGCTGCGGGTAGCAGTGGGCGGACATGGCGTGCCTACCTGAGCACGCAGGGCACCAAGCTGGATGATCCAAACGTTGTGCACGCGCGTGATCGGATCGGCGCGGGCCCGTGGTACAACGCCAAGGGCATCATGGTCGCAAAGGACGTCGAAGACCTGCATTCCGCCAACAACAACCTGAACAAGGATACGGCGCTGGATGAGAACGGCCAGATGGTCAATGGCCGCAGCGAGAAACCGAACAAGCACGACATCCTCACCGGCTCGCGTCCCGATGGCACCGCCTTTGCGGGCGCATTCTTTCCCGACATGACGTGCGGCAACTGGACCAAGAACGGTGCCGACGGCGCAGCAATGGTCGGTCACCACGACCGCGTCGGCCCCATCGATCATTCATGGGCACGCTCCTGGAACACGGCGCATCCGACAGTGGGATGTACCCAGGAAAATGTCCGCAAGACGGGTGGCGACGGACTTTTCTATTGCTTCGCGGCGGATTGACCGTTCCTTCATCACCGGGAGAGTCGGCACCGGCTCTCCTGGGTCTGACCGACATGAGGCACAACTTTGTTCCTCCCTCGGCTGCCTGACAAACACTCCGCGCCAGCTTGCTGATGACTTCACCGCGGCTGTGCGATCAGGCTTTCCGGGTTGGGCGCCGCATGCATGGCATTGTGTTTAACACTATCGATGTAGGTAGTTGTGAGCTGGAACAAACCGGTGGTCCCGCCCGCCAGCGGACACTCAGGTCACATTGACGGTCATAAATATTTCATTTGCCATATATACGAATCGCCGTATATTGCGCGTCATGGATATAGCACCAGACAACCTGTTTTCGAGCCTCGCCAATGACACCCGCCTGCGCAGCCTGATGCTGTTGCTGCGACATGACGAGTTGTGCGTGTGTGAGCTGACCCACGCCCTTGGGGTCGCCCAGCCGCAAATCTCGCGACATCTGGCCCTGCTGCGTGAGAGCGGCCTGGTCAGCGACCGGCGCGAAGGCCTGTGGGTGCATTACCGGGTCCACTCGGAACTGCCGGATTGGGTGCACCGGGTTCTGCAGGATGTATTCGACGGGGTTGAGGGGCGTGCGCCGTTTCGTGACGACGCCAAGGTGTTGGCCGGGATGCCCAACCGTCCGGGGGCGCCTCGCTGCGCCTGACCGTGGTGGCAACTCGTTGCGCAATAGAGGCGGACAATGAGCGCACAATGTGAAACTACTGCCAAGCGGGCGGCCGGCGCATCGATTGGCTTCTTCGAACGCTACCTGACGCTCTGGGTGACGCTGTGCATCGTTACGGGTATCGCACTCGGCCACTGGCTGCCTGGGACCTTCCAGACCGTCGGTCGACTAGAGCTCGCGCAGGTCAACCTGCCGGTCGCGGTGCTGATCTGGCTGATGATCATCCCGATGCTGCTGAAGGTGGACTTCGGCGCCCTGCACCGGATGAAGGAGCACTGGAAGGGCATCGGTGTAACGCTGTTCATAAACTGGGCGGTCAAACCCTTCTCGATGGCGCTGCTCGGTTGGCTGTTTATCCGGGGCGTGTTTGCCGAATACCTGCCAGCCGACCAACTCGATGCCTACATCGCCGGGTTGATCCTGCTGGCCGCCGCACCCTGCACGGCGATGGTCTTCGTCTGGAGCCGGCTGTCGGATGGTGACGCCAATTTCACGCTGACCCAGGTCGCACTCAACGACACCATCATGGTGTTCGCGTTCGCACCGATCGTCGGGCTGCTGCTCGGGCTGTCGGCGATTACGGTACCTTGGGAAACGCTGTTCCTGTCGGTGGTGCTGTATATCGTATTGCCAGTGCTGTTCGCGCAGTGGTGGCGACAACATCTGTTGGCGAAAGGCGGCGAAGTGGCACTCGAGGCGATGCTCGCCAGGCTGCACCCCGTATCGTTGACGGCGTTGCTCGCGACATTGGTACTGCTGTTCGGCTTCCAGGGCGAACAGATTCTGGCCCAGCCGCTGGTGATTGCGATGCTCGCAGTGCCGATCCTGATCCAGGTCTATTTCAACTCCGGCCTGGCCTATCTGCTCAACCGCCAGTTCGGTGTCGCGCACTGTGTCGCGGCGCCTTCGGCGCTGATCGGGGCGAGCAACTTTTTTGAACTCGCGGTTGCCGCGGCGATCGCCCTGTTCGGGTTTGATTCGGGTGCGGCGCTGGCGACCGTCGTCGGTGTACTGGTTGAGGTGCCGGTGATGCTGTCGGTGGTCAGGATCGTCAATGCCTCGCGTGGTTGGTACGAGCACCATGCGTGAGTGTGTTGGTAACAAGTGGCCGCGCAATTGGCAGGACCTTGTGAAGGCTTTGCGAAGCGATGAAGAAGCATGACAACACACTCATTTAATGGACACGACTGTCGAAAACGGCACTGCCGTGCCGAGGTGCCGCGAATTCGGCCCAAGGCATGGCAACTCAATGCTCACATGAACTACTTGGAGAGATGGCAGCCATGAGCGCAACGATAGGTATCAACGGGTTCGGCCGCATGGGTCGGTTGGGTTTGCGCGCCGGCAGGGGCAGGGAGGGTATCGAGGTCATCCGGATCAACGAGATCGCGACGGATGCCGCGGGCTCCGCCCATTTGCTGCAGTTCGACTCGGTGCATGGCACCTGGCCGGTGGCGTGTTCAGGCGAAGGCGAAAACATGACCGTCGACGGCAGGTCGATCGCCTATAGCCGCAACCCCGGGATTGCGGATACCGACTGGTCGGCCTGCGATATCGTCATCGAGGCGACCGGCAAACATCACAAGAAGCCTGAAACGCTGCAGGCTTACTTCGATCAGGGTGTGAAAAAAGTCATCGTCGCGGCCCCGACCGAGGGTGCCCTGAACATCGTCTACGGGATCAATGACCATCTTTATGAACCTGCCGAGCACCATTTGGTAACGGCTGCTTCGTGCACCACCAACTGCCTCGCACCCGTAGTCAAGGTGATGCACGAGAAGGTCGGCATCGTGCATGGCTGCATGACCACGATCCACGACATCACCAATACCCAGACGATCGTCGACAAGGGCCACAAGGACCTGCGCCGTGCGCGTGCCTGTGGCCAGTCGCTTATCCCGACGTCGACCGGTTCGGCCAGGGCGATTACCAAGATCTTCCCCGAGCTGACGGGCAAGCTGAATGGCCACGCGGTGCGTGTGCCGCTGCTCAATGCCTCGCTGACCGATTTCGTGTTCGAGGCGGCACGGCCGGTGACGGTTGAGGAGATCAACGCTTTCTTCAAGGAAGCAGCCGAGGGCGTACTCGACGGCATTCTTGGCTACGAGGAACGGCCGCTGGTCTCGGTCGACTACGTGAACGATCCGCGGTCGTCGATTGTCGATGCCCTGTCGACCATGGTGATCGACGGCACCCAGGTCAAGATCTATGCCTGGTACGACAACGAGTGGGGTTATGTGAACCGCATGATGGACATCGCCAGTATGGTGGCGAAGGGGCTTTGACAGTGGACTGGAAGGTACTCGGATTGGTGTTCGGTACGGTGTTCCTGGCCGAGCTGGGCGACAAGACGCAGCTGGCGACCCTGTTGTTCGCCGCCGACAAGGACGTCAGTAAGTGGCTCGTGTTCCTCGGCGCCTCGGCGGCGCTCATCGCGACTTCGGCGCTCGGTGTCCTCGGGGGCACACTGGTTTCGCAGTACGTAAGCGAGCGAGCGTTGCACACGATCGCCGGTGTCGGATTCATCGTGATCGGCGCCTGGACCTTGTGGCGGTGATGCAGAGATGGAGAAAGGTGTTCGCAACTACCTCGTCGTCACCGGCGGCTACTGGGCCTTCACGGTCACCGACGGCGCCATCCGCATGCTGGTGGTGCTGTATTTCCACCTGCTCGGCTATTCGCCGTTCGAGGTGGCGATGCTGTTCCTGTTCTATGAGATTTTTGGCATCGTCACCAACCTGGTAGGCGGCTGGCTCGGTGCGCGTATCGGCCTGAACCTGACGATGCACATCGGCATGGCGATGCAGGTCGTGGCACTGCTGATGCTGACGGTGCCCGATGCCTGGTTGTCGGTCGCCTATGTCATGGCAGCCCAGGCCCTGTCGGGCATCGCCAAGGATCTCAACAAGATGTCTGCCAAGGCCAGTGTGAAGACGTTGGCCGGGTCTGGTGGCGAGTCCAATCTGTTCAAATGGGTCGCCGTGCTGACGGGCTCGAAGAATGCACTCAAAGGGGCCGGGTTCTTTGTCGGCGCGGCGCTGCTGGAGTGGATCGGCTTTCGTGGCGCGCTGGCGATACTGGCCGGCGTGTTGTTTACGGTACTCATCCTGACGGCGATCCTGCTGCCCTCAGGCGTCGGCAAGATGAAGTCCAAGCCGAAGTTCACCCAGGTGTTCTCAAACCGTCCGGAGATCAACTGGCTGGCCGCGGCGCGCTTCTTCCTGTTCGGATCACGCGATGCCTGGTTCGTGGTCGGCCTGCCGGTGTTCCTCTACTCGGTGCTGGGCTGGGATTTCACTGCCGTCGGCGCCTTTCTCGCGATCTGGGTGATCGGCTATGGCATCGTGCAGGCCTCGGCGCCACGGCTGGTACGGCGCAGCCATCACGGACAGGGTCCCGGTGGCGGCACGGCAAGACTCTGGGCCTTCGTGCTGGCGCTGTTTCCGGCCGGCATCGCACTCGCGCTGCAGCAGGGTTGGGATGCAACGGTGGTGCTGATCGTCGGTCTGGTCCTGTTCGGGATCGTGTTCGCGATCAATTCAGCCGTTCATTCCTACCTGATTCTGGCCTACTCGGACTTCGACAAGGTGTCGATGAACGTCGGTTTCTATTACATGGCCAACGCCGGCGGCCGGCTGGCGGGGACCGTGCTGTCCGGCTGGGCCTACCAGACGCAGGGGCTCGAAGGTTGCCTGTGGTGGTCAGCGGGTTTCGTGCTGGCGGCGGCCTTGCTGTCTTTCAAGCTGCCCGAGGTGTCGACGGGTCAGAAGGAGCCGGCCGTTGTTTGAGTCCTTCGCCAACCTGATCGTGTACCAGGCGCTCGGTCTCGACCCGGCCTCGCACCTGGGTGCGGCGGTGCATTTCTTCGTCATGGACGTGACGAAGATCTTCGCGCTGCTGGTGATCGTGATCTACGTGATGGGGTTGCTGCGTGCACTGCTGTCGCCGGAGCGGGTGCGCGAGTTCGTGCGCGGTCGGCCGGACTGGCAGGCGCGGGGGTTCGCCGTTACGCTCGGGGCGCTGACGCCGTTCTGCTCCTGCTCGTCGGTGCCGCTGTTCATCGGCTTTGTCGAGGCCGGCATCCCGCTGGGTGTGACCTTCTCTTTTCTGATCGCCAGCCCGATGATCAACGAAGTCGCCGCGGTGATCCTGGTCGGTATCCTGGGTTGGAAGCTGGCCGCCCTTTACGTCGGCGCAGGCCTGTTGGTGGCCTGGTTTGGCGGCATCGTGATGCAGTCGTTCAAACCCGAACGCTGGGTCGAGGACTACGTCTGGAAGATCCAGATGGGTCAGGCCGATCTGCCGCAACCTGATCGTTCATTCGCCGGCCGCCACCGTTATGCCGTGGCCGAGGTCAAGGAGATCGTCGGCCGTATCTGGAAATGGGTGTTGCTCGGTATCGGTGTCGGTGCGCTGTTCCATGGCTTCGTACCGGGGCAGTGGGTCAGCGAGAATCTGGGCGGTGACGCCTGGTACACGGTCCCCGCCGCAGTGTTGATGGGCATCCCCCTGTATTCGAACGCGACCGGTGTGATTCCGGTCGCCGAAGCGATGCTGACCAAGGGCGTGGCGGTGGGTACAACGCTGGCGCTGATGATGAGCGTGGCGGCGCTGTCGCTGCCGGAGATGCTGATTCTGCGCAAGGTGATCAAGTGGCAGGCGCTGGCGCTGTTTGCCGGGGTGCTGGCGATCGCGTTTACGCTGGTCGGTTGGGGTTTCAATGCCATAGCATGAATCAGCCATGACAGATCCAGTACTTGATTCAACACTTACGTGCCCCGAATGCGGCTTCACGCAGACCGAAACCATGCCGACCGATCAGTGTGTCTGGTACTGGCAGTGTCCGGGTTGTTCAACGCTCTTACGGCCACAGCCGGGTGACTGTTGTGTCTACTGTTCGTACGGCAGCGTGCCCTGTCCACCGGTACAGCTGGCGGGTGAGGGTAGCTGCTGCGGTCCTTCGACGGAGTAACAGGTATGAAAAACATCAAGGTGCTGGGCACTGGTTGCCGCAACTGCGAGATCACCGCCAATGTCATCGTCGCGGCCGCCAGGCAGGCCGGTGTCGAGATCGAGCTCGAGAAGATCACGGACATTGCCGAGATCATGGGCTACGGTGTGATGTCAACGCCCGGGGTCGTGGTCGACGGCAAGCTGGTGCACAGCGGTGGGGTGCCTGGGCCGGACCAGGTCAGGGGCTGGGTTGCTGACTGAACACTGGATGGACATCGTCCAACGACATGCCCAAGGTTCTGCAATGGCGTATGAAGGCCGGGCGTTCGACATGCGCCGGGCCGTAATCCCGGTAGCCGTTCGGTAACCTGGGCGGTGCTGGCAGCAGGCCCGTCTTTTCGTAATAACGCACCGTGTCTGCCTTCATCCCCGAATGTGATGCCAGTTCACCAATACGCATATGGGCTCCTCCCTCCTTTGATGACGCGCACTTGACCTTGGAGTGACTCCCAGGTTTTTAATTAGGGCGCTCAAGGCGATTGACCAAAACCATTATGGCTACATGTTGTTCCGGACAATGCTCGACGGCGGAAGCGCCTGTCGATCCGCGCTTCCGCAAAGCGCTGTGGATTGCCCTCGCTCTGAATGCGCTGATGTTTTTTGTCGAGATCCTCGGCGGTCTTCACGCTGAATCGGTCTCGCTTCTTGCCGATGCGGTCGATTTCGGGGGCGATGCAGCCAACTATGCGCTCTCGTTGAGCGTGCTGTCCCTGGGGCTGCTGTGGCGCGCGCGGGCGGCCCTCGTCAAGGGTGTCACGATGGCCGCCTACGGCCTGTTGGTCCTCGGCAAGACTGGATGGGCCGCGTTGTACGGGGTATCCCCGGAACCCTACACCATGGGTTCCATCGGTGTACTGGCACTCATCGTCAACCTGGGGGTCGCGTTGATGCTGTACAGATTCCGCGATGGTGACGCGAATATGCGTTCGGTCTGGCTTTGCAGTCGCAACGACGCCATTGTGAACGTGGCGATCATCGCCGCCGCACTGGGCGTTTTGGGTTCCGGTACGCGCTGGCCCGATCTGGCTGTCGCTGCGGTCGTTGCCAGTCTGGCGCTGACATCCGCGCGGGCTGTGATTCGACAGGCCCGACAGGAGATCGATACCGCGAAGTCCGGCCCGATGCGCACGGCAATACCGGTCGTCGCGGCCGTTTTTGTCCAGCCAACTGGTGGAGCAGGGGATAGGGACGGAAATGCCCCGACGCCGGAAACCCATTCACACCGTCGGGACCCATCGCTGAACATCGCCCGGGTGACTGACGACGCCGGTTAGTGTGGTGTGCGGGTTTCTGCCTTGCGCGCCGGGCCCTGGCGAACTATCCCTATTAGGCAGCGGTATCGGTCGGTGATGCGTAAATCGGATCTATTTCGTTATCGGACTTGTTCGCGGGTGGATGATCATGAACGCTGCTCCAAATCGTGGGCGCAGGCTCCCGTACAGTTACAACATGCTTTGGGTCTCGTTGGCCGGGGCGCTGCTCTTGTTGCTTCCGGTGTTGCTGTTGCATGAGCAGGGGGTGTTGTCGACCGGGGCCGCCATCTGGATCGCCGTGGCCGTGGTAGTCGCGGCGGCCTGTTACGAGTCGTGCCTGTTGTACCTGTTGACGCGGCACATGTTCCGCTGGATCCACGGTCAGCCCGGCGGGCGAAAGACGCGGGACGGGGAGCCACCGCAGGAGCATCCATAGTCACGCTGGCATTCTGCGTCACATGCGCTGCCCCGGGTTGCGTGGTCGTCGACCTGCACGAGCCTCTGTGCAGGCGTTTGCGCTTGCCGCTGTCGAACCGAAATGCACCGCTGTTTTTTCCGGCGAAGGTGGATACCGGGCGTGTAAGCTCGGTAAACGGGCTATGCCGTGACATCGCCGTTCCCTTGATTGACGACAAGGAAAGCAACATGGGCGAACCTTGCGGTTTCCTGCCAAAGCGACAGATTGCGCAACGCATCGCCGGCTACCGCGGTGAGCCCGAGACCTGGCCGAAGAACTCGCTGAGGGGTTTTGACGAGGTATTGCGGGCGGGTGCCCGCTGCATCGAGACCGACGTCATCACCGGGATGCCAACGGCGGACGCCGTGTGTGACTGATCGCTACGACATCGTCATCATCGGCGGCGGGATCCATGGGGCTGGTGTGGCGCAGGCGGCAGCCTGTCATGGCTACAGCGTGTTGTTGCTCGAACAGCGTGCGCTGGCCAGCGGCTCGTCCAGCCGTTCCACCAAGCTGATTCACGGGGGCTTGCGGTACCTGGAGGGGCACTACTTCGGTCTGGTGCGCGAGAGCCTTCGTGAGCGTGACATCCTGCTGCGGATTGCTCCTGAACTGGTGCGCCTGCAGCCGTTCCATATCCCGGTGTACCCCTCGACCAGTCGCCGGCCGGCATCGTTGCGCGCCGGGCTGTGGTTGTATGCCTTGCTGGACGGGCTCGGGCACAACAGCCGGTTTGCGGTATTGCCCAGGCAGGAGTGGGCAGCGCTGGATGGCCTGGAAACCGCGCAGTTGCAGACGGTGTTCCGCTATCACGATGCGCAGACCGACGATGTTGCCCTGACCCGCGCAGTCATGCAGTCGGCGATCGCGCACGGCGCCGAACTGGCGTGCCCGGCCGGGTTCTCGGCCGCATGCATCACCCCGGCCGGTTGCGACATCAGCTATCGCGTCGATGCCGCCGAGCGGCACTGCACGGCACGGGTCATGGTCAACGCAGCCGGACCCTGGGCAGGGCAGGTCGACGCGCTGATCGATCCGCGACCGACACCGCTGGCGGTCGATCTCGTGCAGGGCGCGCACCTGGTGATGCAGGAGGCGTTGCGCGCCGGTTGTTACTACGTCGAGGCACCGCAGGATCGTCGTGCCGTGTTCCTGCTGCCGTGGGGCGAGCATGCCCTGCTTGGCACCACGGAACATCACTACAGCGGTGACCCCGGACAGGTGCAGGTCTTGCCGGAAGAGGTGGATTACCTGTTGACCGTGCAGCAGCACTATTTTCCGCAGCGCTCGTCTGCTGTTGTCGAGCAGTTCGCCGGATTGCGCGTGCTGCCGACGGGCGACAGGGCGGCGTTTGGCCGCTCGCGCGAGATACGGTTGCCGGTCGACAATGCGCACAAGCCGCGCGTACTGTCGATCTACGGCGGCAAGCTGACCGGCTACCGCGCGACCGCCGACAAAGTGATCCGAACGCTGCAAGGCTCCTTGCCGGCCCGAACGCCACGAGCCGATACAGCGACGCTTGCCCTGGTACCGGCAGACTGATGGTCGATCGCACTATCCTTGCCGTCGACCAGGGCACCTACTCGACCCGTGCAATCGTATTCGATGCCAAAGGCCGGCAACTGGCAGTGGCACGGCAGGCGGTAGAGCTGAAGCGCGTCAGTGACACGCAAGTCGAGCAGTCGCCGATGCTATTGCTCGACAGCGTGCGCACGGTGATCCGCCAGGTTCTTGCAGACCCGGCAGTGGCGCCCGGTGGTATCACCGCGGCGGGCATCGCCACCCAACGATCCAGCGTGGTCGCCTGGGATCGCGAGAGTGGTGAGCCACTTGGGCCGGTGCTCAGCTGGCAGGATCGGCGTGCGCAGCCGTTCATCGACGATCTGGCGGGTTGTGCGGCGCAGGTGGGCACGACCACCGGCCTGCGCCTGTCCGCCCATTACGGCGGCAGCAAGCTGCACTGGCTGCTGCAGCATTCGAACAGGGTTCGTGAAACCCACGCTGCCGGGCGCCTGCTGATGGGTCCGCTGGCGAGTTACCTGCTGTTTCAGCTGCTGGAAGACGGGCCGGCGCTGGTCGATCATGCCAATGCCTCGCGTACCCTGTTGTGGAATCTCGAGACGCTTGACTGGGATGCCGACATGCTGGCGTTGTTTGAACTCCCGCGGGAAACGCTGCCGGCCTGCCGGCCGATCGAGCACGCCTGGGGACGGTTGGCGGGGCACGGCATTCCAGTGTGCGCCGTCAACGGCGATCAGACGGCTGCCCTCTACGCGCAGGGCGAGCCAGCAGCCGACACCCTGGTGGTCAATATCGGTACAGGGGCATTTGTGCTGCTGCCGACCGATGTTCCGCGTGATCGGCCGGCAGGACTGCTGGCTGGCGTCTCGCGCAGCAACGAAGCGTGTGCCAAGTACTACATCGAAGGCACAGTGAACGGCGCCGGCTCGGCGCTGAAAGTGATCGCCGATCGCTTCGCTGTCGACAAGCCAGCTGACCACCTGCCCGGGTGGCTTGCAGCGATCGACGAGCCGACGTTGTTCATCAACACCGTCGGCGGCTTGGGGGCACCCTGGTGGCAAGCGGGTCCGCCGGCGTATTTCGTCAGAACAGACATCTGCGCTGCAGAGGCGCTGGTGGCGGTGATCGAGAGCATCGTGTTCCTGTTACAGGCCAACATCACGTTGTTGCGGCGCCACAACCCGGGCGTGCGGCGTATCCGCATCGGCGGGGGCCTGTCCAACCTGGACGGCCTGTGCCAGAAACTGGCCGATCTCTCTGGCCTAGAGGTGCATCGGCCAGATCAGGTCGAAGCGGCGGCGCGTGGTATCGCGTGGCAGGCGGCGGGTGGGCCGGCGGGTTGGAAGACGTCTGCGGAGGGTGGGACGTTTGCGCCTCGCGACAACCCGCGATTGCAACAGCGTTTCACACAGTTCAATGCCGTCCTGGCATCATCTATATGAATAGCTCGGCAACTTTGCCGGGTTGCTGCAAGCGACAATGAATCGCAGAGAATTCGCAACGGCGTCACAGGTGCTGCGTGTCGCCCGCTGGATCGCCCGCGCATGCAAGGCCAAACGTCGCAAATGAAAAAGGTCAGCCGAAGCTGACCTTTCGCAATGTTGGTGGAGACGGCGACAATCACATCGCTTTATGAATCAATATGTTGCGCTGCTAAACGCCGGAAATGCCCCCATAGATACCCCCAGATCGTGAGCCCTGTCGTCGATCCCTTTGAGCGGCTCAGTCGGCAGTCCTTCTCGCCACATAATAGCCATAACTGACGAACGCCGAGTGTCGTTCGTAGAGGTCGATCTCAATCTCTTCCGCCGCCACGATAGCGGCTGCCGCCTCCGAGTTGCCGTTGCGCGCCAGGAACGCCGGGAAGCGGACCTGCATCGGACGATAGTAGTTGTCCAGCCAGCATCGTATCGGAAGCGCGAAGTATCCCATGGGGGAGAAGCCGCTGCCCTCCAGGATCGCCATTTTTGCCGACGCCGTATTTACCTCCGGGTACTCCCGGTTCCAATGCTGCTCGAGCTCGGCCGGTCTCGCTTGCGTCAGCCATGTCAGCTCGGACACGGCGAGTATGCCGTCCGGCTTGAGAAAACGACGCCAGGCCTTGATGCCGTTCGCAAAGCCTATGTTGTAGATGGCGCCTTCCGACCAGATCGCATCGAAGGATTGCTCCTCGAACGGAAGCGCATCCATCGAGGCGCTCAGCGTCGTTATCTTCTTGCCGAGGTCCTGGTGTTCCGCGGTGATATCGAGGTCGTGTAGAAAGTCCGGCAGGAAGTCGACGGCGGTCACCGAAGCGTCGAGTGCTTTCGCGAGCACGAGCGTGGAGGCTCCGGTCCCGCAGCCGATGTCGGCAATCTTCAGGCCTGTTCTACCGCTCAGACCCGATAGGGTGATCGCAAGGCGCGTTTCATCGTCGCCGCCGGGGCCCTGGCGTTTACCCTCCCGGTGTAGGTCGACGAGAAGAGAGAGATCATCCAAGTGCGGTCTCCTGTAGTTGCGTAAATGCGGTCATGCATAGTCCGGCAGTCGCCATGTGAGTGATGAAGTGCGAACCTTGGATAGCGTTAACCGCATCTTTTTCATCCCGATACGGCAAAGGGTTTCATGTCGCCTCTGGAGTCCAGGGACCACCGGCCGGCCAGAATTGCGGGAACCGGTTATCAGCGTTCGCTGCGGCGATGGGAGGTAGCAGGAAATCCCGAAGCGCTGCCATGATCATCTCGAGTTCCAGCGCCTCGAGCCTGTTCTTTCCCAAGAACGCCTGCCACTGCGTCTGCTTCTGCGTGTCTTGTGCGAATTCGTCGGTCAGGCCAAATGGCACACCCGAAGGTAGCTCCGTCCTGCGGCGATCGAACGTCGCGCGGATCGCGCGTTGCAGGGTCTCACCGTCGAACTCGGTGTAGCGCGTTAGTATCCAGAGATCGAAGAAATCCTTCATCCGGCTGTTTGCGATACCGAGCGCGGTTATTGCCTCCAGTTTTTCAGCCGCTACGGTATAGCGTGGGTAGACGCGCAGTTTTGGTGCCTGGAAGTCCGGAAGCATCACGGGGTACTGGACCTCCTCCGGCCCGGGCGTGACGGCATCGCCGAAGCCGATGTCGATCTGGACCGGGCAGCGTGCACCATCGATCAGGCCGAGCAAGGTGACACGGACGCCGGCGTAATTGGCCTCCTTGCGGATCCCTGCTGCCTGGACGGTGTCCGGTCGAAACGTCACCCCGTCCTCGGTGTCCATTCCGCAGAGATCCCTGAAGATAGTTTCGAGGTGCGGCAATTCGGCCGAGCCAAGACCCAGGAAATCCGCGTCACGCGTCGGGCGATGTGGAATGTCGAACCACAGATCGAACAGCAGCGCACCTTTCAGCAGGAACTGATTGGCGTAAGCGGAGATGCTGAGCCGGTACAGCAGACGCTCGAGGGCATAGCGGATCAGGATGAGATTAAAGTCCCGCCCGGTCTCCCGAGCGCGGCTGAGCAGGCGGGCCCGCACGGAAGCGGCGACGTTTCGTCCGCTCATGGCAGACTTTCCATGTAAGGGCGCACCACGTTGGTCACCCGGCAGAGCGTGGCGTAGTGCCAGAGCTCGTCCATGCTGACGCGCTTTGCACGCCAGGCCTCCTGCAGCGCCTCGAGTGCGACATCGAGGCCGATCTTGTTACGGAACTTGAAACAGTCAGCCACTGTGCGGGCGACACTGGTCACGCGCACCGGCACGCCATCAATGACATGGTCCTCGACACCAACGGTCAGTGCCTCGCCTGAGAAGCGCACGATACGTAGCGGGGGATAGTCCATCTTCGGCGCACGTGCCTTGTTGGGGATGGCCAGCCAGACCTCGAACGGCGACTGCGTGGTGAGGTCGTGGAAGCGCAGCGCCGACAGCAGGCAGACGATGGCTTGCGGGTGTTTGCGCGCCACCTCGGCCAGGGTGTTGTGTTCTGAGACCGGTCGGTCCGGAAGTGCGTACAGGCCACGCCCCACGCGTTGGAGTCGTCCTTGCCGCACCAGCCGCGTGAGGGCAACAGTGGGTAGCCCGCGCTCAGTCAAATCACGTGGTCGAATCAGGCTTCGCTCTGCGGCGAGATCCAGAATGTTTTGATACGAATCGGCCATGCGGCCATGGTGTTGTGAAATGCCGGTACTAGTCAATAACTACCGACATAAAACAACATGGCTCGCCACCGTCCTCTGGCCGGCGGGCAGTCATCAGGCGGCTTACGGCGCCGGATGGGGGTATTTTGGATGAGGATGAGAAAGTACCCCGAAAAATACCCCCAGACTGAGTTGATAGGGGAAGCTAGGATTCGAGAAGCGGAGGTAACAGGATTTCGCTCGCCCCGGATCTGAAACCCACGAAAACGCTGGTGAATCAGGCCGAATCTTCGGCCGATCGGGAATTGAACTCAGAATTATCGTTATTAATCAGTATGTTATGAGTCGTAAATTGGTGGAGGCGGCGGGAGTTGAACCCGCGTCCGCAAGTCCTCTGCCTTCGGCTCTACATGCGTAGTCGCGTCGATTTTTTTTAGCCGCGTGCCGCCCGACGGACAGGGCATACACTTTGGCGATTCCGGTTAGTTTTAGTGAATTGGCCCCGGACAAGCCGTTTCACGATCTTGTGAGATATGACGCCAGAGTGTCCCGAGGGACCTGGGCGCACAAGCACGGCCCCAGTCTGACGGCACCCTACCGGGTATTAAGCGGCGAGTGCGTAGTTGTCGTCGTTGGCAACTATAAGTTTGCGAATTGTTTTACGAGGTGATTCGCACCTCGGCATGCACCTCAGGTTTCGCAACCCACGTCGAATGCCGTGTCGCCCCCTGAACTACCCATACGACCCTGGCCGTGTGGATAAGTTCCGCAAGGATAGCACTTAGCCGTTCTTGAAGATGCGCTGTTTTTCGCGCTGCCAGTCGCGTTCCTTGGAATCGGCGCGTTTGTCGTGCAGTTTCTTGCCCTTGGCGAGGCCAATCTCGACCTTGGCACGGCCGCGCTTCCAGTACATGGCCAGCGGCACCAGCGTATATCCTTTGCGCTCGATCAGGCCGATCAGGCGATTCAGTTCTTCACGGTGCAGCAGCAGTTTCCGGGTGCGGGTCGGGTCTGGGTGCACGTGGGTGGAGGCGCTGGACAGGGGCGATATCGTGGCCCCGAACAGGAAGGCCTCGTTGCCTTTCACCGTGACGTAGGCCTCGGTGATGTTGATCTTTCCGGCGCGCAGGCTTTTGACCTCCCAACCTTCCAGCGAGACGCCGGCCTCGTAGCGGTCTTCGATGAAGTACTCGTGCCTCGCCTTCTTGTTGAGGGCGATGGTGGATCCGCCGCTTGCGCTTTTTTTCGCCTTGGTTGCCATGGCGCGCGAGTGTATCACGCGGTAGCACCGGTGCAGCCGGGCGCCTTGTATGGGTCAGGACGATCCGCGAAAATGCCCGATTCGGGGAAGCCCTGTCGGTGGTCTGAGGATCTATGAGCAACCAGCGTGTCTCGATGCACGGCATGTGGTCGTCCAGGACGGTGTTCGTCATGGCGACCATCGGTTCGGCCGTTGGCCTCGGCAACATCTGGAAGTTTCCCTATATCACGGGCCAGTACGGTGGCGGTGCGTTTGTCGTCGTCTATCTGCTGTGCATCGCCCTGATCGGGATCCCGATCATGATGGCAGAGATACTGCTTGGCCGGCGCGGTCGGGCCAGCCCGATCAGCACCATGGGCCGACTGGCTCGCGAGGAGGGTTCGTCGCCGGCGTGGAGCCTGGTCGGATACTCGGGTGTGGTTGCGGGATTCCTGATTCTTTCCTTTTACAGCGTTATCGCCGGCTGGGCGCTGGCGTACGTATTCCAGACCGCTGGCGGTGCTCTGAACGGTGTGACGGGCGAGAGTGCGGCCAGGCTGTTTGGCGACCTCACCGGATCGCCTGTGCAGTTGATGATCTGGCACTCGGTGTTCATGTTGATGACCACGATGGTGGTCGCGCGCGGCGTACGTCAGGGCCTGGAGCGTGCAGTGTCGGTGCTGATGCCGGTGTTGTTCGTGATGCTGTTGGTGATGGTGGGTTACGCCGTTGTCGAAGGCGATTTCGCCCGCGGCTTCGCATTCCTTTTTGAAGCAGACTTCTCCCGCGTATTCCAGTTGTGTACCGGACCGGCAGCGACACCGGAGTGCCGCTTCACTGGCGAACCGGTGCTGGTGGCCATGGGCCATGCGTTCTTTACGCTGAGCCTGGGGATGGGGGCAATCATGGCCTATGGTGCCTACGTGCCTGAACATGCCTCGATAACCGGCGCCACCATAACGATCGCGGTTGCCGATACCGCGGTGGCACTGCTGGCGGGGCTGGCGATCTTCCCGATCGTGTTCGCCAGCGGGTTAGAGCCGGCGGCAGGGCCTGGCCTTATCTTCCAGACCCTGCCGATCGCATTCGGCAACATGCCGGGCGGCCAGTGGTTCGGTACGATGTTTTTTGTGCTGCTCGTGTTTGCGGCCTGGTCGTCGTCGATCTCGATCGCCGAGCCGGCGGTGGCCTGGCTGGTCGATACCCGTAACTGGCGACGCGCCCCGGCCGCGTGGCTGGTCGGCGCACTGGCCTGGCTGCTGGGGATCGCCTCCGTGCTGTCGTTCAACATCTGGTCCGGCGAGGAGTACCAGGTGTTCGGCAAGACCTTTTTCGAGCTCAAGGACTTCCTCGCCTCCAATGTGATGCTGCCGCTGGGCGGCCTGCTGATCGCGCTGTTCGTCGGCTACGGCGCTGCGCGACACATGGCGCTCGAAGAACTGGCGATCAGCCGGCAACGCCTTTTCGATGCGTGGTGGTTGGTGATCCGCTATGTGTCGCCGATCGGCATCGCGATCGTGTTCCTGAATTCGGTCGGGGTGTTTTAGTTGGCCCGCGTGGAAAAATCCGCGTTGGTGCCGTTCTCGGCGCAGGCGATGTTCGATCTGGTGGCCGACGTCGAGCACTACAAGGATTTCCTGCCCTGGTGCAGTGATTCGAAACTGATCTCCAAGAGCGAAGACCAATTGTGTGGCAGGATCGAGGTGTCGCGCCTGGGGATAACGCAGGCCTTTTCCACCTGCAACCGGCTCGATCCTCCGTCATGGATGGGCATTGACTTGCATGAAGGGCCGTTCAGGAGCCTGCACGGCGAATGGCAGTTCATCGCGCTGCGTGAAGACGCATGCAAGGTGGCTTTGGTCCTGGAGTTCGAATTCTCCGGCAAGCTCATCGATGCGGCATTTGGAAAGGTTTTTCACCAGGTGGCAAACTCGCTGGTGGCGTCATTTGTTCAGCGGGCACGCGAGGTCTACAGTGGTTGAGCCGCAGATTACGGTCGAGGTTGTGTATGCCAGGCCAGGGGAGCAGGCACTCGAACAATTACATGTGCCGGCAAACGCGACCGTCGAGGCGGTGATTCGTCGATCCGGCCTGCTGGAGCGGTTTCCGGAGATCGACCTGGCCAGTAACAAGGTAGGGGTCTTTGGCAAGGCGTCCGCATTGGCGGCAACCCTGAACGACGGTGATCGCATCGAGATCTACCGCCCGCTGATCGCCGATCCGAAAGAGGCGCGCAAGAAACGTGCAGCCGAAGGCAAGGTGATGAAAAAGGGTGCGCGCGAACAGGAGGCGGAGGAGTAGGCAGGGTTCTGGCGAATCCGCCGCGGTTTACTCCTCCTTGGTCTCCAGTCCGACGCTGTTCAGCGTCCTCTGCCACAGGGTCTTGGCACCCGGATCCCAGTCCGGCACCGATACCACGGCCTCTTTCTTTTTCTCCGTGCGTTCCTCGGGCGGTTGCGGTCGCGTGTCGCCGGTGATCCGCGACAGCCTGTCGTCCTGGAAGTAGACGGTCACCCGGCGGATCTCTGCGGGTTTGCTGCCGACACCGAAGGTATAGGCATAGTCCCAGCGATCGGCATGGAACACGTCGCTGAGCATCGGGGTCCCGAGCAGGAACCGGACCTGCCGCTTGGTCATCCCGGGCTTCAATTCGTTGACCTGTTCCTGGGTGACGACGTTACCCTGCTGGATCTCCGGGCGGTAGATCAGGGGTGCCTTGTCCAGCGCATCGGGAATCACGTTGGTAACGCTTCCCAGTGAACGCGCGCCATCGCTCACCGTGCTGCAGCCGCCAGCGATCAAGGTTGCGGGGATGGTAATGAAAATGAGAAGCTTACGCATATTCCAGTGACAATATCGCCGGCATGGAAAGGTCCGAAATGATAACGGATCCCCGGCAACTTTACATGCGTCGGAGGTGGCGGTGGAGAACCAGGATATTCGCAAGGCGGGACTGAAGGTCACGTTACCGCGGGTAAAAATCCTCGAGATTCTGGAGTCCAATGACTCGCGGCACATGACGGCCGAAGATGTCTACAAGGCGCTGCTCGAACGCGGCGAAGAGATCGGGTTGGCGACCGTGTATCGCGTCCTGACCCAGTTCGTCAGTGCCGGTCTTGCCGAGAAGCATCATTTCGAGGGTGGCCAGGCGGTGTTCGAGCTCGACCGCGGCCATCACCACGACCATATCGTCTGCGAGCAATGCGGCCGGGTCGAGGAGTTCGTGGACGAAACCATCGAAAAATGCCAGAAGGATATCGCGGCCAAACGCGGTTTTGCGATCAGTGACCATTCGCTGATCATCTATGGTCGTTGCACACGTGAGAACTGTCCGCACGCGTCGGGGCAGTGAAAACAGTCGGCGAGTCAGGCTGGTGGGGGGTTTCCCTGCAAATTGGCGCGTTTTACCGGCGCCAGGTTGACTAGTCTGCCTGGAGCGGCGCGGAACCATTGCTGCACAAAAAAGAAGCCACTCGGGAGGAGATGACATGAATACAGCCATTCGCAAGGCACTGTTGGGTGCCGCGTTCGCGTTGTTCGGTACGGGTTCGATGACCACGGCGATGGCCGAGGGTGACTACCTGATGGCGACCGCGAGTACTGGCGGCACCTACTATCCGGTGGGTGTCGCGCTGTCCACGCTGGTCAAGGTGAAGCTGCAGCCGACGCAGAAGATCAACATGTCCGCGATCAGCTCCGCCGGGTCCGGCGAAAACATCAAGCTGCTGCGTGACAACGAGACCCAGTTTGCAATCCTGCAGGGCCTGTACGGTGCCTACGCCTGGAAGGGCACCGGGCCGCTGGCCAACGACGGCCCGCAGACCGGGCTGCGCGCGGTCACGATGCTGTGGCAGAACGTGGAGCATTTCCTGGTCAAGGCCGAGTACGCGAAGACCGGCACGATCGCCGACGTCGAGGGCATCAGCAGCGTTGCCGGGTTCGGCAAGAAGAACTCCGGCTCACTGGGTTCGAGCCGCACCATCTTCGCCAACCTCGGTGTCGATATCGACAAGCGCTATGAGCTGTTTTACGGCGGCTATGGTGCGTTGGCCAGTGCGATGCAGGACGGCAAGGCCGACCTGATCGGCACCCCGGCAGGCGTACCGGTCGGTGCGGTGACCAAGCTGCTGGCGGCGCGCGGCGACGATGTCCGCCTGCTGTCTTTCACCCCTGAGCAGGCGGTAAAGGCAGACGGCGGGATGGAACTGTGGACACCCTACCTGATTCCGGCTGGCACCTATCCGGGTCAGGATGCCGATATCACGACCATTGCGCAGCCCAACTTCCTCGCGGTGCGTGCCGATGTGTCGGACGACGATGTCTATATGATCACCAAGACGATTTACGAAAATCTCGGCTTCCTGCAGGCCATCCACAAGGCCACTACGGCCATGGCGCTGGAGAAAGCCATCGCCGGTCTGCCGATGCCGTTGCACCCGGGCGCCGCGCGTTACTTCAAGGAGGCGGGGCTGACGATTCCTGACCGCCTGATTTCCCAGTGACAGGTTCGGCGGCCGCTGCCCGGCGGCTGCCCTAGCAAATGAACGACGGTTCGACGCCGCCGCAGGCCGGTTCACTCGAATTCGGCCTGCGTCAACAGCCATGGGTCCGGCACGGTGTCTACTGGATTGGCGCCGCCGTGGCGGTACTGCACCTGCTGATGAACTTCACGACGCTGTTCTCGACGCAGTGGCAGAGCACGCTGCACTTCGTCGGCCTCGGCATGCTGGCGATTCTGCTCTATCCGGCCGTGCGCTCCGCCGGTATGGCCGGGTCCAGGGCCTGGCTGGTGTTCGACCTGTTGCTCGGCATCGTGTTTTTCGGTGCGACGCTGTGGATCGTCGGTGCCGAGGACGGCATCTACGCACGCGGTGTGCACATGAGCGACTGGGAGAAGGTCCTTGCGCTGGTGACCATCGTCGCGGCGATCGAACTGACCCGGCGCACCACGGGCCCCGTCATCCCGGTGTTGATCGTGTTGGCCCTGACCTATGTCGTGGGGTGGGGTGGTTGGCTCGACAATGTGTTCAAGTTCGCCGGCCTGAGTTCGGAGACGCTGCTGTTCCGCAGCATCTACGGTGACGACGCGCTGTTTGGCAGCATCGCGCAGATCTCGGTCTCGTTCGTATTCATGTTCATCCTGTTCGGTGCCTTCCTCGTTCGCTCCGGGGCCGGCGACTTTGTTGTCGCCATGGCACGTGTGGTCGCGGGGCGCGTGGTGGGCGGGCCTGGGCTGGTTGCCGTGGTCGCGTCCGGCCTCACCGGGACCATCTCGGGCTCGTCGATCGCCAACACGGTATCGACCGGCGTGATCACGATACCGTTGATGAAGCGCGCCGGTTTCCCCCCCCGTTTTGCCGCCGGCGTCGAGGCCGCCGCGAGTACCGGTGGGCAATTGATGCCGCCGATCATGGGCGCGGGGGCCTTCGTGATGGCCAGTTATACGCAGATTCCGTATACCCATATCGTGGTGGTGTCGTTCCTGCCGGCGCTGCTGTATTTCCTGTCCGTGGCCTTCTTCGTCCGGCTGGAGGCCAAGCGCCTGGGGTTTTCGACCGATGAGCCGGACCCGGGCACCAGCCTGATGAGTGTGCTCAGGGAAGGCGGCGTGGTATTCGTCCTGCCTATTGCTGTGCTGATCGGGATGCTGGTCTCCGGTTACACGCCGACCTATGCCGCCGGCGTGGCAATCCTCACCGTGATCGGTGCCAGCTGGCTGACCCCGCGCAAGATGCGCCCAAGGGACATCCTCGACGCGCTTGCGCTGGGCAGCCGCAACATGGTCACCACCGGTCTGCTGCTGGTCGCTGTCGGGTTGGTGGTGAACGTGATCGCGATGACCGGCGTTGGCAACACGCTGTCGCTGATGATTCAGCAATGGGCGGGCGGCAATCTCGTGATCGCCCTGACCCTGGTCGCGCTGGCCTCGCTGGTACTCGGGATGGGTCTGCCGGTGACTGCGGCCTATATCGTGCTCGCGACACTGTCGGCACCTGCGCTGTACAACCTGATCGCCGATGCTCAATTGGTCGACGTGATCGCGGCCGGTCAGGCACTGCCCGAGGCGGTCGGCGCGATGCTGATGCTGGCGGCGCCGGACAAGCTGGGACTGCTGGGGCAAAGCATGTCGGCCGAGGACGCGCGGGGCATCGTCGAGGCGCTGCGCACTATCGATCCCTCATTGGTGACCGGCCTGTATGATCAGGTGCTCGACCCGGCGCTGCTTCTGGGGATCCTGTTGTCGGCGCACATGATCATCTTCTGGCTGAGCCAGGACAGCAATGTGACCCCGCCGGTCTGCCTGACTGCCTTTGCCGCGGCGGCGATCGCCGGCACGCCGCAGATCCGCACCGGTTTTACCTCGTGGAAGCTGGCCAAGGGGCTTTACATCATGCCGCTGTTGTTCGCGTACACGCCGTTTCTGTACGGCGACTGGCCGACCATGATCGAGATCTTCTTTTTCACCCTGGTGGGGCTGTACGCATTTGCCGCTGCTTTCCAGGGCCACCTCGAACGCGACCACGGCATCGTGACGCGACTGCTGCTCGCCGGGATCGCCGTGTGCCTGATGTATCCCGGTCAGCCGCTGTTGCACTGGGGCGGCCTGGTGGTATTTTGCGGATTTCTTGCCTGGGATATCGTGATGTCACGACGCCTCGCCAACACACAGCAACCTTCCTGACAGCATGTCATTGACGACCACACAGCAACTGCAATTGCAGCACAGTTCGGTGCGGCGCTTTTTGCCGCGGCCACTCGACCCGGGCCAGCTCGAGTCATTGATCCGTTGCGGCCAGGCCGCGGCGACCTCGAGTTTCATCCAGGCCTATTCGGTGATCCGCGTGACCCGCGCGGAGGCCAGGGCGGCGATCGCCACGGCAGCCGGGGGGCAGGTCTGGATCGAACAGGCACCGGAGTTCCTGGTGTTCTGTGCCGACCTCCGGCGAATCGACGGCGCCTGCAGGCGTGCCGGAAAAGGGGCGCTGGACGGGTATTCGGAACACGGCCTGGCTGCCATCGTCGATGTCGCCCTGATGGCGCAGAATGTCTTGCTCGCTGCCGAGTCGCAGGGCCTCGGTGGCGTATTCATCGGCGGCATCCGCAATGCGCCACAGGTCGTGGTCGAACAGCTCGGCCTGCCCGAGCTGGTGACACCGGTATTCGGTATGTGCCTTGGCTGGCCGGACGAGGCAAATCCGGTCAAGCCGCGCATGCCGGTCGATTACGTGCTCCACCAGGACAGCTATCGTGAGTTGTCGGAACAGGAGGTGTCCGGGTACGACCGTGTGATGGCCGATTACTACGCGGGGCGCGGCAGCAACGTCAAACTCAGTGACTGGAGCAGCGCGGTCGCCACGGCGATGCAGGGCAAAAAACGTGAACACATGCTCGAGTTCCTGCGTGCCCGCGGGTTCTTTCGCCATTGAGCGCGGCCTTCAGGGCTTGCGTGGCGGCACGTTGGGAAATTCACCCAGCAACTGCGTGTCCCAGATTGCACCGCTGCGCTCGCGTTCGGCGGCGGTGGTGAAGCGGTAGCGGTAGGCCAGCACGCGCAGGTAACGCGGCCCCTGATGCGGGAACGGGTTGTGTCGCAGCAACGCAGTGACGTTCGGTGAGTTGGTATGCAGCCGCCACAGGAAGTTTTCGAACCAGCGGCGCATGTACGCATCCTGCGGTGGCACGAACCACATCATCCAATCCAACCGCGGGTGCAGGGGTACGATGAAGCGCGGCCGGTCGGTCGGTCCGTTCGGTTTGTAGCGAAAAAGGTAAGGCTGCCAGACACGTCCGTCCATGCTGCCCTCAATGATCAGTTCCTGGCGTTGCGTCTGCATGTTGGGAAATACGTGGTAGACGTTGCCCAGCCCGTAGGCGGTCACCCAGTTGACCGGGGCGTTCCAGTTGCCAGTGTCGCGCCTGCCCGTGACGAATTCGTGGATCGTGGTGGCACTGGTCCACAACAGCACTGCCGCAAACGGCATCAACAGCGCCTTCAGCACCAGGCTGCGCTGCGGTTGCGCAGTGGCGTCACCGACCAGCCAGCGGGGCAATACGCGGCGTAGCGCCTGGTCATCGAGCAGAAACAGGCACAGTGCGATCGTCAGCAGATTGATGAAGTTGTGGTTGCTGGTGAGGATGATCAGCAGCTGGATGACGATCGTCGCCAGTGCGGCAAACAGTCTGAACGGGCGTGGCAGGAAGATGAAAAACGGCACCACCAGTTCGACGAACAGCGTGAACCCGGTGCCAGTTCGCAGCAGCCAGTCGGGCAGCTGGTGGGCATACCAGGAACCCATGTGCGGCAGGGGCTGGGTCTCGAAGTAGTACCTGAGTGTGGTCAGGTTGGCCCATGTCGGATCCTCGGTGAGGATCTTCGACAGCCCGGAAAGGAAGCGCAGCCGGAACAACAGCCAGTGAAACAGGAACACCAGCAGCCTGTTCGGACCGGCAGTCAGGAAGATTGCAAGGAACCCCGCTTCGAGCAGCAGGTAGTCCCACTGGAAATTGAAGAACACCTGACCGACACGAAACAGCGACAGGTACAGCACGAAAAGTGCGACAGTCGACAACAGCGGGCGCCATCCAGCCAGCAGCATTACCGCGAAGAAGCAGCCGGCATAGGCCGTGGCTTGCAGGCTGGTGTCGCTGTGATCGAGCCAGAAAAGCGTGGGAAAGCGTAGCCAGGCGACTGTGCCGGCACGTTCCTGCAAGCGGCCCAGGTGATCGCCTGCGGGCAGAATGCCGTCTGCACCAACCAGCCCGGTGATCTCGATGGCGGCAGAGATGAATGCCGCCAGATAGATCAGCGCCAGCAGGCGCAGGAACAGGGCGCCGGTCAGTGCATAGCGCGGATCGGGTGCCAGCAGGTGCGAGAACCAATGGCCGGGTGAGAGTCGTCGCATGGTATTGCCTGGCTCCAGGGTGGGGTGCTGATCGACTGCGCTGTGTGTCGCATTATTTTACATCTTGATAAAGTACTTGAACAAAAATGCGGCGTAACCTACTGAAATATAGGCGAGTATTGGCTTGCGGCATAGAACCTGCTTCGCAAGACAATATGCTGATGAGTACAGCCTCAGGAATGTTTCGCGGACGACTGGCGTACCCGCTTTTGCGGTTAGCCGTCGCGCTTTGTCTGCTGCACGGTGCTGCGTATGCCGCGCCACGGCTGGCACCCGCCGACCTGACCGATCAGGCCTTGCGTTACCTGCATGCGGAAGGGGTTGCCCGCGACCTCGACCGTGCGGTCGTGTATCTGTGTGCTGCGGCGCGCAAAGGACACGGTCCAGCGGCCTACGAGCTGGGTTGGCTGTACCTCCAGGGGCGGGGCATGCCGGGTGACGAGGTGCTCGCCGCGGCCTGGTTGCGCGAGGCACAGCGCCTCGGGGAGCAGCCGCCGGAACGCCTGATGGCCTCGTTGCCGCCATCGACGCCGGGATCACCCGCTTGCGTCAGTGCGAACGGCACCGACCTGCAACTGGACGATGCGCGCCGTGCCGATCTGGTGATGGTTATCCACGAACTGGCACCACAGTTCGATCTGGATCCGGCGCTGGTGCTCGAGGTGGTGAGGGCCGAGTCGAATTTCAATCCCCGCGCGCGCTCACACAAGGGTGCCCTCGGCCTGATGCAGCTGATCCCGGCGACGGCCAAACGCTTTGGCGTCAAGGATCCTTTCGAGCCACTGCAGAACCTGCGAGGCGGTATGGCGTATCTACGCTGGCTTCTGCAGCGTTTCGACGGCGATCTCACGCTTACCCTGGCTGGTTACAACGCGGGTGAAGCGGCAGTAGAGCGTTTCGGCGGCATCCCCCCCTACGCCGAGACCCAGGCCTACGTCGGACAGATCATCCAGCGTTACGGCAAGCAGCGACAAGACGAACCGCTGATCTGACGGCAAGTCGGATGTCTGCGCCGCGAGCCGGTGTTGTCTTCAGTAACGACCGTGCTGTTTGCTGATGTAGTTCGACATCTCGACGAACTGCGTGTTCATCTTGCCCAGGATCCGATGCGCGGCCCGCACCACGGCGCGCATGACCTGATAAACAAGCTCGGGATGCTGCCCTATCAGGCCTTCGAGATCGTGACGGCTCAGGCCGATGAGTTCGCATTGTGTCAGTGCGCGGATCCCGGCGCTGTGTGGAACGCCGTCGACAAATCCCAGAATGCCTGCCATGTCGCCGCTGTGCAGCAGCTGCAGGGTGACGGAATCTCCACCGCCGGTCGGTTTGACGACTTCCAGGCTGCCGCTCAACACCATGTATAGGGTGTCATCGCTGTGACCTTCTTCGAGCAGACGGGCCCCGACGTCCAGACAGATCGCGCTGGCGGCGTCGGCGATGATCTGACACTGCCCCTCGGTCAGGTCGAGGCCGAGAGGTGACTCACGGATGGATCGGGCGCTGACGATTGCGCCATCGGTATCGCTTCCCATTTTGTTCTCCCCCGCGCCCGGATCGGACGCTTCCCCTTATGGAAGTATAGTTAGTGCCCGACGCTGTCTGGTGCGCCAGATCAGTTGCCGCTGATCTCGTGTCCCGCGCCCGATGCGTTCAGGTGCCGTGATCGCCTGTCCGTTTATGGAAGCCCGGGTTCAGCCACGGAACGAGCAGATAGGCGATGACCGCGATCGCCGTCAAGCCACTGAATCCCGCCTCCATTGCCAGCAGCGGTGCAGCGGCGGCGGCTATGACAGATGTGCAGCCGTTTATCCCCCACGCCCATGGCACCAATCCCGCAGATGTATGGCCCAGTGCGCGCAGGCCCAGCGGAAACGGCATACCCATCGCGAAGGCCATTGGTGCCAGGAGGAGCAGGACCACGCAGGCGCGAGACAGCAGCGGCCATGCCGCCATGCGGGCCAGCAGCGATGGCAGGAACAGCATGTAGACGAGACTGAACAGCAGGATCGACAGCGCAGCCAGGTGCAACAACTGCGTTGTCCTCGTGTGCATCTGGCGCTGCGACCACAGGCTGCCCAGCCCGGCAAAGACAAGGAATGCCGCGAGGACTGCGGTGGTGGCATAAACCGGGTGGCCGAGAAACAGCTGCAGGCGCTGGATCCACGCGATCTCGATAAACAGGAACGCCAGACCCAGCATGGCGAAGTAGGCGAAGGCAGGTGCTTTGCGACCCTTGTTTGCGGTCGGATGCGATGTTGTCGGCGTCGGTAGCCAGCGCAGCGGTATGAGTATCAGCGAAGCACCGATCAGCACGGTGAACAGCAGGGTGGCGACGCCCACCAGCAGGCCGCTGTCGATGCTGGCGATGCGTTCAGGGTCGCCGCTGCGCACGGCCATCCAGGCCTCATGCCATGAGGTAAATCGATAGGGGTATGGCCGGTCATCGCTGACGGCCTGCAGCCGCAGCGATCCGCCGGTCGCCGAGCGCTGCGAACCACCGCCGAGGATGGCGGCGGCGCCACGGTGAAACAGGGGTTCTGACAGTCTTTGGTATTGGTTGACCTCGCCGGCTTGAATATCTGGTAGCCAGACCAGGTCAAAACCGTGCTTGCGGCAAAACGTCCGGATGCCGGCCAGTTGTGTCCCGGTCAACGGTGACCGCGAAACCAGCAGGTTGAAGCGTTGCCACCCACGAATCGCCGCAATGTGCGTGGCCGGGTCGTTGCTGCCCGCCTGCAGCAAGGCCACCCGTGCCGTGTCGATGGCGCGCAACAACAGTCTTGGCGGAACTCTTGTGTTGCCGTTGATCGAAAGCAACCCGCCCGGGGCCAGGTGGCGCAGATAGTCCGTCATGGCGCCAGTCGTGAGATCGAAGCCGATATTGAGGGCGTCCAGCCCCGTCGGGTCGCTGTGTATGTCGATGGCGATCAGGTCGAATGGCGCACCGGTGCCGGCCAGGAAAGCGCGTGATGCCTGGAAATGCCAGCGTACGCGGCGGGTATCGCAAACCCCCAGGTTATCCCCGGGGTTCGGTTTGCACAGCAGTGCGGGCAGCTGTGCATTGGGCTCGATAGCGGTCACCGAGGCCGCGCCCAGATGCAGTGCCTGCTGGACGCTGGTGCCGATGCCGGCGTTGAGCACGGCCACCTGTGGCGATTGCAGCAGGTGGTAAGGCAGCGCCGAGGTGAGGTCGCCCAGATACAGCGCAGATGTTGCAGTGTGCTCATGGTCGTCGATTGCCCCTGCAAGTTCCCCGTCGACGAAAACCGCACGTTGGCGTGGCGGCAGCGTCGTTGTATTGAGGCTTAGTCCGGGGGCCAGCCGAACGGGCACCACGTCGTTGCGGACCACCGTGACAAGGCCTGCGATGCCGTGGCTCACTGTCTCAGTTTCCGCACCGACGACCCACAGCGATCGTGTCAGGTCCTTGTAGTCGGCCGGATGAATGGCGGGGCGGGCAAACATCCAGGCCGTGAAGGCGAGGGTGATGGCGACGGCCGCGGCAGACCACGGGTACCAACGCTGGTGCCTGGCCGCGGCGGCGCCGACCAGCAGGCCGAGCGCGAAGATCAGGTAGAGGATGTCCGCTGGATGGAGCCACGATAGGGCGACCAGCAGCAACAGCGCGCCCAGTCCGGCGCCCAGCAGGTCGTAGCCGTACAGGCGCGGGATTTCGTCCCGGTAGGCGGACAGCGCGAGGCCGACACAGTTGGCGGCGGCGAAAAACGGTACCGAGAGAAGCAGAAAGGTCGCTGCCAGGTACAGTAGTTGTAGCGGTTCCCATGTCAGGGCCTGGGGGTCGAACGGCAGCTGCTGTGCCAACGCGGTACACGCGAGTGCAGATATGCCGAACAGCATCGCGTTGGCCACGAACACAGCGGCGAAGTGGCGCTCGAGCGCGACCCGGAATACGGCGATGAAGGTCCCGCTGGCGCCATAGCCCAGCAATGCCAGGCTGATCGCCGTTGCCACCAGGTGATGCCAGTGTACGATCGCGAAGATCCGTAGCAGCAGGATCTCGTAACCGAGCGCCGCCGCCGAGATCAGGCCTACGGCCAGGGCTGGTGCGGCAGGGTGGGGGACTGACATAAGCAACAGCGCCGTGCATCGACCGCCGCTATCAATGCTGGCCGGTCAGGGGCACGAAGGTGACGGGCAGCATCTCCTGGGTGCGGACCGCGCCATGCTCGTCACGTGTCACCAGCACCAGTTTCTGGGTCAGGTAGCGGCTGCCGATCGGTACGAGCATGCGGCCACCCGGCTTGAGCTGCTGTATCAGCGGCGGCGGTATGTGATCAACGGCGGCGGTAACAATGATGGCGTCGAACGGCGCGGCCTCCTTCCAGCCGTGATAGCCGTCACCGATCCGTGTCGCGACTTTGTAGTTCAGTGCATCGAGGGTGACATGTGCGCGTTCAGCCAGTTCGGGAATGATCTCCACGCTGTAGACCTCGGCGCCGAGGGCGGCGAGCACCGCCGCCTGGTAGCCCGATCCCGTGCCCAGTTCGAAGACCCGGGCGCCCGGCCCGATTTGCAGCAGCTCGGTCATGATGGCGACGATCAGTGGCTGCGAGATGGTCTGACCATGACCGATCGGCAGTGGCCGGTTTTCGTAGGCATGACGCCGCTGTCCGTCGGGTACGAAGCGTTGACGTGGCACCTCGTGCAAAGCGCCGCGCACGGCGGGCGACAATTGATCGAATCCCAGCTCCGAGCGCAGGCGCGAGATCTGGAACTCGACATCGCCCCACAACGCGCGTTCGGCCTGTCCGATCACGTCCTGATCTGCACAGATGATCTGGCTCGCAGCCGCCAACAGCAGCAGCCCGACAAGGTGGCCGAATATCATGCGCATAGCGGATTCCAGGTCATACCCCCTACAGTTCAAGTATGGACCTTGGTGAACGGTCGGCCAGGAATCGCCGTTGCCCGGGATCAAGCGCGCGGGGAACAGCCTACTTCAGCGATAGTGCGAAGAGGTTCAGCAGCAGCAATGCGATGCCCAGGTACCCGGCGAGTTGAAACAGCCGATCCCTGCGGTGGCGGGCGTTGATGAAATGTTGTGTCGTCGTGGCGATTTCGGCCTTCGCCGTATCGGAAAGTGTCGGATCGATGTAGACACCACGGTGTTTCAGATCCAGGGCATCGACGGCGGCGATTGCCCGCTCGAAGGTCACTCGGTAGATCCGCGACTGCACATCGATCAACCGCCAGCGCAGGATCTCGTGCGCATGCATGAGTGCCGCATCACCGTCGTTGAAACGCGCAACATAACGCAGTCGCTGACTGCCCTGTGGCGGGATGGCAATCCCGGGTGGATCGGCGCTGAGCGCCAGGCGCACCAGTCCTGGTCGTTCCTGATGTGTCTCGACAGAGAGATAACCGGCCTTCACAAAGATGCCCTGCGTTGCACGACATGCGTTCAGTCTGAACCGCTGCCACCGGCTTGCATAGGGTAAAAGGATACGGCGGCGGCAGATCAGTCGTTGTGGTCCTGCGGCGGCCACAGCACGTTGACCACCTCGGTGCCGTCCGCGAGTGTATGGCAGGAGTTGATGAAATCCGCGGGCGGCGCGACGCTGTCCGCCAGGTGTTCGCCGGTCTCGCCGCGCCAGGCATACACCGTCTGCACTGCGGTGGTCGCGAGCGGCCCCAGCAATTCGACCAGGTGGGTGCAGCCCCATCGCCCGCCCAGCAGTACGCGTACCTTGGCGGTCCAGCCCGGCTCGATGCGCTGGCCGACAAGCTTGCCAAAGCGATCGGGAAAGTTCGGACATGGCGGATAAGGCGCGTGCACGGTCTTGGCGCCGATCGCCTTGACGGTCAGATCGGAATCAACGGTCATGCGCAGCCACATTTCGTGCAGATGTTCGCCAGGCGCGATCTTTCCGCGACCGAAGGTCTCCATTTCCTCGGTCCGGGTATCGATCAGGCTGCCTTCGATGTCCCAGAGACCGTCGTCACGGCGATATCCGCGGCATTCGATGCGTCTGGTATGCACAAGAGAGCGTTTTTCAGGTGGTGGCAATGGCATTGATTAGCCTTTTAAAACAGTGACTTGCAATTAAAATGGTGCAATGCACAAAAAAATTGCGTTCAGGGGCTTGACAAACATCGGATCGGACCGATATTGTGCACTGCAACATTGGTGCACTGCACAATTCACTTGTAACACGACTCGGGAGAGACTGTCATGCAAAACGAACTTCTGGAAATGGTAAACAACTTCAACGAAAACGTCTTCGCTTCGGCCAAGCGTCTGGGCGATTTCAACATGCGTACCTTCGAGCAATTTGCTGCGAAACAGGCTGCGATCATGAACGACTGCCTCGAATCCAGCGCCAAGCAGTACGAAGTGCTGACCACCGCGAAAGACTACAAAGACGCGATGACGGCGCAGAGCGAACTGCTCAAGGGCTGCAACGAGAAGTTCATGGCCAACCTGCGCGAGACCGCTGAGATGATGACCTCGGTTCGTGAAGAACTGACCGGCATGGTCGAAGAGGCTGTCAAGTACACCGGCGAGAGCGTGGAGAAAGCCGGCAAACTGGCTACCAAGAAGGCCGCTTGATGCGACCTGGACAAGGGCGACGTGGTGTGTCGCCCTTGTCCGTACAATGGGCTGATTGATCGGTAAACGTAAAAAACAACGAAGACGGAGGAACGGAATGAGCAAAAGAGTCGCTTTGGTAACTGGTGGTAACGGTGGTATCGGGTCGGCTATCTGCCGCGAACTGGCCGCGCAGGGCCATGTCGTGGTCGCCGGCTATTTTCCGCCGGAGAAAGAATCCGCCGAGGCCTGGCAGAAGCAGATGAAAGAACAGGGCAGCACCATTGCACTGTGCGCCCTCGATGTCGCGAACTTTGCCGATTGTGAGCGCGCCGTGGCGCAGATCACCGAAGAATTCGGTTCGGTCGACATCCTCGTTAACTGTGCCGGTATCACTCGCGACGGCACCCTGAAGAAGATGCCCGAGGCAAACTGGAAGGCGGTCATCGCGACCAACCTGGACAGTGCCTTCAACGTTACCCGCCATGTCATCAATGGGATGCTCGACAAGGGCTGGGGCCGCATCGTCAACATCGCGTCGGTAAACGGTCAGCGCGGGCAGTTCGGTCAGGCCAACTACTCGGCGGCGAAGGCGGGGATGCACGGATTCACCATGGCGGTTGCACTTGAGACCGCGGCAAAAGGCATTACCGTCAACACGGTCTCGCCGGGCTACATCGCCACCGCGATGACCGAGGCGATGCCGGAAGAGGTACTCAAGTCGATCGTGAACAGCGTACCGATGCGTCGCATGGGCAAGCCGGAAGAGATCGCCAACGCAGTCGCCTGGTTGGCGAGCGAAGGCAACGGCTATACCACCGGCGCCAATATCCCGGTCAACGGTGGGCTGTTTACCAGCCACTGACCGGATACCAATGAACCCTCCTGGCAGAGGATTCTGCCCCCTCTGCTCTTAACTTTGGCGCCCTCGACGGGCGCCTATTTTTTTGCAGACACATAGGAACATTTTTTGCCGGCTTTGAATCCGGCGCTACGGATATCCCGTCGTGCATTTTCAGCTAGGGTATATCTGTAGAGAAAACTCTCCGGCGCACAACGTAAAAAACTGGGTGCCGATAACGTTGGCACTGGCGTCCCGATATCCCGCGCAGACCGCAGAGTCTTTCAACAGAACGCGGGGTGCAGGCGCCGAAAGAGGATGGAGTGTTTATGAGTATTTCACCCCCAAGCTACAAGCAGAATCGACTGAAGCAGTTGCGAGCCTTCTGCAAGACCGTCGAGACCAAGAACATATCGCGCGCGGCGGAGAAACTGTTTCTCACGCAGCCGACAATCTCGCTGCAGATCAAGGCACTCGAGCGTGAACTGGATGTGATCGTGTTCGAGCGGCACGGCCCGCAGATCCGCATCACGCCGGACGGCGAACTGTTGTATGAAATCGCCAAGCCTCTGCTCGAGGGTATCGACAACCTCGCACAGACTTTCGCCAGCAAGAGCGGACGCCTCGACGGCGGAGAACTGACCATTGTCGCGGGCGAATCGACCATCCTTTACCTGCTGCCGGAATTCGTCTCCTGCTTTCGCGACCGCCACCCGGGCATTCATATCAAGCTGTTGAACGAGACCGGGCGTGATGGCCTGGCCAAATTGCGCTCCGACGTCGCCGATTTCGCCGTAGGACCCATGGTGGAAGGCCAGGGGGACCTGGAATACAAGGCGTTTTTCTCGTTCGAGCAGGTCCTGATCGTACCGCTGGATCACCCGCTGGCGCGTCGTACCAAGGTCACCCTCGAAGAGATCAGTCCCTACGGGCTGATCCTGCCGCCGCGGCAGCTCAACCACTGGCGTACCGTTGATCTGGTGTTCGAACAGCACGGTGTCCCGTACGACGTGGTGCTGGAGGCCGGCGGCTGGGAAGTGATCAAACGCTACGTCGAGCAGGGACTCGGTATTTCCATCGTCAACGAGATCTGCCTCACAGGGAAAGAGCGTCTCGCGGTGATTCCACTGGACGATTATTTCCCGCGGCGCACCTATGGCGCCGTGACCCGTCGTGGCAAATTCATGACGGCCCAGGCCCAGGCCTTTCTGGATGCTATGGCGACCTTGCAGTGCAAATTGCCCTACAAGCTGGCGGTGGCACACAGCCGGGAAGAGGTGGTCGACGTCAATGAACTCGATTCCAGGCATATGCCGACCAACGTCGTCGATCTCGAGTAGACCGCCGGGTAACCAGCGATGAAGGGAATTGACCCGGCCGTCGTAGCGGACGTGTTGGCCTTGCTTTGGTTTCTCGGCTGCTGGGTGGGCTATTCGCGCTACGCCAAGCATCGTTCGGCGACCGAGGTATGCCTGGCCAGCGTAATGCACATGTATCGCCGTGAATGGATGATGCAGATGATGCACCGCGAGAACCGCATGGCCGATATGTCGGCCATCAGCACGCTGGAGCGCAATGTATCCTTCTTTGCCTCCAGCGCACTGGTTATCCTGGCCGGGGTGCTGACCCTGCTCGGCTATCTCGACCAGGCCATCGTACTGTTCGATGACTTGCCGCTGGCAGGGGAGCAGACGCGCCTGCAGTGGGAGGCGAAGGTGGCCCTGCTGGTGGTGATTTTCGTCTACGCCTTCTTCAAGTTCACCTGGAGTCTGCGACAGGTCGGATTTGCTGCTGTGCTGATCGGTGCTGCGCCCAACCCGGGCACGGCAGATGTCGCCGAAGAGGAGATCCGCCAGGCCGCTGAACGTGTTGCACGCGTGGTCTCGATGGCGGCGCATCACTTCAATTTCGGGTTGCGCTCGTATTATTTTGCACTGGCTGTGCTGGCCTGGATGGTGAGTTCCTGGCTGTTCGTCGCAGCCGCAGCCCTGGTGGTCTTCGTGCTGTATCGGCGCGAGTTTCACTCTTCGGCGCTATCGACCCTGATGTCCAGCAGCCCGGCGATGCGCCGATCGTGAACGGCTGGCGGTCCCTGTTACAGAGGCGCTGTGATGAACCTGTTCGTATTCGGAACGCTGATGGTGCCGCGGGTGATGCACGCGGTCTGTGGCTTCGCAGCGGTGGCCGAGCCGGCAGTGCTGGATGGCCACAGACGACGCCGGGTGAGGGGTGAGGTGTATCCCGGCATCGTCGTGTCACATGGCGACCGGGTCGATGGCATGCTTTATCGTGGGGTGACGGACCGGCAACTGGCACGGCTGGATGTGTTCGAGGGTGAGATGTATTGCAGATCCGTTGTCGAGGTCGATGCCGGCAGTTCCCGGGTCAAGGCGTACGTCTACCTGATGGCGCCGGAATTCATCGACGCGTTGAGCGACGACGACTGGTCGCTGGATGTCTTTGTCACCGAGGGACTGGCGGGTTTCCTCGCCGCTTATCCGGGGTTCGATTGCACGGCTGCCGGGCATGACTGACAAGGCGGCGCTCGATCACACCACCGAAGGCCGGGAGGACGACCGGCCGGCGCTGGATATTGCCTGTATCAATCCCAAGTGCAGACGCGCTGCGCTGGTGTCGACCAGCGGCAATCATTGCCAGGTGTGGCGCGGTACACGCAAGCGTCGGTTTCGCTCCGGCGCCGAGTCCTATACCGAGTTCGTGGTCAAGTATCCGCTGGATCGCTACAGCAATGCGGATGCGCGGATCCTGGCAAACCAGTATTTCCAGTTGCGTGATGCGCTCGGTGACATTGTGCCGGAAGCGGTATTCGCGATGTCCTGTATCAACGGCGAACCGAATCTTTTCGTATTGGCGCGCGCGGTAAATGTCTGGTTCAACATCGCCAATCCGCTCAACCGCGAGGAGGCGGTAGGATTGCTGCGCGACCACCCGATCGCACGCGCGCAGCTTGGCGTATTCGTCCGTCAGGCAAGACGCTGGCGGCAGGGTCCGAACCCGCGCGTCATCGACCTGTACGGTCTCGACAACCTGGTGATGGACAACCAACGGCAGATCCGGTTCGTCGACAGCTTCTACGTGTTCTTCTTTGAAGACATGCTGCACATGCTCGGCGGCGAGCACGACTATGAACTCGAGGAGAAGATCACTGTGTCGCTGCGTCGGCTCAGTTACCTCGAAGAGATCCTTGCGTTGTCGGCAACATCGGGATCGGACTGAGGTCAGGCTTCGTTGGCGACGGCGGCATCGTAGATCGCCAGCTCGAAGCGGCGGATCATGTCGCGGATCAGTTCGACGTATTGCTCACCCCTGGCCGAATAGTTCGTCAGACCACCGGCGAGCATCAGGGCATCGAGCGCCTGTCCATTGGCACGCATTCCGGCGCGGATCTCGCGCAGCGATGCATACGCCGGATGACTGTTGAGCGTGTGCAGGTAGTAGCGTACGGAGTCCCCGATGCTGTCGAATTTGCGCACCAGGTGCTTCTTGCCCGGTGCACGACGGAGCGGGACTATGCCCTTGTCCTCATCATAGGTCCAGATGCCGAACAGGTTGTTGCCCTCACGGGCGAAACGCGACTTCCCCCAGGCGCTTTCGTTGGCGGCCTGGGCGAGGGCGAGCGACGCCGGGACGCTGTCGACCCTGCTGATCAGCGTCGCGCGCGCGTCGGCGTCCTTGAGCGGATTGCCCTCTACACGGTAGGTGCGTGCGAGTTGTTTCAGGCGCTTGGTTTGAGCCTTGCCCAGTGAGGTCGCGCTTTCGAGCCGGGCGATCAGCTCGAGCAGTTCCTGCCTAAGTGTCAGGATGCGCTGGTTTTCGGCCTCGATCAGTGGCAACAAGGATTCGACGAACTCCCTATTACCGCTGCTGGCCAGCGCGTCAGCGTCAATGTCGGCATCGACATCTTCACTGGTGGCCTGTTTGTCATCCGCTCCTGCGTCAGGTTGTTCTGCGGCGGGCGCCGCTGCCGGCCGCGCCGTGGCATCGACCTGGGGTCGGGTGGCGAACCAGGGATAGGGTTGCACAGGCCGCGAGAAGGCATAGTACGGGTAGCCTCCCTGTGGGATCGGCGGGTTGGCTTGCACCCGCGGATGTGGGTAGCGGGCGGCATAACCGGGCGGCGGAAAATTGGGATAGAACGCCGATGCGCCCATGCTGACAGTGGCCAGTATCAATGCGGCAACGGTTTTTGTGACTCGGCGCATCGGCTTCACCATCTACGGAAAATCTGAGCGCGATCATAACAGAAGAATAAGTAAACGCGAATATACTGATGGTTGTCGAGCTGCCCGCCGTTGCCGGGTGCCTGCAGTCGCCGGATTCATTTCGATTCGCGATACCAGCCGCCGTCGCTGGCGCGTCGAATCCAGTTGTGGCTGTACCAGCCGAAGCGCCCGGAGTCGCCGATCGGCAGGGTGCAGTTCATCCGGTTGCGCCCGACATTCAGTCGACCCCTGGCGGTCACGGTCACCGCGCCCACCGGCTGCTCGAGCCATACATAGCTGACCTCGGGGCTGCCGTTCAGGTAGCAGGTGAGTTGTTGCAGGTCGCCGGCATCCGGATGGAACACCAGAGTCAGCGGCGGCTGCCATTCGTCGAGTGGTACCACCGGTTCGTCCGGGAAAGCGCCGGTGATCGGTAGAGGCAGGCTCAGCACCTTGTTCGGGAAAGTGCGCATGCTGGCGTAGATGCTGGCCATCGGAAAGCGTGGCAGGGCGCCGAAATCGGCCTGTCGCCACAGCGGCCCCGACTGCTGTCCAAAGCCGATCAGTCCCATGGAACCGACCATGCGTTTCAGGTCGAGGTTGTACTCGCCATAGGGATAGGCGAACAGTGTCGGGTCGTCGCCGAGCTCCTGCAGGATCCGGTTCTGCGCGTACTGGATGTCAGCGGCGACCCGCTGCTCCCAGTCGTCGTCAGTCTCGTCGTCGAGCCGTCGTATCAGGTGGTCGTGGGTGCGGCTGTGGTTCTGGAAGGTGATGCCGTGCTCGCTCATCTCTCGCATCTGTTCCCAGCTCAGGAAACCGTTCAATCCGTTGTCGACCGCGTCCGTGCTGACAAAGACGGTCAAGGGGTAGGCGTAGCGGACGACGCGCGGAAACGCCTCTTCGTATGCCGAGACATAGGCGTCATCTATCGTAAGCGCGACGCACCGCTCCGGCAGTGGCTCGCCGGTCTTGAGCGCAGTGATCACGCCCTCGAGCGGCATCACCACGTGGTCGTGGGCCCGCAGGTAGTCCATGTGCTCCTGGAACTGCTCGGGGGTCACGCTGGTGATGCCCGGTGTGTCTTCGCTGATGTGGTGGTACTGCAGCACCACACAGTGGTCGGCGGCACCCGCGAGGGTCGTGAACAGCACTAGCGCGGGTAGGAACGGGAACGCGGCGCGAATTGGGTGCATCGTCGAGTGGACAGGGGAAGCCAGCGCCACATCATATAGGGCAGGTGGGCTGCTGGCGAACGCTCGGGCGGAAGGAAAAAAAGGGCGCTCACGCGCCCCAGGTGGTACTGCGGGGACTCTCGCTCGTTACTTGAGATTGGCGCCGACGAGCTCGACCAGGCTCTCGATGGGCGTCGACCATTGGGTACGGCCTGCACCGGCCATCAGGTTGATGCGGCAGCTGCCACAGGCGGTGACCACGGAGCCGGCGCCGGTCGCCTCGACCTGCTGGCGCTTGAGATCGAAGGCGGCATTGCGCATCGGCTCGGCCTTTTCCATCACGAACAGGCCGGCGCCACCGCCACAGCAGAAGTTTGCCGTCCGGTTGCTGGGCATCTCGCGCATATCGACGCCGAGCGCCTGCAGCACTGCACGCGGTTCGTCGAACACACCGCCATGGCGTCCGATCTTGCAGGGATCGTGATAGGTGACATGTTTGTCGGCGCCGATCGGGTTCAGCTGCAGACGTCCTGCCATGACTTCGCGGCCGAGAAACTCGGAAAGGGCCATCACCTCAAAGGGCAGGGGGGCACCATGCGCATTGGCGCCCGCCCAGCGCAATGCCGGATAGGCGTGTCCGCACTCGGGCACTATGACCATCCTGGCACCCAGGGCGATCGCCTGGCTGGTGATGCGTTCGGACGCGGACTTCTGGACCTCGGAGTAACCTGAAAGCAGGCCGAAATTGGCGCCCTCGAAGGCGCAGCTGTGAATGGTCCAGTCCAGACCCAGGTGGTTCATCACCTTGACCGTGGCCTCCAGCGCATCCTTGAACAACAACACATCGATCGTCGATGTGAGCACCAGGACGTCGGCCTTGTCCTTGTCGATCGGCACCTCGTGTCCCTTGGCGCGCAGTTCGTCTGCAGCCTGCCGCAGCTGGTCGGGTCCGACACCGAATACCGTCCCGCGACTGCCCTGTTCCTGCTCGACGGCACGCAGGCCGGCGGGTATCAGGCCGGCGTGAGCCAGCCCTTCGCGGGTGACGTGCACCATCGCGGCGATATCAATGCCCATCGGACAGACCAGACCACAGCGGCCACACTCGGTACAGGATTCGTATACCAGATGCTGGGTGGCCTCGAGGTCGGCCTCGGTGATGTCCGGTTCGATCAGCCGATGCAACCAGCGCAGCGGCGCCTTTTCGCGGCGGTAGTAACGCTTCAGCAGGTCGAGCTTGTGGATCGGGGTCAGCTCGGGGTCTTCTGTCTGGATGTAGAACTGGCAGGCCTCGGCGCACAGTCCGCAGTGCACACAGGACTCGAGCTGGGTGGCATTGGACGCATCGATCTTCGTCGAGAAGATGGCCTTTGCATGCTTGACCCGCTCATTGTCCGGGCAGTCCGTCGGTCTGGCCATCTGCGGGAGCATCTTGATCTGCTCGGCAAACCCGCGGAAGACATTCATATCGATGGCCATGATCCAGTTCCTTTAGGTTGATGCTTCGTCGTGCTCAGACTTTGACACCACGCCGGCCGTAGTGTGCCCCCATGAAGCCACGGCTGAACGGGAAGGTGAAGGTATGTATCAGTGCACTGAAAGGGAAATACACCAGCAGCAGTTCTGCAAGAAAGAAATGTGTGACGCGCAATACCTCGTGCGACCTTGCCAGGGCGAGACAGCCTGTCAGCATCACGAGAAAATCAGAATCGAACCGATATAGTCGCCGCGGTCCGAGATCGCGCGGGTAACCAGGTTGAGCATCCGATGCAGGATCAGCAGCATCAGGCCAAGGAAGGCTATCTCCGAGACCAGGATGAAGGCCCATTCGGGTAGCGCGACCCAACCGAAACCCGTCACGTACTCACGGTAGAACTCGATGTGCGGGGCGGCGAAGAACAGCAGGGCAAAAAGGCCCACATGGAACAGGTAGCCGGCAACCACCTGTAACCGGATACGTGACCAGAAGTCGGCGCGTGGGAAGAACCGCGTGATGTTGATGCTGAGCGCGGCGGCGCTCCCGGAGCTGCGTGGTGTGCTGAAATCGGTCTTGCTGCCCATGTTCAGCATCCCGACCAGGCGCCACAGGACGCCAATCACGAACACCGTTGCCGAAAAGTACCAGAAAGGACCATCGACGAATGCAGTGAAACTCACCTTGTTATTCTCCCGTTCCCTGATGGATTCGTTTTATCCGCGCGCGCATCGGTCAAGCCTTGTCGGTGGTCGCGTGCACGGCCCCGGTGGTATCTGCGCTGGCGTGCCGGTCCGCGCCCCGCGCGGCCTGTGCAACTGTCTCTGCATGCCAGCGGTCGTGGTGTGCCTCGGCCCAGTTCTCATCCACATAGCCGGTGGTCATGCTTTCGAGGCTGCCTTCGGTGCCAATGGTGCCGATGTAGATATGGCCGAACGAGCCGGCAATGAACAGGACCGCAGCGATACCGTGGACGAAGAGGGCAAGCTGCATGATGTCGCGTGGCTGGCCGAGAGTCGGGAAGATCAGTACCAGGCCGCTGATCGAGACGGCCAGGCCCAGCACCATGACCGACCAGAACCAGATCTTTTCGCCCGCGTTGAAGAAGCCGGCAGTGACATGTGCCTTTCCGATGATGCCGCCACCTTTCACGAGCCATGTCAGGTCACCGCGCGACGGCAGATTGCGCCAGGCGAAACGGATGAACAGCAGCACCACGGCAACGATGAACAAAGGGCCAAACAGGTTGTGGCCTTCCTTGCATGCGCTGGCGATCACACCGAACGCCTCGGCACCGAATACCGGCAGTACAACGAAGCGCCCGAACAGCAGCGTCAGGCCGGTCAGGGCGAGAAAGATGAAGACGATCGCGGTGAACCAGTGCAGCGTGCGTTCGAAATCGGCGAATCGCTTGATGCGCCTGCCTGAACGTCCGCCGGGGATATTGATCCTGCCGCGCAGGATGTAGAACAGCAGTACCAGGCCGGCGATCACCCCGATGAAAATGCCGGCGTTGCCGATGAAATCACGACGCCGGTATTCACGGAATGCCTCGCCGCGCTGCTCGATCAGCACGCCGGTCTCGATGCCCCTGACCTGCGTCTGCCCCGATGCCGCCCCCTCGCGCTGGCGCACCGCGCGCCACAGGTCGGTGGCCGGGTTTGGCACCATGATCGGCGATGCCGGCACCTTGTCCTGCGCCGTCGCGGGAAACGCGATGAAAAGCAGCAGGCCTGCCAAGAAAAGGGTCGACAGTTGCCAACCTGAAACCCTTAGGCCAAAAAGAGACATCGCTGTTTTCCTCGTCTGGGCAATCTGTCGTTGCGGCGCTTCAGCATCCTCGACAGGGGATCCCGATATGATCAGGGCGCCAACCGAAAGCGGTTGACTCCGTCCTTCACCCCATCCCTCTCCCCGGGGGGAGAGGGAGCCGGATCGGCCATATGGCCGATCAGCCGTCGCTGCTCGCCTTGCCTTTCACGCTCTGGGGTGCGCGAAGGCTGGCCTTGTCGTAGTTGACCCCCCAATCGAGCACCGAGGCGCCGCGGTTGACCACGCGTCTGCGGTAGATATCCGACACCACGTCGGCGTCACCGGCGATCAGTGCCTTGGTCGAACACATCTCGGCACACAGCGGCAGTTTGCCTTCCGCCAGTCGGTTGGACCCGTACATGCGGTGCTCCTCGGCGCTGCCGGTCTCTTTCGGGCCACCGGCGCAGAAGGTGCATTTGTCCATCTTGCCGCGCGACGCGAATGCCCCGGCCTTCGGGAACTGCGGCGCACCGAAGGGGCATGCGTAGAAGCAGTAGCCGCAACCGATGCAGATGTCCTTGTCGTGCAACACCACACCATCTTCGGTGGTGTAGAAACAATCTACCGGGCAGACAGCGGCACACGGCGCATCGGCGCAGTGCATGCATGCAACCGACAGCGAGCGTTCGCCGGGTTCGCCGTCCTTGATCGTGACCACGCGGCGGCGGTTCACACCCCAGGGGACTTCGTTTTCATTCTTGCAGGCGGTGACACAGGCATTGCACTCGATGCAGCGTTCCGCGTCGCAGTAGAACTTCATATTGGCCATGTCTGGGTTCTCCTCAAGCCTTGATGATGCGGCAAAGGGTGCACTTGGTTTCCTGCATCTGCGTCACCGAGTCGTATCCATAGGTGAACGCGGTGTTGCAGGCCTCGCCCAGTACGAAGGGATCGGCACCCGCAGGGTACTTGCTGCGCAGGTCGTTGCCCTGGAAGTGACCGCCGAAATGGAAAGGCGTGAACGCGACCCCGGCGGCAACGCGTCGGGTGACCAGGGACTTGACCTTGATGCGGGCGCCCTCCGTGCTCTCGATCCACACGTCTTCGCCATCCTTGATGCCGGCATTGTTGGCATCACGCGGGTGTATCTCGACGAACATGTCCTGCTGCAGTTCGGCCAGCCACGGGTTCGACCGGGTCTCGTCGCCGCCACCCTCGTACTCGACCAGCCGCCCCGAGGTGAGGATGATCGGGAACTCCTGCGAGTAGTCCTTGGCCTGGATCGACCCATAGCGGGTCGGCAGGCGCCAGAACGATTTGCGGTCTTCGTAGGTCGGGTACTTCTCCACCAGGTCGCGGCGGTTGGTGTACAACGGCTCACGGTGCACCGGCACGGGGTCGGGAAGGTCCAGACCACGGTGCGTGCCTTGGCATTGCCGAACGGGGCGCAACCATGCTTGATTGCGACGCGCTGGATGCCGCCGGACAGGTCGTTCTTCCAGTTTTGCCTTCGGCGGCCTGTTTCTCGGCATCCGTCAGGTCGTCCCACCACCCGAGCTTCTTCAGCAGGTCGGCGGTGAACTCAGGATAGCCGTCCTTGATCTCGGAGCCTGCCGAATAGCTACCATCAGCAAGCAGGCTGACACCGTTGCGCTCGACACCGAAGCGGGCGCGGAAGGTCAGGCCGCCTTCGGCCACCGGCACACTGGTGTCATAGAGGTTGGGCGTGCCGGGGTGTTTCATCTCTGCAGTACCCCAGCACGGCCAGGGCATGCCATAGAAATCGCCGTCGGCCGGTCCGCCCTCGGCCTTGAGGCTGGTGTAGTCGAAGGTGCCCCAGTTCTGCTGGTGCAGTTTCATCCGTTCCGGGCTCTGGCCGGTATAGCCGATGGTCCACATGCCGCGGTTGAACTCACGCGTGATGTCCTCGATCAGCGGCTCGTCGTTGGTGACCGCGATGTGCTTGGTGAACTCATCAGCAAAGCCGAGCTTCTTCGCCAGCTTGTACATGATGGTGTGATCGGGCAGGATTCGAACAGCGGTTCGATCACTTTGTCGCGCCATTGCAGTGAGCGGTTCGATGCAGTAACAGATCCGTAGGTCTCGAACTGCGTGCATGCGGGCAGCAGATAGACGCCGTCGGTGCGATCGTGCATGACGGCCGAAACGGTCGGATAGGGATCGACAACGACCAGCAGGTCGAGCTTTTCCATGGCCTTTTTCATTTCCGGGCCACGCGTCTGCGAGTTGGGTGCGTGCCCCACATGAACATCGCGCGCACGTTGTCACGTTGGGCGATAGCACCTTGTCCTCGAGCACGCCGTCGATCCAGCGTGAGACCGGGATGCCCTTGGTGTTCATCACGTGCTGGGCCTTGTCCTTCTCACCGTGTTCGCCGATGTACTCCTTGCCATCCTTGTCGTAGGACACGTCATCGAAGCGGCTCTTGAGCCATGCCGGATCAAGATCCCAGACCCCTGCCCAGTGTCCCCAGGAACCGGGGGCCAGGCCGTAGTAGCCGGGCAGCGTATCGGCGAGCACGCCGAGGTCGGTCGCGCCCTGCACGTTGTCATGACCACGGAAGATGTTGGCGCCGCCACCGGATACACCGATATTGCCGAGTGCCAGCTGGAACGCGCAGTAGGCGCGGGTGTTGTTGTTGCCGATCGTGTGCTGCGTGCCACCCATGCACCAGATGAAGGTGCCGGGACGGTTGTCGGCCATCGCCTTGGCGGGCGCGTCCACCTGGTTCTCCGGTCCCCCGGTGACGCGTTCGACCTCGTCAGGCGTCCACTTGGCGACCTCGGCCTTGACCTCTTCCATGCCGTAGACGCGCTGGCGGATGTACTCCTTGTCTTCCCAGCCATTCTTGAAGATGTGGTACATCATGCCCCAGATGATCGGCACGTCGGTGCCGGGGCGGATGCGCAGGAAGTGGTTGGCGTGTGCTGCGGTGCGGGTGAAGCGCGGGTCGATCACGATCACCGGTGCATTGTTTTCCTCCTTGGCCTTGAGGATGTGCTGCAGCGATACCGGGTGCGCCTCGGCCGGGTTGGAACCGATCAGCAGGATCGCCCGCGACTTGTGGATGTCGTTGTAGCTGTTGGTCATTGCACCGTAGCCCCAGGTGTTGGCAACACCCGCGACCGTGGTCGAGTGACAGATGCGCGCCTGGTGGTCGACGTTGTTGGTGCCCCACATCGCGGCGAACTTGCGGTACAGGTAGGCCTGCTCGTTGTTGAATTTCGCCGAGCCCAGCCAGTAAACCGAATCGGGTCCGGATTGCTCGCGGATCTTGGCCAGCTGGCCACTGATGTCGTCCAGTGCCTGATCCCACGAGACCTTCTGCCACTTGCCGTTGACCAGCTTGGTCGGATACTTGAGGCGGCGTTCGCCATGGCCGTGCTCGCGCACCGCCGCGCCCTTGGCGCAATGTGCCCCGAGATTGAACGGATGGTCGAAGGCCGGTTCCTGGCCGGTCCATACGCCGTTCCTGACCTCCGCGATTATCCCGCAACCGACCGAGCAGTGAGTACAGATGGTCCGTATCTCTTTTGCGGTGCCGGTCTGTGCACTCTCGGCGGCCGTGGCCCTGCGCATCATGCCGGGGGCAAGGCCGGTGGCCAGTGCGCCGCCGCCGGCAAGAATCCCGGAATGGCGCAGAAAATCACGACGGCTGAGCTTGCGCCCGGTCCCGACGGCCGGATTCTGCGGCGCCTCTGCCGATGCCGCGGAACCGACCTGGTTGGAAATCTTTTTCAGTTTCATAGCGTGCTCCTGGTGGCCCGTCGATCAGCTGGCTGCAGTCTTGTAGTACGCGAGGATGTGCTCGGTGAGTCGATAACCCTCGCGTGGTTTTTCCGCGCCACCGGTATCTGGTTCAGCGAGTGCGACAGCGGGTGCGGAAGCCGCGATTGCCGCGATGCCTCCCGAGACACCGGCGTCACGCAAGAACTTGCGCCGTGATTGCGATACCTGCTGCTTGGGGTTTTTCATTGAGAACGCTCCTTTGAGTGCACTGCGCCATTTCATTCGGGATCGAGCCGCTGTCGGTTCAGCGGCCGGTTGGATTGATACGCGCAATCTCTGCGCCATTTCGCGCGGCCGAAAAATGACCAAAACGACCCTCAATGGCAAAAGCAACGACGAACACCTGCGACAAAGCTGTGCAATGGGACATATTGTCTAGTCCAGTAGCGACAAATAGCGCGTTTCGACCTGCATGAAGGCCAGGCCCAGGCGTGCGACGGATTTGTAGAACACTGCACCGTGGGCGGTCGCCAGGTCATGGAAGAACGCGGGCGCCCAGTTGCCCAGATGGTTGTTGAAGAACTGTTGCTGGGGTTCACGGGCGACGCCGTCCTGGATCAGCAGGGACATGACTTCGCACAACGCGGCGACATGGTCTTCCGGCTCATGCACGTCGGTGGCGCGCTCGAAACCCAGTCGCGCGAGGTCACTGCGCAGCAGGCTGAGCGGTTTCTCCATCAGAAATCCGGTCTGGTACCAGGAGCCGTAGGGCACGAGCTCGCCACGTCCCAGACCGATGAACAGCGTGTGGTACTCATCGCGCAGCGCCGCTGCACTGCTGTGTCGTGAGGCCAGGGCGAGCATCTTCAGCGCCAGCACCAGCTCGGATGTGCCGGGCGGTTCGGCGGCACTGTCGAGTTGCGCGACGTACGCCAGCACATCGCCGTCGGGGGCGTCGCGCAACAGGGCGGCAAGCAGACCGTAGAAGCCCGCGCGATGCGCCTGTTCGGCGTCCAGACCACCGGCGGATTGATCTGCGTCCAGGCTGGCGTGACGATCGGCGATTTCGGGGGATAGCGGTGGATTCATCATGATTGTCCGTTTTTCGATTTCGGTGGGTGGCCGCCAAACAGCAGGCCTGACTGCATGGCATCGGCATCCTGCACCGCATCGACGACACGGCAGTCTTCGCACATCTGCAGACGCTGACGCGCCCGGTCCGACTGAAACATTGCGTGCCCGGCAAGTTTGTCGAGGATGTTGTCGATCACGCGCCGCGTGGCAAACGGCTTGCCGCACGCGATGCAGCAGAATGGCGGTACTTCATACAGCACGACGGGCTGACGGCGTTGCTCCGGGTCGGCCAGATAGCGTGCTTCGAGGGTGATGGCGCGTTCCGGACAGCTGCTGGCGCAGATGCTGCATTGCACGCAGTTGTCTTCATAGAAGACCAGTCGCGGTGCGTCGTCGCCGGCGCTCACCGCCTTGGCCGGACACACCGAGGTACAGCTCATGCACAGCGTGCATTTTTCGGCATCGACGTGAATCCGTCCGTAGGGCGCGCCGGCCAGGATAGGGAAGTGCGTCGGCCTGTCCTGTGACTGCTCCCACAGGTGGTCCAGGGCCAGCCCTGCAAGTTCCCGCTTCTGGCCGGTGGCGGCGAAGCGCGCGTCGTTGCCCGTGCGGTGCGGGTATTCCGGCAGCTGCTGCGCCGTCACCTCGGCGCAAGCGACCGCGCGCAATGTGTCCTGCGGATAACCGAGTCCCTTGAGCAGGTCGTGGGTGAAAGCGATCTGCCGGCGCAGGGCCTCGCGTGCCTTGCCCGGGACCGAGCCGCCGTCGGCCAACAACACGCAGCGTGCGCCCCAGGCCAGTGCCGCGAGCCATTGCTCATGGCCCACGCTGGCCAGTTCCTCGACCACGATCAGCAGCAGGTTGGCCGGTGTGGGTGGCAGCAGACCGACATCGCCCTCGGCAACGAACAGCACGACCGGATCGCTGCCACCGGCATCAAGGTAGGTCCGCAGCAGCAGACGCACACGCTCGGCGGTATCACCGGGGCCAGGGTAGGCGTACTGCATGGCGCCGGTCGGGCAGACGGTGGCACAGATGCCGCCACCCTGGCAAAGGTTCGGGTTGACTTCGACCTGCTCACCGATCGAGATAATCGCCTCGGCGGGACAGCTGTCGATGCAGCGGCGGCAACCGCTCTGGCCGGACCGCGCATGTGCGCAGATGCTGGCGTCGTAGTCGAAGAAGCGGGGTTTCTCGAAGGTGCCGACCATGCCATCGAGCGCCAGCCAGGCGGCGTCCAGATCCTGCGGCTCGCGTCCGAAATGCCAGTATCCCGGTGGCGGCAGTTCGCGGTCGATCAACGGCGTCGCGCCCAGATCCATGACCATGTCCACGTTTATCAATTGATAGTTGTGGCGGCCTTTTTCGCCCAATTCGATCCTGAATGCACCGAGGTGCCCCTCGATCTGCAAATCCCTTCCGGCCAATGAGGTACTCGGAACACCGGCTTCCTCGCTGCCTTCGGTGAGCAGGATCTCTGCATGCAGGGGGGGTTCGATACGTGCGGCAAGCCACTGTGCCTCTTCGCCGCCAACCACCAATACACGTCCGCGTGACGTATAGGTGACGATTCCGGTTGGATTTACCGAGAGCTTCTCGGCGGCCGTCTGGGCAGCGCTGCGGGCGCGCAGGTTGCGCGATTCGTCGAGGCTGGGTTGGGTGTCGGTCATCGTCGGAGAGGCTCCATGCTCAGGTTTCTTGTGGTTGCCGGGGAAGGGCGACGGTAGCGTCTTCGGGTTGTGGCCCGGCGGACTCTTCGACACCTTCTTGTGCCGTCTGCGGTTGGCTGTCGTCGAGGTCGGGTTCCGGTTCATCGAGCAGGGCCCGTTTGGCCGCCTCCGCCTGTTTCCTTGCCTCGACCTCGAGCATGTGGCGCATGTCGGAGGTAATGAAGTCTCCGAGCGCAGTGAAGGTCGAGAAGTCCTCGGCGTAGTCATCCATTTCATCGATGACATTGAACTGCGCACCGTGAAACAGCTTGCGCAAGGCGGCGCGGCGCAACGCCTCGCTGACCTTGGAGGAGAGGAATCCGCTGTAGTCGGAATCCGCAGTCAGCGACGCCAGTGGCGGCATGTCCTGATCGGTCGGTTCATGTACGACCGGCAGATCGTCCGCGCCGACTGCCGCATCCGCTCCGGTGGCGGGTGCCGCGACAGGTTCGGGTGGCACGATGCGCGCCTCCGACTTGCGGCGGTGCACGCGCTGCAGAAACGACTCCCCGGGGCGTCGGGTGGTGTCTTGCTCGGCGTCGTCCGGTCCTTTGCGTTTCACGAAGGGCGGTTCTCCGACTCGTCGGCGGACCAGTCGCGCAGTTTGCGTTTGCGTTTCTTTTCAGGGAAGTAGTTGGCAATCACGTATGCCTCGGTCCAGCGATACAGCTCTGGCGGGACATCGACCGCATAGACCTGGTCATCACCCTCGAGGTAGGCATGTGCCTCGTCGAAACTCATGCTGACTTTGAACGGGCGGGGCTGGTCGTTGTCATCGACGGCATGGGCGAGTACGAAGGCTCGCGGGTTGTCGCTGACGAGGTTGTAGTAGTAGCTCTCACATTCATCCTGATACAGCGCGACTTCCAGTCCGCCGACCAGATAACACCGGGTTCCCGCCTCGTCGCGGACCAGTTGGGACTCGGTGCTTTCCGAGTGTCGCCCAACGGTGATGCCGACCGCGTTCCATACGTAGTCGACCCACTGGCTGGTCGCCGGCCTGCGCTCCAGAATCACCGACACGGGGAAGTGGCGGATGTCTTCGGTCTGCGGTTCGGGGAACCGGTCCATAGCTGCTCTCCTGATCGGGTATCCGTGGTACTCAGCAAGTTGCGTACCAGCAGACAGGATGCACGCAGCGGCCCGCCAGCGGAGAGAACATCCCGCATCGACGCGCCATGGTGCGGCAATTTGTCGCAACTGCGAGGGCGGACCGCGACAAACCTTCACACTTCCGGCGTGACCGCTTACCCCTTGGCGTCCGATTGGACGACCAACCACCTGACAATCGGCTGGACTGCCGGTAGTCGTCGGTAACCGGAACGTTTCTTGCAGAACAACTGCGTCACTCAAGGGCCGGACATGGACATACAGAACCAAGCGCAATCGCCATCCGAGTTGATTGATCGTTACCGCCGGCGGGTCAGTTATCTTCGGATCTCTGTGACCGACCGTTGCGACCTGCGTTGCGTCTACTGCATGTCGGAGAACATGAAGTTCCTGCCGCGCGAGAGTCTGCTGACCCTGGAGGAGATCATCCAGGTAGGCCGCAGCTTCGTCGACCTGGGTGTGCACAAGATCCGCATCACCGGCGGAGAACCTTTGCACCGCAGGGATATCCTGAAGGTGTTTCGCGAACTCGGCGAGCTCGATGGTCTGCGGGAACTGGCGTTGACCACCAATGGTACGCAGCTGCCGAAATTTGCCCATGAACTGCGCGAAGCCGGCGTGAGCCGCATCAATGTCAGTCTCGATACGCTGCGCCCGGACCGCTACACCGCGATCACGCGGAACGGCAGGATCGAGCGGGTGTTTGCCGGGCTCGATGCAGCGCAGGACGCCGGATTCTCGCGGATCAAACTGAATGCGGTGATATTGAAGAACCGCAATCACGACGAGATCCACGAGCTGGTCGCATTCGCCATCGAACGCGGCATCGATATCAGCTTTATCGAAGAGATGCCTCTGGGCGTGGTCGGTGATCACGACCGTGCCGAGTGCTACTACTCCAGCGACCAGATCCGCGAGGATCTCGGCGCGCACTACACCCTGGTGCCGACCGCGGAAAACACCGGTGGCCCCTCGCGCTATTTTCGTGTGCCGGGCGTGGAGACACGCATCGGTTTCATCTCGCCGCACAGCCACAATTTCTGCGAAACCTGCAACCGGGTGCGTCTGACGTCCGAAGGTCGTCTTCTGTTGTGTCTGGGCCAGGAGCACAGCGTGGATCTGCGTCGGGTAGTGCGTGGCAACCCCGGCGACGACGAGGCGCTCAAGCGCGCGATCGTTGCATCGATGGACATCAAGCCGCGTGGACACGATTTCAATCTGCACGAGGCGCCGGTGATCTTTCGCCACATGAATCACACGGGAGGATGAACCGTCATGCACCAGGCGCAGCCTGCCAGCGTCGAGACGCCAAAAGTGAAAGAGCCGCCCTATCGGCCGGAAATGAGCAGTCAGGGTCTGAGTCCGGCGCACGAGGTGGTGGCTGTCGACGAGTATGGCCAGCCGCGTAGCGGTTTCATCGCAGGTGAAAGGGCGCTGACACTGTTTCTCGATGATCGCGAGATCGTCACCCTGATGACGCTCGGCACCCACCCCGAGATGCTGACACTCGGTTACCTGCTCAACCAGCGCCTGGTACCGTGCCTCGAATCGGTCGACTCGGTGCAGGTGGATTGGGATAAGGCCGAAGTACGCGTCGCCACGTTCGAACGCATCACCGACCTGGATGACAAACTCAAGCATCGCACGGTAACCACCGGGTGCGGCCAGGGCTCGGTATTTGGACGAATCGGCGATCAGGTCGAAAAGATCCGCGTACCAAGAGTGCCGATCACTCAGTCGTTGATCTACGACCTGCTCGCGCAGATCGGCCGGCACAACGAGGTGTACAGGCGTGCAGGAGCGGTGCATGGCTGCGCGTTGTGCAGTGTCCCGGCATCGACGGACCCGCGCATTCATCTGTTCGTTGAAGATGTCGGACGACACAACGCGGCGGATACGATCAGCGGCTACATGTGGCTGAACGTCATCGATGGCAAAGACAAGTGGTTCTACACCACCGGGCGCCTGACATCGGAGATGGTGATCAAGGTGGCGCAGATGCAGATCCCGATCCTGCTATCGCGCTCCGGCGTTACCTTTCGGGGCCTGGAACTGGCACAGAAGATCGGCGTCGTGCTGATCGCACGCGCCAAGGGGCGGCATTTCCTGGTCTACAACGGTGCCGATCAGATCACATTCGATGCAATACCGCCGGAACGGCCGCCGGACAGGCACGATCGCAGGTCCGATTCGGCTACCGAAGGTTAACTGCCGGGAGTGCTGCCAACATGTCCGCGGTGATGATGAGTGAGATCGAAAATTTTCTCAGTGCCAAGCAGGTTGCGGCCTACCTGCAGCTCAATGAAAAGAAGGTCTACGCGCTGGTAAGCGAGGGCAAGATCCCGGCGACCAAGGTCACCGGCAAATGGATGTTCCCGCGCGAGTTGATCGACCGTTGGATGATGGATTCCGCGCACGGTGGGCTGCTGGCCGACCGGTTGGTGATCGCGGGCAGTGACGATCCCCTGCTGTATCGCCTGGTGAGCGCGTTTGCGCGCGACATGCACTCAATGGCCCAGATCAGTTATACCCCCACCGGCACGCGTCTCGGACTCGACCTGCTGCAGGCCAATCGCGTCGATGTCAGCGCGCTGCACTGGGGGCCGCTGGCCGAGAGCCGGCTGCGTCATCCGGCGCTGCTGAGGCAGCATGTGCAGCATCGCAACTGGGTGTTGATTCGCGCCTATTCGCGCGAACAGGGCCTGATGGTGCGTCGCGAGACTGCGCGCAAGACCGACGATCCGGTGAAGCTGATGGGACCGGGCTATCGTTGGGTAGAGCGTCAGGCGGGCGCCGGTGCGCAGCGCTTCCTGCTGGAGTTGCGCAGAAACGCGAATACGGTGGAAAAGCTGAATGTCACTGCAACAGCCCTGTCCGAGCGAGAGGCCGCAACGGCGATCGTGCTGGGCCTGGCCGACGTGGCGCCCGGTGCCCGAGCGGCGGCAACCGAGGCCGGGCTGAGCTTCCTGCCTTTTGGTAGCGAGGCGTTCGACCTGGCACTGCCGCGTAATATCTGGTTCCGGCGTCTGTTCCAGGAGCTATTGGGGCGCCTGCAATCGGGCGAATGCCGGCAGATTGCCGATCTTCTCGGTGGCTATGACTTCACCGAGAGTGGTGAACTGGTGTGGGGGGAGGATTGACCCCGGCGTCACCGCCTGCCTGGCTGTTGTGAAATCAGCATTGTGTTTCATTGCCCGCCGCACACCGGGCAGTCATGTCGTGGTGGCACCCGAATGCGCTGCCACTGCATGCCCGCTGCGTCGAACAGCAACAGGACGCCGCGCAGTTCCTCGGTGTGGCCGGTCAGCACGCGAACCGCCTGCAGTGCCTGCAGGCTGCCGATGACACCGACCAGTGGTGCCAGCACCCCTTCCATGGCGCAGGTCTCCTGGTGCTCCAGGTCTTCGGGATAGACACACTGGTAGCAGGGGCCCCCGGGCGGTAGCGAGGTCATGATCTGGCCTTCGAGACGGATGGCTGCGCCTGACACGAGTGGTGTGCCCTGCGTCATCGCAATCCGGTTGAGCTGGAAACGTGTGGCGAAGTTGTCGGTGCAGTCGAGCACGATATCGGCGGCACGGATCTCGTCGCTCAGTTCAGCTTCGTCCAGTTCCCAGTCGATTGCCTTGACCCGGCATTCACCGTTGATCTCCGCCAGGGTGCGTTGCGCGGAGGCTGCCTTGAGTTCACCGATGTCGGCCTCCCGATGGATGATCTGGCGCTGCAGGTTGGACGGCTCGACCCGGTCGTAGTCGCTGAGCACCAGGGTGCCGACACCACTCGCCGCCAGGTACATCGCCGCCGGCGATCCCAGTCCGCCGAGCCCGATCACCAACGCCCTGGAATCGAGCAGCCTCTTCTGACCGGCCTCGCCGATGCTCGGGAGGCGAACCTGGCGCGCATATCGTTGGAGTTGTGCTGGGGTCAAGTTGAGGTTTCCAATCCGGCCGGGGAGTTTTCCGGGCTAGCAATGCCCCGAATCCCCGGTGGATTCGAGGTGGCCGCAGGGCGCCTCCTGGTGCTCGTATTCGTGCAGCTGTTCGGCGATTGTCTCCGCATCTTCGGTGATTGTAGGCTCGGAATAGAGCCACACTTTGAAACGCGTGCCGACGCCCGGCTGTGATGCCACCGTGATGTCACCGCCATAACGCCGAATCATCCCATAACTGACCGACAGTCCGAGCCCGGTACCCTCACCGTGACGTTTGGTGCTGTAGAAGGGGTTGAAGATCTGGCTGCATTGCTCCTCGGTCATGCCGGCCCCATTGTCGGTGACGGCGATGCACACGCCCCGATGTTCCCAGTCGCTGGCCGCAACGACGATCTTGCCGCCAATCTCCGGCAGGGCGTGCACGGCGTTGCTGATCAGGTTGACCAGTACCTGCTGCAGTTCCTGCTCGTTGATCGTCACTGTGTTCTTTGACTCGAGTTCGAGGGTGAGTTTGAACGGACGAGACTTTTGCATATGCGAAATCAGCGCCACCGTATCGCGAATGACCTGCTTGACGTCGATCTCGGTGAGGTAGCCGGCATATTCGCCGGGACGCGCGTACTTCAGCAGTTTCTCGATGATCGCCTGAATGCGATAGACCTGCGCGATGACCAGCTCGATTTCAGGACGCACCGGATCGAGGTGGTCACCCAACTCTGACATCAGCACATCGAGATTGCCGAGCATGACCTGCGTCGGGTTGTTGATCTCGTGTGCCACCCCGGCAGTCAGTTCACCCAGTGCAGCGAGTTTTTCCGCGACCACCAGCTGGCGTCGCGTCTCGCGCAGTACCGTGATGGTGCGCTGCAGCTCATCGTTTCGCTGTTGCAGTTCGGCCGTCCGTTCGGCGACCTTTTCCTCAAGTTGATCGGTCCATTGCTGCATCGCGGCTGTCTGCTGTTCGATCCGATCGAGCATGGCATCGAATTCTTTGGCCAGTTCGGCAAGTTCGTCACGGGTTTCCACCTCGCCGACGCGCAGCGTCTGGCCACGTCGCGTGGCGGTAATGACCTGCGACACCTTCTCCACCGGGCGGAATATCGACTTGGCGCCACGGATGGCGAGCACGGCGTACAACGCCAGCAGACCGAGAAGCAGAAAAAGCGCCAGGCCGAGGGCCTGCCAGAGCGCGGTGCGGAAGGGCGCCTCCAGGTATCCGGCATAGAGAATGCCAACGCGTTTGCCGGTGATATCCACAATGGGTTCGTACGCGGAGATGTACCAGTCGTTGACGACGAACGCGCGATTTATCCAGGTCTCGCCCTCGTCCAGTACGGCACGGCTGACCTCTTCGGAGACCCGCGTCCCCAATGCCCGCTTGCCGGCCACCCGCGGGACGTTGGTCGAGATGCGTACATCGTCGAGAAACACTGTAACAGTGCCTATGCTGCCTTCGGGCAGGCTGCCGGGGCCGTAGACCAGATCCCGAATGGCATCGACGAAGGTGAAGTTGTTATTCAGCAGTGTGCCGCCGTCAAGAACGCCGACGACAGCGCCATCGGTGTTGACGATCGGCTGGCGCGCACGGATCAGCATGCCGCGGTCTTCGAGTGTGCGCCCGGTAGGACGTGCGCGGGGGGTCTTCACCAGTGGCAGCTGCACCGATGCGGCAAGGTCGGGATCGAGTGCAGCAAGTTGCGCGGCGTCGAGGATCTCAATGCCGACGCTCGGCTGCAGGGTCGCAGGCTCGCCGAATGTGCCCGTCGGCACCACGCGCAGAAAGCTGAATGACGCAGAGTCGCGCTCATCCTCGATCAGCCTCTGCACAGCCTGCCTGTCGCCGTTGCGTAGTGCTTCGCGAAAGACATAGGAATCGCCAAGGCGGGCCAGTCGATCAAGGTGGTCCTTCTGGATGCGCTGGAACAGATCGTGTGCGACTGCGAGATCGGTGTTGACCTTGATGTACAGCTGCTCGTACGTAAAGGACGCGCCCCATGCGGTGAGGCCAGCCAGCGATGCCGGCAGTACGAGTGCGACGGGTAACAGCGTGAGTGTCAGCAGTTTGAGCCGTACACTGCGGCGGATCGAGTGGCTCAGCGAGCGGAAAAGCCGCATTGGGAATCAGGTGTCTTGCGTTGCAGCGACGCCGTTCACCGTTCGACGCCCCAGCTCTGACACTTGCGCTCCAGGGTCTTGCGCGAAACGCCAAGGAGGCGGGCTGCCGCCGACTTGTTGCCGTTCTCCATGTCGAGCACGCGCAGGATATGCCGGCGTTCGACGCTTTCCAATGTCAGGTCGTCGCCATTGTTGTCCGGTGCGTCGTTGCCAACGACGGAAGCACAACCCGGAAGGCTCTGACTCGGCTGGTGGTTGAGCAGCAGGCAACGCTCGATGACATTCTTCAACTCTCGAATATTGCCTGGCCAATCGTACTGGCTCAGCCGCATCAATTCGGCCTCCGCGATCCTGGGCGGTGCCACGCCGAGATCCGCAGCGATGCTTCGGGCAAAGTGGTCGATCAGCTCGGGCAGGTCCTGAATGCGCTCGCGCAGTGCCGGCATCCTGATGCTCAGTACGTTCAGGCGGTAGTAGAGGTCTTCACGGAAATTGCCGTTGTCGACCTCCGCCTTGAGGTCGCGGTTGGTGGCGGCGACGATGCGCACATCGATTGGTGTCTCGCGATTGCCGCCGACCGGCCGCACGGCGCGGTCTTCCATCACCCGTAACAGCCGTGTCTGCATCGCCAGCGGCATTTCGCCGATCTCATCGAGAAACAGGGTGCCGCCATCGGCGTAGCAGAACAGTCCCTCGCGCGCCTTGACCGCCCCGGTGAATGCCCCCTTTGCGTGACCGAACAATTCACTTTCGAGCAGTTCAGCATGCATGGCGCCGCAGTTGATCGGCACGAACGAGCCGCTGCGCCCGCTGTAGCGGTGGATCGCGCGGGCGGCAAGTTCCTTGCCTGTGCCGGTCTCACCCTGAACCAGGACCGTCGACGGCATCGGGGCGACACGCTTGATCACCTCGCATACACCGAGGATCAGATCGCAGGAGCCGATGATTCCGCTGCCTTCGTCAAGATGAGCGACCTGGCGCCGCAACAGGAAGTTCTCCTTCTGCAGACGTTGGCGTTCCAGGCAGCGGTTGACCGCAGTCTGCATCTGTTCCATGCGAAACGGCTTGAGGATGAAATCCGAGGCGCCCGCGCGCAACGCGGTGATCGCGGTCTGCAAATCAGCGTGCGCGGTCATGAAGATGACCGGTGTCACCTGGTCCTGGTCACGCAGCTCGCCGACCCATTCGACCCCGGAACGGCCGGGCAGGCGGATATCGGAGATGATCAGGTCGAAATGACAGCGGCTGAGCAATGAATCGGCGGCATTGGCATCCGCGGCGACTTCGACGAGGCTGAAGCGCGATGCCAGTCCCTTCTGCAGAAAACTCAGTATGCCGGGCTCATCATCGACGATCAGCACAGAGCTCAGGCGCTTGGTCGTGGTGGCATCGTGGTCAGCGCGTCGCTGCGCAGAAACCGCCGTTCGGAGATTTTCAGTGGTACAAGCCATGGCTGCCGTGTGTTGTGTAATAGTTATCGTGTCGTGACCAGCGTTCTCCCGCACCTCGGCAAATAAGCGGAAACAATCCACTGATTCGCCGAGCCCGGCAGCGGGAAAGTCCGGCAGCTGGTCCAAACTGTCTTTTTAGTCTAGTCAGTTTTGCGACAATTTGTCGCGGGTGTTGTGTGGTTAGGTTTATTTGCCTGACGACTAAGGCGTCTGGATTCCAGACGTTACCGTATCTGTGGCGCCGGTGACGATCTATTGTCGGGCGGGAAGGCGATGGCACCGGAATTGCAATATGCTGGGGTCAATGTGCCCGGCCGCGGTAACGGTGTGGACGAGCCGGATAGCGGTTGACGATGGACGGCGAGGTTCTCGAAAGCCCTGCCGGGGCGTTGGCGGCCAAGGGTGACGAAGGGGTGAAGTTTTGATCGATCCGCAGGAAATCACGGCACTTATCCTGGCCGGCGGCAAGAGCCGTCGCATGGGCGGGCGCGACAAGGGCTTACTGCCGTTCGGCGACGGCCTTCTGGTGGGGCACGTGATCCGTGCGATCGTTCCGCAGGTGGGTGCGGCAATGATCAGTGCCAACCGGCACCGCGAGGATTACGAGCGTTTCGGTCTGCCGGTTCTGGCCGATCCGATCGCCGACTTTCAGGGCCCCCTGGCTGGTTTTCTCGCCGGCCTGCAAGCGGTGAAGACGCAATACCTGTTGACCCTGCCATGCGATGGCCCGGTGGTGATTCCGGATCTCGCGCAGCGCCTCGCAGCTGGCATGAGCGCAGCGGATGCGGATATTGCCGTGGCGCATGATGGCCAGCGGCTGCAGCCGGTTTATGCATTGCTGAATGCACGCGTGCTGCCGGGGCTGCGCCAGGCACTCGACGAAGGTGAGCGCAAGATCGATCGCTGGTACCCTCGCCATCACTGGGTTACCGTCGACTTCAGCGACGCACCTCAGCAATTCAGCAACATCAATACGCCGGAGGACTATGCCAATGTCGGCAAAGCCGTCGGGCAGGGTGCTCCCACCTAGATGTCAGTGACCAACCGTGATCTCACACCGCTTGAATTCCCGGTGCCGCTTGTCGGCATTGCCGCATTCAGCGGGACCGGCAAGACCACGCTGCTGCTGGAGTTGGTGCCGTTGCTGAAGGCGGCCGGTTTACGCATCGCGGTGGTCAAGCACGCGCATCACTCGTTCGAGATGGATCAACCGGGCAAGGACAGCTATCGACTGCGTGCCGCCGGCGCCGACGAGATGCTGGTCGCGGCACGTTGCCGGGTCGGCTGGATTCGCGAGTGCAAGGACAGGAGTGATGAGCCTCGACTGCAGGAGGTTCTGGCGATGCTCGATCCCTCGCGCCTGGATCTGGTGTTGGTCGAAGGCTTCAAGGCGGAGCCCATTCCCAAGATCGAACTGCACCGACCGGCATTGGGACGGCCGTTGCTGTTCCCGCAGGATCGGAATGTGATCGCCATCGCGACTGATGGTGGCGCCGTGGCACTGGATCCGGGCGAGCTGCCGAGGCTTTCGCTCAATCACCCGGCCGATATCGCCACCTTTATTCTCAAATTCATCGGACGGAGCGAAAAGCTGCAGCCTGATGTGGCCTGTTGAGGAGGCAGACAGTCATGGAATCCGTCGAGATCAGCAATCAACCCTCGTGTGCCGACGACACCGACCCGGTATCGCTGAGTGTGAGCCAGGCCAGGGACGCCATCCGCGCAGCCCTGACGATGATCACCGACCAGGAAAGCGTGCCGATCCGTTCTGCGTTGGGACGGGTGCTGGCCGCTGACTGTATTTCACCGATCGATGTGCCGAGCCATACCAACTCGGCAATGGACGGGTACGCGTTTGCCGGTGTCGATTTTCCGTCCGAAGGTACCCGCGAATACCGGGTGGCTGCGACCGTGCTGGCCGGTCAGACCAGCGCCCACCGCTGCGCCCCCGGCGAATGCGTGCGCATCATGACCGGTGCGCCAATGCCGCCGGGTACCGACAGCGTGGTGATGCAGGAGCAGGTGGAAGTGCTGGCGGATCAGCGTATTCGCATCGATGCCCGGCATCGTCTCGGCCAGAACGTGCGTCAGGCGGGCGAGGACATCGCCAGCGGCGCAAGTGTGTTCGAACGAGGCCGCTCGTTGACCGCGGCAGACCTTGGAGTGCTGGCGTCGCTCGGCTTTGCCGAACTGCGCGTGTTCAGGCGACCACGGGTCGCATTCTTTTCCACCGGCGACGAACTGCGTTCGATCGGTGAGACCCTGGCGGAAGGCGAGGTCTACGACAGCAATCGCTACACGCTGTTTGCGATGCTCCGTGAACTGGGGGTCGATCTGTTCGACCTCGGCGTGGTGCGCGACGACCGCGAGGCACTGGAGCAGGCGTTCCGCCAGGCGTCGGCGATGGCGGATGTGGTCGTGACTTCCGGTGGGGTGTCAGTGGGCGAGGCGGATTACACGAAGGAGATCCTTGGCAGTCTCGGCGATATCTCTTTCTGGACCATCGCGATGAAGCCGGGGCGTCCGCTGACATTCGGCCGTCTTGGCAATGCGATGTTCTTCGGCCTGCCGGGCAACCCGGTGGCGGTGATGCTGACATTTCAGCAATTCGTCCGTCCGGCGCTGCGTTACCTGGCCGGCGGCCGCTGGCCGACACCGTTGATCGTCGAGGCACGTGCGCGGGTTGCCCTAAGGAAGCGCCCTGGTCGCTACGAGTTCGTGCGCGGGATCCTGGCCTACGATGATGCCGGGCGCCTGACCGTTGGGCCGTCTGGCGCGCAGGGATCGGGCATCCTTACTTCGATGAGCCGTGCCAACTGCATCATCCTACTAGATGAAGATTGCGCCGGCGTCAGCGAAGGCGATGTGGTGCGTGTCGAACCGTTCGCGACCTGGTGGTAGCGACGGGTCTATGTGCCGGCGATCAGTCGGCCATCGCGTCGCGAAAACGTTTGATCTCCCGCAGCAGTGCCGTGACTGCTGTGTCGATCCGTTGTGCCGGTCTGGGCTCCAGCTTCAGGAAGTTCTTCAGGTAGAGCGCCGATCGGTGCAGCGCCGTGGCACCCACGATGGGTGAAGACCCCACCAGCTTGTGCACGATCTGGTACATGAGATCGTACTCGGCATCCGCGTGCGCTGCGCGCAGTTCGCTCTCGTTGCCCGGCAGGCTCCTCAGGTATTGGTCGAGCAGCATCTGCGCTGCCTGTCGGTCGCCATCGACGATGGCCAGCGCGGCATCGTAATCGTGAACAAGCAGACCGGGTGCGCCGCGGTGCTGCACCGAATCGGTGACGCTGCACCACTTGGTGATCATTGCGTACAGTTGCTCCGGCAGGTAAGGCTTGGCCAGCAGGTCGTTCATGCCAGCCTCGATCACCTCCTGGCGTTTTTCCGGGAAGGCATGCGCCGTGACCGCGATTATCGGTGTGTCGATTGCACTGCCGGGCATCGTCCGAATCTTTTGAGCCGCCTCGATACCGCTCATATTCGGCATCTCCAGGTCCATCAATACGAGATCGAAGCGGTGACGCACAATGGCGTCAAGCGCATCCGTCGCGTTGTCCACCGCGGTAACGTCGACACCACGGCCTGTCAGCAGGGCGTGTGCGAGCTGAAGGTTGACCGGACTGTCGTCGACCACCAACACGCGCAGGCCACTCAACGACGGGGCGATCTCCTCGGCGGACACTACCTGTTGCTTGTGTTTATGCCCGATTAATCGCAGCAAGTTCGCGGAGTTGTTTGACCCTGCCGGTTCGGCGGGTCTCAGGTAGACCAGGGCGCTGAACGTTGAACCTTCGTTGGGGGTGCTCGCGACATCGATCTCCCCACCCATCAGGCGTACCAGGCGCCGCGTAATGACCAGGCCGATACCGGTTCCGCCGAATCGTCTGGTTATCGAGCCGTCGCCTTGCTGGAAAGGTTCGAACAGGCGGGCTTTCTGTTCGTTGCTGATGCCGATGCCGGTATCCGTGACCTTGATTCGCAGCCCGAAGGTACCGCCTTTTGGAGCGGTTTTTTCGAGGCGCACGCTGACACTGCCGTGCTCAGTGAACTTCACCGCATTGCCCATCAGATTGATCAGGATCTGGCGCAGGCGTACCGGATCTCCGTGCAGGACCGGCGGCACGTCCTCGTCCCTGACGGATTCCAGTGCGATGCCCTTCTCCAGTGCCGCGGGAGTGACAGTCGTCTGCGCCGCGGCCAGCAGTTCGTCGATATTGAAGTCGCGTTCCTCGAGCTCGATCTTGCCTGTTTCCAGCTTCGAGAAGTCGAGGAGTTCGTTGATGATCTCGAGCAGGTTGTTGGCCGAACTGCCGATGATCCTCGTGTAATCACGCTGCTGGTTGTCGAGCTCGGTCTTTTCGAGCAGGCGCGTGAAACCGATCACCCCGGTCATCGGGGTGCGGATCTCGTGGCTGATGGTGGCGAGAAACTCGCTTTTCGCCTTGTTGGCTGCCTCGGCCCGTTGTTTGGCCGACTGCAGTTCCTCGGTACGTTCGATAACCTGTGTCTCGAGATCCTGTCGGTAGTTGTTCAGCTCATGATCGTAGGCATGAATCCGCTCCAACATGTCGTTGAAACTGTCGGTCAGCTGCCCGAGTTCGTCTTCGCTGACGCGCTCGGCGCGATGTGTGAAGCGACGGGTGGTCGCGACGCCCTGCATCGCATCCAGCAGGCGCTGGACCGGGACGGACACGATCTTCTGCAGTCGGCTGGACAACAGCAGTGCCAGCAGCATGGCGATGATGAATACGGCCACGGCCAGAAGTGCCTGCATGGAGAGGATGTCGCGTAACCGGCTCATGTCACCGACGATGTGTAAATGGCCGATCGTGGCGCCGTCGAACACGATCGCCTGCTCCACCGCAATCCGATTGAAAAACGGATCCTCCAGCGCACTTGCTTTGGCGAGGGTACGACTGCGGGGAGATTGATAGCTGGCAAACACGCTGCCGTCAGGCAACACGATTGCGGCCGAAAGGACATCGCCCTGGGTGGCGAGTGCGGCGAGTACGCCCGCGGCCTCGTCACGGTCGCGAAATGCGACGGTCGCGCGGCTGTTGCTGGCAAAAACCGCGGCCAATGCATGCAGATGACTGCTCGTGGCATCGCGGGCCGCACCGATCTGCAGGACCAGAGACAACACCAGGCTCAGCAGCAGCACGGCTGTCGTGGTGCCCATGATGATGGCGTAGAGCTTGCGCTTGATCGGCGCGTCACGGAGCAGTCTCATCGCGTATCCCCCGTGTCGACAATTTCCGCAAGATCGAGCAGGCGTGCGCTGAGTGACAGCCCCCTGTCGCGCGCAGCGCCAAGATTGATCTTGAAGCGGATACGGTCTTTGTCCCGGTACAGCTGGATGGCACCAGCGGCATCGGCGAAGCCGCGGATCTCGCTGATCGTCAACACCGGCTGCGACCGGGTTCGATCGATCCATTGCAGGTAACTCATATGCTCCGAACCAGCGATGTACAGGGCATGGCAGCCTTTGGTCGAATCCGGTGCCTGCAGAGCCCGGATGGTGACCGGGTGCCCGGCGATGCGCTCGCTGCCTAGGCGCTGGAGACTGACAACCAGGTCGTCGTTACCCGCGGTGCACAGGTGGAACTGGGGCGCCTGGTCGGTCCATGTGTTGGCCGGCCAGCGCGTCAGTTTGGCGAAATTGAAGATGAACGCTGTTTTTAGGAGGCGTTCGTCTTCCGCCGGGCTCTGCGCGAACACGGCCGGCAGGTGGCACACGAGCAGGCATAAGCCGATCCTCGACGCCAGTCGTGTGATCACCGGTTTCACTGTAGGTGCTTCCTGCACCGATCTGCCATGCTGGACATCTTTCTGACGCTAGTTGTCTAGGAGGTACCGCGCTTCGGCATAGACACTGCGGCCGGGCAGGGGTAGGTCATTGGCAATTGACGAACGCATGTATTCCCGTGCGTCCTCGTCGAAGAGATTGCGAATGGACAGCGCGAACTCCCAGCGCCTGATTCCCGCGTAGCGCAATGTCGAGTCTGTCACCAGTTGCGCATCTACCGGTGCACGGCCATCACCTGCGCCTCTGTCGCGTTCGCCGACCCAGTTGGTCTGCGCATTCCAGTTCCAGCCGGGCTTGAACTGCCAGTCGGCGCGCAGGTAGGCCTGTTGCTTTGGTAGGCCGATCTCGCGATAGAAACTGCTGTCGGGATCGTTCAGGGTGAAATTGGCAGCGAGCCGCACGAGCTCTGTCGGCTGCCACCAGCCTTCCAGCTCGAGGCCGTGGATTCTGTGTTCTCCGGCATTCTGATACTGCAGCTTGGTCTGCCCCGCGACCGGCTGCAGACTGATCACATCGCGCTGTTCGAATCGATACAGGTTCATGCCCAGGTGCAGATCGTCGTGCGGCGCATAGGAAAAGGCGAGTTCCCAGGTCTCGGAGCGTTCCGGGTCCAGGTTTGGGTTGGGCAGTGAAAACGAGGTCTCGGCGTACAGTTCCTGGTAGTAGGGCGCGCGAAACGCCTGCCCGTACAACAGCTTGGTGGTCAGCTGTTCGCTGGTCTGCCAGACGAGGGCGAGGCGCGGGGTCAGCGATCCGGCAAAGTCGGAATAGTGATCGTACCGGGCGCCGACGGTCAGTTCCCAGTCCCGGGCGATGGCCCATTCGTCCTGCAGGTACACATAGATGTTATGCCGTGTCTTCTCCGGGGCGAATGCATAAGGGGTATCAGATATATCCACCAGTGGTCCGCCTGCTGGCAGGGCATTGCCATTGCCGTCCACACCGCTGTTGACCCACTGTTCGACGTGACCGAGGTCCTGCCACACATAGCCGGCCCCCATCCGTATCGCGTGGCCGTCGATGCCGTGATAGAGGCCGCCGGCCTCACCGCTCAGGCGCTGTTCGGCCGACGTCATCTGGTTGATCACGCCGGACGGGTAGACGCCCGAGGCATCGGTGTGGCCTGGTGGCCATTCCTGGAAACCGTCGCCGGATGTGTAGTCGAGGTAGCGATAGCGCAGCTCAGCGCTGACGCCCCAGTCGGCACTGAATTGCTCGTTGTCATATAAAAGGCCGATGTCCAGCCGGTTGTCGGTACCCTCGGTGACCGGGTCCAGCGCACCGGCACCGGTCATGCCGGTCGCCAGGTTGTCGTGCCGTATATAGTCGGCCAGAAGGCGCCAGTTATCGGCCGACAGCGAAAACCGCAGATCCGTGTTCTGCCAGCCGTATCGGGCCTCGCCTGGCGCCAATGATGCCGTGGTCCCGAAGGCCAGGTCGCTGCGGCTTTGGGCGTCGCTGGCGATCAGCGGGTCATGCCCGTCGGTGCGCGAGAGATCGGCGGTCATCGCCACTTCGAAGCCATTCCACTGGCTGCCGTAATTCAGCCAACCGTTCTGCGTGTCAAAACTGCCGATACGCAGACCTGCCTCGTTTTCGCCGATCTTTCCGGCGGTCTTGGTGATTACGTTGATCACGCCGGCGGACGCGTCCGTCCCGAACAACGCCGATCCGGGGCCACGGATGATCTCCACGCGATCGATCGCACTGACCGGCAGCCCCTTCCAGAAGATCCCCAGGCGCCACATCAGGTCACTCATTGGCGCGCCATTCACCATCAGCAGGGTCTGCTTGTCGTTGGCACCACGAAAGCTGATCAGCGGCCTGAAACCAAACTGGCTGTATCGGACATAGATGCCGGGCACGCCCTGCAACACCTCGACCAGATTGGTGGCACCGGTGGCCTTGATGTCGTCCGCGGTAACAACACTGACTGTGGACGGTGCGTTGTTCAGAGAGCGCGCGGTCTGGGTCGATATCGTGACCTTCTGGTCCATCAAGTCTTCGAGGGACAGCGACAGAAGATGCCTGAATCTTTCGTCGGAGTTCGCGGCTGCGGCAGAGGCCGCAAGCAGGCCGACAACCACCGTCGTGCGATGGAGGGCGTGCCACCGGGTGCGGGCGGGACCCGATACCTCATGCACTGTGGCATGGGCGCCGACTTCCAGTCTGTCCAGTCGCCGTTGAGGTCTCGGCATGCGCGTTGTGTCCAGTTTGTTGTTGGCCAGGCCCGGACACGACGCGCCGCACGCTGGAAATGCTCAGTTGACGCTCAGTGACTGGGCTTTCACCCGCTTGCCACTACACCCGAAGTGTTGACGATATCGCGTTCCCGGGCAAGACGGCGTTTTGCACTTGGGTGTCGATCGGACCTGGCATCCTTTCCGCGACCTAGTAGATCGGGATGTTGGCGTAACCCTGTGCCTGGTAACCGGTCAGCGAGACGAACGTGTTGCCGACTGGCTTGATGCCGTCAAGCAGGGTTGCGTTGTCGACCTTGAACAGACGGGTTGCAACCGAGCATGCCTCCATGCGCACGCCTTGTGAGCGCAGATCGTCGAGTTGTGCGGCAACCCGGTCGAGGTATTCGAAATCGGTCAGGTCCATTGCCTCACGATCCTTGCTGATCAGGCGTACCGATAAACCGCGAAAGGCCAGAATCACGTCAGGCTCGACCCCTTGGCGTTTGAGATCGTCGACCGTCTCACGGATGACCGCCAGATAGAGCGTCATCTTTTTCGGGTCGGCCATATTGATGTCGAACAGCACTTTGCCTGTGGTCACGCCGCGCAACGCATCTGCGTCGTCCGGCTTTGGCGCCGCGAACAGTGTCTGTGTGGCGAGCAGTACAGCGAGCAGGGTCAGCGTATAAAACGTTTTCATCAGCGATACTCCGAGTGTAAAAACGAACGTTCGTTCGGGTTTTGGGCAAAAAAATCAGGCGCGAATAGCACGCCAGGCGCAATCCACCACCTCATCCAGATATGAGATCAGCGGGCGATCCAGCGCCTGGTCCAGTTGCAGGTTCATCATCCGCAACGCACCTCCGAACAGGGCAGTTGCCGCCACCCATGGCTCCATCGATCGGACCTCGCCAGTGCTCATGCCGTCCTCGACCACCTTGCGCATGCGTTGAAAGGGCTGCGATGAACAGATGGGCGGCTCCTGCGGCAGAAACTCGCGATGCTGGGCCAGCAACACGAACTGCATCGTGCGCGGTTGTTCAACGGTCAATTCGAACAACCGGGCGATGATTGCCCGGCCCTGAGCCAGGCAGCCCTGTTGTCCAGCGCACGCGGTATCCACCGCTGTTTCCATGCGGCTGAGGAGCGCGTCGTACAAGGCCTTTGCAAGGGCCTCCTTGCCGGCGAAATGGTGATAGATGGCGCCGGTGCTGACACCGGCTGCGCGCCGGATGTCATGCACGGAGGTATTGAAGTAACCGCGTTCCGAGAACAACCGCAAAGCGGTCTCCAGGACCATCTCGCGCAAACTATCGCCACGCAGGCGGGAGGGGGCAGTATCAGTCATGCGAAAAAGATACCGAACGTTCGTTCGGTTGGCAAGGGAGCACCCGTCGGGCACCAAAGATGCTGTGCCTTCGGTGAAACCGCCTTCGTGACGAGACCGAAAATGTGTCGGATATTTACCGTTTCCGCAGGCGGGTCTTTGCCAGCCATTGCCAGGTCGTTGGGAAGTAGGGATAACGGAGATCGATATTGCCAACTATGGGCCCTATGCCGACCTGGTGACCAGGACGCTGGAGTCGACCAGTGCCTACAGCGATCTGAACGTGGCATCCGCCTTTCGGGTTGTTGGATTTGCCGCCGAATTGCAGCGGATGGGCGCTGGCCCAGGTGGGGTCCCGATTCCAGAGCCTTCGGTGCTCAGCCTTCTGGGGATAGCCTTGGCCGGCTTGAGTCTGTCCGTATGGCGACGCCGCCGGTTTGCCGGGTGCCGCCAGCCCAGAGATATTTCGATTTAATTGGTGGGCGCGACAGGGATTGAACCTGTGACCCCTGCCGTGTGAAGGCAGTGCTCTCCCGCTGAGCTACGCGCCCGAAAATGGTCCCAAAACCGGAAACTACGTTTACGCTTGCAGATCAGCGTCTTATGTCTTCCGAAGGCGCGCATTCTAATCGCTCTGGCGTGGTGCGACAAGATGGCGGTTCCGGTGGCAGGCCTTTTTTGCTGCGCGGCATCCGGTTGCGTCAGAGCTGTCCTTCGATCGGTAACAGCCGCGCGAACCAGACCGACATGCGTTTGAAAAAACCGGTGTTGGGCTCCGTTTGATAAATCCTGTCGCCGTCCGCCCGGTGCTCGACCCATTCGATATTGTCCTGATCGTCGAGCTTCAGCTCATAGGCCACATCGCGGAGCCTGGCATCGAACCAGTCACCGACATTGCCAGCCAGTTGCGCATTGTCGAACACGATGCCCATCTCGGTGTTCAGCACCGCCGATCGGGGGTCGAGGTTGAGCGAGCCCACGAACAGTCGTTGCCTATCAAATGCGAAGGTCTTGGCGTGCAGGCTCGCGCGCGAAGAACCACCCCAATGCGGATCCCTGTCTTTTTTCGGCTTTGTCGATTGCGCCTTTGCTTCGAACAGACCGACCCCGGCACGCAACAGGTCCTTGCGGTACTTCGAGTAACCGGCGTGTACAACGGCAACGTCGTTGGATGCCAGCGAATTGGTCAGGATGCGCACCCGGACGCCTCGCTCGACGAGGGAGGCGAGCCAATCCACGCCAGTATCCCCGGGTACGAAGTAGGGCGAGAAAATCAGCACTTCCGAGGTTGCATCCTGCACGTCGGCCCGCAGTCGAGGGCCCATGTGCGTCGAACGATCGTCGGGACTGGTGAGCAGCTTGTCTGGCCGGTCGGCAAAGACCCTGGCACGCCCCCAATGCAGGGCCAATTGCCGGTTCTCGAGCTGCTCGACCAGCGGCGAGTCGCGCAGACGTTCGGCATATGCGCTGCTTGGTGATTGCGCCACGATTGATTGCAGGCGCGTGCGCAGGTTTTCGAGCTGGTCCGCTGATGGCTTGCTCCTGCTGAAGGTGGCTGCCGGATAGGCCAGCGAGTGATTCCAGTAGGCATCGAAAACCGCGGAGACATCGGTCGCGACCGGTCCGGCGCCCAACACGTCGAGGTCGCCGAATTCGACCGTGGGGTCTGCGGAAAAGTACTCATTGCCGACATTGCGCCCGCCGACCACGGTGACCACGCCGTCCACGGTGAACGACTTGTTGTGCATGCGCCGGGTGATGCGGCCAAAACGCGTGATCATCTCGAGCGACCGCGAGGAGCGGCTGGCATACGGATTGAAAAGGCGCAGCTCGAAATGGGGGTGCGCGTCAAGTGCGGCGAAATCCTGGTCGCGTCCGGCGGTGTCCATATCATCGATCAACAGGCGCACACGTACTCCACGGTCCGCGGCGGCCAGCAGGCGTTCGAGCAGCAGGTTGCCGGTCAGGTCGTCGTGGAACAGGTAGTACTGGGCATCGATCGTGCGTTCAGCCCTGTTCGCCAGCAATGCGCGGGCGGCGAAGGCATCCAGGCCATCTGGCAACAGGTGGAATCCCGAAAGTCCCGGGTGTTCGGCGACATTGGCGGTGACCGCTTTGTAAAGCGTACTGTCGATGGCTGTCATTCGGGTGCTCGATATCCGTGCCGTATTGTCCGGCAGCGTGCCGCAGGCGGCGAGCAGCAGTGCGGGGAAAAGCAGCAGAAGCCGCAGAATAGGGATGTCTGATCTGTCTTCTCGTGCCATGTCCAATCTTCGGGGTCGATAGCCAGCCCGGTGGCGCCAAGTTACCCGCTTGTTCGTGCGGGGGGCACGTTCGGGATCTGCAGCCGTTGTCGATCACGGGATCATGGGACGCATAGCCGGTCGAGACAAGGGCCGGACGATTCCGCGGCGGATTCGTTTGCAGTTGCCAGTTGACCGCCACCGATCGGAATGGACGAGGCAGGCGAATCACCGCAGGAATCGCTGTTTCCGGCTAGTCAATCGAACCGGGACTGATAGAATCACGCGTTTGGCAGGCCCGACTGTAATTCAATGACCATCAAGACCCGATTCGCGCCCAGTCCCACCGGCTATCTGCACGTCGGCGGCGCCCGTACGGCGCTGTTTTCCTGGTTGTATGCCCGTCGCCATGGTGGGCAGTTTGTGCTGCGCATCGAGGACACAGACCTCGAGCGCTCCACCGAGGATTCGGTCAACGCCATCCTCGAGGCCATGGACTGGCTGGATCTGGACTATGACGAGGGGCCTTACTACCAGACGCAGCGATTCGACCGCTACAACGAGGTGATCGATCAGTTGCTGGCGGCCGGCCAGGCCTATCGTTGCACCTGCTCGAAGGACCGCCTCGACGTATTGCGTGCCGAGCAGATGGCGAACAAGCAGAAGCCGCGCTACGACGGTCACTGCCGCGGGCGCGACGTCGACCCTGATCAGCCACATGTGGTGCGTTTTCTCAACCCGCAAGATGGCGACGTGGTGATCGACGACCTGATCCGTGGGTCAATAGTGGTCAGCAACACCGAGCTGGACGATCTGATTATCCGCCGCACCGATGGCTCGCCGACCTATAACCTCTCGGTGGTGGTCGATGACCACGACATGGGGATTACCCAGGTGATCCGCGGCGACGATCACATCAACAACACGCCGCGACAGATCAACATGTTTCGTGCGATGGGCTGGCCGGTGCCTGCCTTCGGTCACGTGCCGATGATCCTCGGTGATGACGGTGCCAGGCTTTCCAAACGCCACGGTGCGGTCAGCGTGATGCAGTACAAGGAAGACGGGTTCCTGCCCGAAGCCCTGCTGAACTACCTGGTGCGTCTTGGTTGGTCACATGGCGATCAGGAACTGTTCGGTCGAGCTGAGATGGTCGAGTACTTTGACCTGGCCGCGGTCAACCGGGCGCCGTCGGCGTTTAATACGGAGAAACTCGTCTGGGTCAACCAGCAGTACATAAAGACGGCCGATCTGGCTCGACTCGCGGACCTGGTGAGGGAATTCATGGATGCCGATGGTGTCGCAACGGCGCAAGGCCCGGACCTGGCCGCTGTGATCGATGCGCAACGCGAGCGTGCCGGGACCCTGGTCGAACTGGCTGCCCTGTGCCGTTTTTACTACCGGGACTTTGCCGAGTTTGACGCTGCAGCCGCAAAGAAGGCACTGAAAGATGGCGCCGACGAGGCACTGGGTTGTGCCCGCGGCAAACTCGAGTCGCTGCCGGACTGGGAGCGCACGGCCATCCACGATGCCATTGCGCAGGCAGTCGGCGAACTCGGTGTCGGGTTCGGCAAGGTCGCGATGCCATTGCGGGTTGCGGTGACTGGAGGCGCGCCTTCCCCGGATCTGGATCTGACGGTGCATCTGGTCGGCCGCGACGCGACGCTGCGCCGTATCGACCGCGCCATCTCTTACATCCGGAACAAGGGCTGATGCAGTGACCCACCGCCAGAAAGATGGAATGAAGCAACGATGAACGGCGAAATCAATACACCGAAGAATTTCATCCGCCAGATCATCGATAGTGATCTGCAGAGCGGTAGCCACAGCACGATCCACACCCGCTTCCCGCCGGAGCCGAACGGCTACCTGCATATCGGCCACGCCAAGTCGATCGTGCTCAATTTCGGGATCGCGCAGGACTACCCTGGCAGCTGCAACCTGCGTTTCGACGATACCAACCCGGCTAAAGAGGAAGAGGAATTCGTCGAGGCCATCAAGGAGGATGTGCGCTGGTTGGGTTACGAATGGGCCGAGCTGCGTTTTGCCTCCAACTACTTCGAGCAGCTGTACGGCTTTGCGGTCGAACTGATCAATGCAGGCAAGGCCTTTGTCTGCGACCTGAACCCGGAACAGGTACGCGAGTATCGCGGCACGCTCACCGAGCCGGGCAGGGAGAGTCCGTTCCGCAATCGAACGATCGAAGAGAACCTTGACCTGTTCAAACGCATGCGCGCCGGAGAGTTCGCGGACGGGAGCCGGACGTTGCGGGCGCGCATCGATATGGCGTCACCCAATATCAATCTGCGCGACCCGGCGCTGTACCGGATTCGTCATGGACTGATTCACCACCAGACTGGCGCCGAGTGGTGCATTTACCCGATGTACGACTATACGCACCCGATCTCGGATGCCATCGAGGGCATCACACACTCTCTGTGCACGCTCGAGTTCGAGGATCACCGTCCGCTGTACGACTGGGTGCTGGACAACATCAGCATCGATTGTCACCCACGGCAGATCGAGTTCTCGCGTCTCAATCTCGAATATACGGTGATGAGCAAGCGCCGTCTGACCCAGTTGGTGCAGGAGAAGCGTGTTTCCGGCTGGAGCGACCCGCGCATGCCGACCATCGCCGGGCTGCGTCGACGTGGCTACACGCCGGAGTCGATCCGGCACTTCTGCGAGGCGATCGGTGTCACCAAGTCCGAGGGCACGGTGGAGATGGGTGTGCTGGAGAACAGTATCCGCGGCCACCTCGATGCCATTGCCCCGCGGCGCATGGCCGTGCTTGATCCGCTGAAGGTGGTTATCAGCAACTACCCGGCAGACCAGGGTGAGGTCTTGCAGGCCGGCAATCACCCCAAGGACGATACCCTGGGGACCCGCGAGTTGGTGCTGACACGAGAGATCTATATCGATCGCGCCGACTTCCGCGAGGAGGCCAACAAGAAGTACAAGCGCCTGGTGCTGGGCGGCGAGGTCCGCCTCCGCAATGCGTACGTGGTGCGTTGCGACGAGGCGGTCAAGGATGCATCCGGCCGGATCATCGAGCTGCGTTGTACCTATGACCCTGACACGCTCGGCCACAATCCCGAGGGTCGCAAGGTGCGCGGTGTCATCCACTGGGTGTCGGCCACACAAGGTCACAAGGCGGAAGTGCGGCTGTACGATCGCCTGTGCAAATCCGCAGAACCCGGCAAGGGCGGCGATTTCCTCGACGACCTCAATCCCGAGTCACTGCAGGTGCTGCGCGATTGCATCGTCGAACCGGAGCTGGCACGGGCCGCGGTCGGCGAACGCTACCAGTTCGAGCGCGAAGGCTATTTTTGTCTCGATAGCGAAGACAGCGCGCCGGGCAGACTGGTGTTCAACCGCATCGTCTCGCTGCGCGACTCGTGGGGCAAAGGCGGGGACGAGTGATCCAGGTCGAGGGCAAAAAAATCGTCAAAATGCTGGACAAGGAATAGAGGCTTTAATACCATACGCGCCTCGTTTGAGGGGCCATAGCTCAGCTGGGAGAGCGCAACACTGGCAGTGTTGAGGTCGGCGGTTCGATCCCGCCTGGCTCCACCAAAAATCAGGTTTTTCGTCCCGTTCGTCTAGAGGCCTAGGACATCGCCCTTTCACGGCGACGACAGGGGTTCGACTCCCCTACGGGACGCCATACAAGTCAAGGGCTTGGGAGAAATCCCGAGCCCTTTCCTTTTTTCGAATCGGCAACTGGCAACACTGCCTTCCTGCAGGTCCTCGCCAGGGGTTAAAATCAACGCAATTCAGCACGCGCGGGCGGCATCGGCAGACCCCGCTGCTTATCCGTTTACCAAAGGAGTCGGCAGTAACAATGCTCCTGCTTGCGCAACACGAAAGAGAGACCATCATTCTCGAAACCAGCGATGGCCCCATTGAGGTGAGGCTTTCGCGTCTCGACGGGACGCAGGCCCGCATCGGTATCGAGGCGCCCAAGTCGGTACGTATCATTCGCAAGTCCTTGCATGACCAGGACGGCGCGGCGGATCTGCCGTTCAGGCAGGATGGCGATGATGACCCCTGGTGGCTGCATCCGGAGGAGGAGAGCGCTGTTGCCTCTCCCGTCGACGATGTCGCTGAAATGCGGGTAATCGATTGGGATGACGGGACGCTCGACTGATCACCGGTCAACTGTCGCCAGACCGACGAACCTCGGGCATATGCATCGTATAGGCGTCTATGCCCTCGTTGTCGGTGCAGCCCTCGTCAGCATCGGTTTGCTGGCGGGGTTCGGCTTTCTGTTCACTGGGCATGCCGAAGCGGCAAAGCTGCTGCTCACGGCGGTGCCATTCGGTTTTCTGATCGGGTTCGCGGGCGTGGTGACGACTTTGCTCAGCGAGCCGAAAATTAACGATTGACGGCGAGTTGTGTCTGGGCAGCCGGACTGCCGTGCGAACCCATGTCGGGCATGCTCCACACGACCAGTGCGATTGCGCCGGACAATGCTGTCAGTTTGATGCTTTCGATCAGGTACCTGGTGATCTTCACAGGTGAGACTCCTGCCAGTCGGTTTCGGGTCGATTGGGGGGAGTCTGCCCGATCCAAAAGACAGCCGCGTGTCAGCGCGGTGGGAACCCGATAGCGGGAGGGTAGTCAGCCGGGCCGCGTCGCGGCAGCGGGTTGCGCCGGCTTTGGTTCTCCGTCGGGTGCCTGTTCAGAACCCGCGGCGCCTGGCACCGGTTGATGGCGTTCGGCCTGGATGAGTATTCCCAGTTTGGGGTGATCGACATAGTGCAGCTCCCCGCTGCGCATGCGGCGTCGCAGCTGGATGCGATAGGGTGTCGACGTGTTGGCGTCATTCAGCACGAGATCGGTTTCCAGATGCAGAAACCGGCCGCGGGTAACCCGGACCAGTCCATTCAACCGTGCGCTGCCGATCGAGTACCAGCGACTGCTGTTGCGATCCGGTGGTGCCTGCCGCCACGCGATATGCTCGTGAACGATGAGTCCTTTCTTCTTCAGCGTGTAGGCCTCAGGGCCCAGTACCTTGGGGCCGCCGGGGAGGCTTTCCAGGCGGGTTGCAGCTGCCTCGCGATCCGGTTCGCCCGGTTCGGCCGGCCAGAACTCGTCTGCTCCGCCGCCGGGTCGTTCAAACACCACCATCTCGAAGTCGTAGAGATCCTCGTCGGCAACCACCGGGCCAACCAGCGACAGAGTGACGATTAAGACGGCAAGAAAGTGCAGGTTGGAACGGTTTGTATTCATGGTGAACGACTTCACTGTATACCGAGCAATTGGTCAAGTACGGCCTTCACACCCTGCACACGTTGTGAGGGTTCTGCGATATCGCTGAAGAACCTCAGCTTGTCGCCACCGTCGAGCTTGAATGACTTCGGCTGCGTCTGGATCAGCTTGATCAGGCGCGCCGGATCTATCTTGGGCTCGGCGTCGAAATGAATCTTGCCTCCCGTCGGACCGGCCTCGATCTTGCGGATACCGAAAGGCTCGGCATGCAGCTTCAACTCGGTCGCATCGAACAGGTTGCGCGCGGGATCAGGAAGGAGGCCGAAGCGATCGATCATCTCCACCTTGAGGTCGCGCAACTCCTCGCCGGATTGTGCCGAGGCAATACGCTTGTACTGGATCAAACGTACATGGACGTCCGGCAGGTAGTCGTCCGGGAGCAAGGCGGGGATGTGCAGATCGACCTCGGTGCCATGGTCGAGCGGCCGATCGAGTTCCGGCTGACGCCCGGCGCGGATCGCCTGGACCGCGCGTTCGAGCATCTCGGTATACAGGGTGAACCCGATCTCGTGGATCTGTCCGCTCTGCTCGTCGCCGAGCAGTTCGCCGGCGCCCCGGATCTCCAGGTCGTGAGTGGCCAGGGTAAAACCGGCCCCCAGCTCCTCAAGTGATTCGATCGCCTCCAGGCGCTTGCGGGCGTCGGGGGTCATTGCCTTGGATGGGGGCGCGATGAGATACGCATAGGCGCGGTGGTGTGAGCGACCCACACGACCACGCAATTGGTGAAGCTGTGCCAATCCGAGTTTGTCGGCTCGGTCGATGATGATGGTGTTTGCACTCGGCACGTCGATACCGCTTTCGACGATGGTGGTGCATACCAGGATGTTGAACCGCTGGTGGTAGAAGTCACGCATGATGCGTTCGAGTTCCCGTTCCCGCATCTGACCGTGGGCAAACTCGACACGGGCGCCGGGAACCAGCTCAGCCACTTTGCGCGCGGTTTTTTCGATCGTCGCCACTTCGTTGTGCAGCAGGTAGACCTGGCCACCGCGGTTGATCTCACGCTGGCAGGCCTCGCGGATGAGCACGTCGTTCCATTGATTGACAAACGTCTTGATCGGATGGCGTGCCAGTGGCGGCGTGGCGATAATCGACAGGTCGCGCAGGCCCGACATGGCCATATTGAGCGTGCGCGGGATCGGTGTCGCAGTGAGCGTCAGGATGTCGACCTCGGCACGCAGTGCCTTCAGCCGTTCCTTGTGCCGGACGCCAAAGCGATGCTCCTCGTCGATGATGACGAGTCCCAGGTCTTTGAATCTGACGCCCTCGCTCAACAACTTGTGGGTGCCGACCACGATGTCGATCTGGCCCTGTTCGAGGCCCTTGAGTACCTGGTTGGTTTCCTTGGCTGAACGGAATCGCGACAGGCTCTCCACCTTGATCGGCCAGTCGGCAAAACGGTCGGAAAAATTCTGGTGGTGCTGTTGTGCGAGCAGTGTCGTGGGTACCAGTACCGCGACCTGCTTGCCGGCATTTGCGGCGATGAAAGCGGCGCGCATCGCCACCTCGGTCTTGCCGAATCCGACGTCGCCGCAGACCACCCGGTCCATCGGCTTCGGTGAGACCATGTCAGCCACGATGGCATCGATTGCGATCTGCTGGTCCGGCGTCTCCTCGAATTCGAAGTCGGCGGCGAACTTTCGGTAGTCATCGTGCGGTGCGGGCAGGGCGTTACCCTGGCGCGCCTCGCGCCTTGCATAGATGTCCAGCAGTTCCGCGGCGACGTCACGGACCTTTTCGGCAGCACGCTTGCGTGCCTTGTCCCACTGGTCGCTGCCGAGGCGATGCAGTGGCGCGGCCTCTGGCGACGCACCGGTATAGCGGCTTATCAGGTTTAGCGACGACACCGGCACGTAGAGCTTGTCGCCGCGTGCATACTCGAGGGTGAGGAATTCATTCTTCTGGCCGCCGATCTCCAGCGTCTGCAGCCCAAGGAACCTGCCGACCCCGTGTTCCTCGTGCACCACAGGGGCGCCGATTGCCAGTTCTGCCAGATTGCGCACGATCTGGTCGGCGTCTGCACCCTTGCGCCGTCGGCGTTGTTTGACACGTTCGCCGAGCAACAGGGTCTCGGGAATCAGCAGCAAGGCATGCTCGGACAGCCACAGCCCGGACTCCAGCGATGCGACGGTGATGCAGGGCGAGGTGTCTGCAGCCGCGAAATCGTGCCAGGAATCGCAGTACGTCGGTCGAATGTCAAAGCCGCGCAGGGTGTCGAGCAGGGCCTCTCGGCGCCCGGCTGTTTCGGCTACGAACAGCACCCTGGCCTTGGCCGTCGCAATCGCATGTTGCAGCGCCTGTGCCGGATTGGCCGCCTTGGCCTGGATACCCATCGGCGGTACCGGCCTGCTGGGCAGGTTGAAGCAGGGTCCTTCGTGCCCGGCAGAATCGGCATCGCCGGGCTGCAGTTCGACCCGGCGATGCCTGGCCAGGCAGCTCTGCAGTTGACCAGGCTCCAGGTACAGTGCGCCGGGCGGCAGCAATGGGCGCTCCAGGTCATAGCGCCGTTGCTCGTAGCGTTCGCCGACATTGTCGAAAAAGTGCGTTGCCTCGTCACCGAGTCGGCGGTCGTAGAGTATGAGGCTGTCGGGTGCGACGTAGTCGAACAAGGTCGCGGTCTGTTCGAAGAACAACGGCAGGTAGTACTCGATACCTCCGGGCATCTGCCCGTCACTGACTCCGCGGTAGATCAGGCTGCGTTGTGGATCGCCTTCGATCTGTTTCCGGTAGGCCGCGCGAAAGCGCGCGATGGCCTGCTCGTCGACCGGGAATTCACGTGCGGGTAACAGCGAGATCCGGTCGATCTTTTCGCTGGTGCGCTGGGTCTCCGGGTCGAAAACGCGGATCGAATCGACTTCGCGGTCAAGGAGGTCGATACGGAAAGGTTGCTCGCTGCCCATCGGGAACAGATCGAGCAACGACCCACGCACCGCGAATTCGCCATGCGCCATCACCTGGGAGACGCACTGATAACCACCGGCCACCAGGCGCTGGCGGAAGACCTCCAGCTCGAGTTCGTTGCCGACCTCGAGCAACAGGCTGTTGGCATCAAGAAACTCCGGCGGCAACAGGCGCTGCATCAAAGTGGCGACGGGTACGACAATGACACCACGCTGCAATCCGCGAAGACGGTGCAGGGTGAGCAGTCGCTGCGAAATCAGCTCCGGCAGCGGCGAAAACACGTCGTACGGAAGGGTTTCCCAATCGGGGAAACCCAGTACATCCAGCGTCGCGTCATCGAGGAAGAAGCGGATTTCATCGGTCAGGCGTGCCGCCGCCTGCACATCGGCGGTGATCACCAGCAGTGGCGCGTCGGCCCGATCCACCGCCTGGGCGATGGCGTACCCGCTCGCGGCGCCCAGGCAGCGCCCCCAGCGGGCGATCAAAGATGCGGTTGACGGAAGAGGGGGGACTACTGGGCTCACAGGCTCGAACGGAATTGTCACGGCCCGCCATTTTCGCACAACCGCGCCATGGCTGACGTCAGCGGATTTCCTCAGTTGCAAAAATCTTGTTGTGTATCTGCGGGATAACCAGGCCGTAACCCTGTTGTTGCAGATGCGCGATCTCGACCATTGCCGATGGCACGATCTCGACAAAGTCATAGAAAGTGTCGGAATCGTAGCCAAAATCGTTGGCAGCCAGGCCACAAACCCTGAACTTCACGCCCAGGCCGGCGTAGTACCGCATGCGTTCAACGCTGTCGCGATATTTTTCATAGTTGTGCCTGGCCAGCGCCACGATTTCGGTGCCGTGGATGACGACCACGATACTGAGGAATTCCGGAGCCATGTCGTAAGGCGCCTCAATCAGGGGGTTCATGAACGAACGCACCCAGTAGAGTCCATTGTCGATATGCCGGGGGTCGGCGAAAAAGAACTCGAACACGGCCTTGGGCTCGCCGTAGTCGGGGAAAACCGTGTCGCCGGCAGCTGCAGCGGGGGTCGCCAGAACAATGGTGATCGCCAGCAAAAAAGGCCTGAGCATGATGCCTCTCCATCCACTTAGGTGGTCATGGAAGTGTAGCTCCGGGGATTGCGGGCGCAGCCAGGGCATAGACGGGCCGCCGAGGGTCCATGGACGGTGGTGATTCTGCGGTGTGGCGGGGGGCTTGCTCGACCAGAGGATCGCGCGAGGAGTTCAGCGCGTTTGTGCGGTCCCGATCGCCGGGCTGGCGATCAGGACCGTGTTCCATCAAGGCTTCTCGGTGCTCAGTCCCAGGATTTCCCAGTCCTGCATCCCACCCCGGTACCACTTGATCCTGTCGGCAGGGTAGCCGAAACGCAGAAGGTTCTCGATATTGTTCGGCGACTGGCCACACCACATGCCGTTGCAGAACAGGACCAGTGTCTTGACGTTGCTGAAGTCCCAAAGGCCCTCGAGCTCCCGGGCGCCGAACATTCCGGTGAGGATCTCGGCGATTGAAATCGGATCTGCACCCTTGGACGGGTTCAACTTGGTCCATGGCAGGTTGATGGCGCCGGGAATGGTCCCTTTGGCCACCCAATCGGGCGTGCGCGAGTCGATCAGTACGATACTGTCGTCGCCGCCGGCCATCTTTTCCACATATTGGATCAGTTCCAACTCGCCAATCGTCTCCACGCCCGGTGCGAGTTGCGACGGTTGGATACAGAAGGGCGGGCATTTGCGCGATGTCTTGGCGAACGCGGCATTTACGGTCGCGGATTCGTCCTGGTTCCGCATGATCGTGATTTTTTTGCCATTCACGGTGCCTTCGAACTTGCTCATCGATCGGGTGATGCCGACCGCCAAGTCGTCTGCCAACACCGGATTGCTGGATATAACAGTGACGGCGATGGCACTGGTGAGAACGATCTTTCTCAGGTTCATCCGCAGGGTTCCTCCTGAATGGTTTTCGGTGGTTCGTATTGTCTACGCAATCGTGCGGTTTCTGCTGCACCATGCGAAGGCACACCCGGTGAAATCGAGCGCGTCATTCACACTCGGGCTCGTCGCTGCCCGATCCCTTCTGCTTGTCCTTCTTCCCGCCGGCACTGCTGTCATCGGCGCAATACGCCGAACGGTCGGTGGCCATGCCGGCAAGTACAGTGGATTGCCACGCAAGTGCCGTGGCTATTATGACCAGTAAAACCGGAAAAAAACGCATGTCAGAAGATCCCTCCTCGGATAGGCTCACGGTTTGCCAAACGTCAGGCAGATGCAGTGGCTATAGATCAATGGCGTTCAATCTTCGGAAAAATTGAAGTCAGTCTGGGCTGGAGCCTGCGACCTGGCATCCACTATAGCGGGTCAAAACATGTACTTCCAACGTGGACGAGATCCTAATTACCTGATTTCAATTGAAAACCGCGGGTTCCGGCAGCGTTTGACGATGCGGGCTGCAAGTTGGCACGAGGTCGTTGCCGGTATCTTGCTGATTTGCTCCCTGGCTGGCAGTAACGGCGTGGTCTACGCCGATGTCTCTGCTGCCGTACCTGACCGGGCCCGCGAGCAGCGGCTGAAGGAGCAGATCGTCGACGCCCTGCTCGACGGTGAACCGATCGAACTGCGTACAGCGGCAGACGAGCCGTTTCTCGCGCTTCAGACGGACAGCGCCACAGTGCCTGCGCGCGGCACGGCGGTGATCCTGCACGGCAGGGGATTTCATCCGGATTGGGCGGATGTCGTGCATCCGCTGCGGGTGGGTCTGACAGCGCATGGCTGGAATACGTTGTCCATCCAGCTTCCGGTACTGGGCAAGGCCGCCAGGTACTACGACTACTTGCCGTTGTTTCCGGCAGCAGGGGCGCGCATCGAGGCGGCGCTCGACGCGGCGCGCAAGCTGTCGGCGGGGAGGGTTGTGCTCATCGCGCACAGTTGCGGATCACACATGGCGCAGCACTGGATTTTGTCGAACGATCCCGCGACTGGGCAGCCCTTCGACGCTTTTGTCGGCATCGGAATGGGCGCGACGGACTATCAGCAGCCAATGCGCGAACCGTTTGCCCTGGACAAGGTCAAGGTGCCGGTGCTGGATCTGTATGGAGACGATGATTACCCCGCGGTGCACAGACTCGCAGACGAGCGCCTCGCGGCGATGCATGCAGGTGGCAACGCTGCGAGTGCGCAGATCGTGGTGCCGCATGCCGATCATTATTTCAGGGATCGCGGCGAGGCATTGCTGGAGGCGGTGTCGGCCTGGCTGGATACGTGGTGAGGATGCGACCGGCTGATTCAGTCGAGATAGCGTCTGGGCAGATCACTGTAGGCGTCGATGCGGCGGTCACGCAGGAATGGCCACATCCTGCGCACGTCTTCACTGCGTGCGAGATCGATATCGACAATCAGGGTTTGTGACACCTCACCCGCCTGTGCGATCCATTCGCCCTGCGGACCACAGGCGAATGAATTGCCCCAAAAGCGAATGCCGGAATCATCGGTGGCGTCCGGCGCCGGCTCGAAACCAACACGATTGCAGCTGAGTACCGGAATGCCGTTGGCGATTGCGTGCCCACGCTGCACAGTCAGCCAGGCCTCGCGCTGGCGTGAGCGCTCGGCGGCCTCGTCACTCATATCCCACCCGATGGCTGTCGGGTACAACAGCATCTGGGCGCCGGCCAGTGCCATAAGTCGGGCTGCCTCCGGATACCATTGATCCCAGCAGACCAGTACGCCGAGGCGTCCGAGCGAGGTGTCGATCGGGGTGAACCCGAGGTCGCCGGGGGTGAAGTAGAACTTTTCGTAGTAACCCGGGTCGTCCGGTATATGCATCTTGCGATAGCGGCCGCACAGGCTGCCGTCGCGCTCAAGGACCACCGCCGTATTGTGGTAAAGGCCGGCGGCGCGACGCTCGAACAACGAGGCCACGATGACAACGCTGTGTCGCTTGGCCAGAGCACCGAGGTAGTCGGTGCTCTGGCCGGGAATCGCCTCGGCGAGGTCGAATCGCGCCGGGTCCTCGGTCTGGCAGAAGTACGGGCCGTTGTGCAATTCCTGCAACAGGATCAGCTGCGCGCCTTGCGCAGCGGCGGCGGCCACCTGTTCCGCGATAAACGCCAGGTTGGATCGGACGTCGCCCCGGTTCTCGTGTTGTATCAGGGCGGCCTTTACGGATTTGCTCATGTGCCAAACAGCTCCAGGGTGTCGCACAGCGCCAGCTGGGCCGGGAACTGCATGGTAAGACAGTGCAGGCTGCCGCTCTGCACGATGATCTGGCGGCAGTCGATCGCCACGATCTGACGATCGGGGAATGCATCGCGCACGATGGCGATGGCTTCTTCATCCTGCGGGACGTCATATACCGGCAGCAGCACTGCGCCGTTGATGATCAGGAAATTGGCATAGGTCGCGGGCAGGCGCCGGCCGTTCTTGTCGCGATGGATGCCGGCAAACGGCAGCGGCAGAAGCCGATAAGGCCGTCCGTCGCGGGTGGTGAAGCCTTCAAGCTGCCGCGCCATGTCGGCCAACGCCTGGTGATCCCTGTCCCCGGGCGGCGCAGTCGCATAAAGAATTGTCTCCGAATCAGCAAACCGGGCGAGGGTGTCGACGTGGCCGTCGGTGTCGTCGCCGGAGATATCACCGTGATCGAGCCAGAGATAGCGCTCGAAACCGAGCCATTCGGTCAACAGGGCCTCGATCGCCTGCTGATTCATACCAGGATTGCGGCTGCCGGTAATGATGGTCTTCCTCGTGGCCAGCAATGTGCCGACACCGTCTGTCTCCACCGCTCCACCCTCGAGCACCAGTTCGCGGGTCCGCATCGGCGCGTTGCCGAAGCTGCCTTTGCGATGCAACCGTGCGGGGATCGCGTCATCCAGCGCCGATTCGAATTTTCCGCCCCATCCGTTGAATCGGAAATCGTTCAGCTCGGCACCTGTCCCGGTGAGGGGCGTCAGGGGGCCGTGGTCGCGCGCCCAGGTGTCATTGCTGTCGGCGATCGCAAACAGCAACTGATCGGTGTGTGCGCCGTGTTCGCACAGCAGGCGCTCGATCAATGCGGCGTGTTGCAGCGACTGGCAGACCGACAGCAGGAATTCGTGCTCAGCGACTGCGCTGCCGATCCTCGCGAATACCGGGTGCACGACATCCAGCCGATCGGCCCAATCGGAACCGGCATGCGGCCAGGTCAGCATCACCCCGGACTGAGGCTCCCATTCCGCCGGGAGGCGCAGGGGAGAATCCGTCACTAACGGTGCACCACCACGTTGATCACGTTCTGGTGTTCGAAATAGACCGTGTAACCGGGGTAGACCCAGCGGGTGATCGGCGGCTCACCGACTGCGTCCATGACGGTCGTGGGTGGTCCGAACTTGTCCTGGACCTGCGTCATGCTGGCGCCGCTGCGCGGACGCAACACACCGCTTTCGCTGTTGGCCGGAGCAGTCGTTATCGCATCCAGCAGCAGCACATCCGCCTGGGCCGAGGCGGATGCTGCAATGGCAATTGCCAGGGCCAGGGACAAACCAGAAGCTTTCATCTTGAACTCCCGCACGAAATTGCTTTCAAAACAGGCGCAGTTGGAAAGTCATGATCAGGCGCCCGCAACCTGTATCGAGTTTAACCACGAAATCGTGCAGGACAAACCGGTAACGCGTAATTCAGCGCGAACGTTCTTCGCTTTGTGATTTAATTCGCCCCATGTTTCACCCGCTCGCCCTGTTTGTCGGCCTTCGTTACACCCGCTCGCGGCGCCGCAATCACTTTATTTCGTTCATTTCGCTGATCTCGACACTGGGCATCGCGCTGGGTGTCGTGGTCCTGATAACGGTGTTGTCGGTCATGAACGGTTTTCATAAAGAGGTACGCGAACGCATCCTCGGTATGGCGTCTCACGGCGATGTGCAGGCGCTGGATGGGCGCATGGTGGACTGGCCGGAGGCGATGCGGCTGGCACGCCAGCACCCGCGTGTGCTCGGTGCCGCACCTTACATCGAGGGTCAGGCGATGTTGAGCCATCGCCGCGAGGTCACCGGCGCGCTGCTGCGCGGCGTCGATCCGGTACTCGAGCCGGAAGTCGTGGATGTCGCATCGCACATGGTGGTCGGTGCGCTGACGGATCTTGCAGCCGGCGAATACCGCATCATCCTCGGGCGGGAGCTGGCCGAGGCGCTGGGTGTGTCGGTCGGCGACAAGGTGACAGTCATCGTGCCGCAGATCACGGTCACGGTCGCCGGCAGCGTCCCGCGGCTAAAGCGTTTCACCGTGTCGGGGCTTTTCGAGGTCGGCATGGGTGAGTACGACCGTGGTGTCGCCATCGTGCATATCAAGGACGCCGCCGTGTTGCAGCAACTCGACGATGCGGTGACCGGGGTACGCCTGCGCATCGACGATGTATGGCAGGCGCGCCAGGTCGCCTTCGAACTGGCGGAATCGCTACAGGGCAGGTTCCGAGTGCTCAACTGGACCGACTACCATCGCAACTTCTTCGCGGCGCTGAAGATGGAAAAGCGCATGATGGGACTGCTGCTGTTTTTCATCGTCGTGATTGCCGCCTTCAATATCGTATCCACGCTGGTGATGATGGTGGTCGACAAGCAGAGTGACATTGCCATTCTCAAGACCTTCGGCGCCTCGCCGGCACAGGTGATGCGGATCTTCATCGTGCAGGGTGCGACACTCGGTGCCATTGGGACGATGGTCGGCACCATGGTCGGGCTGGCGCTGGCGCTGAATATCGAATCCGCGGTGGCCGCAGTGGAGAGCGCATTCGGTGTCCAGTTCATCGATCCGAGCATTTACTACATCGCCAAACTGCCATCCGACGTGCAGTGGCTGGACGTCGCCCTGGTGGGGGTTGGTTCGTTCCTGCTCAGTCTGCTGATGACACTGGCGCCGGCGTGGCGCGCGTATCGCACGCAACCGGCAGAGGCACTGCGTTATGAGTGACGCGCCCGTGCTGGCCTGCAAGGGTCTGTCCAAGGCATTCGATACCGGGCCGGGTCGGGTCGAAGTACTGCGCGATGTCGATTTCGCGCTTGAACGCGCCGAACAGGTTGCCATCGTCGGGGCCTCGGGTTCGGGCAAGAGCACGTTGATGCACTGTCTCGGTGGTCTGGACCGGCCGACTGCCGGCGAGGTTACCCTGCAGGGGCGCCCCTTCAGCACAATGGACGAGAAAAGCCGGGGTTTGATGCGTAATCGCTCCATCGGCTTCGTCTACCAGTTTCACCACCTGCTGCCGGAGTTCACCGCCCTGGAGAACGTTGCGATGCCGCTGCTGATACGCGGCGTACCGGTCGCCGAGTCGACGGCGCGCGCGATGGCGTTGTTGGAGCGTGTCGGTCTGGGTGCGCGCACCCGCCACAAGCCGGCCGAACTTTCGGGTGGCGAAAGGCAGCGCACGGCAGTTGCGCGTGCGCTGGTATCCAACCCTTCGTGTGTGTTGGCGGATGAGCCAACCGGAAACCTGGACCGACAGACGGCGGAAGGCGTGTATGCGCTGTTGTTGGAACTGAACCGGGAGCAGGGGACGAGCTTCATCATCGTCACCCACGACCTCGATCTGGCGGCGAGGATGAATCGTGTACTGACCCTGCGTGACGGGCAGCTGTTTCCGGCCTAGGAGTCTGCGCGGCAGAACGGGTGGTAGGCGAGGGTTTTCCAGTTCGAGTGCGGTCTGGCGGTCGTTCGAGCTGCATAGCGGGCACGACGCGTCGAGAAAGAGCGCCGGAGCTCGCCGAAGTGGGGAAGCCGCAGGTCCTCCATGTTCTGCCGCGCAGGCTCCTAGATCGCCGGTGGCTTCCCGATGCGCTTGCCGGCGCGTGCCTTCAGCCGTTTGAGTATGTTCAATCGCCAGTAAAGGCGCATGGCGCAATATCCGAATATGGCAAGCGCGATACCCAGGACAAAACTGCCCAGATACAACGGCTTCCAGATCGAGTTCAGTTCGGAGGCGATCCATTCGAGTGACGGCTGAAACTCGCCGACATCCGCCGGCGTGCCCAGCAGCCAGGTGCCGACCACATAATTCATATAGAACACTGGCGGCATCGTGATCGGATTGGTCAGCCAGACCAGCGCCACGGAGATGGGCAGATTGACCCTGAACACGATGGCCGAGAACGCGGACGCAAGCATCTGCGCCGGGATAGGGATCATTGCCCAGAACAACCCTGTGGCCACGCCGCCGGCGACCGAGCGCCGGTTCAGGTGCCAGAGGTTCTCATCGTGCAGCAAAGCGCCCAAATGCCGAAGGTACTTGTGTTTCTTCAGCGCCGATGGATCGGGCGTATAGCGTTTGATCAGGTGCCTGGGCATAAAGTATGCGTGTTGGGTGTGCGCGCCAATTCAAGCACGGTTGCTGTTGCTTTACTACAACGTCCGACCCTGCGGAATCTAAAGCAGGGCATTCCACCATGCGGATATGACAGAATGACAACCGACCCGGTGAATTCGGGCCGGTTGCCACCCCGGACGAGGGTGGCAGGCGGCTACCAGAGGGCCGGGTCAATGCAAAACCGTCCGTCACATTCCAGGGAGGGAGTGTGCTGCTACTTGCCTCAATGTTCGCGCTGGGTGCGCTGGCATTTCATCAATTTGCGGAAATCCCCGAAGGTCACTGGTTACCGCTGGTGGTGGCTGTCGCCGCGCTGGGCTGGTTTTTCCTGCGTTCGCGCCTGCTGCTCGCCCTTGTGGCGGGCTTTTGCTGGTCGCATGCCTACGCCCTGCTGACCATCCCCCCGGCCGTTCCCGGACAGCAGCCGACGATGCGGCTGGTGGTGAGTGGCCAGGTGGTGTCACTGATCGACAGGACGGACAGGTCGAGCCGTTTCATCTTCGCGGTCGGCACCATCGATGGTATGGGGGACACCCTGGAAGGTAACTGGCGTTTCCGCCTGAGCTGGCAGGATCCACCGGACCTGCAACCCGGGGACGCCTGGCAGCTGGCGGTTCGGGTGCGCGCCGCGCATGGCTATGCCTCGCCCGGGTCCTGGGACTACGAAGGCTGGCTGTACTGGCAGGGCATTCGTTATACCGGCTATGTGAGTGCCGATTCGCCGGCCCAGCCATTGCCCCCGTCGCCATGCTGCCACCTGAACCGCTGGCGCGATGCAATCAGTGTCGCCATCGACGAGGCACCGGTGTCGGCTTTCGCACGGGGTGTGGTGCGTGCGATCAGCATCGGTGACACATCGGGGCTTGATCCTGATGCCAGGGAGTTGTTTCGTGCCACCGGGACCAGCCACCTGATGGCGATTTCCGGTCTGCATATCGGCCTGATCGCGAGCCTTGGACTGGTCGGATTCGCTGCGTTGTGGCGACGCCTGCCGAGCCTGTGCGGTCGTGTGCCGGCGCGGGTGGCCGGGGCTGGCGCCGGGCTTCTCGTTGCGCTGGGGTATGCACTGATGGCCGGAATGGGACTGCCGACCCAGCGTGCTTTGATCATGCTTACCCTGCTGGCGACTGGGCTCTTGCTGCGGCGCGAAGGCAGTTCCCTGAATGCGCTGGCAGTCGCCGCTTTGGCCGTTCTGTTTTGGCATCCGCCCTCGATCGTCGCGGCCGGTTTCTGGCTTTCGTTCGGCGCGGTACTGATCATCCTGGCCTCCTTGCGCCATACGACAGGTCGGCCGTGGTGGGTCCAGGCACTCGTCGTGCAACTGGCTTTGGGTGTGGCCCTGTTGCCCGTTTTGACGTTTTTCGACCTGCCGGTCAGCGTCGTCGCGCCCCTGGTCAATCTCATCCTGGTGCCGTTGTTCGGTTTCGTCGTGGTCCCAATCGGCCTCGTGGTTGCCTTGGTCGCCGGGATCAGCGCCGATGCGGCGGGCTGGATGCTCAGCTACCTCGCGGCGCTGCTGGATGCCGTGCGTGACATGCTGGACTGGATCGTCGCCCAGCCCTGGCCGCGGCTGCATGCGCCGCAGGGATCGCTTGTCACATCGATGACTGTTGCGCTGGCGGCGGGATTGCTGTTGGCCCCGCCGGGGGTGCCACTGCGCGGGATCGCACTGCCCTTGTTGGCCGTGCTGTGGCTGCCGCGACAGCTCGATACGGCGGAACGCGATTTTGAGCTGCATCTGCTCGACGTGGGTCAGGGTCTGAGTGCGGTGATTCTGACGCGACACCATGCCTTGGTGTTTGACTCCGGGCCCGAGTTCAGTAGCGGATTTGCTGCAGCACAGGCGGTCGTGGTTCCTTTCCTCTCGGCACAAGGTCGACAGCGGGTCGATCGCCTCGTACTGAGCCACGGCGACAACGACCATGCCGGCGGGGTGCCGCAGTTGTTGGCCGTGCTGGATGTCGGACGCGTGCAGTCCGGTGAACCTTTGCGCGTGGGTCACGGTGCACTGCCATGCATCGCCGGTGAACGCTGGCAGTGGGACGGGGTGACTTTCGAGTTCCTGCACCCGGAAGCGGGGCACGGCTTCTCCGGCAATGATGCGTCCTGTGTGCTGCGGGTCGGCAACGCAGGCGGCTCGGTCCTGCTGACCGGCGATATCGAGCAGCGCGTGGAACGACAGCTGCTCGATGGGCCTCATGCGCGGCTGCGCAGCGATATTGTTGTTGCCCCGCACCACGGCAGTCGCAGTTCGTCGGCCGCGCCGTTTATCGCGGCGACCCGACCGCTATACGTCCTGTACTCGGCTGGCTGGGCCAATCGCTATGGTTTTCCCGCCGCCGAGGTGCAGGCACGCTGGCGCGCCGCCGGGGTGCGAGCGATCAATACCGCGGCCAGCGGGACTATTCGCTTCGTTATCTCCGACACCGGTGGTTTGTCGGCCCCGGAGCTGCATCGTCATGGGCACAGGCGGTTCTGGTGGCACGACAGCGGTTCAGCCGCGGCGCCCCATGCAGTATCATCCGGCGACTGAATACCAGGTCTGCGAATCGGATTAGGAGCAACGCCCGACATGCTGGAACTCGTGAAAGCCGGTGGATGGCTGATGTGGCCAATCATTGCCTGCTCGGTGATCGCGATGGCGATCGTCGTTGATCGGCTGTGGGCCTATCGCCGCCGCAAGGTGTTGCCGGCAAACCTGGTCGCCCAGATCTGGCAGCTGCATCAGAAAAAGCAGCTCACCCCTGCGCATATCGCCACGGTACGCAAGCGTTCCCCGCTGGGTCGGATCCTCGCCGCCGGGCTGGTGAATCGCAATCACCCGCGCGATGTGATGAAAGAGGCGATCGAGGACGAAGGGCGCCAGGTGGTGCACGAGCTGGAACGCTATCTCAACACTCTGGGCACCATCGCCAACATCTCGCCATTGCTGGGCCTGTTGGGTACGGTGATCGGGATGATCAAGGTGTTCGCGGCCATCACCAGTGCAGGCGTCGGCAATCCTGCGGTACTCGCCGACGGGATTTCGCAGGCCCTGATCACCACTGCAGCGGGGCTGTCGGTGGCGATCCCGGCAGTGATCTTCCATCGTTACCTGAGTGGCCGTGTCGACCGGATCGTCGTTCAAATGGAAGAGCAGGCACTGAAGATGGTCGAGGTCATGCACGGTGATCGGGAGAAATAGCCTGATGAACCTGCGTCCGCGTCGAGCCGAGCCACCGCACGTCGACATTACGCCGCTGATCGACGTGGTGTTCCTGATGCTGATCTTCTTCATGGTCTCGACCACTTTCGACAAGCAGACCCAGCTCAAGGTGGACCTGCCGGAGGCCGGCGCTCCGGAGGTCGCAGAAGAGATCGAACCGAAGAAGATCGACATCACGATCGACGCCAAAGGCAATTTCTACGTCAACGAGCGCGAGTTGGTGAAGCATGATGCACAGACGCTGCGCCGCACCCTGCAGGGCATTGCCGACGGGCAGCCCGACCTGCCGATCGTCGTATCCGGTGACCGGAACGCGCCGCTGCAGTCGATGATGACGGTGCTCGACGTGGCTGCACAGCTGAATATGACACGTCTCAGTTTCGTCGCCCGCCAAGCCGATTCAGACTGACCGACCCGGCAGGTGTTTCGCCTCGATCGCTACTGGGACACGAAGAACGGGGTTTCCCTGCTGCTCTGGCCGCTTTCGATGCTGTTTGCGGTGGTCGCTGCGACGCGGCGACTGCTCTACCGAACAGGGTTGATGCACACCCGGCGCTTCGCGGTGCCGGTCCTCGTGGTGGGTAATATCACGGTTGGCGGCACGGGCAAGACGCCGCTGGTGATCTGGCTGGCCGAGTACCTGCGCAGGCAGGGATGGAAACCCGGCATTGTGTCACGTGGCTACGGCGGCGAGGCGCGCCATTGGCCACAGCAGGTGCGCGCAGACAGCGACCCCGCCAGCGTGGGCGATGAAGCCGTGATGCTGGCCGCCAGCACCGGTTGTCCGATGTGTGTGGGGCCGGATCGGCCAGCCGCGGTCGAGGCGCTGCTGGCGCATACCGACGTGAACATCGTGATTTCCGACGACGGACTGCAACACTATGCGCTGGCGCGCGATCTGGAGATCGCGGTGCTCGATGGCGCGCGTCGCCTCGGCAACGGTTTTCTGCTGCCGGCCGGACCGATGCGCGAGCCGCGGTCGCGGCTGAGCAGTGTCGATATCGTCATCGTCAACGGGCAGGGGGAGCAGGGAGAATGCTCGATGAAGCTGTTCCAGCCGGTGGTGCGCGAGTTGCATGGCAACCAGCGGGCAGAGCTTTCTGTCTTTGCCGGTCGGACGGTACATGCGGTGGCAGGAATCGGCAATCCGCAACGCTTCTTTGACCTGTTGCGGCGCCACCGGATCGAAGTGCGGCCGCATGCGTTTGCGGATCATCACCCGTTCCGCGCAGCGGATCTGGTGTTCGATGATGCACTGCCGATTCTGATGACCGAGAAAGATGCCGTAAAATGCCGACGTCTGGCGTGTCACGACGCCTGGGTGGTGCGGGTCGACGCACAACCGGATGCGGGCTTCGTACACCGCCTGAATTCTGCTCTGAAGGATATCGTTGATGGACAAAAAACTGCTGGACATCCTGGTCTGCCCGATCTGTAAGGGCAAGCTGGTATACAAGCCACGCGTCGGGGAGCTGATCTGCAAGGTCGACCGCCTGGCGTACCCGATTCGTGACGGTATCCCGGTGATGCTGGAGCAGGAGGCGCGGCAACTGCCTGCGGATGAAGAGGTGGCGGGATAAATCCATGACTGCCTTCCGCGTTGTCATCCCTGCGCGCTTCGCGTCGCAGCGGCTGCCTGGAAAACCACTGCTGGATATCGCCGGCAAGCCGATGATTCGCCACGTCTACGAGCGTGCGCTCGAGAGTGGCGCCGACGAGGTCGTGATCGCGACCGATGATGCGCGGATCCGTGAAGCCGCAGAGGGATTCTCCGGTCGCGTCTGCATGACATCGCCGGACCATGTCAGTGGCACGGATCGCATCGCCGAGGTGGTCGATGCGCTCGGTTGGCCATCGGATACGCTGGTCGTCAATCTGCAAGGCGACGAACCGCTGATGCCCCCGGTGTTGCTGTCTCAGGTTGCCGGGGCGCTGGAGGCACATGCTGACGCTGATATGTCGACTCTCGCGGTGGCGCTGTCGGAACCGGCGCAGCTATTTGATACCAACGCGGTCAAGGTCGTCAGTGATCGAAACGGTTACGCCTTGTACTTCAGTCGGGCGACCATTCCCTGGAAACGGGATGTTTTCACCTCGGTGGACGCGGTGCAGCCGGACTGGCTCAGCGGGATCTACCGCCACCTTGGCATCTATGCCTATCGTGCGGGCTTTCTCGCCGGCTACGCAAAGCTGCCGCCGTCACCAATCGAACGTTTCGAGTCACTCGAACAACTGCGCGTGCTGTGGAACGGCGGCCGGATTGCGGTGGACATTGCCGCCGATGCGCCACCCGCCGGGGTTGATACACGTGAAGACCTCGCGCGGGTGATCGCTGCGCTACGTTGACCCGGCGCTGCCGTGGCTGCCCTCCAGCAACACCATGATGTCTTCTGAGTAACCCTCGCCCGAGAGGTCGGATATTTTCAGTGACAGGGTGTTGGCGGTGCGGCGGTTGGGTACGCCGTAGGCATTCTGTTGTACATGTCTGGGCTGGCAGTCTTTGCAGCGCCTGAGCACGACGCTGTCTATATCGCCAAGCACTTCGATCAGGATCCAGACCTCGCCGAGGTAATCGAAACGGCCACCGATGAGTTGTTGCAGCTTGCGGTGCAGAGCATCCACGGTCATGTTAAAAATGCTGTCGGGGCGTTTCGAGTAGCGAGAAGGTGCAGTTGTTATGGTGAAAATTCTGTTTGTCTGTATGGGTAATATCTGCCGGTCGCCCACAGCACATGGCGTATTTCGTGATCTCGTGAACAGGCAGGGGCTGGCTCATGCAATTAGCATAGACTCCGCCGGGACACACGCCTACCACGTCGGCAGCCCGCCGGACAAACGCGCACAGGCGACTGCAGCACGTCGTGGAGTGGATCTCTCGGACCTGGTCGCGCGGCGCGTTGATGCCGGTGATTTCGATACGTTCGACTATGTCCTGGCGATGGATCAGGACAACTACATGGCGCTCAGCGCTGTATGCCCTGATCAGCACGTCGACAAGATCCACATGTTCATGGATTTCGCGCCACAGATGCGCACGCGTGAGGTCCCGGACCCTTATTACGGTGGCGCATCCGGCTTTGATCGCGTCTTTGACCTTGTCGAGGCCGCGGCAGAGGGTCTGCTCGACGAGATCAAACGACAACACCTGGGGTGACGCTGCCTTTCCCGCCCGGCCTGGTCGGCCGAACGGGACCGGGTATCGCGCCGGATCAGTCTTCGCCCGAGGAAGGCGCTGATGTTGCGGGTGCTGCCGGTGTCTTGGGTGCTGTTTCCACTTTGCTGGCAGGCGCCGGCGCCGGGCGTTCCGGTGCTGCGGCTTGTGGTGCTGCGGGTTGTGGTGCTGCGGGTTGCGGGGCCGCGGCTGGTACCTTTGGCGTGGCAGCTGCAGCCTTCGGCGTATCCTGGCCTTCGTCCCGGCGTGGCTTCGGCGGTTCGGCAGCGGGCGTTGTCGCCGTTATCGGTGCCGGTTTTGCCGCTTCCGGTGAACCCGAGGCGCCGGTTTTGTCCTGTGTCGGTTTGGCAGCTGCCTCTTCGGTCTTGCCGGTGGGCTCGGCAGCACGCGGCGTGGCGGGCCGGCGGTTACCCCGGTCCTGCGAGCGCTGTGCGGGCTGACTTGTCCCTTCGGCCGCCGAGTTGCCGGCGCTTTCGCCCGAGGTCACATCGTTTTGTGCCTGACCCTCAGCTGCCGGTCGGTCGCCACCGCCGCGACGCCGACGGCCACCGCGCCGACCACGACGTGAACTGCGCTTGACGGTGCCGTCACCGGCCTCGCCCGGGGTGGCGTCGGTGGTCTGGGGGGCAGGGGTCTGCGGGTCTTTGTCTTTCGGTTCGACGACAGGTTTGTCGCTGGTTTGGGCGTCGCCCCTGGGGCCGGAAGATCGGGCCGGAGACTCGTTACGCTGGCCGCCTGAACGTGCGCTACCACCGCGGCGCCCGCGTGCAGGCCGTCCATCGCCCTGTCGGCTGTTTGCGTTGCGCTGACCACCGCGACGTTGGCCACTGCCGCTACCTCGTTCCTGACCGTCTCCGGACGGCTTTTCGGTCTGCTCGGCCTGCGGGGCAGTCGCTGTCGGTGCCGGTGAAGTGCGCGTCGGTGTGGTTTCGTCACGCGGTGCAAAGATGCTGCTGAACAGGCGCTTGATGAAACCGCTTTCACTGGTCGGCGGGCCCGGTACTGGAACCGGTGCAGGGGCCGCTGGCTGATCCGTATCGAGATCACTGTCGGGACGCTGCGGGGCCGGCGACGTCGGCGCGATCTGTCTTACAGCCGGTTGCTCGACACGCGGCTGGGCACGCTCGACCGGCGGCATGTTTTGCGGCTTGAATTCCTTCTCCTGCGCATGGCTGGGGGTCTCTTCGTCCTGGATGTCCTGGCGACGAATGCGCTCGATCTCGTATTTCGGGGTTTCGAGGTGGCGGTTGGGGATGAGGACGATGTTGACATCGTGACGTTTCTCCGCATCCGCAATCATCTGCCGTTTCTCGTTCAGCAGGTAGGTCGCCACCTCCACAGGCAATTGCGCAACCACGCGGCCGGTATTCTCTTTCAGCGCATCTTCTTCGATGATGCGCAGGATCGACAGCGCGAGCGAATCGACGCTGCGGATATAGCCATGGCCGTCGCAGCGCGGGCACACGCGGTGCGCCGACTCGCCGAGCGAGGGACGCAGGCGCTGGCGCGACATCTCGAGCAGGCCGAAGCGCGAAATGCGGCCGATCTGCACCCGTGCACGGTCTTCCTTCATCGCCTCTTTCAGGCGGTTTTCGACCTCGCGCTGGTTGCGCGAGGGCGTCATGTCGATGAAGTCAATGACGAAGAGACCGCCGAGGTCGCGCAGCCGCAGCTGGCGCGCAATCTCCTCGGCTGCCTCCAGGTTGGTATTCAGCGCGGTTTCCTCGATATCGGCGCCCTTGGTCGCGCGTGCCGAGTTGATGTCGACCGAGGTCAGTGCCTCGGTGTGGTCAATCACGATGGCGCCGCCCGATGGCAGGCGCAGCTCGCGACGGAATGCCGATTCGATCTGCGACTCGATCTGGTAGCGCGAGAACAACGGCACTTCGTCTTCATACAGACGCAGCTTGCGCAGGTACTTGGGCATTACCTGCTCGATGAACTGCTTGGCCTGTTCGAAGGTCTCCGGACGGTCGACCACGATCTCGCCGATATCAGCCCGCAGGTGATCACGAATAGAGCGGATGATCACGTTGCTTTCCTGGTAGATCAGGAACGGGGCCTTGCGTTCGCCGGCGGATTGTTCGATTGCCTGCCAGAGCTGCAGCAGATAATCGAGGTCCCATTGCAGTTCTTCGGCGTTCTTGCCCACACCAGCGGTACGTACGATCAGGCCCATTCCCTCGGGGATCTCGAGTACGCTCATCGCTTCGCGCAGTTCGGAACGATCCTGGCCCTCGATGCGACGCGATACGCCGCCCGCACGCGGATTGTTCGGCATCAGCACGAGGTAGCGGCCGGCCAGCGACAGGAAAGTGGTCAGTGCGGCCCCTTTGTTGCCGCGCTCCTCTTTCTCGACCTGGACGATGACTTCCTGGCCTTCCTTCAGCAACTCGTTGATATTGCGTTTGCCTGCTTCGAACGCATCGTTGTTGAAGTACAGGCGGGAGATCTCTTTCATCGGCAGGAAGCCGTGCCGGTCGGCGCCGTAATCGATAAAGGCGGCCTCGAGGCTGGGTTCCACGCGGGTGATGCGACCCTTGTAGATGTTGGCTTTTTTCATCTCCCGGCCGGGAGATTCGATATCGAGGTTATACAGCTTTTGACCATCGACGATGGCCACGCGCAACTCTTCTGGCTGAGTTGCGTTGATCAGCATGCGCTTCATTATTTAATCCTTGTTGCCCCCAGCGACGGCCAGGTGAACCACGGACTGCTGTCGTGGCGAACCGCGCGAATTGCAAAAACGCGCGGATCGACCCGGGCAGAGGTCTGGGCCCAAAAAAACCGGGCGAGGGCGAAATCAGTTATGACATGCGAATGCCAATGGCCCGTGGTGCTGGATCAGCTGCCGTCCACGTCCGGATTCAGTCATGCCGCTATTTTCTGGCGCTCGTTGCATGGGGTCGGGTAGCATTCTTCCTTCGAAGAACGCGATCCGCTCGTCACGGGTTGCAGAGCAACTTGGAGAGGTTTGCGCCGCATGCTTGCGCGCTACGTCTGCACCGGGATTTCCCCCGCTGCTAAAAATTCATCTACCGAAGCGTATTCCTGCGATGGCTCTTCATGGCCACGCCGCACGCCGCAGCTTCGGCGAAATATATCAAATTATCAGTCAGATGCATCATTTTTTGCGTAAATGGACAGGAAATGCCTGAGGCGAACCAGGGGTCGTTACGTGCGCAATCGGTCACGGTCGACGAAAACAACGACGGGCAACGCCTCGACAATTTCCTGATCTCGCAGCTCAAAGGAGTGCCACGAAGCTGGGTATACCGTGTCCTGCGCCGTGGCGAGGTGCGGGTCAACAGCGGGCGCAGCAAGCCTGCACGGCGTCTGCAGGTAGGGGACGTGGTGCGAATTCCGCCATTGCGCCGTACCGAAACCACGGCCCGGCCGCCGGCCACAAGCCTAATAGATTTAGTCGAAAACTCAATATGTTATGAAGATAATGCAATCCTTATTGTGAACAAGCCGGCAGGCCTGGCGGTGCACGGTGGAAGCGGCCTCTCGCATGGGGTGATCGAGATCCTGCGCGCTGCACGTGCGGATGCACCCTTTTTGGAGCTGGCGCACCGGCTCGATCGCGATACCTCCGGTTGCCTGATGCTCGCAAAGAAACGTAGTGCCCTGCGCACCCTGCAGGAACTTCAGCGTGCCGGAAAGATCGAAAAGCGCTACCTGGCCCTGTTGTCCGGTCGCATTCGCAAAGGCAGTTGGCGTGCGGACCTGCCGCTGCAGAAGAACACCTTGCACAGCGGCGAGCGGATGGTCAGGGTGGACCCGGAAGGCAAACCGGCGGTGACGCATTTCAAGGTACTCAAGCGATTTGCCGATGCCTCTTTGGTCGAGGCGACGCTGGAGACGGGGCGTACCCATCAGATCCGCGTCCATGCGGCGGCCAATGGGACGCCTATCCTGGGTGACACGAAATACGGCAGTGAGGCGGCCGATCGCGCGTTGCGTGAACTGGGGCTGCGTCGGTTGTTCCTGCATGCGGCGAGCTTGCGTTTCACCTGGCCGGATGATCATCGACACTATGCCGTTGAGGCACCTCTGCCGGCGGAACTGCAGGCAGTTCTCGCGGCGCTGGAGACGCATGAACAAAACCTACGAACTGATGGTGTTTGACTGGGATGGCACCCTGATGGACTCCGAGGCACGCATTGTGACTTGCATGCAGCGGGCCGCGGCGCAGGCAGGGATGCCAGTGCCGGGAAATGCCGCTGCCCGGGACGTCATCGGGCTCGGCCTGACCGAGGCCGTGCAGCGCCTGTTCCCGGATGCCGACATGCCGGCCGTCACGGCGCTGGTCGAGGCCTATCGGATGCATTGGCTCGGAGACCAGGTGGTCGCGGCCCCGATGTTCGCCGGCGCCAGTGAGCTGATCGAGGGCCTGTACGACGCCGGGGTGCTGCTCGCGGTCGCCACCGGCAAGAGCCGGCGAGGCCTTGACAAGGCGCTGGACGAGAGCGGTCTGGGGCGGTTTTTTCATGCGACCCGCTGTGCCGACGAGGCCTTCTCCAAGCCGCATCCACAGATGCTTGAGGACATCCTCACCGATCTGGGTACGGCGGCCGGAAGGGCCGTTATGGTCGGTGATACCGAGTACGATATGCAGATGGCGCGCAATGCGGGCGTCGCGGCAGTGGCCGTGTCACACGGTGTGCATGCGCCGGCGCGCCTGCTTGCCAATGGGGCCACTGCGTGTTTCGACGATCTTTTCCAACTGTCCGACTGGCTGCATGGTGCGGTCGCAGTCGACGTAAACGGAGTCTGAGTGGTGGAACGGAACAAGGGGTCGGACGGCGACTGGCACAGGGACCTGGTCGAAAAACTTGCGGCGGACGCATTGGTCGAACGACGGCGGGCGAGGCGCTGGGGCATCTTCTTCAAGTTGCTGACTTTCGCCTATCTGACCTTCCTATTGGTGTTGCTGATCCCGGAAGACTGGTCGGAAGCCGCAATGGGCACCAAGTCACATACGGCCCTGGTTGAACTCGAGGGCGTGATTGCCGCGGGCGAGAAGGCCTCGGCCGACAACGTCGTGACCGGGTTACGTGACGCCTTCGAGGACAAACATACCAAGGCCGTGGTGCTGCGCATCAATTCCCCCGGCGGCTCCCCGGTGCAGTCCAGCGATATCCACAAGGAAATCCTGCGCCTGAGGGAGAAATACCCGGATATCCCTTTGTACGCGGTGGTCAGCGATATCTGCGCTTCGGGTGGCTACTTCGTGGCTTCGGCGGCGGACAAGATCTATGTCAACGAGTCGAGCGTCATCGGTTCGATCGGTGTGCTTATCAACGGCTTCGGGTTCGTCGACACCATCCATGAGCTGGGTATCGAAAGGCGTTTGATGACCGCCGGTGAGCACAAGGGCATCCTTGACCCCTTCACCCCGCTCAGCGAATTCGACAAGGCACACGTGGCCGGTCTGCTCGAAGACCTGCATGCGAATTTCATCGACGCGGTGAAGACCGGGCGCGGCGACCGCCTGAAAGGCGATGATGCGACGCTGTTCAGCGGGCTGTTCTGGGACGGTAACGACGGCATCCAGCTGGGCTTGGCCGATGCCATCGGTAGCGCCGGTTATGTCGCGCGCGAGGTGGTGGGCGCCGAGGACCTGGTCGATTTCACCGCCAAGGAAGATCCGCTTGAGCGCCTGGCCGACCGCCTGGGCGCTTCGGCAGCGACCACGTTCGGTCGCTTGTTCGGCGTCTCCGGTGGGATTCCACTGCGTTGACCTGATTTGGTCATATCCCTGTCACATTGGCACCCTGTAATGTCTCGCTGTTTTTTCAGGCTTGGGTGAAATCCGTTGGCGGTTATACAAATACTGGTCGTCGAAGACGAATCTGCAGTGCGCGAACTCCTCGCGGCCACATTGAGCGGGGCCGGATACGAGGTCCTCGAGGCGGCCACGGGAAGTGAGGCGCAGCAACTGGTTGGTGATGAAAACCCTTCCCTGATTCTGTTGGACTGGATGCTGCCGGGCATGAGCGGTCTGGAGTTTGCGAAATGGTTGAAGCGCGACGACCGCCTGTGTGAGATTCCTCTGATAATGCTGACTGCGCGTGACGAGGAGAACTATAAGGTGCAGGGCCTGGAGGCCGGCGTCGACGACTACGTGACCAAGCCGTTTTCGACCCGCGAGCTGCTGGCCCGGATCAAGGCGGTGTTGCGCCGTGCAGGTGCCGACAGCAGTGAGCTGATTCGTGTCGATGGTCGTCTGGAAATGGATATGGTTCAGCACCGGGTGCTGGCAGATGACCAGCCGGTCGCTGTCGGCCCAACCGAGTTCAAGTTGCTGCATTTCTTTTTGACCCACCAGGAACGGGTCTATTCACGGGCCCAGCTGCTCGACCTGGTCTGGGGCAGAAACGTCTACATTGAGGAACGCACCGTGGACGTACACATCCGCCGCCTGCGCAAGGCGCTCGAACCACACGGACTGGAGGAGATGGTGCAGACCGTGAGGGGAGTTGGCTATCGCTTTTCCGTGAGGCCGGTTTGAACGCGAGGGCAGGCTGGGTACAGGAGTTTTGGCGTATCGCGGTCGTTGTATTCCTGGCCTGGGTGATCGGATCGATATTCGATCAGGTTGGACTCCTGCTTCTGCTGGCGCTGTTCGGCTACACCTTCCGCAATCTGTTCAATCTGCAACGCCTGGCCAATTGGCTCGGTGACCCGCAGGCCGCCGATATTCCGATCCATTTCGGGCTTTGGGGGGATATCTACTCCCGAATCGCCCGGGTATCCGCGCGCCAGGCACAGCGTGAAAAGCGCCTGAAAACATTGTTGAACGAATATGCGTCTTCGACGTCGGCTTTGCCGGATGCGGCCGTGGCGTTGGACGTGAGTGGTCGAATACGCTGGTTCAATGACGCCGCAAGCCGGCTGTTGGCATTGCAGCCCGCCAAGGATATAGGGCAGCCGCTGTTGAATCTTTTCCGCAGCCCCGAGCTGTCCGCGCTGCTGAGCAGCAAGGATTATGCGCGCTCGATCAAGGTGTCTGCGCCCGGCCAGCGGGATCGAAAGCTGGAGGTCAGGATAGCGCCCTACGGCGAAGAACAGATCCTGCTGTTGGCACAGGACATCACCGATCGCCTGCATCAGGAACGAGTACGCAAGGATTTCGTCGCCAACGTCTCACATGAACTGCGTACTCCCTTGACCGTGCTGAGCGGCTTTGTGGAGAACCTGCAGAATGACGAATCGCTGAGCGATCCGCGTCTGGTCCGTCCACTCGACGTAATGGCTCAACAGGCAGCGAGGATGCGCCAGATCGTTGAAGACCTGCTGTTGCTGGCACGCCTGGAAGGGGATTCTGCGCCCAGTCAACAGGAAAACGTCGATATGGGCGCACTGTTGCGCAGTGTGGCAGACGATTGCCAATCCCTGTCCAGCGGTGGCCCGCAGGTCCATTGCGAAATCAATTCGCAACGTGGTCTGCTGGGCGATCAGAAACAGCTGCGCAGTGCCGTTACCAACCTGGTCGTCAATGCCGTGAACCATACCCCGCCCGACGGCAGCGTTACCCTGGTCTGGGATGACAGGGGGAATGACGCTGTGCTCGAAGTGGCCGATACCGGAGAGGGCATCGCGGCGGAACATATCCCCAGGCTGACGGAGCGTTTCTACCGCGTCGATGCGGGCCGCTCCAGGGAACGCGGTGGTACAGGGCTCGGGCTGGCGATCGTGAAACATGTACTGAACCGGCACGACGCGCAACTCGAAATAAAAAGTCACCTCAGTCACGGCAGTCGCTTCATCTGCCGCTTTCCGTCGTCCAGGCTCATCGCCTGATAGAATCATCAGCCCAGTGATCGCTGTGAAAACCGCGACATCTGCCGTTAAACCCCCAGGCAACGATCTGCGAGGATGTCATGGATACCTCAGACCTCAAACACCATTATTCCCACAAGTTCAATACCGAACTCGAAGAGATCCGTTCACGTGTGTTGGAGATGGGGGGGCTGGTCGAGCGACAGCTCGAGTCGGCGATCGTGGCGCTCAACAGCGGCGAATCCGCGGCGGCCGAATCGGTGGTCTCGAATGACTACAAGGTCAATGCCTGTGACGTTGACATCGATGAGCGCTGTACGAAGATCCTGGCATTGCGCCAGCCAACTGCCAGCGACTTGCGATTGGTGCTCGCAGTGATCAAAACGACAGCGGATCTCGAACGTATCGGTGATGAGGCAAAGCGCGTGGCACGTATGGCGATCCGCGCCGCCGGCGGCGATCATGGACGCAATCTGTTCGGACAGATTGCGCATCTGGGATCACAGGTTCAGCAGATGTTGCATGGCGCATTGGACACCTTCGCGAGAATGGACGTGGATGCTGCGATCCAGGTCGCACATGAAGACGTCAACATCGACCGCGAATACGAAAGCATCATGCGGCAGAGCATGACATACATGATGGAAGACCCGCGTTCAATCCCCAGCGTGCTGGATCTGATATGGGCGGCGCGGGCACTCGAGCGGATCGGTGACCGTTGCTGCAATATCTCTGAATACGTCATCTATTTCGTCAAGGGAAAAGATGTGCGGCACACCAGTCTCGATCAGATCAAGAAGGAATTCGGGGCCTAGCGCGCGACCCTGACAAGCACTCAGGAGCCTTCCGATACGTATGATCGAAAAACTTGCAGTATCGAGCATGAGACTGGCGCGTCATCACACGCTGATATTTCATCGGGTGCTGAACGAACAGGACCCGATGAGTCCGGACGAGCCGACAGCCGAGTGGTTCCGTACTCTCGCGGGATGGCTGGCGAGGCGTTTCGAGGTGATCAGCCTTGCAGAGGCGGTAAGGCGGGCGGGGAACCATGGTCTGCGCGGACCAACGGTGAGCATAACGTTCGACGACGGGTACGCAGACAACTTCCTGGTGGCGCTGCCGATACTCGAAGAATTTGCGCTGCCGGCCACGTTTTTCGTTGCGAGCGGATTCATCGATGGTGGCCGGATGTGGAACGACTCCATTATAGAAACCGTCCGCAGACTGCAGCCGGGTAACTATTCGTTGGAGGACCTGTCCCCGACCAGCTTTGAGATATCGGACTGGGCCTCGAGAAGGCACCTGGCCAACACGGCGATAACCGCGTGGAAACACCTGCCACCACAGGAACGGCAAGGCAAGGTCGATGGGTTCTCCGCTCTGGTCGACGATTTGCCGATCGATCTGATGATGAGCAAGGCACAGCTCCGGCTGTTGGCTGAGTCACGCCTGTCGACGGTCGGTGGCCATACCCGTACACATCCAATCCTGGCGGCCCTGCCGGATAACGCAGCACGCGACGAGATCGAATCCGGGAAGCGCGACCTCGAAGAATGGTTACAGCGGGAAATAACCCTGTTTGCGTACCCGAATGGCAAGTTGGGGAGGGATTACCTGCGCGGGCATGCGGAGTTCGTCAAAGAAGCCGGCTTCCGCGCGGCGGTGGCCACGGATTGGGGGACGATGGATGCAGCGACCGATCTTTTCGCCATTCCGCGCTTCACACCCTGGCATACGAATCTTCCGCGCTTTGCCGTCGATATGGCGCGTTGTCATTTTGGCTTGATCTAGCCAGTTCAGGGCTCGTATCCCTGGGCCGTCAACCATAACTCGAGCATCATCAACACCCAGATGAACTCACCGTAGTAGCCGGCGTGTTGCTCACGATGCAGATCGACAATCTCGTCGATAAACCCGGCTCTTACGTAGTGCCGGCGCTTCATGCGCGACAGGTTGTCCATGGCCAGTTCCTGTAGACCGCGATCTTCCGCCATCCAGATGCCGAAGGGCAGGCCAAAGCCATGCTTCTGTTTGTTGATGATCTCGTCGGGCAGGAAGCCTTTGACGGCGCGCTTGTAGAAATCGCGCAGCCTGTTCCTGTGCATTTTTCGCGTTGACGAGATGCGTGTGGACAGTTCGACCAGGCGGTCATCGAGCATCGGGTACTCGACTTCAATGCCTGCCAGCTGGCACATCCGGTTCACCTTGCGCAGATCATTGTCGGCGAGGGTGTGATGCCAATCGAGATACAACATACGGTTGAGGCGGCTGGCGGCCTTCGGGTGGTGGTACAGCTCCCGGTCCAGTTGTAATGGCAGTTCGGTGTCGATCGATGCCAGGAAGTCATGGTTGATGATCCTTTCCGCCTGCAGGCGTCTGAGGAAATTGTAGGTATGCAGTCGATCTGGCAGCGGCGTGTTCGCCTGCTCGGTGTAGCTCCTGGCCTTGCCCACGATACGGGAGTTGTCGGGCAGCAGGTGCAGCGCCGGTTCGAGCAGCAGGCGTCGGCTCCATGAAGGCAACAAGGCATAGCGCTCGAATACCGCCTGCTTGGCATAGCGTTCGTTGCCGGCGAACAGTTCGTCACCACCGTCACCGGCAAGGAGTCGTGTTTGTCCGTCATCTGCGGCCAGGCGGGCACAAAAATACGCCGGTAACGCGGATGAGTTGCCGAAGGGCTCATCATACGATGCGGCGATACGCGGCAATTCGCTGAGCACGTCTGCCGGGGTGACATAGTAGGTTTGGAAATCGGTGTCGAAACGCTGACTGGCGATCCGTGCATAGCCGGTTTCGTCGAATCCCTCGGCATCGAAGCCGATGGAATAGGTCTTGGGCCGGGAGCGATGCCGTGCAAGCAACCCCGCGACAGTCGAACTGTCGAGTCCGCCGCTCAAAAAGGCGCCGGTCGTGTCGCCATCGTCGAGGCGGCCGACGGATGTCGACAGCAATCCGATCATCTCCTCTGCCGCGTCGGCAAACGAGGTGTCGGCATCTTCGCGGAAATCGGGTTCCCAATAGCGCTGTGGCGTCCATTTCCCATCGCGCGTCACCAGGGCATGAGCCGCCATCAGCTTGTGGATGCCCTTGAACGCCGTCTCGGGGGCGGGGACCATGTGGAAATAGAGATAGTTGAATATCCCCTGATCCGACAGCGTCGCCCGGCCACCCGTCAGTCGGGCCACGGCGGTCGCGGTCGGCCCGAACAGGAGGTCACCGTGGCTGATGCTGGACCAGTAGACCGGCATCTGTCCGAACCGGTCTGTTGCAACCAGGCCTACACGTTTGCTGCCGTCCCACAAGGCCAGAGAGAACCGGCCGCCGATCACACGCAGAAGATCCGTGCCGTACTGCCTGTACGCGCGCAGCAACGCATATGCCGGATCGCGCTTGAGCTGAACGTCTGCGAGCTCGTAGTTCATCCAGTCGACGTTACCGGCAATGGCACAGCTGATATCGCCATCGTTCAGCATCCAGCCATCGACGATGCCGGCCAGGGCGGATGACGTATCAACGGTCTGGAAATCGCCGCCCGGCGCCAGCGACTCCATCGCCTCGGCAAAGCGTGTTCGGTGGTCGGATGTCAGATCGGGGGCGAGTCGTCCGGCGACTCCAGGAATATTCAACGACGGGATCCTCTGTGTGACTGGGGCGGTAAGGTCATCGATCGACACCACGCCGCAGTGTCAGACAAACTGCGGCATCTTCGGAATGGGGAAATGCGTTCGGATTATGCCTCGGGCCGCGCGTGTCTCCAACAATGCCCCGGCGGCGTCCTTTGCTATACTGCCGCCGGCAAAAAAACACGCACAGATGCATAAAGGTCTTTATCCCAAATGGTGACATTCGAACAAGTTCGACAAATCGTCGGTGACGTCCTGCAGCTTGGAGACCGCACGGCGAAGCTCGAGCCAGATACCGCCCTGCTGGGGAGTATTCCGGAATTCGATTCCATGGCCGTTGTCAGTGTCATCACTGCGCTGGAAGACCAACTCGGTATCATCGTCGAGGACGACGATATATCCGGCGAGACCTTCGAGACACTCGGTAATCTGACGCAGTTCGTTCAAAGTAAACTTTGATTGGGCCAATGCGCCATGCGTTTCGCATCGTTCCTGGACAGCGCAGCCGGCCGCATCTTCTGTAACGGCTTCCTGCCTGAGACAGGTGGCGGCCAGGGGCGTCGAATCTTGATCCTGCCGCCGTTCGCGGAGGAGATGAACAAGTCGCGCCACGTGCTTGCTGCTATCGCGAAACGACTGGCAGAGGCCGGGCATGCGGTACTGATGCCGGATTTGTATGGCACCGGGGACAGCGAAGGTGACTTCGGCGACGCTGCGATTGACCTCTGGCGTCACGACATCGACGTGGCGATCGAACGCCTGCCGGGGACGGCTGACGTGGATCTCATCGGCCTGCGCCTGGGCGCGCTGTTGGCTGCCGATGCAGCATCACGGCACAAGCTGCGTTCGCTCACGCTGATCCATCCGGTGCTGGACGGGCGGCAGCAGCTCACGCAGATGCTGCGTCTGCGGCTTGCCGCGGGTCTGATGGGCGACGGGGCAAAGGAAACGGCGGCCGAGTTGAGACAGCGATTGGCTGCTGGCGAGTGTCTCGAGATCGCCGGTTACAGTCTCTCTCCGATACTGGCGGTCGGGCTCGAATCGCTCTCGCTGGCAGACAGTCCTCCGGTCGGTGTGGATGCGCTCAACTGGATCGAGTGTGTCATCGAAGACGGTCGCGCGCTGATGCCGGCCAGCCTGCGTGTGCTGGATGCGTGGTCGAACGCCGGTGTTGCCGCGGTGGCATCCACGGTCACCTGCGACACGTTCTGGGCCACCCAGGAGATCGCGCGGTGCCCGGCACTCGATGCGCGTGTCGCCGGCTTGCTGGCGGACTGAATGGGAGAGGCCGGAGAGATGTCCAGCGAAATCTCGGTGGTGTTCGAATGTGCCGATGAGCAACTTCTGGGCATACTGCACCCCGCAATCGGCGATTCGGCGGACATCGGCGTCCTGCTGGTGGTCGGCGGCCCACAGTACCGGGTTGGAAGCCACCGGCAGTTCGTACTGCTTGCCCGGGCGCTCGCGGCTGCCGGCATTGCCACCCTGAGATTCGACTATCGCGGAATGGGCGACAGCACGGGATCGCCTCGCGACTTCGAGGACATCGCCCCTGACATCCGTGCCGCACTCGACTGTTTTCACCGCGAAGTCCCGTCGCTGCGCGGCGTGGTCTCGTGGGGGTTGTGCGATGCTGCCACGGCGAACGCTTTTTACGCACCGACCGATCCGCGTGTGGTCGGGCAGATAGCGCTCAACCCCTGGGTGCGGACCCAGGCGGGCGAGGCCGAGGCCTATATCAGGCACTACTACCTGAATCGGCTTCTGAGTCCTGCGTTCTGGCGCAAGGTCTTGACCCTGCAATTCGCCCCGATAGAGGCGTTAAAGGATTTCATGGGCAAATGGCGGCAGAGTCATGGGGTGGAATCGCCTTCAGCAGTCGCCGACGGGCGTCCCCTTCCGCAGCGCTTGCGTGATGCTCAACGCCATTTTCGCGGCAGAACCCTTCTGATCTTCAGTGGCCGCGACCTTACTGCGCAGGAGTACCTGGACAGGGTAAAGGAATCCGCGGATTGGCAAGGCTGGGTCGAATCACCATCGGTCGACGTGCGGCGGCTCGACGAGGCCGACCATACGTTTTCCCGTGCCGCGTGGCGTGATCAGGTCGCCGAGTGGTCGAGGGACTGGATTCTCACCGAGGCCAGGCAACAGGACTGATCAGACCAGCACCTGTAAGGGTTGCGGATGACCGAGAAACTGGTGGGGACTGGCGGTGTAACCATAGGCCCCGGACTGCAGCACCACGATAAGATCACCGACATCGGCCTGACCCAGCTCCATCCGGTCGGCCAGCAGATCCAACGGCGTGCACAGGGGCCCGACCACGTTCACCAGTTCGCGCGGGGCATCGTTTACGCGGTGCGCGGTTACCACCGGGTAGTTCTTGCGGATGATCTGGCCGAAGTTGCCGGAAGCGGCAAGATGATGGTGCAGGCCGCCGTTGGTCACCAGGTAGGTCTGGCCACGCGAGACCTTCTTATCCACCACCTCGCAGACATAGACGCCGGCCTCAGCGACCAGGTAGCGGCCCAGTTCGGTCATGACCTCGACATCACCGAGGTGCGCACGGCATTCGCCCAGGCAGCGCTGCAGGTTTTCACTGACCGACGAAAGGTCGAGTCGCTGCTCGCCGGGGAAATACGGGATGCCGAATCCGCCACCGATGTTGAGCATCTCGAGTGCCGCCGGGGCATCTTCCGCCAGTCGATAGGCGAGTTGGAAGGTCGCGTTCTGTGCCTCGATCAGGCTTTCCGGCCGCAGGTTTTGCGATCCACTGAAGATGTGAAAGCCGCGGAAATGCACGCCCGATTCTCCGATACGCCGCAGCACTGCCGGGACAAGCTCCGCGTCAATCCCAAACGGTTTGGGTCCGCCACTCATCTTCATGCCGGATGACTTCAGTTCGAAATCCGGGTTGACCCGCACTGCGACCTTTGGCCGGACACCGATGGTTTCACCGATGCGAATGGCGCGCTCCAGCTCGCCGGACGATTCCAGGTTCAGCGTGATGCCGGCCGCAATCGCGCCGCGCAGTTCGGGATCGCCTTTGCCCGGACCGGCAAAACTGATCTCGCCGGCAGGCATGCCGCTGTCCAGGGCCACGCGCATCTCCCCGAGCGATGCCACATCCAGGCCGTCGACCAGCGTCGTGAGATGACCGACCACGGCCGGCATCGGATTTGCCTTGATCGCATAGTGCAGCGAGATGCCGTCGGGCAGTGTCTCGCGCAGTTCACGCACGCGTCGCGTAATGGCTTCGCGATCGTAGGCATAGAAAGGTGTCTGCCCGATCTGGGCGGCGAGCTGCCGTAGCGGAATGCCGCCGACGACCAGCTCGTCATCGACGACCGGAAACTGAATCAACGGCGCGTGGACCGGTTTTTCACTCATGAGGAACCCTGTGGCGGAAGAAAGACCTCGGCAAACCTCATCGACAGCGCCTTGCGATCGATCTTGCCGTTAGGATTGCGTGGCAGTTCGCTGGCAAGATCGAGGTATCCCGGCAGCATGAACATCGGCAGATGTATCTTGCAGTGTGCGAGGATCGCATCGGCGTCGACACTGCCGGCCGCGGCCTGGACGACCAGCACGATCCCATAGCCAAGCTGTGGGTGCGGTGCACCGAACGCGACCGCCTGTTCGACGCCGGGCACCTGGAACACGACCTCCTCGATCTCGCCAGGACTCACCCGGTAACCCGACGTCTTGATCATCTCGTCGTTGCGGCCGATGAAATACAGGAAACCCTCGGCATCGCGGCGTACCTGGTCGCCGGACCAGACCGCGAGTTCCGGGTTGGGGATGCCCTCCGGTTGTCCCGGTGCCGGTTTGAAGCGGATATCGGTTTTTTCGCGGTCGCCCCAGTAACCCAGTGACACCAGGGCGCCACGGTGGACGAGTTCACCGGGTTCGTCGACGTCACACTCACTACCGTCCGGGCGCACCACCATGATGTCGGCGTTAGGGATCGCCTTGCCCATCGATTCAGGTCGCACCTTGACCTGGTCCGGTGCAAGAAAGGTCGAACGGAAGGCCTCGGTCAGGCCGTACATCAGAAATACCGAGGTGTTTGGCAGGGCCGCCTGCAACTGTGCCGTGGTGGCCACCGGCATGGCGCCGCCGGAGTTGGTGATATAGCGAAGCGAAGCGACCGCCTCGTCCGGCCACGGCAGCCCGGCAAGCTGGTTCCACAATGGTGGCACCGCCGCGAGGCCGGTGACGGTATACCGGGCAACGGCGCGGATCACGTCGCGCGGCAGCAGGTAGTCCATCAACACCACCGATGCGCCAACGGAAAACGCCGTGGTCAACTGGCTCAGTCCGTAGTCGAAACTGAACGGCAGCACCGCCAGCAGGCGATCGGCTGCGGTGTTGTTGAGATAGGTCGCGACGCTTTGTGCGCCGGCCATCATATTGCGATGTGACAACACAACGCCCTTCGGCCGTCCGGTACTGCCCGAGGTGTACAGGATTGCCGCCATATCGGCGTCGATCCGTCGCAGCACCGGCAGTTGCGCCTCGCCGAGCATCTGTTGCCAGCTGCAGACCGAAAGATCGCTGTCACCCGCCAGTTCGGGCGCTTCTCCGTCAGTAACAACCAACTGCTTTAGATCGGGGCAATCCGCCAGGGTGTCGCTCAGCAGACGCGCACGGTCGGCACTGGTGATCAGCACGCTGGTGGTGCAGTCGCGCAGAATGTGCCCGACCTGTTCCGGCTTGAGGATCGGGTTGACCGGCACGAACACGCCGCCGGCGGCCATCGTGCCAAACATCGACGTGACGGTTTCGAACTGCTTGGGCAGGTAGACAGCGACACGTTGGTCGCGCGCGATGCCGATGCGGCGCAGGCCGGACGCGACCCGGCCCACTTCCTCGCGCAGCTGCTGATAGCTCCAGGTGTCCTGCTTGAACAACAGGGCAGGGGCATCCGGTGTACGCTGTGCGGATTGCAGAATCAGTTGCTGGAGCAAAAAGGCCATGGAAATGCTGCCGTATTCTCGAAAGCCGGATTATACAGTCATGGGCCTGGCAAACTGCTGGACACCATGGGTGTTGGGGCTGCTGAGCCTGTGCCTCGGTACGATGTTGTCGGGCGGCGTGCTCGGTGCCGGACTGCCGGACATCATCGATCACGTGCGGCCGTCGGTCGTGGCGGTCGGCACCTTTCAGCCTAGCGGCAGTCCGCGACAACAGTTTAAGGGCACCGGCTTTGTGGTTGGCAACGGGCACCTGGTGGTGACCAACCATCACGTGGTTCCGAGCGAAATCGACGAGGCGAAGAAAGAACAGCTGGCGGTGTTTTCCGGCCGTGGGCGCCAGGCCCGCGTGCATCCGGCCAAGGTAATTGCTGACGATCCGGTCCATGATCTGACACTGCTGTATATCAGCGTGCCGCTGCCCGCGTTATCGCTGGCCGACGGTGACGGTGTGCGCGAGGGCACCGAGATCGCGTTCACCGGCTTCCCGATCGGCATGGCACTCGGCCTGTACCCGGTGACCCACCGCGGCATCGTGTCGGCTATCAGTCCGATGGCGCCACCACAGCTCGGCTCGCGGGTCCTGACCGCGAAGATGATCCGCGCGATGCGCGACCCTTACGATGTGCTGCAGCTCGACGCGACCGCCTATCCTGGCAACAGCGGCAGCCCGGTCTACGACCAGGCCAGCGGTCGGGTGCTCGGAGTAATCAACAGCGTGCTGATCAAGGAGACCAAAGAGGCGGTGATCGAGAAGCCCTCGGGCATCAGCTATGCGATCCCGGTGCGGTTCATCCATGAACTGCTTAAACAGGCACCTCAATAGACCAGTGCATAAATGACTGCACCGAGAATCAGACGGTAGATCACGAATGGCCACATGCCGATACGCTCGATGAATCGCAGAAAGTAAAAGATCGCCAGGTAGGCGGCGATACCCGACAGCAGGACGCCCAGCCCCAACGAAGACCAGTCGACGGGGGCGTTGGAAGCGAGCAAGTCGCGCGTGACCAGTGTCGCCGATGCCAGGATCGTCGGGATCGCCAGTAAAAATGAGAAACGTGCCGCGGCCTCGCGGGTCAGCCCCAGCCACAGCCCGACCGTCATCGTGATGCCGGAGCGGGACGTGCCGGGCACCAGCGCCAGCATCTGGCTTGCGCCAATCAGGAGCGCATCGCGCAGCGTCAGCTGTCCGAGGTCGCGCACACGTCTGGCACGCAGGTCGACCCAGCCCAGCAGCAGACCGAACACCACTGTGGCGACCGCAATCACCCACGGGGCTCGCAGTTCGCCCTCAACCAGCGACTTGAGCAACAGTCCGGCGACGACCACTGGCAGGGTCCCGATGATCACCGCCCATCCCAACCGGCTGAGCTGCGTGGCCTGTTGACCGGGCAGCAGCGAGTTGAGCCACCCCAGTGCGATCTGCCAGATGTCACGGCGAAAATACGCGATGACGGCAAACAGCGAACCGAGGTGTACGGCAACGTCGAACGCGAGGCCCTGATCGGCAAATCCGAACAGATAGGGCGCAAGGATCAGGTGGGCGCTGCTCGATATCGGCAGGAACTCGGTCAGGCCCTGAACCAATGCCAGGACCAGGATCTGCACGTCACTCACCGACCGCGCTCGGCCAGCTTGCGTTCCCAGTTGAGCGAACTGCGCGCGATCTCATCCAGGTCATCGAAGCGTGGTTCCCAGCCGAGCACCTCGCGCACCTTCTGCGCCCCGGCAATCAGCGCCGGTGGATCACCGGCACGGCGTGCCTGCTCGATCACGTTCAGCGGTGCACCGTGCACCCGCTGCACCGTGTCGATCACCTCGCGCACGCTGTAGCCGTGGCCATAGCCGCAGTTGAGGATCTGTGACTCGCCGCCGCCGCGCAGATAGTCGATGGCCTTGAGGTGCGCATCGGCAAGGTCCTCGACATGGATATAGTCACGCACGCCGGTGCCGTCGGGGGTCGGGTAGTCGGTACCGAAGATGTACAGCGCCTCGCGCTTGCCCAGTGCCTGTTCGGCGGCGACTTTCATCAACAGCGTGGCCCCCGGGGTCGATTGGCCGATACGACCTTCCGGGTCCGATCCGGCGACGTTGAAATAACGCAGGATCACGTAGCGCAGGTCACTGGCGGCACCGAGGTCACGCAGCATGTACTCGGTCATCAGCTTTGACATGCCGTAGGGATTGATCGGCTGTGTCGGCGTGTCTTCCCAGCACTGCTGCGATGCCGGGGTGCCATAAACCGCCGCGGTCGAGGAAAACACGAAGTGTTTTACGCCTGCCTCGACACAGCATTCCAGCAGATTGCGCGTCGCGCAGGTGTTGTTGCGGTAATACATCAGCGGGTCGCTGACCGATTCCGGGACTATGGTGTGCGCGGCGAAATGGATCACCGTATCGACCGCGTGGTCGCGCAGCAGCTGGCTGACCAGCGCCTTGTCGGCGGTGTCGCCTTCGACGAAATCACCGAACAGCACGGACTCGCGGAACCCCTTCGACAGATTGTCCAGTGTCACGACACGCTCACCGGCTTCGCCGAGCTGGCGGACCGTGTGACTGCCGATATAGCCGGCACCACCGGTGACCAATACGGATTTCGACGTCATGCAGGTTCCTTTGTTGTTGATGTTGTTCGATTGACCAGGCGGCGATGATAACCCCTGGCCGTCGGCGATTCACGGTCCGGCATAGTCGAAGAAGCGCAACGACAGCGAGGTATGCGGCAGGCATACGGCGAGGCTGGCGAAGTGCAGCGGGCTGGGTCGAAAACCGAAACTGCTGACCTCGCCCGGATCGACCCGGCCGGCGAAGATACCCCGGCCGAATGCCTTTTGCCGGGCCTCCATCCGGGTCCACAGGTCGAAGAACAACTCCAGCTGCCGATCCGCCGGCGCATCGCTGAGCTGTGCGAGCTCATCGGCCGTCAACGCACGGCCCGCCAGGCGCAGCGGGTCACCGACCTCACGCAGCCGCTCGACGTCGACACCCACCTCGGCCGTGGGTGTCACCGCCAGCAGCGCCGTGTCGGCGCAATGTGACAGGTTGAATTTTATTGGCAGGTCGAGAAAAGGCTTGCCACCGGGTTGCAGCGACAACGCCAGCGTTTCGGCCGGTCGCTCGAGATAGCGTCCCAGCACGTCACGCATCGCCGCACGCGCAACAGCCCGATGTGCAATCGGATCGGGATACCGGCGCGCGGGTGGCGCCAGATCGATACGCCATACATCCACCTGTGATTCGGCGGCGCGAGGGTTGCTGGGGCCTGGCGACCATTGGGCAAAGACGTCTCGGTGCATAAGTTTTCACGGCTGGGCGAGGGCGCCATCATAACAAGCCGATGCTGCTATGCTGGGGCGTCCTGCCGACCGGCCAAGAGGATCCATGCTGCCCCAGATCGTCCGACAAGCCATGCCGTCTGAACCCGAGGCAGACGGTTGTCCCGCGAATGTGCACCCCCTGTTGTGGCGGATCTACCGCTCGCGCGGCATTGGTGATGCGCAGGAACTCGAGCGCGAGCTCGGGGCGCTGATCCCGCCCGACCAGATGGCCGGCCTCGATGCCGCGGTGGCCGAGCTGGCTGCCGCGGTCGAAGGCGGGCGGCGCATCCTGGTCATCGGTGATTTCGATGCCGACGGCGCGACCAGTTGCGCACTGGCGGTGCTGGCGCTGCGTGCGTTTGGTCATCAAGACGTCGACTTCCTGGTGCCCAACCGGTTCGAGTTCGGCTACGGTCTGACACCGGAGATCGTCGAGGTCGCAAGTGCGCGTGCGCCGGACGTCATCGTCACGGTGGACAACGGCGTCTCGAGTGTGGATGGTGTGGCCGCCGCCAAGGCCCTGGGTTGGCGGGTCGTGGTCACCGACCACCACCTGGCGGGCGCCGTACTGCCGGACGCCGATGCGCTGGTCAATCCCAACCTCGAGGGCAACCCGTTTCCATCAAAGGCGCTGGCCGGCGTCGGCGTGATCTTTTACGTGCTGGTCGGACTGAGAGGTCACCTGCGCGCCACCCGCTGGTTCGAGCGCAAGGCGATCGCGATGCCGAACATGGCGGATCTGCTGGACCTCGTGGCACTGGGTACCGTGGCCGACGTGGTGCCGCTCGATCACAACAACAGGATCCTGGTGCACCAGGGCCTGTTGCGCATCCGCAGTGGGCGCTGCCGTCCCGGCATCACCGCCTTGCTGCAGATTGCCGGGCGCAATCCGGCACGCGCAGGGTCTGCCGATATGGGGTTTGCGGTCGGGCCGCGACTCAATGCCGCCGGCCGCATCGATGATATGACCCTGGGCATCGACTGCCTGTTGACCGACGATGCCGATGAGGCCCATCGCCTGGCCAGCGAGCTCGACCGCCTCAATCGCGAGCGTCGATCTATCGAAGAGGACATGAAGGCCCAGGCGGAGGCGATGCTGACCGACTGGGCACCCGACGACGGCGGCGAACTGCCGTGGGGCCTGTGCCTTTATCGTCACGACTGGCACCAGGGGGTCATCGGCATCCTCGCGTCACGTATCAAGGAACGCTACCACCGACCGGTGATCGCGTTCGCCGCGGCGGGTGACGGTGTACTGAAGGGTTCTGCACGCTCGATCCCGGGTCTGCACATCCGTGATGTCCTGGACGAGGTCGCCGCGCGTGATCCCGCACTGCTGCAGAAATTCGGCGGGCACGCGATGGCTGCCGGAATGAGCATCGCGCAGAGCGGTTTCGACAGCTTTGCGCGCCTGTTCGACGAGGTGGTGCGTTTGCACCTGTGCGACGATGACCTGCGTGCAGTCATCCGTTCGGACGGCCCGGTGCCGGAGGTGGCGTTGAATCTGGACACGGCACGCGCGATCCACGACGGCGGCCCCTGGGGGCAGGGGTTCAGCGAACCCATCTTTGATGACCACTTCGAGGTCGTGAGCAGTCGCGTGGTGGGCAGGAAGCACTGGAAGCTGGTGGTGCGTCCAGTCGCCGGGACGCAGACTATCGACGCCATCGCGTTCAATGCGGTCGAGTTCCTTCCGACCGTGCCGGACAGGATCCACGCCGCCTATCGGCTGGATCAGAATGAGTGGCAGGGCCGCTTGAGCCTGCAATTGCGATTCGAACATCTTGAGGAAGCCGCGCAATGAGCGACGACGATACCTTCGAACCCCCAAGCAAGTCGGCGCGCAAGCGGGAAGTCGAGGGCCTGCAGGTCCTGGCTGACCGGATGAGCCAGCTGAGCGACAAGGAACTCAAGCGCCTGCGTGTGCCTGATCAGCTGCGCGATGCCATCGCCCTGGTGCGCCCGATGCGGCCGTCGGGGGCACGCAACCGGCAACTGAAGCACTGCGTGAAATTCATGGATGCCGAGGAGCTCGGCGAGGTGGTCGCCTATCTGGATGATCGCAATTCGCAGCAGGTCGCGGCCAACCGGGCGTTTCACGAGATCGAGCGCTGGCGTGACCGGCTGCTGGATGAGGGTGACCCGGCACTGGAGGCGTTGTTCGACGCCCACCAGGATCTTGACCGGCAGCATACGCGACAGCTCTATCGTGATGCCTTGCGTGAAAAGGATGCCGGCAAACCGGTCGGTGCGGGGCGTAAGCTGTTCCGTTTCCTGCGTGACTCGCTACCCGGCGCACACCAAAAAAATTAAATACTTAGCTGTTGGTCGACTGGGGGTCCAATCGTAACCCCGCGGTTTTGCGGCACTTTTGTTGCAGTGCAGCAGCCACACTTGGACGGCCGTCCGTACGAGCAATTGATTTCTGTCGTCAGTTCCCCTAAATAGGCTATTACTTAGTCAGACCAGAAAACGAAAACACGACTGATGACCACAAGCACGCGCCGTCCTGTTCACCTCAATCTGTTCAAAATCAAGCTCCCGATCGCAGGGATCATGTCGATCATCCACCGTGCGACGGGCATGTTCATGTTCATCGCCTTGCCGTACCTGATCTACCTGCTCGACCTGTCGCTGTCCGGACCGACCGGTTTTGCCGAGGCCGTGGATTCGGTGCACGGTTTCGTCGGCACGGTGTTCGTGTTCCTGATCATGTGGTCGCTTTCGCATCACCTGCTGGCCGGGATCCGCTACCTGTTGATCGATATCGACCTCGGCGTGGAGAAGGAGATGGCGCGCCAGACCGCGCTCGCAGTCGTGGTGGCCGGTCCGGTACTCGGTCTGCTGCTGACTGGAGGTGTCCTATGAGCCGCAAGGCATCCGGGCTCAAGGCATGGGCCATACAACGGCTGACTGCGATATATGTCGGCCTGTTCGCGCTCTACCTGTTGCTGGTGCTGCTGTTTGCCGCGCCGGCAGACTATGCGGACTGGAAGGCCTGGGTCGGTGGGCCGGTAGTCAGTGTCGCCATGCTGCTGTTCGTGGTCAGCGTGCTGATGCATGCGTGGATCGGTGTGCGTGACGTGCTGATCGACTATGTCCATCCGATTGCGATTCGCGCGGCCCTGCTCGGTGTGATCGCACTGGCGCTGGTCGCCATGGGCCTGTGGGCCGCACAGGCGCTGATACTGGTCCGCCTCACCTGACAAGACGCTGGTCTGAGAAAACACAACAATGGCTTTGAAAAAACGACGTTTTGACGCGCTGATCATCGGTGCCGGTGGTGCCGGGCTGAATGCCGCAATCCAATTGGCGAATACCGACGCCCGCGTGGCTGTGGTTTCCAAGGTGTTTCCGACCCGGTCGCACACGGTGGCCGCTCAGGGTGGGGTGAATGCCGCGCTGGCCAACGTGTTGCCGGACAACTGGCATTGGCACATGTTCGATACGGTCAAGGGTTCCGACTACCTGGGTGACCAGGATGCGATCGAGTTCATGTGCCGCGAGGCCATCCCGACCGTCTACGAGCTGGAACACAACGGCGTGCCTTTCTCGCGTCTCGACGACGGCAAGATCTACCAGCGTGCATTCGGCGGACAGAGCCAGAACTTCGGTGGCGCACAGGCCGCGCGCACCTGTGCTGCAGCGGACCGCACCGGGCACGCGATCCTGCATGCGCTGTACCAGCAGAACGTGCGTGCACGCACCCATTTCTTCGACGAATATTTTGCGATCGACCTGATTCGCGACGACGAGGGTGCGATCCTCGGCGCACTGATCATGGAGATCGAGACCGGCGAACCGCTACTGATCGAGGCCAAGGCCACGGTGTTGGCAACCGGCGGTTGCGGACAGGTCTATCGCACGACGTCCAACGCCCACATCAACACCGGAGATGGCACCGCGATGGCGCTGCGCGCCGGCATACCGCTGATGGACATGGAGTTCTTCCAGTTCCATCCGACCGGCATCGCCGGCAAAGGCATGCTGATCACCGAAGGTGTACGCGGCGAGGGCGGTTACCTGGTCAACAAGGATGGTGAACGCTTCATGGAGCGTTATGCACCAAACGCCAAGGACCTGGCCAGCCGCGACGTCGTGTCGCGTGCGATTGTCACCGAGGTCAAGGAGGGCAGGGGCGTCGGGCCAAATGCCGATCACGTCCTGCTCAAGGTCGATCACCTGGGTGAAGAGATCGTCAGCAAGCGCCTGCCGGGTATCCGTGAAAGCGGCAGGATCTTCGCCGGTGTGGACGCGGTGCATGAACCGCTGCCGGTGTTCCCGACCGCGCACTACGTGATGGGTGGCATTCCGACCGATCCCTATGGTCGCGTGATCGTGCCGCAGGGCAACGGCGAGGAGGTGGTCCCTGGTCTGTATGCAGCTGGCGAATGTGCCTGCGTGTCGGTGCATGGTGCAAACCGCCTGGGCGGCAACTCGTTGCTCGATATCCTGGTATTCGGCCGGGCGGCCGGGCTCGACGTGATCGAAAACCTCAAAGAGAACCGAAACCATCGTCCGCTCAACGAATCCAGCGTCGAGACCGCCATGGCGCGTCTGACCCGCTGGGACCAGAAGGGCGAGGGTATTTCAGTGCGCGCACTGCGCGATGAATTCCGCAAGACCATGGAAGACCACGCCGGCGTGTTCCGCACCGAGGAGATCATGGCCGAGGGCGTGGAGAAGCTGAAGGCGCTGCGCGACAAGTTGCCCGACGTGCGCCTGAGTGATCATTCCAAGGTGTTCAACACCGCGCGCGTCGAAGCGCTTGAACTTGAAAACCTGGTCGACACCGGCATTGCGATCGCCTACTCGGCGTTGAAACGCCAGGAGAGCCGCGGGGCACATTCACGGCCGGATTTCCCCGCGCGTGACGACGCCAACTGGATGAAACACAGCCTGTACTTCAAGCAAGACGATCGCATGGACTACAAGCCGGTACGCACCAAGCCGCTGACCGTCGAAACCTTCCCGCCCAAAGAACGCGTGTACTGAGGAGCAGCCCTCGATGAAGTTTCTGGTTTCCCGATACAACCCTGACAGTGATGCTGCCCCATACATGCAGGAATTCGAGGTAGAGGTGCCGCGCGGCATGATGTTGCGTGACGCCCTGCTGGACATCAAACGCCAGGATGAGTCTTTCTCGTTTCGTCACTCCTGTGGCGAGGGTGTATGCGGTTCCGACGGGGTCAACGTCAACGGTACGAACAAGCTGGCCTGCATCACGCCGGTCTCCGAGTTGAAAGAGCCCATCGAGGTGCGGCCGTTCCCCGGACGGCCGATCATCCGCGACCTGGTGGTCGACATGACCCAGTTCTACCAGCAGTACAAGGCAGTGAAACCCTGGGTGGTACGCAACGATCCGATGCCCGAGCAGGAGATCCTGCAGTCGCCGCAGGAACGCGACAAACTCGACGGGCTGTATGAGTGCATCCTGTGCGGCTGCTGTTCGACCTCCTGTCCTTCGTTCTGGTGGAATCCTGAGAAGTTCCACGGGCCGCAGGCGTTGCTGACCGCCTGGCGTTTTCTCGCCGACACCCGTGACCAGGCGACCGACGAGCGTCTTGATGCCCTGGAAGGACCGTACAAGCTGTTCCGCTGTCACACCATCATGAACTGTGTTGAGGTGTGCCCGAAGGGGCTCAATCCCACCAAGGCAATCGGGCACATCAAGGCCCTGATGCTGAAGAACTCGGTTTGAGACAGGGCGGAGAGGGGCGTCACCCGATCACGGCCGAGCAACTTCGCTGGCAATGCCGGCGCGGAATGCTCGAACTGGACTTCGTGCTCGAGCGCTATCTCGATGATCACTACGCGGCGGCCGATGGCGCAGAGCAGGCGTTGTTCCGCGACCTCCTGACCGCCCAGGATCCCGAATTGCAGGCCTGGATACTGAACGGGATCACGCATCCCGATGCGGCCTTCCGGCCATTGATCTCTCGAATCCGCGGCATCTGAGCGGCGATGGCTCAATTGCCGGACGTTGCCAGCCGGGCCTCGATTTCCGCAACCAGCCCTGTCAGCGTTGCGACATCCAGTTGGCGGATCAGTTTTGGAAACTGCGCGAGCTTGCTGCCCAGCGCCTGATCATGAAGCTGACTCAGCACGTAACGTTTCAGCGTCACTGCCGCATCATCGAAATCGATCCCGCTGACAAGCCCCGGGTTGTCAAGGAAGGACTGCGCCTTTTCACTGAAACTCGCGAGCAGTTGTTCTTTCGTTTCGATCATCGCTATGACTCCCCGAACACAATGTTCAATGTAGGCCGTAGAGGCCTGGAAATGCCAGTATCGAGATGACGATCGCGATCTGCATCACGATGAACGGCACAACACCTCGATAGATATCCATCGTGCGAACGGCCGGCGGCGCCACACCCTTGAGATAAAACAGGCTGAAACCGAACGGCGGGGTCAGAAACGACGTCTGCAGGTTCATCGCAATCAGGATCGCAAACCACAGCATGCTGATACCCAGTGTCTCGGCGACCGGTGCCAGTATAGGCACCACGATGAACGAAATTTCCACGAAATCGATGAAGAATCCCAGCACCAGGATGATCACCATGGAGAAGATCAGGAAGCCCCATTTCTCCCCTGGCAGTTGGGTCAGAAATGCCTCGACGACCGCATCGCCACCGGTGTAGCTGAAGACCATGGAAAATGCCGTGGCGCCGAGCAGGATTGCGAACACCATCGCGGTGATCTTCACGGTCTCGAGTGCACTTTCATACAGCAGGCGCCACGAAAACTTGCGGTATAACACCGATAGCGCGATCGCACCTGCGACGCCCAGCGCAGATGACTCGGTCGGTGTCGCGATCCCGGCAAAGATCGACCCCAGCACCACGATGATCAGGAGCAGCGGTGGTACCAGTGCGCGCAGGGCATCGAGATACTGGCGCGCAGAACTGCGGGCACCCGCCTCGAAAGGTACGGACGGTGCGGTATCGGGCTGCAGGTGGGCGAGCGCCAGGACATAACCGATGTACAGGCCGACGAGGGCCAGACCGGGGATCAACGCCGCCTGGAACAGTTCGCCGACCGCCAGCCCCATCACATCACCGAGGATGATCAGGATGATCGAGGGCGGAATGATCTGTCCCAGGGTGCCGGCACCACAGATGACACCGCAGGACAGCTGTCGGCTGTAGCCGTACTTGAGCATCACCGGTAGCGAGATCACGCCCATCGCCACGACGCTGGCGCCGACGACGCCGGTCGATGCGGCCAGCAGCCCGCCGACCAGGATTGTCGAGACCGCCAGTCCGCCGCGCAGGGTTCCGAACAGCCGTGCCATGGATTCAAGAAGCTGCTCGGCCAGCTGTGTCTTCTGCAACACGATGCCCATCAGGATGAACAGCGGGACTGCCATCAGCACCGTGTTCTGCATGATGTTGTAGATGCGGAACGGCATGAACGCGAACAGGTCCCAGCCCTGTGCCAGCACACCGAAGATCACGGCGACGCCACCAAACGTGAATGCCACCGGGAAGCCGAGCAGCAACAGCAGCAGGGCGACGACGAACATGGCGATCCCAATCACGAATGCTGCCTGGCGTGTATATCAGGGACGGAAGGGCTGGTACGCGTGGGCCTTTTCCAGCCCCAGGTACTCGTTGATTGCGCGCAGGATGAAGCCGATGCTGCTGATCAACACACAGGCGAATGCAGTCGGGATCAGCGCCTTGACGATCCAGCGTGCGGGCAGGCCACCGGGATCACCGCTGGTCTCGCCGATCGCATAGGCCTCGTGGGCAAACGAGATGCCGTAGTCGGCGACCAGGAGACAGAATGGCCACAGCAGAAGTACCGTCCCCAGGATATCAATCATCGCACGCCGACGTGGCGCGAGGCGTTCGTAGATCACGTCGACCCGCACATGGCCGTCGACCTTGAGCGCATAGGCGACGCCGAACAGAAACACCGCCGAATACAGGTGCCACTCCAGCTCCTGCATGCCGATCGAGACATCATTGAACAGGTATCGCATCAGTACGTCGTAGAAGACGTTGACTACGAGCAGCAGCAGGGCAACGGCAGAGAACGCACCGACGCCGTCGGAAAAACGGTTGATCACGCGCTCCGCGCGTAGCAGTGTCGACGGCGCCACCTGAGCTTCACCCGCAAACCATGGGGCCGTCATGGTAGCGCATTACACCCATGGTCCGCAGTTGCCTGGGGGCAGGTCAATCCTGCAGATCGCGCATGCTGTTCAGGTACGCCTGGTCCGAGATCGACGTCCAGGCGCGCGCCTGGGCCAGGTATTCGGCCTGCGAGTCGATAATCTCCCTGGCCAGCGGGTCGGCGGCGGCGAACTCGGCCAGCAGCTCGTCATTGGCATTCTTCAGGGCGGTGAGCACCTCCTTCGGGAAGGTCCTGACCTGGATCGCCGGGAATTCCTGCTGCATCTTCACCCAGTTCACCGCGTTCTCGTGGTACGCCAGTGCATACATATCGGAAGCCGCGGCACGCATTGCCACCCGCAGGATCTCCTGCAGATCGGGTGGCAGGCTATCCCATGATTTCTTGTTGACCAGGAACTGCAGCTCGGCGCTGGGCTCATGCCAACCGGTGTAGTAGTAAGGCGCGATCTTGTGGAAACCCATGCGCAGGTCGAGTGCGGGGCCGACCCATTCCAACGCGTCGATGGTGTTGCGCTCGAGTGCGGTGTACAACTCGCCCGGCGGGATGTTGGTCGGCTTGGCCCCCAGCCGCGCCAGTACCTCGCCGGCAAACCCCGGGATTCGCATCTTCAGCCCCTGCAAATCGTCGGTCGAGTTGATCTCCTTGCGGAACCAGCCGCCCATCTGGCCGCCGGTGTTGCCACCGGGGAATGACAGCAGGCCGTGTCTGGCGTAGACCTTCTCCATCAGCTGCATGCCGCCACCGTGGTAGAACCAGGCCAACTGCTCGGGCGCGGTCATGCTGAATGGCATATTGGTGAAGTACAGCGTGTCCGGGTCTTTGCCTTTCCAGTAATAGGACGCGGAATGGCCGATGTCGTACTGCCCGGCCTTGACCATGTCGAACACGCCGAACGGCGCCTTGTGCTTGTTTGACGAATCGATCGTGATCTTCAGTCGTCCGCCCGACATCCGGTCCACCATCGCCGCCAGCTGCTTGGTGGTATCGCCGAAGATGGGGTAATTGGGTCCCCAGGTCTCGGCCAGTTTCAGCGTGAAGGTCTGCGCGGCCGGCGCCGCCTGCAGGGCCGGTTGTTGTGGCTTGTCACAGGCGGCCAGCAGTGCAGCCAGCATCGTTGCCAGCACGAAACCCGTTAACTTGCGGTACACGGAGGTCTCCCCGTTTCAGCGATGGTCTTCAGTGGTCAGGATATCGACTCAGTGTTTCATCATCGACTCGACCGTACGTACCTCGGCCGAGATCTCCCGGGTCGAGCCGTCGTCGAAGGTCAGGGTGATCGGGATCTGGTCACCCGGTGCAATCGGTGCTGTCAGGTCGAACAACATGATGTGCAGGCCGCCCGGTTCCAGCGACACCGGTTTATTTGGCGGCAGGTGGATATGCACGATGCGGCGCATGCGCATCACGCCGTCGTCCATGGTGTGCATGTGCAGTTCGACGGCACCGGCCGCCGGGCTGCTGGCATCGACCACAAAGCGCTCCACGTCATCACTGCTCTGCAGCTGCATGAAGGCCGCGGTGGTCTTGATCACCGGCGGGATTGCGCGCACATAGGGATCCGTGACAGTGACCTTGTCGGCAACCCCGTCTGCGGCGGCAGGGCCGACGGCGGACAGGCCGAGCGCGAGACCGGCGATAACGGAACAAACAGCGGATTTGGCGGATTTCATCAACAGCTCCAGGCTCTGAACAGGTCGCAAAGCCTATTCAACTCCGGGCCGCGCGGCAATGACTGCTGTCAATGTGCCCGTGGAGGCGCAGGCTCCTAGGGCATCTCACGCAGATGGCGCGGCCGGCCGTCGTCGCCGAGCGCGACATAGACCAGTGTCGCATCGGCGACCACATTGACGAGGTTGGCCTCGAGCTGGCGACAGGCCTCCGCCACCACGTGCACGGTAATCGAGGTCTGGCCGCGGCGCCGGATCTCGGCATAGCAGCTGACCAGGTCGCCGACCGAGACCGGTGCGAGGAAACGGAACTCCTTCACCGCCACGGTGGCAACGCGGCCCTCGGCCTCGCGGATCGCCAGGATGCTGCCGGCTATGTCCACCTGCGACATCAGCCAGCCGCCGAAGATGTCGCCATAGGCATTGGTGTCCGCCGGCATGGCGACGACCCGATAGGTCAGCTCACGCTGTGAGGCGTGGTCAGTGTCCGGCATATAGCTTTTCTGCAATGTCGTGGTATCGCTCAAGGATTTCGTGGCGGCGCAGTTTCAGCGTCGGGGTTGCCAGGCCATTATCCGGCGTCCAGGGGTCCTTGACCACGGCCACTTCGCGGACCTGTGCATAGCCGGGAAACGCGGCGGTACGCTGCTGGACATGGCGAATGAACAGCGAACGCACGTTCTCGTCGCAGCAGGTATCCTCGTTGGCCGGATCGAGGTGGAGTTCACGTGCGACACGCTCGAAGGCCTCGGGGTTGGGTACCAGCAGTGCGCTGAGGTAAGGCCGACCTTCGCCGATCACCAGTACCTGGTCGACCAGTTCGTCGAGGGCGATGGCATTTTCCATGTCGGCCGGCGGCACCTTTTCGCCATTGGAGAGCACGATGATGTCCTTGATGCGTCCGGTGATGCGGATGTGGCCGCTGGGTTTTATCGACACCTTGTCGCCGGTGTGCAGCCAGCCATCCCTGTCGCGCACGCTGCGTGTGGCCTCCGGGTTGTTCCAGTAGCCGAGCATGACGCTGGGGCTGCGGGTGAGCAGTTCGTCGTTGTCACCCACCCGTACCTCGATGCCGGGGAGGGCGATGCCGACGGATTCCGGGTCGTTGTTGTCGAGCGGGTTGGCCGCAATCACCGGCGCCGTCTCGGTCAGGCCATAACCCTGGACAACCGGAATACCGAGCCCGATGAACAGGCGCGCCACCTCCGGGGAGAGCGCGGCGCCGCCGCATACGGTGAAGCGCAGGCGCCCGCCCATCCTGGCGCGTACTTTGCGACCGACCAGGGCGTCGAGCAGCGGGTGGACCAGGAACGACGGCCGCCAGCGACCGCGACCCTGGCGGTAAAGGAAACGGGCCCAGCCGATATCGACCGCGGCGCGGAACAGGAAACGCCTGGCCGCTGATTCACCAGCCAGCTTGTCCATGATTCTGCCGTAGACCCGTTCGAAGATGCGTGGCACCGAGATCATTATGGTCGGCTGCACCTCGACCAGGTCCTCGGCCAGCTGCGGAATCGAACGGCTGTAGGCCACTGCGGTGCCGGTGGCGATCGGCAGGTAGTAACCGACGGTACGTTCGAACGCGTGCGACAACGGCAGAAACGACAGCATCAGGTCGTGCTCGAACACGTCGAACAGCTGCAGCGCCGCCTGGATGTTGAACAGGATGTTGCGATGGCTGAGCATCACACCCTTGGGCCGGCCGGTGGTGCCGGACGTGTACACGATCGTTGCCAGGCTGTCCGGGTCGCCGGGCTGGGCGCAATAGGGCGCTGTTTCGTCTTTCAGCCAGGTCGAGGGCGTGGCCAGGTTGTCCGGACCGCCGGCGCCCGATTCCAGACACAGGATGCGCCGAAAGCCGGCGAGGCGCCCGTGCAGGGCGGACAATGCGTCCCACTGGGCAACGCTCTCGAGCAGCAGCATGCTGGCCCCGGAGTCTTCGAGGATCCAGTCGATATTCTCCGCGCGGTCGTTGGTGTAGACGGGCACCGTGACCAGCCCGAGCCCCTGCGCCGCCTGGTCGCAGACCACCCATTCCCAGCGGTTGCTGCACATGATCGCGATGCGGTCGCCCGGTTGCAGGCCATCCGCGATCATCGCGCTCTGCCAGCGTGCCACCGCGTCGCGCGTCTGTAACCAGGTGAATTGCCGCCAGTCGCCGTCCAGGTACTGCACGTAGGCCAGACCGTCGGGTGTGCGCACACAGCGTTCGTTGAACAGGTCGGCCAGCGAGGCCGCGTCGTCCATGGTGATGATCCGCCTTTCGTGCAGCATGACCGTTCTCCTCTGAATGCGCCTGCTCAGGCGATTGCCCCCCAACCCGGATCGGCGTGGAAATGCTGGCCGAAACGGTCCTCCAATTCGTCGAGCCGCTGTTTCACTTCGGCAGAGCCTCGACTGTGTACATAGTGCATCGGGCCACCCCTGAAAGGCGCAAACCCGGTACCGAAGATCACGCCGGCGTCGAGCAGGTCCTCGTCATCGACCACTCCTTCGCGCAGGCAGGCCACCGACTCGTTGACCAGACGCAGGATCAGCCGATCGCTGATGTCCGGGTCATGAACCGGCGCCTCGCCGGCGGGGGTCGGTTTCACGGCCTTGCCGCCTTTCCAGGCGTAGAACCCCTGGCCGGACTTGCGCCCCAGGTGGCCTTGGTCGACCAGCGCGCGCAGCTTTTCCGGCACCGGGTTATGCAGCGCACCGGCCATCTTGCCGGCGACCGAGAGACAGATGTCCAGGCCCACGGTGTCGGCGAGTTCGATCGGTCCCATCGGCATGCCGAATGCGACAGCCGCGCGGTCGATGGCGGTGGCGGGCGTCCCGGCATCGAGCAGTTCGACCGCCTCCAGCAGGTAAGGCATCAACACGCGGTTGACCAGGAAACCCGGACTGCTGCGCACCTTGAGCGGAAGCTTGTCGATGTGGCGGGCGAACGCGGCCGCACGACAGACCATCTCCGCCTCGGTGTGCGTGTCGTGCACCACCTCCAGCAACGGCATCTTGGCGACGGGGTTGAAGAAATGCAGGCCCACCAGGCGGCCGGGCCGCGCCAGCTTCGAACCCAGCTGGGCCAGCGGGATACTCGAGGTGTTGCTGGCGAGCAGTGCGTCCGCCTTCATCAGCGGCTCTACCTGCGCATACAGCGCCTGCTTGGCGTCGAGGTCCTCGTAGATCGCCTCGATCACCACGTCTGCATTTCGTATCCCGCTGCCGCGGTGATCAGGCATCAGCCGGTCGATCGCCGCCTGCACCGCATACGGGTCTTTCAGTTTGTGACGAAACAACTGGTGCGCCCGCTGTACCGCACGGCTCAGGTATTCGGGCGCGCGGTCCTGCAAGGTCACGCGCAGACCACGCAGCGCACACCATGCCGCGATGTCGCCACCCATCACGCCGCCGCCGATCACGTGCACCTGGCGCGGCTGGAAATCCGCCTTGTTACCCTCGGCCTTCAGGCGATCCTGCAGCAGAAACACCCGGATCAGGTTCTGTGCGGCGGTGGCGTTGATCAGGCGCGCGACATTGCGCGCCTCGCTGTCGTACATCGCTGCGGCATCGCCGGCCGTGGCACGCCAGTGCCCGATCAGTTCGAACGGGGCAGGGTAATGGGATCGGTCCACGCGTTTTTCGACCTGTGCCACCAATAGCTTGCACACCAGTGGCCGCAGCAGCGTCAATGATGGCAGCCGCCTTATCCAGCCGGCACGGCGCGGCCGCGTGTTGCGCTGAACCATGCCAGCCGCCGCTGCGCGCAACTGGCGTTTCGGCACCGCGAGATCGACCAACCCCATCCGGCGGGCTGTTCGGGCGCTTACGGTGCGTCCGCCCAGCATCAGCTGCAACGCTGCCAGGTCGCCAAGCAGGCGGGTGCTGCGCACGGTGCCGCCGTACCCGGGAAAGATGCCGAGCTTGACCTCCGGAAACCCCAGCCGTGTCGCATCATCGTCGGCGCCGACCCGGTAATCACAGGCCAGCGCGAGCTCCAGACCTCCACCGAGGCAGAAGCCATGGATTGCGGCGACCGTCGGGAATGCCATCGATTCGAGACGATGCAGGATTTCGTGCACGCGTTGGATATGTTGCTCGGCCGATGCCACCCCGGGCACGTCGGCGAACGCCTTGACATCGGCGCCGGCGATGAACCCGGATGCCTTGCCGGAGATGATCACCAGGCCCTTGGGATGCATCTGCGCAATCTGCACCAGGCTCTGGTCGAATTCCTCGAGGAGTTCCGCGGTCAGCACATTGGCCGAGCTGTCGGCCTTGTCGACTTGCAGCCAGGCGATGTCGTGCTGGTCCTTGGTGATGATCAAGTGCCGGTTCATGCGAGGTCTCCTGTCGGATCGCGTTCGAGCAGCAGGGCGCCGCCCTGGCCGCCACCGATGCACAGGCTGGCGATACCGCGCCGCCAGCCCTCGCGCTGCATGATCTTCAGCGCGTGCAGGGTGATGCGCGCCCCGCTGGCACCGACCGGATGCCCGAGACTGATGCCGCCACCGTCGATGTTGAGCCGGTCGTCGGGGATCGGTGCAAACGCGTGTTCGCGTTGCAGGTTGTCTCGGCAGTATTTGGTCGATGTCCACGCGGCGGTGCAGGCCATCACCTGGGCAGCAAATGCCTCGTTGATCTCCCATACGTCGATGTCATCGGAGTCGAGCGCATGACGCTGCATGATCGGGGCCATCGCGTGCACCGGTCCAAGCCCCATCTGTGCCGGGTCGAGTCCGGCCCACTGGCTGTCGACGATGCGCCCGAGCACCGGCAGCGCCAGTCGCTCGACGGCCTCTTCCGACGCCAGCAACAGCATCGCGGCACCGTCGCTGACCTGGGCGCTGTTGCCGGCGGTCACGCGTCCGACCGGGCGGTCGAACACCGGCCGCAATCTGCCCAGGGCCTCGATCGATGAGTCCGGGCGCAGGCCGTCGTCATGCTCGAATACCATGCCGTCGCTGTCGTAGAGCGGCTCGATCTCGTCCAGCCAGTCCTGGGCGACGGCGTGGGCCAGGCGCTGGTGACTGCGCAATGCATAGGCGTCCATGTCGGCACGCGCGATCGCGAAGCGCTCGGCCAGTTCTTCGGCGGTCTGTCCCATCGACAGGCCCACCACCGGGTCGGTCAGGCCGCGCAGCAACGCCACGACCAGTCTGAAATGCGCCGGTCGCAGCTGCAGCAGCGCACGACCGCGCGCACCGATACCCGCCGCCTGGTTCCATGTCCCCAGCCACGCCACCATGAGCTCATTGAGCATCACCGGGTGGTGGCTCATTGCCTCGGTACCACCGGCCAGCACCAGCTGACTGCGGCCCGCGGCGATATCCAGCGCAGCACTCTCCAGTGCCTGCATTCCCGAGGCGCAGTTGCGCTGCACGGTCCAGGCCGGAACCCGATCGCCGCAGCCCAGGCGCAGCGCCACGACACGCGCGATATTGGCCTCGTCCGGTCCGGACGACACACAGCCCAGGACGAGCTGATCGATGCTGTCGGGCGCCAGGCCGACGCGGTTCAGCAGGGCCCGGCCCGCGGCCAGCGCGAGATCGCTGGCATGAAACGCTGACGGTCGGCCACGCACCTTGAGAAATGGGGTGCGCGCACCATCGACGACGTAGACGGCACGACCGCCCAATCGTCCGATGTTCTTTGCGTTCGTTTGCCGCGTCATGCCCGGTCCTCCTGTGTGGCAGTTCGTTTCATACCGCGTAGATCGCCGGCTTGTCCGCTTTCGGCGCACGCCGCGCAAACTGCTTGCCGTATTGCGCGAAGCTGTCGACCATCACCACCTTGTCGCGCAGGGTCTGCATCTTCTCCAGTTCCGTGGCGTCGGCAGCAGAGATCAGGCCGTCGGCCACGGCCTCGGCAGCCCATTCGGCCGGTGACTTTCCATGCAGCAGGCCGGCGCGTCGCGCATCGCGCAACGTCTTTTCGATCGGTGCCACCCTGGCAGCCTGCACGAATGCCTGTTCTATCTCGCCCTGGCGTAGCGAACTGTCGTCGCTGATGAAGATGCCCTGGGTGAGACGGTCACGCGCGGCGCCCGGCTTGAGCAGTATCGCGGCCGCTTCGTGATCGATCCGGTCGCGGGTCGCGGTATAGGGTGAGCCACTGGGGAATACACAGGCGCGCAGCAGCCAGGCCAGCGGTCGGAACGGCAGGTTGCGGAACAGCAGGCGGAATCTTTCCTGCATCCGGTACAGCGAGTTCTCACAGGCCCAGCGCACCAGCGGCAGGTCGTCCTGTGGACGCCCCTGGTCTTCGAAACGCTTCAGCGTTGCCGAGGTGAGGTACAACTCGCTGAGAATGTCACCCAGACGTGCCGACAGGCGTTCCTTGCGCTTGAGCGAACCACCGAGCGTCATCATCGCGACATCGGCGCTCAATGCGAAAGCGGCGCTCATCCAGTGCAGTTGCTGAAAGTAGCGGCGCGTCGGACCTTCGACCGGCGCGCTGGAGAAGCGCCCGCGGGTCAAGCCGAGGAACAGGCTGCGCGCGATATTGCCGAACACGAAACCGACATGACCAAAGATCGCGTGGTCGAAATCGACCAGGCCGCGCCGCGTGTCCGGATCCTGGGCGGCCTGAAACTCCTTCAGCACCCAGGGATGGCAGCGCACCGCACCCTGGCCGAAGATGATCATGCTACGGGTCAGGATATTCGCGCCTTCAACCGTGATCGCGATCGGGATCGCCTGGTAGGCACGGCCAATAAGGTTGGAGGGTCCAAGGCAGATGCCACTGCCACCCTGGATGTCCATGGCGTCGTTGATACAACGGCGGTAGTTTTCCGTCAGGTGATACTTGACGATCGCCGAGATAACGGACGGCTTCTCGCCGATATCCAGTGCACCGAGGGTGAGGGTGCGGGCCGCATCCATCTGGTAGGTGAGGGCGGCGATCCGTGCGAGCGGCTGCTCGATGCCCTCGAAGTGCCCGATCGGCCGGTTGAACTGATTGCGGATTGCCGCATAGGCACCGGTGAAGCGGCTGGCGGTCTTGCCAGCACCAACGCTCAGTGCGGGCAACGAGATACCTCTACCCTCGGCCAGGCACTCGACCAGCATGCGCCAACCCTGCCCGATGTAGCGTGTGCCGCCGATCAGCTGCGACAGCGGGATGAACACGTCGCGTCCCTGGTTGGGACCGTTCTGGAACGGGATATCCAGGGTCACATGACGTTCGCCGATACTCACGCCCGGGGTCTCGCGCGGCACCAGTGCGAGGGTGACGCCCAGGTCGGTAGCCTCGCCCAGCAGGTGATCCGGGTCATACAGTTTGAATGCGAGACCAAGCAGGGTGCAGACAGGTCCGAGGGTGATGTAACGCTTGTCCCAGTTCAGGCGCACGCCGAGCACGCGTTCGCCCTTCCAGTCGCCGTGACAGACCTCGCCGCGGTCCGGGATGGCGCCGGCGTCGCTGCCGGCCTCGGGTCCGGTCAGCGCGAAGCATGGCACCTCTTCGCCGCGTGCCAGGCGCGGCAGGTAGTGCTCCTTCTGTTCGCGCGTGCCGTAGTGCAGCAGCAGTTTTCCCGGGCCGAGCGAGTTGGGCACCATCACCGTGACTGCCGCGGTGATGCTGCGGCTGGCCAGCTTCATCACCACCTCGGAATGCGCCAGTGCGGAAAAGCCCTTGCCGCCGTACTCCTGAGGGATGATCAGGCCAAAGAAACCCTGCTCCTTGATATACCGCCAGGCCTCGGGAGAGAGATCCCTGTCTTCGTGGGTGATTCGCCAGTCATCGAGCAGGTGGCACAGGGTGTCGGTCTGCTCATCGAGGAAGGCGCGTTCATCCTGGCTCAGATGCGGCTTGGGCAGGTTGAGCAGGCGCTGCCAGTCCGGTCTGCCGGTAAACAGCTCTGCGTCCCACCAGACGCTGCCTGCCTCCAGCGCCTCCTGCTCGGTCTGCGACATGGGTGGCATCACCTTGCGGAACTGCTGGAACAGCGGCGCCGTGACATAGCGGCGGCGTATCCGTGGCACGCCCAGCAGCAGCACTGCCGCCGCCGACAGCAGCCAGGCGGGGATGGCGACGTACCAGGTCACCGCGGTGCCCAGGGTGAACACCGTCAGGCCGACCGCCAGTGCGGCGATCCATACCCCGGTGCCTGCACCCCAGTACGCCAGTGCCCAGACCACGGCAATCGTCAGTAACAGTCCGCTGATCCACATGTCGGTTACTCCCCGCGCCGGAGAAACGCAAACCCGAGGCGCTTGTGTCCCACGGTGGTGATGGTCGACGCTTCGGCGACCGGTTCATCGCCGGCGTCGTCATGCGTCACCGGTTGTTCGCGCTGCAGCACCTTGCTCGGTGGCGGATTGAACGCGTGGCGCTCATCGTTATAGATGTCCTCGTCGCTCCACGGCAGCCGGTGATACAGGCCGATGTCGTTGATGCCGAGATAGGGATACTTGATGATCGAAAAATAGGGTGAATAGTCGAAATCCTTTGGCGCGAACAGACGCGGATTGCGTTTGAAGAAGCGCACGCTGCCGTCCTGTGCGCGTTCGATAAACGGCAGGATCGGAAAATCCACGGTCCCGAACGCCTCAGCCAGCAGGGTTGAACATACGGTGCGGGTTGGATTGCCGGCGTTGTGCTGGAACAGACTGGAGCGCCAGCGCCGCGGCAGAAAACTCCAGGGGAAGAAGAAACGCGCAAGATCGAGTATCTGCCGTACGTCGTATTCCCAGCCCAGATGTTTCACCGCGTAGCCGATCACCCCTTCGGCATCGGCGGGCGAAAGCCCTGCAGGACGGCAGATCCGAAGATGATAGCTTCGGTAGGCGTTCAGCGGCGAGATGATCGTGCCGCGACCGATCAGCGCCTCGATGATCAGTTGCTCATCCGGGTCGCCATCGTAGTGATACTCGACCACCGATCGCAGATCCGGGTCTTTGATGTCGTACAGGCGGCCGATGTAGAGGGCGGAGTGACTCCAGGAACTCTGGGTGATGATCTTGATGACCTCGGAGACGCGGCTGCGACCCTCCACCAACAACACATCGCCCTTGCGCAATTCGAACCCGAGACGATTGAAGTCGCAGAGCGGGGTTGGCGAAGGCGGTCCTTCCTTCGTCAGCCACTCTGTGGCCTTGAAATACAGCCATCTCAGGAGATCGCGCATCGTCATTGGGCCTTTTTCCCGTATTTACCGAGTATAGACCGCCAAATCGGACGCTTTGTTTCCGATTCAATTTAGTATATTTGTACGAATTTAAGAGAATAAAAGTAATGCGTAAGTTTTGTTATTTAAACAGTTAATTACAACTTTTAACTAAGTAATTGGATCGTTTGATTAATCTTATCCAATGTCGATTCAAGGACCTGTTTTGGCGTATAGAAATGTGGAGAGAGGCGAATTCCCCCGGCCCGAGGCGAACAGATCACCTGCAGTTTCATCAGTTGTGCATGCAACGCCGATTGCATGACACCGGGGTGTCGAAAAGTCAGTATCCCGCAACGCCTGGCCGGATCCCTTGGCGTCACCATTTCCACATCGGAGATCGATTCGAGTCCGTCTTCAAGCAACCGGACGTTCTCCGCCAGCCGCTCTTCAATAAACGCCATGCCGACCTCTTCGAAAAGACTGAGGCTGGCATCCATTGCGTGGATACCGGTCATATTCGGCGTCCCGGCCTCGAAGCGCCTCGCTGACGCCGCAGGGGACCATGTCGCACTCTCGAAATCGTACGGTCTGGCCCGCATTGCCCAACCAAACTGGTGCAGGCTCATGTGCTCGCGCAATTCGGGACGGCAATACAGAAAACCCAGGCCTTCGGGTGACAACAGCCACTTGTGGCCGCCGGCCACCACGATGTCGGCCGGCACCTGTTGCAGGTCGAAGCCGGCGGCACCGAGACTTTGAATCGCGTCGACCGAAAGCATTACGCCGCGTGCGCGGCATGCTGATGAAAGACGTGCCAGATCGAAACGGTAACCGGTCGCAAAGTGCACCGTGCTGATCGCCAGCAGGCGCGTTTGCTCGGAAAGGGCATCGATCAGGGCGCCTTCGGGGTCCTCCAGGTGCAGTACATCGAGCGGCCGGTAGTTCACACCGCGATCGCCGAGGACTTCCCACGGCATCTCGTTGGAGCAGAAGTCGCCAGAGACACCCAGCACCTCGTCACCCCGGTGCCAGTCGAGCCCCTGGCTGACGATCGACAGCCCCTCAGAGGTGTTCTTGATCAACGCGATGTCGTCGGCGCTGCCGGCATTGATCAGGCGTGCCAGACGCAGGCGCAGGCGTTGTTCGACCTCCAGCCAGGCGGGATAGCCACTGCCCCCACGCGTCATATTCTGCTGTGCGAAGTTGGCCACCACCTGCGCCGTGCGCCGCGGCCAGGGACCGATCGCGGCGTGGTTCAGATAACAGAGGTCCGGGTCGAGTGGAAACTCGGCAGGCAGGTAGAGCATGGGCAGGTGATCGTCCGGTTGCTGGTGTCGCACGACACGCTAGCGCAGGGTCGATCTGCTGGCAAACCGTTGACCTGACACTCTCAGACCAGTCCTGCCGAGCGCAACCAGGTGATACCCAGTGTGGTCGCGATCACCGAGCCGATCGTACTCAACACGATGATGTTGGCGGCCAGCGTGGCGTTGCCGCCCATCGCGCGAGACATTACATAACTCGATGCAGCAGTCGGCGCTGCGGACATCAGGAACACGATCCCGAGGTCCATGCCGCGCAGACCGGCAAACAGCGCGCCAAGCGTCAGCAGCAGTGGGGAAAATATCACCTTTGCGACACTGCCGATCATCGCGTTGCGCGATTCCAGTCGCAGGCTTGCGAGGCTCAACGATCCGCCGGTACAAAGCAGGGCGAGCGGCAGCGTCATCTGCGCGAAGTACTCGCCGGTCTGCAGCAGCAGTCGCGGCAGAGGCACTTCGAAGTAGGCAAACGGCAAGGCGGAAAAAATACCGATGATCAGGGGATTGAGCGCGATCTTCTTCAGCGTCGCACCGAAAGTGGCCTGGCGATGCAGGGAGCGGTTCAGGGTGATGACGGCCAGCACGTTGTAAAGGACCGTGACCAGCGCGAGGTACAGGGATGCCGCTGCCAGCGCCACATCACCAAAGGCATTCACAGCGTAGGCGAGGCCGATGATCCCCATGTTGGAGCGATAGCCGCCCTGTACAACGACGCCACGATCCTGCGACGGATGCACGGTGACAGCCGCGATCAGCTCCATGACCAGAAAGAACACCAGCGTCCCGAGCAGGCCCGCCATCACCAGATTCAGGTTCGCAGTCTGTTCGAAATGCGTCTGTGCGATCGTGATGAACAACAGCGCGGGCAGGGCGACGTTGAAGACCAGCTTCGAGCCGACATCGATGAAGGCATCGGTGATCAGGCCGCCTCGCTTCAGCGCGATGCCCAGGAGCAGCACCAGCATGATCGGGCCCGTTACGGACAAGGCGAACTGCAGATTGTCGAGGATGTCGTTCATGCCGCCGGTTGACTGATCTAGAGTCTCGAATAGTGGATCCGCAAATCCCTCGATTTTCAAGGCGACCATCTTATCCCTTCTGTCCTCGGGAGAAGGTTAGGATGTGGGTCGAGATCCACGGGTTCGAAGCACGTAGTCCCCGGCCCCTGCATCAAAGGCGCCGCAGCGAACCCCCCGTTTCAGACGCAGGAGAAAGGAAGTGAGCAGACTTGGTTTTATCGGCCTGGGCATCATGGGTATGCCAATGGCAGGCCACTTGATCAGTGCCGGACACGAGGTGGCCCTGCACAGCCGTTCCGGTGTGCCGGCGAGTCTCGCCGATGCCGGCGGCAAGGCCTGCAGCAGCGCCAGCGAGGTGGCACAGCAGGCAGACGTGATATTCCTGATGGTGCCGGACACACCACATGTGGAGGCGGTGTTATTCGCTGCCGATGGTGTGGCGGCCGGCCTGTCGCCGGGCAAGACCGTGGTCGACATGAGTTCGATATCACCGATCGCCACCAAAGAGTTTGCCCGGCGCATCAATGAACTGGGTTGCGAATACCTCGATGCACCGGTATCCGGTGGCCAGGTAGGCGCGAGGAATGCGGCGCTGTCGATCATGGTCGGCGGTTCGCAGGCCACGTTCGACAAGGTCCGCCCGCTGTTCGAACTGATGGGCAAGAACATCACCCTGGTGGGCGGCAATGGCGACGGCCAGACCGCCAAGGTCGCGAACCAGATCATTGTCGCCCTCAACATCGAAGCGGTCGGCGAGGCGCTGTTGTTCGCCGCCAAGGCGGGCGCAGACCCGGCCAAGGTTCGCGAGGCCCTGATGGGTGGTTTCGCGTCGTCAAAGATCCTCGAGGTACATGGCGAGCGCATGATCAGGCGCACGTTCGACCCTGGTTTTCGCATCGAACTGCACCAGAAAGACCTCAACCTCGCATTGTCGAGCGCGCGCGAGCTGGGAGTGGCGTTGCCGAACACCGCGACGGCGCAGGAACTGTTCAATGCCTGCGCGGCGCACGGCGGTGCCGGTTGGGATCACTCGGCAATGGTGAAGGCACTGGAGACACTCGCCAACTTCGAGGTCGCATAGGCGATGCCCTGCGCGAATTTGAGGTAACCACGCGATGACTCTGCAGCCGGAAACGCTGTTACGCCAGATGTTTGATGCGGCCGTGGCATCGGCGCAGGCCGAGGTCTGTATCCCGCGCTTTTTGCCAGCAGTGCCCAGGGGCAGGGTGGTGGTCATCGGTGCGGGCAAGGCATCGGCGGCGATGGCGCGTGCTGTCGAGCGGCATTGGGATGGACCCATCGAGGGGCTGGTGGTGACGCGCTACGGGTATCAGGTCGCGTGTGAATCCATCGAGATCGTGCAGGCGGCGCATCCAGTACCTGACGAGGCCGGCCTGCTGGCGGCGCAACGCATGCTCGAACAGGTCCGCGGCCTGAACGCCAACGATCTGGTGATCTGCCTGATATCCGGCGGCGGATCGGCACTGCTGCCACTGCCGCTGCCTGGATTGACACTGGCCGACAAGCAGGCGGTCAATCGTGCGCTGCTGAGCTGCGGCGCGTCGATCTCCGAGATGAACTGCGTACGCCGCCATCTGTCGGCAATCAAAGGCGGGCGCCTGGCCGCGGCGTGTCATCCCGCACGCGTGGTCAACCTCCTGATCTCCGATGTGCCTGGCGATGACCCGGTCGATATTGCCTCAGGACCAACCGTGGCCGACGCGACCACCTGTGATGACGCGCTGGCGATCATCGAGCGCTATCAACCGGTGTTGCCGGGATCGGTCATTGAGCTGCTCAAGAGCGGTGCAGGCGAAACGGTCAAGCCCGGCGATCCCAGGTTGAAGGGCGTGCAAACGCACCTGATCGCGACACCGCAGATGGCATTGGAGGCGGCCGCCGCCGTGGCGCGCGACGCAGGCATCCCGGCGCACATCCTCGGCGACAGCATCGAAGGCGAGGCGCGTGATGTCGGTAAGGTCATGGCCGGGATTGCGTTACAGGTCTCGCGGCACCAGATGCCGTTCGAGTCACCCTGTGTGCTGTTATCGGGTGGTGAAACCACCGTGACCCTGCGCGGCGATGGGCGCGGCGGGCGCAATGTCGAGTTCCTGCTGGCGCTGGGGATCGCGATGAAGGGGCAGCCCGGGGTCTATGGCATCGCCGGCGATACCGATGGTGTCGACGGTATCGAGGAGATCGCCGGTGCCATCCTCACGCCCTCGACACTCGAACGCGCGTGGGAGAAAGGGATCAACCCCAGTGAGTCGCTGGCACGCAACGACGGGCATGGCTTTTTTGGTGCCCTGGGTGATTCGTTGATTACCGGCCCGACAATGACCAATGTGAATGATTTCCGCGCCATCTTCGTCGACAGGCCCTCCATGCGGTAAAAAACCCTCAATATTCGACTTAACCTTTATTCCGCAACATACGGATAACTATATATTTTTATATTAATCAACTCAGCCATGCCGACTGAATGGATGGCCGGAAAATGAAGAACACGGCACCCAGGAGACACAGTGCCGCCCAGAGAAAATCAAGACGCAGCGGTTCCTTCATGTAAAGCAGAGAAAAAGGCACGAACACAAGCAGCGTAATCACTTCCTGCATGATCTTGAGCTGACCCAGATCGAGCACCGTATGCCCAATGCGGTTCGCGGGAACTTGCAAAAGGTACTCGAATAGCGCGATCGACCAACTCACGAGTGCAGCGATTATCCACGGCTTGTGGCTCAGATCCTTCAGGTGCGCGTACCAGGCGAAGGTCATGAACACATTGCTCGCGAACAGCAAAACTATCGTTACGCCGACAGGCGGAAGATTGAACGGCATGAATGCAGGACTCGTGATCGGGGACAAGGCGCTGGAGACTATGGACGCTGCAGTCACATCGTCAATAGCCGGGGCCTTGCGATTGGCCAAACAGGCGATCTGTACCGGATTCGTCTGGAGTGACTAATGCGCATAATACATATTATGTAAAAAGCTAGGCTCATGGTCACCTTTCCCCCGCGATTTGTTGATACACAAACGAGTCGCCAACTATGCAACCTGGCAAGCCCCGAGTTTTCTAAACAGCTGACAGCTATCTCGGCGACTAAAAGCATGCGTTAAAGCACTCACTATACCGGCCGCTACCGACACTGAATTGGCGGCCGCGTTCCGCAAACAGTGCGATGTTTCAAGTCAGTCTACGCTGTCCGAGGGAGGTCTCACTATGTCATCACTCAGAAAGTTCAAGATCCGCCACCGTCTGGCGCTTTTGATCTTAGTCGTCGTGCTCGGCAGCCTGGCAACCATCGGCGCCACCTTGGGACTGGTCGATTCCATGCTGATGGAAGAGAAGGGACAACAGACGCGCAAGCTGGTGGAAGTGGCCTACAGCGAGATCGAGGCCTTTCACGGTCGCGAAACCTCCGGCGAGATGACGCGCGAGCAAGCGCAGGCCGGAGCGCTGGACGCGCTGCGCACGCTGCGCTATGACGACGGCAACTACTTCTGGGTCAACGACATGCAGCCGAACATGGTGATGCACCCGATCAAACCGGACCTCGACGGAAAATCCGTCGGCGAGTTACGTGACCCAGCTGGTACCAGGCTGTTTCAGGAGATGGTGAACGTTGTCCGCGACCAGGGCGCGGGCATCGTCAATTACCAGTGGGCCAAACCTGGACACGAAAAGCCCGTGCCCAAGGTTTCTTACGTAAAGGGATTCCCGGCGTGGGGTTGGGTCATTGGCTCCGGCATCTATGTCGACGATGTCAAACAGACCTTTTGGAAGACGGCCTCTACGATTGGCCTGATCGCGGCGGTCGGGATAGCCTTCCTGGTCACCACACTTTGGCTGATCGGCCAAAGCATTGCCCAGCCGATCTGCATTGCGTCCATGGCGATGCGCAACGTCGCGTCGGGTGATGGCGACCTGACTCGCGAGCTACTCTCCGAGGGCAACGATGAGGTGACGGCCTTGACGCGTCATTTTAATCAGTTCGTTGCCAAGACACGAAGTATCGTCTCCGCGGTCGGGCAATCGACGGCACAACTCGCGACGGCGGCAGAAGAGCTCTCGGCCGTTACCCGCGAGAACTCGCAATCAGCCGAGGCACAGCGCAATGAGACTGATCAGGTCGCTACAGCCGTGACCGAGATGAATGTCTCGGCGCAAGAAGTCGCGCGCAATGCCGCCGAGGCCGCCGAGGCCGCTCGCCAGACTGACGCAGCGGCAACCGCCGGGCGCGAGGTCATGGCGCGTGCCGTCAATTCGATGCAGCAGCTCGCAAAAGAGATCAACACCGCGGGCGGCGTCATCGACACGCTTAAGAAGGAATCGGAAAACATAGGCTCCGTGCTCAGCGTCATCCGTGGCGTCGCGGAGCAGACCAACCTGCTCGCACTGAATGCAGCTATCGAGGCGGCGCGTGCCGGCGAGCAAGGTCGTGGCTTTGCCGTGGTGGCGGACGAGGTTCGGACACTGGCCACCCGAGTTCGACAGTTAATCGCGTAAGTTATTGTTTTTATTGAATCGGCATAGGCGATTTTGTCACTACAAGGCGTTGACGGTGGGTGTCGGCAAACCGATCGTCTCGAATAACTCCTGCTGTTCCAGGTTGAGTGTGGTGATGCCGGATGCCGATTGGCGCTGATGTAGCGTGACCTGATGGCGCTGAATGCGGCGCGCGATTTCGAGCGCGCGTTCCGGTGAGTACGGGCTGCCGCGGTCTTTCAGTCGCAAGCGTAGGACGCGATACAAAATCAACGCCAGGAAACAGATCATCGCATGCGCATGGATGCGGCTCGGCAGGCGATGAAAGACCGGCGCGATCTCGATCTCGGACTTGAGCACCCGAAAGCCACGCTCGATATCGGCAAGCGCTTTGTAACGCGTAACCAACGCGGCTGGACCGAGATCCTGTACGTTGCTCACCAAGATGAGCTTGCCATCGAGCAGGCGGGCGCGTTTGAGTGCCCGCTGGTCGATCGCGTAGCTGAAGACATCGGCGTTGAGATCAACCTTGATGATCGAAGCGAGTTTGGCCTCGCAGACCGCCTGATAGAAGCGCGCGGTGGCACCACCGTCTGACAGCTTGCGGCCGCGATAGCGCTGTCCGGCATCCTGCTCATCCAGTTTGTCGGCCAGCCGCTCGGCCTCCGCTTGCAGCGCTTTGATGCGCTCATCCCGGCGGGCGGTCAATTCTTCGGCCATCGCCGGGCGGTGCGCTACGATCAGGCGATAGCCTTGCCATTCGAATTCACCGACGACCTCGTCCGTGGCATCGCGACAATCGTCACGATGAAAGTTGCCCAGTAGCTTGTCGAAATCACTATAGCGGCGCGCCGGTACAGCCAGAATGAATTCCAGCGGCTTACCTTGCACCTCGATCTGTTTGACCGTTTCCAAATTATCCAATGAGAGCAGGCCGCGATCGGCGACAAGGACGACACGCCGGATCGGAAAACGCGACAGCACCCGCTCGATCGTCGGCACCAGGGTTTGCGTTTCGGCGCTGTTGCCGGCGAATACCTCGTGGTGAATTGGCAGGCCTTCCGCAGTCTGGACGACACCGAGCATGACCTGGCGTGCGATGTCGCCTTCTTTGGCTCTACCGTACCGGCGCAATTCACCGCAGCCCACCTGGCTTTCCCCCTCGGTGCGGATCGTCGTCAGGTCATAGAAGACAATCGACAACTCCTGATCGATCAACGGACGCAGCAGTGTCGCCGTCGCTTCCTCCAGCGCTCTCACACAATCGGTCAAGGTATCCATCGTGCGCAGCAGGCGTTGATGGGTCACACTTTCAACCGACACGTCCGGCACCAACGTACCCTCCAGCCACCGACTGATACCCAGCTTCGATTCCGGGTCGCACAGTCGATTGAAGACCATGACGCGCAGCAGCTTTTCGGCATCGAAACGCCGCCGCGGCCGCAGGATGCGGCGGAATGCCTCGGCAAATCCCAGCTCTTGCCAGAGCGCAGTCAGCATCCAGGTATCGCCGACCGTCAATGCGGGCGCGAATGACACGCTGCCGGTGCCTTCATCCATCGTTGGTTGATCGGCCGCCCGCAGCAGGCCATTGATCAGCGCATTACTCTCTCCAGCACGAACCGCCTCAATCCGACCAAGCGTGGCGATTACGCGTTGGCGCGCCACGCCCCCATTGTCACGAAAGGCCTCGACCAGCTTGACGTACTGGCGGCCGCCGGAAGATGTGATCTTCACGAACATGTCGCTACTGTAGGAAGCATACCTACAGTATTCAAGGGTTCAGCGAAAATTTAGTGTCACTACAGCTGAAAAATTGCCAAACGCATTAAGTTGCTGTTTTTGCACAAAAACTCGGCAAAATTCGGCTCAATTTCAGCCGCTAAATGTCGAACTCGGGTGGCCAGTCGCACCCAGCAATCGACGGAGGAGATCCAGCAGATGATCGAGCGGCTGCAAAGCGAGGCCGGCAAGGCAGTCGCCGTAATGCAGAGTGGCCGTGACAAGACCGGTCAGACGCTGGAACATGCCGCCGAAGCCGACAAGGCGCTGGCGAACATCGTCAGCCTCGTTGCCAGCATCTCCAATATGAACACGCAGATTGCCGGGGCCGCCGAAGAGCAGACTGGCGTGTCAGCGACGGTACCCCTTGTTGAGTAGCGGTTCGGTTTAGAGTCCAGTTTCAAATGTAACCGCCTTTGCAGCGAGCTGCTTGGCATGCTGGGCGGGCGTCAGCCCGCCAAGTGTCCTCTTCGGTCTTTCCTCGTTGTACTCGCGGACCCATGCGCGGATTACCACCCGGGCATGGTTGAGGCTGACGAACCAATGCTCGTTCAGGCATTCGTCGCGCAGCCGTCCGTTAAAGGATTCGATGTACGCGTTCTGGTTGGGCTTGCCGGGCTCGATCAAGCGCAGGGCGATGCCGTGACGATGCGCCCAGGTCAACATGGCCCGGCCAGTGAACTCCTTGCCATTGTCGGTCCGTATGATCGATGGTCTGCCGCGGAGCGCACAGACCTCGTCCAGCAATCGCACCAGGTGGTCGCCACCAATCGCATGCTCCGGTATCACGGCCACCGCCTCGTGCGTGGCGTCGTCGACGATTGCCAGGCACTTGAGCGCCCGACCTGAGGCGATCCGGTCGAAGACGAAATCCATCGACCAGACTTCATTGGCCGCGCCAGGTCGGATCAGCGGCTGGCGATCCCCAGCGGGGATCTTCTTGCGTCGACGTCGTCGAACCTGCAGTTTTTCTTGCGCGTATAGCCGTTCGACACGCTTGTGATTGACCCGATGTCCAGCCTGGCGCAGCTTGAGGTAGATCATCGGCGCGCCATACCGGCGATATCGCTGCGCCATGTCCACGATCTGCTGGCGCAGCTCAACATTGCTGTCTGGCTTGGGCACGTAACGCAACGCCGATGCACTCATGCCGACGACCCGCAGCGCGTGCCGTTCGCTCATCCCGTGCTGCTTCATGAGCCGCACCACCTCCCGACGGGCCGGTGCGGTCACCACTTTTTTCGCAGGACTTCTTTCGTCACCTCGTTCTCGAGCAGGGCTTCGGCGAGCAGCTTCTTCAGCCGCGCGTTCTCCGACTCCAACGCCTTGAGGCGCTTGGCATCCGACACATCCATGCCGCCGAACTTGCTGCGCCAGAGGTAGTAGCTCGCCTCCGAGAAGCCATGCCGCCGGCACAACTCCTTGATCGGAACCCCGGCATCCGCCTCCTTCAAAAACCCGATGATCTGTTCTTCGCTGTAGCGCTTCTTCACGTCCAATCTCCTGCGTCATGGGATTGGACTCTAAATGCCCGTGCTACTCAATTTCGGGGTAACGTCGTCAGCACAACTGGATCACAGCGTCGTACATATCGCGCATATCGCTGAGCATACGGTCAGCGGCAGCGAACAGATCACGATGGCGAGTAGCGAACTGGCGCGGCTCGGAGAAAATCTGCGCACACTGGTCAGCCAGTTCAAGACCTAACCATCCCGGCAAGTGATCCTGACCTGTCGGACGCTACCCCGTAGTTGATCACGGCACCGGCTTGGCTGGGTGTGCATTTGTATCGCGGTACGATTTAGGCGCCACGTCGCGGCATTTTTCTTCGACCTGGTGTGCGATGCGTTGAATCATTTCTGCGGATAATTGCGCCCCGCGGTAGCCGACAATGGCGTTCTTCGACTCCCTGGCGTTGAACACCAGCACGTCGCCAATCTTCTTCCGTTCGACGAACCATCCAGGGATCACCAGCGCGGCTTTCACCGGCACCTTTTCACCGACGGCGCGCGTAAGCCATTGGGACAACCATCTGGCTTGGCGTAGCGCCTGCTCTATGGACGCGTAATCCGACCCGTTCGGAAACGCCAGATAATCACCGTGGCACACCACCGTCGCATCGCGTTTACCACCACCGGTGACTGGTTTGGATCTCGCCTTCGTTTCAATCGCGAACACGCCCGCCGGGCCGATCACCACGTGGTCGATGTTGAACTGCTGTGCGGGGAAGTCGTGGTATACGCGGTAACCATTCAGCATCAGCAGGTTCAGTTCCTGCCCGACCCCGACTTCGCCCTCATAGCCGAGTCGAAGCTGGCGGATCGTCTTGAAGGTGGTGATCGCTTTGCGGCAAAGCCACACCGTGGTGGCAATCCATACGACGGCGACCATTACCCAGAGTCCAAGAGACACGCGCTTGCCGGTCAAATACGCCTGGCTCAGCGGTACCGCCATCAAAATGGCGGGCATGATCATGACGCCCATCAGCCAGCCCATGAAGTCGAGGCGGAGGTCTTCGATTTTCTCGTACAGGCTGTGCCCGGGTCCGCGCAGGAACTCCTGCGGAAACGGCGAGCGCTTACCCTTCTCAAATGCTTTCTCGGTACGATCGAGAACGAGATACAGGGTGCCGATACCTGCCCACATCAGCAGCAACACAAGCAGCAATGGGCCGATAATTGGGTCAATCAGATCTTGCACGTGAATTTCTCAGAATATCCTGGTTTGTAAACCGCTCAGCCCTGGTCCGCCAGTGCTTCCTGGATCGCCTTCAATGGCGTGCCCGAGCCATCTTTCCATTCCGTGCGCCCGTTGGCATTGCGCCCCATCACGATGGTCGCGGCCGTGGATGGCGAACTGAAGCTGTAGTCCTGGGTGAACTGGTAGCGGTCACCGGACGTCACGAGTACGCCGGATGTGATCAGCTTCTTCCGGTCTTCGACTCTCGTGGGTGCGTACGCCTGCATTGACGGAACTATATCCAGCGACGCGTCGGATCCGGCGCAGACGACAAATCCTTCGGTCGACTCGTAGCCTTCTGCTTTCAATCCCTTTGCCTCGATGAACAGTCGTTTCTTCTTGGATGGGCGCGTCGCACTCGGCGTTTCAAAGGCCGATATGCCCAATAGCGGCAAGATCTGCAGAAGGTTTGACAGGAACACCTCCATATCCGCCTGGTCTGCTTCGTTGAGTGTCGGGCGGTTCGGCGTGTTTTGGTTGTCCAGCGGCATCCGCTTGGCGGCAAGTGCCAGTTCTACAAGTCGCGCCTCCAGGTATTGCACGTGCGCCTTGTTAAGCGCGCCCTGCTGCCCGGTGACAAAGAAGACACAGCGGTTCCAGAAGTCCTTCTTCGAGTAATGTGTCTCCAACCGTGGGCGCACGGGATCACCCTCGCCCACGTACAGCATCTCGCCATCGCCCTCCTCCTGCGGACCCAGCAGCAGATAGACGCCGGTGCGGTCGAACTCCTCACGCTTTTTGATATCGGGTAGCAGTGACCTTGGAAAAACCAGCGCCCTGCCATTCCAGTTGGACCGCTCGATGACGCGCAGCCCGTCAGGGTCACCATCGGCAACGAAAATGCGGATCGAAAATGGAACGCTGATGGTCATGGCGCTAGATCCCCGTCGATCAAATGCTGCGGCTCAGCGCTCCAAACACAGGTGACCAGCAGCGAGCCATAGGGCGAATCAGCCGTTGATGACATCATTCACCACGTCTGCACCGAGGTCCGTGGCTATCTCCCGAAACTGTGCCAATGCCGCCTCAAGATCCTCAACTATGTCGGCCGCAATGACACCGGGCTCCGGCAGGTTGTCTGAATTCTCCAGCGACTCATCCTTCAACCAGAAGATGTCCAGACTGGCCTTGTCGCGTTTGATCAATTCTTCGTAGTCAAAAGCACGCCAGCGCCCTTCATGTATTGTCCCCTCTCCCCCCGGGAGAGGGCCAGGGTGAGGGGAATCATCGCCATGCCAAGTCGGCACCCGCAGATGCGGCGCCTCCGGCACATAGCACTTAACGAAGTCATCGAGATCTTCGCGCTTGAGCGGGTTGGTCTTGAGGGTGAAGTGCCTATTGGTGCGCAGATCGTAGATCCACAGCCTGCGCGTCCACGGGGTCTCGCTGGCCGGCTTCTTGTCGAAGAACAGCACGTTGGCCTTCACGCCCTGGGCGTAGAACAGGCCGGTGGGCAGACGCAGCAGGGTGTGGACGTCGCATTCGTGCAGCAGCTTGCGGCGGATGGTCTCGCCGGCGCCGCCTTCGAACAGCACGTTGTCCGGCACCACCACGGCGGCGCGGCCGTTCACTTTCAACAGCGTCTTTATGTGCTGGACAAAGTTGAGCTGCTTGTTGGAGGTGGTGGCCCAGAAGTCGTCGCGCTCGACAGTGTCGCGCTCCTTGCTGACCTTGCCACCCTCGCCGACGATGGTGGTGCCGCTCTTCTTGCCGAAGGGCGGATTGGCCAGGATCAGGTCGAACCGGTCGCCCGGATCCGACGCCAGGGAGTCGCTCACCACGATGGGTTCGTATTGCTGGTCGCCGATGCCGTGCAGCAGCATGTTCATGGCGCACAGGCGCGCGGTGCTCTGTACCAGCTCCCAGCCCTTGAAGGTCTCTGCCTTGAGCGCCTTCTTCTGCGGCTTGGTCATGTTGGGATAGTTGTCGACCAGGTACTGGTGCGCCGCGAGCAGGAAGCCGCCGGTGCCACAGGCCGGGTCGGCGATGGTCTCGCCGGGCTCCGGGGCCATGACATCGACCATGGCCTGGATCAGCGCACGCGGGGTGAAGTACTGGCCGGCGCCGGACTTGGTGTCCTGGGCGTTCTTCTCCAGCAGCCCCTCGTAGGCATCGCCCTTCACGTCAGCGCTCATCACCGACCAGTTTTCTTTGTCGATCAGGTCCACGAGCAGGCGACGCAGCTTGGCCGGGTCCTGGAACTTGTTCTGGGCCTTGTTGAAGATCAGGCCGAGCAGGCCTTTTTCCTTGCCCAGTGCATCGAGGGCATGGCGGTAGTGGTCGAACAGCTCGTCGCCGTCCTTCTTGATGAGGCTGGACCAGCTGTACTGCTGCGGCACGATGCTGGGCTGGTTGTACGGCGCCTGGGTGCGCTCGTCGGCCATCTTGAGGAACAGCAGGTAGGTGAGCTGTTCGACGTAGTCGCCGTAGCTCATGCCGTCGTCCCTCAGGACATGGCAATAATTCCACAGCTTGTTCGTGATGTCGGAAGGGCTCATTGCGTCAGTCTTGTCGTCGTGGAGGGTGAGCCGGGAGGAGCGCAGGTAACTGTGTGCTCGCGATCCGGCGACGGGCGCGGCTCTGTCCAAGCTCCGGGCCAGTGCGGTAGGCCCCGAGCTTCCGAACAACGGCGGCCGGATTCATCTGAGGTCTTCAATCAAGGCGATGATATTTTCGAGAGCAACCACCAATTCAGGGAGATCGTCCCGGAGCACGGTGTAGAGCCGGTGATAGTCGATCGCACCATATTCGTGTGCGAGGACATTGCGGAATCCGATGATTCCCTTCCATGGAATCTCCGGATGGGCTGCTGTTGTCTCGTGAGAAACCCGTCGCGCGGCTTCGCCGATGATCTCCAGCGCCCGCTCGATCGCGTAGCGGGTCCGGATATCGTTAAGCAGACCGTCCAGCCCGATGCCATCCGAGAGTTCGGCAGCCTGTTTCGCCGCATCGAGCATATCCCAAAGATAAGCGGCATCCCGTTCAAGCGGCTTCATCGACCAATACCTTCAAATCCCGTTCGATGGTTTTTCTGCGATAGGGATTGCGCAGAACCTCAGGTGGCACCATGTCAACACTTCGTCCCCCAAACAGGCGAGAGAACGCATCCTGCAAATCCACTGCCGACCACAGCGAAGGTGCCTTGCCCGGTTCGAACTCGACCAGCAGATCGATATCGCTGTCTGGGCGCAGTTCACCCCGGGCCGCCGAGCCGAACAAACTCAGCTTGCGGATGTGATACTGCATCGCGAGCCGGTCCAGACCACTTCGGGAAACCAAAAGGTCATCTGCAATCATCAGGGTGTCAGTCGCGTTCATAGTAGTTACCCCACTCGCCTTCAGACATTCACGGCCTCGCGTTCGATGAACGGTTTCAGCTCTGGACGCATGGCCTTTTCTTTCACTAGGTCGACAGCGCAACCCAGCACGTCTTCAAAGTAGAACTGCACGCCGAAGTACCGCGCCGACGTGGCCGGCCCGTCGAAACCGACAACGATGTCGACGTCGCTGTCCGGGTGTGCCTCGCCGCGCGCAGTCGAACCGAACAACGCGAGCCGCGTCACACCGTAGCGCTCGGCCAGCACCGGCTTGGCCGCCTTCAGGGTTTGTAACGTCTGCTGTCTGTTCATCTGTCCACCTTCAAGAAATGCGCCTTTGACCTGCCGTTGGTGGCATAGATTCTAGGCCAAGCGGCATCCCTAACCCACCTCCGCCAAGCGTTGTTGCATCTCACGATCCGGGTGAATGAACTTTCCCCTGACCGTCACCGGACGCTGGTTGAGCCAGACCGACACCTTCAATGGGTCCAGGTCCATCACGTTCGGCAGCTGGAATACCCAGGCCTGCAGATCCTGGCGGGCGATGTTGATCGAGCCTTGCACCGAGCGGTCGGTGGCGGTATCGAAGCGGACAGGCCCGAGCATCAGCTCAACCTTCTTGATCTTCGTATCGGGAACACCGACCACCGCCAGCGTGGCCGTGAACAGTTCGCGGAACCATTTGCTGCCGAGTTCCGCGAAATGCGGCTTGCGCAGGCCGGCGAGGAACAGGCAGTAACGGGTGGCGTCGTGGCAGAACATCACGCACTGACGACGGTCCAGTGTGAACAGGTGGGCATGCCAACTGCCGAGCAGACTTGTTTCCTGCAGCAGTGTCGATGACACCTCCGGCAGTTTGGTGGCGAGCTTCTTGGAGCAGTGGATGATCATGCCGCGCGCAGAAAGCCATCGGTGCCGCAGCCCGGGTTGGCAATGGTATCGCCAGGCTCCGGTGCCATGACATCGACCATGGCCTGACAATTTCGCCGGGAGCGACAATTCCGCACGGAGCGGGATTGGACGAGCGAAGCTCGGCCGAAGGCTGAGGCCCATGGATGGGCCGAGTCCATCAGAGCACGCGAGGTGAAGTACTGGCCGGCGCCGGACTTGGTGTCCTGGGCGTACTTTGATGGACAGGATGTCCGAATGCCGCGGGCGCGGGGATGCGCAGGAGCGGTCTCCAGCAGGCGAGACAGCTTGGCCGGGTCCTGACAAACCCGCCTGGAGCGGGTTTGGACGCGCGAAGCGCGCCCGCAGGGTGAGCGCCAGGGATGGCGCGAATCCAACTTGTTCTGGGCCTTGTTGAAGATCTGGCCGAGCAGGCCCTTTTCCTTGCCCAGCGCATCGAGGGCATGGTGGGTGAGGCGGGAAAAGAACGAAGTCCGGTGGACTTCGGTCCCGCCGAACGCCCGAGGCAGGAGCCAAGGGCCGGGTTTTCGTGCGAGCGCAGGACAGCGCGAGCCTGAAAACTGGTCGAACAGCTCGTCGCCGTCCTTCTTGATCAGGCTGGACCAGCTGTACTGCTTCGGACCGATGCTGGGTTGGTTGTAGGGCGCCTGGGTGCGCTCGTCGGCCATCTTGAGGAACAGCAGGTAGGTGAGCTGCTCGACGTAGTCGCCGTAGCTCATGCCGTCGTCACGAAGGACGTTGCGGTAGTTCCAGAGTTTTTGGACGATTTGATCGCTTGCCATACTCAGATATGCCTAAAACCGTATTTCCATTCGCGTTTCTCGAACGCCGTACGCCCACCTTCAAGGACCCGGCACACTTCTTCTCTGATGCCTTTGCCAGTAGCGCTTTCTGAGTGCTCCAGCGATCCGGATTCGTAGGTCAGGACCTCATCATTGTTTGAGGCAACAATGACCTGCTCTGCATCCGCATTCACCACCAAGTTAGCGTTGTGGGTCGCAACGATTACTTGGCGATATTTCTTGATCTTTCGGAATAATGGGACCAATTCATCCATGATGAATTCGTTATCGAGATCATCTTCAGGCTGATCGAAAACAAAGGGACTACCAAACGGGTCGGTAGCCAGCTTCATGCATACGTAAAAAGTGCCTCTTTGGCCCACTGACAGCTTTTCTGGCGTCTTCCCTTTGTAGGTTATGACCGCCTTGACCCCAAGGTACTTAGTCCGATACCGGTAGCTAAACAAGTAGTCAAAGATGTCGTAGCTCGTCTTTAAGAAGTAACTATCATCGGAAGCGAACTGTTCGAGAGTGATCTTTTCTCCACCAGAATCGGTGATAATTGACTCACCACGAAGCAACTTCAGATAGTCTTCGTAAGATGACACCCCCATTCGATCGCGAATCCGATCAAGCTGAGACTCTGTATTGGTACTCCGAAATTTCTGTCCGTTCAGCAACTCTTTGAGCCAGCCGTAGAAGGCATCAACATCGAACTTCACCTCGCCTTTGACATCGATTTCGCTTAGCAGGTGCTCGACCAGTCCTTGCTGATCAGAGGTCCAATCTTCTCGCCCTCGCTTCAGCTCAGCGAATCTCGAATCAACATCTTCCTTCTGGCCTTCAATGTCGTTAGCAATCTGTTCTGCGAGTTGTGATCGCTCCTGGATAAGGTTGGAAATTGAGGACTTTCTACTCTCTATCTCCTGCAGCCTATCTTCTGCTTGGTCAATAACCTTCTGGTATTGATCAACCTTCGACAATAGTCCGCTAATGTCTTGATCTATCCCTTGCTCTCTGAATCGCTCAGTGATTGCATTGTTCTCTGCTCGAAGCTTCTCAATATCAGCAGCGACCTCAACGCCAATTTCTTCGATCGCGTTGTCAAACGCCTTATAGTCAGGAGTCGGTACAATTCTTCCCCCTAAATCCTGCTCATTTACATCAGCAATCATTGACGACAGTTCTTCACGGTCCGCCTTGCTCCTCACCGCCAGCTCGCGAAGGGACTTTCGAACAGCCTCTTTGGCATTCACGGATTGCCTGTTATTTTTGTACTGCTCTATGAGCTCTTTGTTCTGCTCTGTTGTGATGGTCTCGATCAGCTGCTTATTACCATCCAATCGAGCCTTGTTATGTTCCTCTGTATTTATACGATTTCCGTCGGCATCCTCTTGTTTAAACCAAGACTTTGACTTTAGTATTCTCTCAAGGAGATCAGTAGCTTCAAAATCGTATTCAGGAACTGAGTCCGTGGATTCAATACCTAACAGCTGTTTGATTTGCCGACTTAGCTCATCAGGCTGAGTAACATATTGTCTAATATCTCCTTGCCTTACATGCAAGTAAGATAACTGGTCTTGTTTTCCGGCGTCATAAACTATTTGATCGCCATCCGACTTCTCATAGTGGACCTGGACATTTTCTGGGCTTAGGCGTTTTAGCCGACCATCATCAGCTGCAGATGTTCTTCCGAATGTCTTAAAGATACAGTCGAGCAAAATGCTTTTTCCTGTACCACGTCCTCCGATCAGAGTGACAAGATTGCGGTTTAATGGAATCTCTACAGCCCCAAACCTTGGACCATCAGCCCCCATAATCTCGCCCGAAGCGAGCAACTTCTCGAAGAACGGCTTCCGAAAATCCAATTGTGGTGAATTTGCTTGCAGTTTTACCCTGTCCTCAGGCTCATAGACGGTTTGTTTGAGGCCTTGGAACGTTGGATCAGCTTTTACCCAGGTAAACCGCTCACCAATCGCGTCTGTTGAATGCGCATCAGAATGTGAATAAACGGGCTTGGCTAGCGCCCCTTCATACCTAGCTACATTCAAATAAAACTCCCGATCTCCATCAGTGCCAAACATTAGCTGACACGATTTATCGATCTCGACCGCAAGTGCATTTCCTCGCCCATCACCTTGGGCGGGGCGAAACGCTCCATGCCCGCGCGGTAACGCAGCGACAACAAAATCTTTGCCTAGCTTAAAGTCACGCCGCAATGTTTCCAAAAGAGTCCGAAGACTTACCAAGATGTTCGTGAAATCCAATCCGCTCCCTTGAAGGCTGCTAATTTCACAATATACTGGCCTTTGGTCTTCTGTCGTATTCAGCAACGGCAGACGCGATAGGGAAGCGTTGATATCTGCCGTATTAATTTGCTCAGAGAAGATCACATGGATATTTATCCATTCACCGTGCTGGTTCGGATGCTCTATCCTGAACTCGGCGTTTGGCAGTACGGCTGCCGTGCAGCCACGAGCAGCCAACTCATGGCGAACCCTCTCAATCTCATCCTGAGAAAAGCAGAAATAGTTTGTAGCCGCAATTAGGGCGAGGTCAGCGTCCCTAATGGCCTGAGCGAACGCATCCCAGTCACCTTGATAGCCATTGGAAAGATGAGTGAACGGGGTGTGTACATGAAGGTCCCATTTGCGCCATTCCGAACCACGCGGGAATTCACTAGCCACTACTGACCTCCTATGGCGTCTGATCTTATTGGTATGGATGCCAAGGGGGCCAGCATGCCGCTAAAGGCTTTCGCCAGAATGGCCTGTCGGAGTCGAATTGCTCGCTGAAGGTTGGCATCTACCTGAGCTTCCGCCTCCCTAATAAGGGATCGCCGGCGGTCAACTTCGTCCGCAAGTAGCGATTGCTCATGCATAGAGGGAATTGGCAAGGCTAGCTTTGCAAAGTCAGTTATCGACAGATGCTTGATTGCCACCCCCCGCGCCTTCTCCCTAACGGGCTTTTGGACGAATTCCGACTCAATTACAGCGAGAAGATACTCTCGGAGAATTGGACAAGAGCGTAGCCATACCACCGCGACGCTTTGATTAATGCAAAAGCCGTCATGCTCTGGGACCACAGCAGCTCGCCCTATCGTTCCATCTTTGGTTATTAAGATATCGCCCGCTTCCGGCCTGTCTTTGTCTGAAAGCTGCGCATAGTTCTCGTAAGGCGTCTTGTGCGTGTCATGCAACTCAATTTTTCCAGCGACGACATGCTTGGCTGTAACGATAGGCATCCCTGCCTCGACATGAGGCATCGGCCTCGTAAAACCATAAGTCACCCAGTTGGATATCTGATCCCATGTTGCCCATACCCACCCCTCGGGCAATGCGGGAAGATTGGTGGTCTCAGGCTCAGCAGGCTCTTTGTACTTCGCCTTCCACTTGTCGTTCTTCGGGACCTCGCCTTTGGCTTCCATCTTCGCCAGTTCGGCTTCTTCCCACTTGGCGCGGCGTTCGGCGAGGATGCGGTCGAGGAGCTTGCTGGCGGGTTCGACGTCTGGATGGGACTTGGTCGCTCCGGGCTCCTGCCCTCCCGCGACATTCGCACGTCCCTGTGCAGCACGCCATTCTTCGGTGAGCTTGCCTTCGACGGCGGCTTTGAGGACGGCGGCTTTGTAGCGTTTGAGGTTGGCCTTGACGCGCTTGAGGTTAGCGACGGCTTCGTCGAGGCGGGAGAATTGCTTTTCGATTTCCGCGACGATGCGCTTTTGCTGCTCTAGTGGTGGAACAGGCAGCACGAATGCATTGATGTCTTTTGGACGAACAGCTGGATAAAGCGCACCCTGAACGAGTCCAGACATCACAGATACGAAATCATGCGACTGAACACCGAAGTACAGCCACTTTGGGTCGACTCCCTCGATTGCACGAAGAACATGGAATCCAGTTGATCCGATAGCGTCGCCCAATTCGCTCGGAACTATCGCTACAGCGTTCAGATTCGGTCTTGTCATAGAAACCAAGACATCTCCAGCTTGCAGCCGCTGCTTGGCTCGGCTTGGCGCTTCGCCGGCCGGGAGCCGCTTAGGATCACCAATGCGCTTGGTCTTGTTGTCGACGCTACTTATGTCGACGTAGGTAAACTCGCCTTCTCCGTCAGGCCCGCGCTTGTCAATTTTTGGGACTGTCAGGTCCTTAAGCGGAACGAGCTGGTAACTACTGCTTTTGAACCCGTTCAAGCTGCCAAACCCTCATTCAATTCCTCGATTATTCTGCTCAACTCATCGCCGAAGATTTGATAGACCTTGCCCAGCCCGCCCTCCTGGGCAAACGGCGCGTACTCGAAATCATCCGTCTCGATCCCCAGGTTCGCGGCAATGTGATCCCGAATCATCTCCAGCCAGTGCATTTGTTCGGGCGTGAAGCGGGTTTTGCCCTCACCCCTGCCCTCTCCCTGAGGGAGAGGGGGATGGTTTGTGCGCCCTCCCTGAGGGAGAGGGAGATTGTTTGTGCGCTCTCCCTGAGGGAGAGGGAGATTGTTTGTGCGCTCTCCCTCGGGGAGAGGGTGCTGTTGGCTCGCTAGCCAGGCCTTAAAGTTGGCCTGTACCCGCTCCGGGAAGGGGATCAGCTCGTTGTCCTGGTGGATGGCGAAGCGCACCAGCGACACCAGGTCGGTGAGGATGCGCCGACCGCCGGCACCCTTGACCTTGGTCTTTTCCAGTGCGGCGTAGGCCTGCCATAGCTGGGATTCGGTCCACAGGTTGGGCGGGGCCTGAATCTGGTCGGCCAGTTCCTTGATGTCGTCGAAGCTCAGGCGGGCCTTGTAGGGCTTGCTGTACAGGATCTGCAGGGCGGTGATCTCGTCCTTGTGGTCTTCGATGAACCGCTCGAAGGACTGGACAACGCCCCTGGCGCGGTCGGCGGCATCGGCACTGAAGCCGGCCTCGATCACCTCGTCCTGGCTGACGTGGTCGATGGTGATCTCGTTTTTCTTTTTGATCTCGACCAGGAGGTTGCGCAGGTTGGGGGCGAGCAGGGGACTTACGGCGTCTTGGATGATGCGCTGGCGTGGGTCGGCGGCCTTCCCCTCACCCCGGCCCTCTCCCTCGGGGAGAGGGGGAATTGATCCCTCACCCCTGCCCTCTCCCTGAGGGAGAGGGGGAAGAGCTGCTGGCTCTCCCTGGGGGAGAGGGGGATTTAGGTCGGGGTCGAGGGCTTCGAGGATGCGGCGGCTGAGGTCCTTGATGCCGTAGCCGCCGGATGCGGTTCGGATCTTCCTGTCGTCGTCTTCGCTCAGGCGGTGTTCCATGCGGGCCAGGCGGCCGGCGATGGAGGTGAGCACGGCCTCTTCGGTGTTGCCGAAACTGACGGCCTGCAGCAGCTTCTCGAACGAGACCGCGGGCTTCTTCTCCATGGGCTTGGAGTCGGTCTTGTCCTGCTCGCAGACGCCGACGGCATCGACGATGACGAAGTGGTCCTTGGCTTGGGCGTCCGGGGTGACTGCCTTGAGGTCGTCGTTCTTGATGACCCGCACGCCCCTGCCCTTCATCTGCTCGAAGAAAGAGCGGGACTTTACGCTGCGCATGAAGACCACGATCTCCACCGGCTTGATGTCGGTGCCGGTGGCGATCATGTCGACGGTGACAGCGATGCGCGGGAAGTAGCTGTTGCGGAAGGCCTTGATCAGCTCCTGTGGCGTGGCGCCGGTAGTTCTGTAAGTGATCTTCAGCGCGAACTCGTTACCCTTGCCGAATTCCTCGCGCAGGATCTCGACGATGTTTTCGGCGTGGTTGTCGTCCTTTGCAAAGAAGAGCGTCTTGGGGACCTCGGTGCGGCCGGGAAAGATCTCGGTGAACAGCTTGTCGCGGAAGGTGCGCACCACGGTGCGGATCTGGTCCGGCGTGACCACGTCGCGGTCGAGCTGCTTTGCTTGATATTCGAGGTCTTCATCGAGTTCCTGCCAGCGCTTTTCGCGGGTCTCGCGGTCCTGCTGTTCGACGTAGTAGCCGGCCTCGACCCTGGAGCCGCCTTCGGTGATCTGCGTCTTGATGCGGTAGACGTCGTAGTTGACGTTGACGCCATCGGCCACGGCGCGTTCGTGCGAGTACTCCATCACCAGGTTTTGATTGAAGAAGCCGAAGGTCTGCTTGTTTGGCGTGGCGGTCAGGCCGATCAGGTAGGCGTCGAAGTATTCGAGTACCTGCGCCCAGAGGTTGTAGATGGAGCGGTGACATTCGTCGGTGACGATGATGTCGAAGGTCTCGATCGGGATGCTTGGGTTGTATTCGATGGGTTCGGGTTCTGCGAACAGGCTGCCTTCGCCCCCGGGCCCTCTCCCTGAGGGAGAGGGTAGTAATGCGTCGACGGAGATCTCATCGAGGTCTTCCGGCAGCTCTCTACCTTTGAGCATGGAGTACATGCGCTGGATGGTGCAGATGCAGACCCTTGCGGTGGTATCGAGGGTGTTGCTGCTCAGGCGCTGGACGATGTATTCCTCGCTGAACTTGAAGTTGTTGTAGGGCGAGACGTACTGTTGGAATTCCTTGAGGGTCTGGTCGCCCAGGTTGCCGCGATCCACCAGGAACAGCACCCGGCGGGCGCCGGCGAACTTGATCAGGCGGTAGATGAAGCTGATGGACGTGAAGGTCTTGCCGGAGCCGGTGGCCATCTGGATCAGTGCGCGCGGGCGGTTCTCGCGCAGCGACTTTTCCAGGTTGGCGATGGCCTTGGTCTGTGCGGGCCAGAGGCCTTCCTCGATCAGGGGTGGCATGTTTTGCAGCCTGGCGAGGAAGGTGCCGCCGCCCGCGGTATAAGTGGCGGGTGCTTCGGCGGCCCTTGGTTTCCCCTCACCCCAACCCTCTCCCACAGGGAGAGGGGGCGACGAAATTGGTGCCGACTCCAGCCATTCAGCGAGCATTTCGGGTCGATGGAAGGCGAACACGGGGCGGGCGCGCGGTTCGGGATCCAGGCCGTTGGTGAACCGGGTCTCGTTGCCGGTGGACTGGTAGGCGAAGGGCAGCGGTCGCCGCCAGGCCGGTAGCACCTCGGGCAGACCCTGCGAGTACTTGGCGGACTGGATCTCGACGCCGCTGAGGGTGGCGCCGGCCTTTTTGGCCTCAATGACGCCTGCTGCCAGACCGTTTACGTACAGTAGGTAATCAGTGAAGCCGTGCCCCGGCAGCGGGAACTCGCGGATGGCGACGCCGGGACCTGCCGAGATGTGCGCATCCGCCGGATCCTGGACAAGCCAGCCGGCCTTCAAGAGCAGTGTGTCGATTTCAGACCGCGCGTGCTGTTCTGGCGTCATGGATCTCTTCCCTGTTGCCAATGATATTGGCCGCAAATTCAGCTTGTTACAACTGATTGCAGCGTAATCGGATCAACTATCGCTGTCTCGTCGTGAAACAGGGGCAGAGTCGCTGGGTTCACTGGGCGGCGCCCGACGGGACTGCTCGGTCAGTGAAGGCGCAGGTGAAGCATGGAGTAGCGGCCACGTCGGACATCGCCGGCGTGGCGCTGAAAAAGATCTGCAGGAGGCTGGAGGCCCAACTCCTGGCGCGGAAACTGGTGGCGCTTTGGAGCCATGCCGGCCCAAAGCGCGACCGGGTCAGCTCGGATTGGCGAGTCGGGGCGTGCCCACCAGGCGAGCCACGATCTGGTACGTACGCACCAGGGCCCCCCTGACCAGCAGAGCGATCACTGCCGTGAGGGCAAGACCCAGGAGCGTGGCAATGGTGCCTGCCGCGACGAGAAAAACTGCTGTCAACCAGCTCATAACAACCTCCGGTTGGGATCCGATTACCAAACAACTATCGGCCTCGGCACGCTTGGCTTGAGCACCCGCCTACCCTCGTCAAGGAGGCGTACCGCACCTATTCATCAGTATATGATAATACGATAAATAATGCGCATTCTGTCAAGGGCAATGTGGCTACTGCATCATGTCGTCGATGACGTTTCGGAACCAGCTGTGCGCATAGGTGACCTCGCGCTTTCGATGCTCGGCACTGGCATCCATCGGCGACAGTCCGCCTGATCCATCGATGCTGTCGATCACCTTGCCGTCCTCGCTGAGCCGGTAGACCGCCGCGACGGAAATGCCGTGCTCCTCGGCAATGATGCTGTAGCAGGTGTTGACGTAGGTCGGCTCGCCCGGTTCCTGGCCGGCGAAGCGTGCCAGAATCGCCGCCACTGCGACCTTGGCCTGTGAGTTGGCAGCATAGGCGGACTTGGGCATCTTGGACGCCGACGAGGCGTCGCCAAGTACGTAGATGCCCGGGTGACGCGTGGATTCGAAGGTGCGCTTGTCGACCGGACACCAATCATTCTCTACCAGGTCGGCATCATGGGCGATCTTGCCTGCTTTCTGCGCCGGGATGATGTTGATGACGTCGCCGTGGAAATCGCCGCCTTCGGCCTTCACTGTGCCGGATGCAGGATCCACAGCGCTGACCTTGCCACCCTGTTCCGCGCCCACCCACTCGATCATGGAATTGTCGGTTTCGAATCCGTAGTGCTGGGCCCAACCCTGCTTGAACAATCCGGCCTTGGAAAACTTGGCTTTCGGATCGAGGATCAGGATTTTCGACTTGGGTTTGTGATGCTTGCAGTACATCGCTATCTGCGAGGCCCGCTCGTAAGGCCCGGGCGGGCACTTGTATGGATTCGGCGGCGCGACGATAACGACGCTTCCTCCGTCGGGCATCGCCAGCAACTGGTTGCGCAGCGTCACTGTCTGCGGCCCGGCAAACCAGGCATGGGGAATCGTTTCGGCAACCTGCGCGTCGTAGCCCTCGATCGTCTCCCACTTGAAATCGACCCCGGGTGACACGACGCACGCGTCGTATGCCAGGCGTGCACCGTCTGCGGTCCGTACCTCTTTGGCGATCGGATCGATGCCGACAGCGCTGTCGGTGATGACGTTTACCCCGTACCTGTCCTTGAGATCGGCGTAGCTGAAGGTAATGGATTCGATGCTACGGTCACCGCTGAGCACCTCGTTGCTCATAAAACACGAGGTGTAGTGGGTCTTGGGCTCGACCAGCGTGACATCCAGGGTTGGATCCAGCTTGCGCAGGTACTTGGCCGCGGTGCAGCCGCCTACCCCACCGCCCACAACCACCACTTTGCGCGTATTCGCGAGTAGCAGTCCGGGGAAACCGAAGGTGCCGGCGGCCAGGGCCGATCCGCCAGCCAAGCGCAAAAAGTCGCGTCGATTGATGCGGTTCATGGTTTTTTTCCTCGGTTGTTAGTTCTGGCTGCCGTAGTACTGGATCAGTGCCGGGATGGCGCGCTCGCCTTCGGCCTTGACCACCTCTTTGACCTTGCGCTCCATCTTGCGTGGCCAGCGCCGCTGATCGTTGAGGTAATCGCTCATTGCGTGTTCGAGGTAAGGCATCCACTGGCCGGCCAGTGTCCCGGCATCACCCGGGCGCCCGCCCTCCTCGTGACACTTCTCGCAGTACGAGTCATGCAGCGACTTGCCAAGGGCGACCATCTCGGGATCGGTTTGCTGCGGTTTGACGCGCAGCGGTTGCCGGTAGAAGAAGAAACCCATCTCACGGATCTGCTCGTCGGTGTAACCGAGTGCAATACGTTTCATGATCGTCGAACTGCGCCTTTCGTTTTTGTAATCGAGCATGGCGTCTACGAACACGTCAGGGTCCATGCCGGCGATCGACGGGCTTGAAGGGCCCACGCTGGAACCATCAGTGCCATGGCAACCGGCACAGGTGAAGGCCAGCGCCTGCGCCGTTGGTCCTGCCGCCTGGGCGGTGGGGAACGTCGCGAGCAGGGCCAGAAGAAGATGGCGAACGGTCTTTTTCATGGTGTCGTCTCTCTTCATGATCAGTTCGGCATCGTCACGACGCCGTACAGCACCAGGGTCAACAGGGTGAGGCCCGCCACAATCAGCACGGTGGTGATAAACGAGGCTGCCAGATCGGCGCGCCGCGAGGGGCGCTTGACCAGGTGCCTGTCCAGCGTGCCCTCGGCCACGAGCCGGTCATACTCCATGCGGTGGTCATGCTTGAACTCCTCCATGGGGATTGCACCGGTGAAGATGGTGGTGCTCATCGGGAAGCGTTCCGGACGGAAGTGCACGTTGAAGAAGTGCACCGAGTTCAGGAAGATCGCCGCCAGCAGGGCCTCCTCGGCATGTACCACGGTGGCAATATTGAACATCCAGCCTGGCAGCAAGGTGGCTGTCGCCTCCGGCGCAAACAGCATGATGCCGGACGAACCGATCACACCCGCACCCCAGAATGGTGCCCAGTAGTCGAATTTTTGCCAGTAGGTCCAGTGGTTGAACTCCGGGCGCTCGCCACGGCCGACGAACCACCTGAACATGCCCTTCAGGTCATCCCAGTCCTTCCAGTTGGGCAGCATGGACGTGCTGCCGAACCACTCGAACGTGGCACGTTTGGTCCAGATGTTGTTGAGCGCAATCGCCAGGTGGGCAGTGAAGATACCCAGCCAGATGACGGCCGCAGTGCGATGGATGATCCCCTCCATCTCCGTGCCGCCGAGGAATACCACGACCGCCTTGGCCCACGCGGTGTGGGAGAACAGCAGTGTGGTACCCGTGAGGATCAGAACCATGGTGGATATCGCGAACAGCGCGTGGATCCAGGTCCATACCGTCGGGAAGCGCCGGAAATAGACAACTTCCGGATGGTCCAGGTCCTCGATAAAGCCCTTGCCCTGAATGCGCTCCATCACCTCGCGATAGAGCCACATCAGCACATGAATCCAGAAGAACGCCATGACCGAGAAGATCAGCAGTTGCATGAAGATCTTGAAGAACCACAGGCCCGGGTAGTTCTCCCTGTCGTCAGCGTCGCCATGCGGCCAGAAGCTCAGGAAGTTGTCGTTGGCGTCTTCATGACAGCTGCGGCAGTTCTCCAGCCGGTTGTTGGCGTGAATTTCGGACGTCGGATCGTCCTCGCCTTTGATCTTATGGCTGCCGTGGCAGTCATAACATTTGGCGGTGTTGGTGTATCCAAGACGGTGCACCTGACCGTGATAGGACGCGAAATAGGTACGCTGGGCATCCTCGTGGCAATTGCCGCAGTTGCTGGTGATCGCCAGCTTGGCGGCGTCTTCCTCGGGTGAAGCGATCTTATGAGTGGTATGGCAATCGGAGCAGACAGCCGAATCGCTGTCGCCCTTCTCCAGGACCGCCTTGCCATGATCCGATTCGCGGTATTCCTCGAGTTGCTTCTCGTGGCAGCGCCCGCAAACCTCCGGGTTCTTAAGCCGCTTTTCTTTGCGTTGGATGCTGCCCAACTCACCCACGTTGTGGGCCTCGTGGCAGTCGTAGCAGGTGGCGTTGGTGCGCGACTGGTCCTGCTTGCTCGGCAGTGCATGCACGGAGTCCATGTAGCTGTCGATCTGCTCGAGCACCACCCCAAGACGTTCATGCTTGTGTTCGGGATCGTCCTTGAACTTCTCCCAGGTCTGTCGATGACAATCCACACAGCTGACAGCCACGTGCGGCGCCTTGCGATGGGGAACGCGATCGATGGTCGTATGGCAGTCGGTGCAGCTGTGGTCACTGTGGACGCTGGCCTTCAGCTGCTCTTGCTCGACGTAGATGTCGACCGGTGTCCCGTCGTCGCGGACATCGGTCTTGTGTTTCTCGTCGCCATGGCAATCCAGGCAACGCGAATTGGGGATGACGCGCTTGCCCGTCTTTGGATCGAAGGTAAAGGGAAGCTCTTCACCTTCAGGCCCCGGGATGCTGTTGGACATCGTGGTGCCAGTGGCGTCGTGCTGCGTCGCATACGCGGCAAGCGATCCGAACAGACATAGAACAACGAACAGAAACCCGGTGAAGGACGCGGACGTATTCTTTGACATTATTGTTCCCGGCAAATAGCTGGCTCTGAAAACACATCCGCTACTGCTACGAGAACGGCCGGTAGCCAATCCGGCTCATCGTAAACGGCAATGCGTGCAAACCGTCCCGGTCCGTCGTGCGGAGGGTGGAGACCATCCCCATAGTGGTCCCAGGAAAACACGCCGGGCGCAGTGAAACACAATCACCACCGAACTGACTTGAGTTGAATCAATTTGAAGGTCATGGCCCATTGAGGGGAGATGGCCATCGCGGAAAAAAGTGCGACCTGGCGCAGTCGGCAGTACCGTCGACACCCAACGGGCTCTCGTTCTTAACATCAATCAAGTAATCGCGGCGATAGGTCGATCGATGCCATCGGGAGATTCAACAGGGCAAGAGGCGTCGATGTTTCAAAACGGTTCAAGGCCAACGAATGTCCGCCATTGGGCTATTGTTGTTCTCACGCACCCGGTGCCTTGGATGGCCCACCCATTCAGCAATCACCGAACGGAGGTTCAATGTCCGATCACATCTACAAGATCATCGAACTCGTGGGGTCCTCGAAGTCCGGCATCGAGGCCGCGATCGAGAACGCACTTGCGCGCGCCAGCAAGACAATTCATCACATCGACTGGTTCGAGGTTGCCGAGACGCGTGGTCAGGTTGTCGACGGCAAGGTCGGCCACTATCAGGTCGTGCTCAGGGTCGGTTTTCGACTGGAGGATTGAGCGCCGCTGTCCGGCGAGCTGGACACAATGTCGCCCTTCAGTGAATGGGCAATCGCCAGGAGTTCCTGCTTTTCCCGTTCACCAACACCGTTGCTTTCGAGTGCGGCCTTGATGTCATCGACGACGGCGATGAATTCCATCTCGCTGATGTTCATGCCTCGATGCGCGGCGAGCATGCCTCTGCCTGTGTAATGCTGCGGACCGCCGGTACCCGCGCAGATGAATTCGGTGACCTTCCGCCAGGTCTCATCTCGATCAACATGCCGAAAACGGGATTTTATTTTGTCGTTTCCCAGATGGTTGTCGAGGATGCTTCCGGCGATCAGCCTGATGTTTTCCTCTCTCCCCAAGCGCTCGTACAGGCTGGTTTCGCTCATATTCACTGTCCTCTCTGTTAAGAAACATACCGCCATGGTTTGGTAGCGTAGACTAATCTGTCGTTTGCGGGTCGCTGTCAGCCAAGGGGGGGTATCTATGCTGTTTGGCCTGTTGGAATCCTTGCCTATAACAGGCATTTTTGTGCTGGTTTCCCTACTCATGCTGGCATCCTTCGAAATCGGCTATCGATTCGGCGATCACGCACAATCGCATCGGGATGAAGACGCGCCTTCGTCGCTCGGTCCTATGGTGGGCGGTCTGCTGGGCATGCTGGGCTTTGTCCTGGCATTTACATTTTCCATGGCAGCTGCGCAACACGACCTGAGAAAACAGATCGTCGTCGACGATGCAAATACCATCGGCACTGCCTATCTGCGGGCGGACTTGTTGGATGATACGTCGAAGACCGCGGTGCAGAACCTGCTGCGCGAGTATGTCGACATCCGTCTGCGCATGGTCAGCACCAATGATCGGACCGAGGGGCTGGCACGCACCGGAGCTATCCAGCGCCTGTTGTGGAAACAGGCCGCCGCCGCGGCCAGAATGGCCCCAGACACGAACACGGCGTTGATGGTTCAGGCAGTCAACGACGTTCTCGATGTTCATGAGAAGCGGGTCGCCGCGGCACTGCGCAACCGCATTCCCGGCAGCGCATGGATCGCACTTTCCGCGATCACGCTGCTTACCATGGTGACCATGGGTATCCAGGTGGGGCTTACCGGCAAGCGCCGATTGGCGGCGGTGATTCCACTGTCACTGGCCTTTGCCGTTCTCGTCACGCTGGTGGTTGATCTGAATCGTCCACAGAATGGCCTGATCAAGGTCAGTCAGGAATCGATGATCGGCCTGCAGGCCAGCATGCGTGATACGGGAAATTGACGGCTGCGGTTGAGGCCCTGAGGCCCCGTGCGCATGGCGGACATGCCTGGCAAATTGCCCGCATCTGTCCGAAGATCGTGATTCACCCGATTGGCTGACTCCCTGAGTAAAGTGGCAAACATACGCAATCTTCTTGTCCTCAGGTCCCTTCCGCGAGGCACTGCCCTGCTTGCGGTGTTGTTGCTGATGATGCTGAGCGTGTCGGCATTCGACCGTTTGCGTGTCGCCGGTGACGAGCAACTGGCGGCCGCGAGCAATCGTGCGCTGGCCACTTTTGCAATCGCGCGGACGATCAACGGCGTCATCTCGGTGATCCAGGAGACCCAGGTCGGGTTTTCAGTCGGGGTCAGCACCACGGTGGCGCCAGGGCAACTGCTCGATCCGCTCAACGATCTGATTGAACGCTTTTCGACAGCTGCCCTGATTGCTGCCACGGCGCTTTGGGCAATGCGTCTGTTGGGTGATCTGCTGTTCACGCCCTGGGTGCCGCTGGTGCTGTTTGGCCTGCTGTCAGTGCGGATCGGTCTCGACCGATGTGCCGGTTGTGTCGATTTCAATCAGATACTGATCCGCGCCGTGCGCATGGGCATTGTCGTCTGGCTGTTTGCCGCGATCACGCCCTGGGCGATCAGCGGCGTGCACAACAGCTCGGTTGTGCAAGGACACTATGACGAGGCAACGCAACAGATGGATGCTGCAAAACAGCAGCTGAACGCGTTCGGCTCGATTCAGAACATCCTGTCAATCGACAGCGCAAAGATTCGCGAGACCGTCGGCCAGCTGGTGACGATGACCGACCGGCTGAGCGAACAGGCAATCATCGTGCTCGCGGTCTATGTCTTCGAGATTGTTTTGCTGCCGATGGCTATCTTCTGGTTCAGTGCACGCCTGCTGCTGAGCTATCGTGCCTCCGGCACTGACACCCCTGCGGGGAGATAACGGACACGTCAAATGGTGTATGTCGGTCGGAAAAATCGTCTGCGGGTGGTCAAGACAGTTGCCTTCGGTGTGTACCTCGACGGTGGCGAGTCCGGTGAGATCCTGTTGCCCAGACGTGACGTACCTGATGGTTGCAAGCCGGGTGACTGGCTGCATGTGTTCATCTACAACGATTCCGATGACCGCCTGATCGCGACCCGGGAAACGCCGGCTGCGATGGTCGGCGAATGCGCCTACCTCATGGTCAGGCAGCAGAACGATGTCGGGACTTTTCTCGATTGGGGGCTGAGCAAGGACCTTCTGGTGCCTTTCAATGAACAGGCATGGCCGATGCATCAGGGGCGCTCCTATGTGGTCTGCGTCTATCTCGACGAGGACACGAAGCGCATTGCCGCCTCGACCAAGTACAGCCGGCACCTGAGCGAGGACGGCAGTGGTTTTACGCCGGGCGACGAAGTGAAGCTGATGATCGCCGCGACCACGGAGCTGGGTTACAAGGCGGTGATCAACAATTCGCACCTTGGCCTGATATTCAAAGCGGACGTGTTTCAACCGCTGAAGTTCGGTCAGCAGCTGCGTGGCTACATCAAGACGATCCGTGACGATGGCAAGATCGATCTGGCGCTGCAGCCGGCGTCTGCCGAAGTGGTCGATCAACTGGAAGGCGCGATACTCGACTATATGCGCCACAATGGTGGTGTTTCGCGGATTACCGACAAGAGCCCGCCAGACCTCATCTACAAGACATTCAAGGCCAGCAAGGCGAATTACAAGCGCGCGTTGGGGCGCCTGTACAAAAAACGCCGGATCTCGATCGAGAAGTACCAGATCGTGCTGGTCTAGTCCGGGAATCGCCGAAGGGGCCGGCGCCTGCAAAGGCGGTCTCTGCGCAGTTGGCGGTTGGATGATCCGTAGGAGGCCAGCCGCTGGCCGATCGATCGCTGGTCGAATATCTCGTGCAAAACGAATGGAAGAATTCCCTGCTTCGCCCGGTCTAATGGGAGATGACCTGAAAATGGGTGGGAAAGCGGTATGAACAAGTCGGTACTCGTGGGCGTCATGCTGTTGGCGCTGCTCGCGGTCGCGATGTGGTGGTTGCCAGGCCAAACCGGCCCGAAGACTACGGCCGCGCCCGCAATCACCGCGGTGTCGGCAGACGGCCAGTCGCGTCTGGCCACCTTCGCCGGTGGCTGTTTCTGGTGTGTGGAGGCCGATTTCGAAAAGGTCCCCGGCGTGCTGGAGGTCATCTCGGGCTACACCGGCGGCCGACTTGCAAATCCCACCTATGAACAGGTCTCAGGTGGTGGCAGCGGTCACATCGAAAGCGTGCAGCTGCGTTATGACCCCGAGCAGATCAGTTATGACGGCTTGTTGCAGGCCTTCTGGCGCATGATCGACCCTACCGATGCCGGCGGGCAGTTCGTCGATCGAGGGCATCAGTACAGCACCGCAATCTTCTACCACGATGAAGACCAACAGCGGCGTGCGCTCGCCTCCCGGGAGGCGCTGGCCGCCAGCGGGCGCTACGCCAGCGAGGTCGTCACCGCGATTGAACCGGTCGGCGTGTTTTATCCGGCCGAGGACTATCACCAGGACTACGCAGCCAGGAACCCACTGCGTTACAAATTCTACCGTTACAACTCGGGGCGCGACCGCTACCTGAAACGCACCTGGGGAGAGGAGATTCACATGGACCATGCCAAAGCCGCAGCTGTTACCACTGGCGAATTCAGCAAGCCATCAGATCAGGTCTTGCGTGATCGGCTCAGTCCGCTGCAGTACCGGGTGACGCAGAAGGAAGGCACCGAGCCACCATTCGACAACGCCTACTGGAACAACAAGTCACCGGGTATCTACGTGGATGTCGTCAGCGGCGAGCCACTGTTTTCGTCCACCGACAAGTTCGACTCCGGGACCGGCTGGCCGAGCTTTACCCGGCCGTTGGACAGCGCAATGGTCGCCGAACACACTGATTACAAAATGATACTGCCACGCACCGAGGTGCGCAGTCGGCATGCGGATTCGCACCTCGGCCACGTGTTCGACGACGGCCCTGCCCCGACCGGTCAGCGCTACTGCATCAATTCGGCAGCCCTGCGTTTTGTGCCGAAGGAAGATCTCGAGCAGGAAGGCCTTGCGCAGTACCTCGGGTTATTTGATTGATACGCAATCAACGGGGGTCGTGGTGTTGACCAACAAATCCCGACGCGGTGCTTTCTTGCCGATCCTGGCTGCGGTGGCTTGGGTGACTGTCAATGCGGCCGCAGACCCCCTGCCCGCCAATCCGGCACCTTTGAACCAGCTCAACACGCAGAGTGCACAGTCACTGCGCGAGATGCAGCAGCCGAGATCCCTCTATTCACCAGGGGCCATGCAGCCATCGGCTGCACAGGCGTCGGTGCGTCAGGGCCTCGATCGTCAGCAGCAGACTGATCAACGGCTGTTACAGGAGCGCCAGCGGCATGAATTCCTGTGGCGCAATCGGCGACCGGCCACAACACCGGGTCCCGGTGTGCAACCGGGCCTGGGGACGATCAATCAGCAGTGGCAGTTCCAGTTGCAACAGCAGCGACAGCTGGATCTGTTCCGGATGCAACAGGGCTGGCCCGGTCGCTGAGAGTTCGTTACAACGGCGCCCGGCCCGGAGAGAAGGCAATGACCAACAAGAGCATCGGACTGGAGCCCCAGGTCTACGACTACCTGCTGCAACACTCCCTGCGTGAGCCGGAGGTGCTGCGGCGCCTGCGCCAAGAGACGGCTGCGCTGCCACTGTCGAGAATGCAGATCGCGCCCGAACAGGGACAGTACATGGCCCTGCTGGCACGCCTGATCGGCGCGCGGCAGGTAATAGAGATCGGTGTGTTCACCGGTTACAGCGCGTTGTGCGTGGCCCAGGTGCTGCCGCCGGACGGGCGCCTGCTGGCGTGTGACATCAACGAGGAGTGGACCGATATCGCGCGCCGCTACTGGGCCGAGGCCGGTGTTGCCAGTCGCATCGAACTGGTGCTGGCGCCGGCACACGACACCCTGCAGGCACGCCTTGCCGCCGGCGAGGCAGGCCACTATGACATGGCGTTCATCGATGCCGACAAGACCGCCTATACCGGCTACTACGAGTCCTGCCTGCGCCTGTTGCGCCCGGGCGGGCTGATCCTGGTCGACAACGTGCTGTGGTCTGGCCGGGTTGCCGACCCTGACGACCAGGATAGCGACACGCTCGCCCTGCGGGCATTCAACGCCAGCCTGCTCGATGACGAACGCATCGACCTGTCGATGCTGCCGGTGGCCGACGGTCTCACCCTGGTGCGCAAACGCTAATCGACAGTAGGGCCCCGTCGCTCACGCTCGCCCAGTGGCCAGCGCCGCTGCCTCGATTCGTTGGCAGGCGCGGGCCAGTCGGGCGGCCCATGCCTGCACAGATGCCTCAGTACGAATACCGTCCTGGCGGATCTCGATCATCACACTGGGCAGGCCCCGGCGCGCACCGTGTTCGGGGATGGTGTAATCGAACACCTCTTCGATCGGATACGGTTGGTTGTCGCCCACGATGAGGTCACCGCTGCGTGCCAGCTCATCGAACAGCAAGTGGGCGAAGCGACGGTCTCGATACCAGGAGATACCGATGTGCCACAGCCTTGGCTCGCCGTCGAGGACTGGCGTAAAGCTGTGCACGCTGATGAACAGGGTTGGTTGTCCGCCACGACGATCGAGCAACCGTTCGATCGCATCATGGTATGGACGGAACACGGCATCGATGCGCGCCTGTCGGGCGTTCTGCGATAAGGCGAGATTGCCGGGAACCGTCACACCGGCGCTTTTTTCCGCGATGCTCTGCGGACTGTGCAACGGTCGGTTGCAGTCGATGACCAACCGTGAGTAGGCACTCAACACGAGGGGCGCGTCCAGGTGCGCGGCCAGTTGTCGCGCCACCGCGGCCGCACCCGGATCCCAGGCGATATGATCGGCGAGCCGGACGTCGTCCAGGCCCAGCTTGTGCAGATGCCGCGGGACGCGGTTGGCGGCATGATCGCAAACCAGCACGGCATTGCCCTTGCCTTCGACATTGAAAAGTTCGAAGGCCGCCGGTTCGTCGGTTGCCAGCAATGGTATCGAATCCTCGGTGTCTGCCGTCGTCATCGCCGGGACTCGTCAGCCACTTGGAGATGGCGCCACTTCGTCCGTCCATACCCGAAAGCTCTTCAGGATGTTTGGACCGAACGCGTTGCTCAGCGGCACATCGGCAGCATCGCGCCCCTGGGCCATCAGTATCCGTCCTACCCTGGGCAGATTGTTGCGCGGGTCGAACACGTGCCAGCGTCCGCCCAGGTAGGCCTCGAACCAGGCGGAGAAATCCATCGGATCGGCCGATGCCGGCACGCCGATGTCACCCAGGTAGCCGGTGCAATAGCGGGCCGGGATATTCAGGCAGCGGCAAAACGCAATGGCCAGGTGGGTGTAATCGCGACACACGCCCTGTCGTTCGTTGAAGGCCTCGAGTGCCGTCCTGGTCATCCGAGCATGCTGATAGCCGAAGGCGATGTGGTTGTGTACGAAATCGCAGACCGCCTGCACGCGCGGCCAGCCCAGCGGCGTCTGTCCGAACAGCGCCCATGCGGTTTCCGAGAGTCGGTCGGTTTCGCAATAACGGCTGCCGAGTAGATACACCAGTGTCTCTGCCGGCAGGTTTTCTACGGCGGATTGGGTCGCATTGATATCCACGGGATCCGGCAGACCACTGTCGTTGACCAGGGTATCGCATGAAATCCGGATGTCGCCGGGAGGTGCGACGATTCTGCTGCACCAATTGCCGAACCCGTCGCGATAAGCGGTGATCGCTACTGGTGGGTTGGTGATGATGTGGTCAGCAATGACGAGATCAGAAGCACGGGTGAAATGGATGTTCAGCATCAGGATCATTGGTGTCGGTTGCGGACACGCGTAAACCAGCTCAAATCCGACCCTGATCTGCATTTTGCCTCCTGGCCAACCGCTGCCATGCATTGTGCGGTTCGATCACAACAGTCCGTCGTGATCCCTTGCCCGCATCATCTCAGGTATCGGGGGAAACAATCCAACGGTATCGCGGTCGAGCAGCCCGCGTTCACGCAGCCGGGTTACCAGCCGGCTTTGACCAGCCGTATCTCGTGATCGGCAACCAGCGGTGGCAGGGCATCACGCAATACCTGCCAGTCCGCCCCAGCGCCGAAATCCTGCAGTACGTTTTCGATCAAAGCGTATTTTTTCTTCGCAATCAGACGCTCGGCGGCAACCGGCTGGCCGGCGTCGATCAGCTTGAGCAGCTGGGCCGCAGTCTCGGCCAGCGTCTGTCCCCGACGGCTGGCAATGGCATCCAGGTCCAGACCCTGCTGACACAGCTGCCAGGTATCGCGCAGCGCAGGTTCGAGCGCCCCGCCCTGCTCACCGTTGGCGACACAGTATTCGGCGATCGCGTTGAGGAAATCATCACCGTACTTTTCCAGCTTGTGCTGCCCGACGCCGCTGATTGCCAACAGGTCATGCGCCGACAACGGCTTGTCGCGTGCCATCTGCACCAGGGTCGCATCACCGAATACGATGTACGGCGGCTTGCCCTCGGCATCGGCCAGTTCCTTGCGCAGGCGCCGCAACTCGTCGAACAGCGACTCATCGTAAGGTCCGTGTGCGTCCGCCCTGGGCCGTTTGGTCTTGGTACCGGCATCCTTGATACGTGGCTTGGCCAGGTCCAGCCGGACCTCCCCTTTGAGGAGCGGGCGTGCCGCCGGGGTCAGCTTCAGCACCGAGTAGTTGGCGATGTCCTGTTCCAGGTAACCGTGGTGAATCAGTTGGCGGATGATCGAGATCCACTCCTGCTCGCTCTTGTCGCTGCCGATGCCATAGGTCGACAGCCGGCCGTGGCCCAGGCTGCGGATGCGCTCGGTGTCCGCGCCACGGAGCACGTCGATGACATGCTTGATGCCGAACCGCTGCTCCACGCGATAGACACATGACAGGGCTTTTTGTGCATCCACCGTCGCGTCGAACCTGGCCGGTGGATCTGTGCACACATCACAGTTGCCGCAGTCGTCTGCCAGCGTCTCACCGAAATAACCAAGCAGCACGCGCCGGCGGCAGGTCACCGCCTCGGCCAGCGCCACCATCGCGTTGAGCTTGTGCACCTCGACACGCTGCTGCTGAGGGTTCTGATTGCCGTCGATCAGGCGGCGCGCTGTGACCACGTCCTGTGCGCCATACAGCAACAGGGCCTCGGAAGGCAGACCGTCACGCCCGGCACGGCCAGTCTCCTGGTAGTAGCCCTCGATGTGCTTGGGCAGGTCGAAATGGACCACGAAGCGCACGTTGGGCTTGTCGATACCCATCCCGAACGCGACCGTGGCGACCACCACCTGGAGTTCGTCGCGCAGGAACTGCTCCTGCACCTGCTCGCGTTGTCTGGTCGGGAACCCCGCGTGGTAGGCAGCAGCACGCATGCCGTGCGCGGACAGTTTCGCAGCGACCTCTTCAACCTTTTTTCTCGACAGCGCATAGACGATGCCGGCCTGGTCGGGGCGTCCGTCGAGAAAGCGCAGCAACTGCTCGAACGGTTTGTGCTTCTCCAGCACCGTGTACCGGATATTGGGGCGATCGAAGCCGGTGATATGGCGTCTGGCGTGACCGAGTTGCAAGACGCGGACGATGTCATCGCGTGTCTGCGCATCGGCGGTCGCGGTTAGCGCCACCAGCGGGACCTCGGGAAAGCGTTCGCGCAGGGTGCCCAACGCCGCATATTCGGGACGGAAGTCGTGTCCCCATTGCGACACGCAGTGCGCCTCGTCGATCGCAAACAGCGCGATATCGATATCGGCCAGGCGTTCGAGGAAACCGCCCGAGATCAGGCGTTCCGGGCTGATGTACAACAGATCGAGGGCGTGATCGTGCAGCCGGCCGAGCACCTGGCGTGCGGCGTCGGATCCCTGGCTGGAGTTATAGAAAGCGGCCGCCACGCCATTGGCGCACAGTGCATCCACCTGATCCTTCATCAGCGATATCAGCGGCGACACGACGATGCCGACCCCGCGCCGGTGCAGTGCCGGTATCTGGTAGCAAAGCGATTTGCCACCACCGGTCGGCATCAGCACGAACGCATCGTCGCCGTGGATCACGTCTTCGATGACAGCCTGCTGCTGAGGTCGGAAGCTGGAAAAACCAAATACCCGCTGCAGGGTCTGGTGAATCAAATCTGAAGTGTCGGCTATGGCTCGCATGGCCCGGCATTGTACCGGGGACCACAGGGCGTGGCTGTCGGATTGCGCTTGGTCGGATGGCGTAGTGCGCTATTCTTTCAATCGGGTTCAAAACATCTGATTCCCCTCCCACGGGGAGAAGGGACGATCACCAGCGGTCGGATCGCCGAGAGGGCTCGGCTCCTACGGGGGGCGCTGTCCGCAGCGACGGGTACACGGGAGAAACGCCTGCATGTCATGCATGAATTGGCAACTGGGACTGCTGCTCGCGGTGGCATCGCATATCGCATTCGCGGATCCCCAGCCGCTGTATCGTTGGACGGACAGCGAGGGCAGCGTGCACTTTACCGATCAACCGCCCCCCGGCCACGCGAAAGCGGCCGAGGCGCTGGTGGTGCCCAGTTACACCGCACCCGCATTGGCACCGGCCGACGACCCGTATTCGATTCTCAACCAGTCGAAACGCATGGAGGCTTCACGTAAAGACCTGGAACGTGAACGCCGCGAGCGCCGCGAACGTGACCGCGAGTACGCGTTGCGTCAGCGTGAACTGGAGGCCCGTGAGCAGGCGCTGCGCGCCCCACCGACCGACAGCGCGCCCGTTTATGCCTATCCGCGCCCCGTCCATCCGCGTCCACCCGGCCGCCCGGGAGCGGGATGGCCGGATCACCGTCCGACCCCGCCGACCCTGTGGCCGCCCGAACACCCGGCGTATCGGCCGCCTCGCCCGCCTCTGTTGCGCCCGGCACCCAGTGCTGGCGTGGTCCCAGGGCGCTGACCCGGCAGCCACTGCACCGCGTCACGCCTCTCTTCGGCTGCCCTGCTTGTCGCGGTACATGTCGTCGTCGGCAGCCTCGAACAGTGCGGCCACATTCTTCCCACTCTGCGGGTACAGCGCGCAACCGATACTCACGCTGAGCGCAAACGCGTTGCTTTTGACACGGATCGGATCGGCAAACCGGCCTTTCAGGCGCCGGATCAGTTGATCCAGCGGTGGTTTTTCGTCGGTGGGTGCGGTGACCCAGATGAACTCATCACCCCCGTACCTGGCCAGCAGCTCGTCTTCGCGCAGTTCCAGCGACAACCTGCGTGCGACCTCGATCAGGACCAGGTCACCGGTGGCGTGGCCATGGGTGTCGTTGACCTGCTTGAACCCGTTGACGTCAATGAACAGGACCACCAGCCATTGCCTGTGTCGGCGCGCCCGCGCCAGTTCGCCTTCGAGGAAATCGATCAGGCGATTGCGGTTGGCCAGGCCGGTCAGCGCGTCGAAGTTGGCCAGTTCGTAGAGACGTCCTCCGCTCTCCAACGCCTCCAACCCGCTGTCGATGTAATACCGCGCATAAGACCGGACCGCGAGAAAAAGCACCAGCGAGCCGGACAGGATACCGGCCAAAGCACCGAGGCTGAGGTCGCCCCAGCCGAATTGCCAATCGAGCCGCAGCACCAGGGGTTGTGAATCCAGTTCCAGCGCGCGCTCGAAATGAAAGCACGGCAGCAATGCCTTTTCGGCGGCACTGACCGGCGCTGCCGCGATCGACAGGATCTCGCCCCGCGCGTCGTCGTCCGCAAAATCGCGGTGGCTGACACGGATGACAACGCCCGGCGGCCCGTCGAGCAGCTCAGAGAACAGCTGTCTCGCCTGCAGTGCCAGCAGTACATAGGCGCCGGCCTGGAAGGCACTCGGCGGCCGCCCGCCGACGTGCTCGACGGATCGATGCAGTATGTAGCCACGCCCTCCCTCCGCGAGTTCGAAGGGATGCGTCGCCACCGGCTCTCCACGCTCGAACGACGCCTGCATCGCCACACTGAGCATATCGGTCGAAACGATATTCAGGCCGATCAGGTTGCCGGCACCCTGCAGCAGCGGTTGCTGAAAGATCAACGGGTAATAGAACTCGGCGGGCTCGACCGGCTGCCATGTGCGGTCGGTGGCATAGGTGAACCGTTTGAATGCCGCGCCAGGCTGACGCGCGGCCAGCGCGGCCTCGGCCGCGGCGCGCTCTTCGTGCGCTACGCGCACCGCGACTTCGAACATGTAGAGAAAGGGATAACGTGCCAGCAGTTCGCCCGCATAGTGCGTCGCCCTGTCGTGGTTGAAGCGTTCCATCGAGGCGACGAAGGCGGCGAAGCCCTCGATCGCCGTCTCGCTGACCAGTGCGCGATCGGAGATATGCTGCAGATAACCAACGCCCAGTTCCTGAAGGCGCGCATTGGCCTTGTGCACATCGGTGGCAACCAAAATCGCCACGGCGCCGGCAGTGAGGATGGCCCAGACCGCAAGCAGTGCACGCGCCCGGGCCGTCGCGAAAGGGCCGTTCAGCCTGAGTTGGCGAAGCAGGCCATGCGGCGGATTCGCTTCCTTGCGATGATTCTTGGCCAGTTCCATGCTCCTCGGTTTGGGCGCCGCTGCGTACTTCCTGATAAGCCGTATAGTGCGACGCCGCTTGGCCCCGGACTACATTCCCCCTGTGCCGGCTTCCCGCCGGCTGGCCGATTCAGTCAGCCAGGCCCATCGCTCGATGTATCTGCTGCACGACCTGGGGGCTGAGGCCGGCCAGCTGTGCGAATTGCTCCAGGTATTGTTTCTCGGCCACAGTGTCGATCTCGACCGCGAGCAAAGATGCCGCGTATACCTGTGCCGCGACCTGGGGGTTTGGGATTTCCGCCGCAAATCCCCGCAGATCCAGCGGTTTTTGCATTTCCCGGGCCAGCCATTGCTGACTGTCCTGGTCCAGCTGGCCGGTCTCGAGAATCTTGCCGACAATGCGCTGGGACTCCTCACGGGAGATTTCACCATCACACTTCGCAATATTGATCATGCCGCGTAGTACGAGTTCCGCCGTTGTCTGCGACAACTGTGGGGCCGGTGCCGCCGCTTTATCTGGCGAAAACCGGCCGGCAAATGCGGCGGCCTGGTTGCTGCCGCTCCCGGCAGCCAGCGACTTCATCGCCACGCTGGCCAGCATCGCCAGTGCACCGCCACCCAGTGCACCTTTGATCGAGTCCGAGCCACCACCGAGCAGCGAACCCAGGATCGCACCCATGCCGCCCGCTGCAGCCGGATTCTGAGCGGCCTTTCCGAGTCCGCCCTGCACGGCATCACGCAGGCTGTTGAGCAGATCGGCGCCGCCACCACTGCTGCCCGGTGCCCCGCCGCCTCGCTGCAGGCCTTCCAACGCACTGCCCATCCGCTGGTTGCCCGAAGGCGCGATGGCGCTCTGTAGAAAAGATCCGATCAGACCTCCAAAATCAGGCATCGTCATTCTCCTTGATTGAAATATGTCGGCGCTTGCCGCTCGCGGTTCAATGCGGCGTGCGCAATTCGGTGAGCAGCACTACAGCCAATATCAGCAGATACACGGCGAACACGACGACCATCCATTGCGCCATCGTCAATGACATCCATTGCCATTGGATGTCATCGCAATAACCGGTGGGCAGAAACACCGCGGGGAACCACTCGTCCAGCCTCGCCCACGCTGGAAATTCGGCTGCGAAACTGCAGCCCAGTGAGGCCGTCTTGTCGATCTGGATCCCGACATGCCGCAGCGCCAGCTGCAGCCCCCAGCCCGCGCTGATTGCCCAAGTCAGATAACCGGCCCAGCGCAGTGCCGCGCTACCCGGATGCAATACACCGATGGTACCAGCCAACAACAGGCCGAACACGGCCACTCGCTCATAGATACACATGACGCAGGGATCGAGTCCCATGCCGTACTGGAAGCCCAGTGCCGTCAGTTCCAGCACAACGGCACTTGCGACAAGCAGCAGCCATGCCCCTCGGCGCGCGAACCATGGTCGACTGCCCGATTCCTGCGGCAGGATATTTTCAACGGAGTCATTGCTCAATTTTGACCGCCTGGTTCAACCATCGACAATGGCCTATTGTACAAAGCTCGGGGAGCCGTTGCGCGAACTGCGTCGACCGCGTAAGGCGCCGGAAATGCGGCAGCTGCGGCGGATGCGGTTTTCAAGATAACCGGCTGCCAACCGATATATCGACAGACATATTTTTCCCAATCGCGTCATCGCTTTATGAGACTCAGCCGGACATCGATTCACCTGGTAACTGGCTTGTTGTTGTGTCTGCTAGTGGTGGTCACCTTTTACGTCGAGCAGACCCATCAGGAGCGTCACGCAGCGGCAATTCATCAAGGGGTGAGAGACCGCCTTGCCCTGCTGCGAACCCACCTGGAACGTAATCTCAACAGCGACATTCAGCTGGTCAAAGGCCTGGTCAGCGTGATCACCCTCGAGCCCGATATCGACCAGTCGCGATTCGAAAGGGCCGCTGCACCGTTGCTTGCCGGCCGCACCCAGTTGCGCAATATCGCGGCGGCCCCGGGCATGGTCATCCGCCTGATGTATCCGATGGCGGGTAACGAAAAGGCCGTGGGACTCGACCTGCGCACGGCCCCGGGACAGGCGGCCTCGGCCGAGCGGGCCAGGTCGACACGCGAGATCGTACTCGCAGGGCCACTGACACTGGCGCAGGGTGGAACCGCGCTGGTCGCGCGGTTTCCAGTCTATTTGACCGATGACGGCGGCAAAGAGCAGTTCTGGGGCCTGGTCAGTGCCGTGATGGTTCTCGAGAAGCTGTACGCAAACAGTGGTCTGCTCGAGAGCAATCTGCCGATAGAAGTTGCCATTCGTGGCAGAGACTCACTGGGCGCGGACGGCGATGTGTTTTTCGGACGACCGGAGCTGTTCTCATCGGAGGCGGTGGTCACCGATATTCCATTGCCACAGGGGTCGTGGCAGATAGCGGCAATTCCGCGCGGCGACTGGTCAGGTGCTACCGGGGATATCTGGCCGATGCGCCTTGGTTTGGCGGTGATGGCGGTAATCGTGCTGGCGACCTTGAGCGCGCTGGGACGCGCCCTGCAAGAAACTTCCGCGGCGCAGGCACGTACGGCGGCAATCAAAAGGCAACTGGAGGCGACACTCGAATTCACGCCGAATGTCGCCGTTCAATGGTACGACGCGCACGGACGCGTGGTTTACTGGAACCCGGCATCGGAGAGGCTCTACGGCTGGCCGGCAGCCGAGGCGTTGGGCAAGACGCTCGATCAGCTGATCTACACGCCCGAGGCGGCTGCCGGGTTCCTGCGTCTGATCGAAGGCCTCGCCCCGGCAGGTGACGTCGTGGGACCCTCCGAATTCGCCACGCGCAATCGTGCCGGCGAGCGGCGCTGGGTCGAGGCGACCCTCTTTGCGATCCCCGGTGCTCGGCGTGATGAACCGCTGTTCGTGTGCATGGATGTCGACATCACCGGGCGCAAGCATCAGGCGGCCGAGACCAGTGAATTGGCCAGGAAACTGCAGGCGACGCTGGATGCAATTCCGGACCTGATGTTTGAAGTCGACGGGCAGGGCCGATTCCTCGACTACCATTCACCCCGCGAGGACCTGCTCGCAACGCCACCGGCCGCGTTTCTTGGCAAGACCATTGCCGAGGTGCTGCCTGCCGAGGCGGCAGCCGCAAGCATGGCCGCCATCCACGAGGCAGTGGCGACCGGTCATTCCATCGGGCGGCAGTTTGATCTCGATCTGCCGGCGGGACGTCACACGTTCGAGCTGTCGATCGCGGCCAAGCCGACTGCAGACGGCAAGACGGCCACTTATGTGGCACTGTCCCGGGACATCACCGAACGCAGGCAGGCGAGCGAGGCTTTACGTCAGAGCGAGGGGCTGTTGCGCACGGTGCTCGACAACGTCGATGCCTATATCTATCTGAAGGACCTCCAGGGGCGCTACCTGTTTGCCAACCGGGCGGTGCTGGACCTGTGGGACGCCTCGATCGACGACATTGTCGGCGCTGGTGACGAGCGGTTTTTCGATGCCCCTACCGCTGCCCAGATCCGCGACAACGACCGCCGGGTGCTGGTCGGCGGCGAGACGCTGCGCGTGGAGGAATTGAACACGGTCCCACGCAGTGGCCAGACAGCGAGCTATCTGTCGACCAAGCTGCCGCTGCGGCGGGAAGGCGGCACCATCTACGCGCTATGCGGCATCTCGGTAGACATTACCGAGCGCAAGGCCAACGAGGCCGAATTGACACAGTACAGGAATCACCTCGAGCGCCTGGTCGAAGAGCGCACGCGGGAGTTATCTGCGGCCAAAGAGGCCGCAGAGACTGCGAGTATCGCCAAGAGTGCCTTCCTCGCCAACATGTCGCACGAGATCCGCACCCCGATGCATGCGATAACCGGCATGGCGCACCTGATCCGCCGTGCCGGCGTGACAGAAAAACAGGCCGAGCAACTCGATAAGCTCGAAGCGGCCGCTGCGCACCTGCTGGGGGTCATCAACGCGATCCTCGACCTCTCCAAGATCGAGGCCAGCAAATGCGAACTGATTGATGACGACGTCAACGTCAAATACCTGCTGCGTAACGTTGCGTCGATGTTGCAGGAGGCCATACGGACAAAGCAGATCGAACTCAAGATCGAGGCGGAAGAGACGCCGCACGCGCTCATCGGTGATCCGACCCGACTGCAGCAGGCGCTCCTGAACTACGCCAGCAATGCCGTCAAGTTCACTGACAAAGGCAGGATCACGCTGCGTGTCGTCACCGAGGAGGAGACGCCGGAAAGTGCCCTGCTGCGATTCGAAGTCGAGGACACCGGGATAGGCATCGCAGAGCAGACACTCGGCAAACTGTTTCACGCCTTCGAACAGGCGGACAACAGTGCGACCCGCCGATACGGCGGGACCGGGCTTGGACTGGCCATCACCAAGAAGCTGGCACAGCTGATGGGCGGCAACGCGGGCGCAAACAGTCTGCCCGGTCAGGGCAGCACCTTCTGGTTTACCGCGCGGCTGCAAAAGAGCGAGCGGGCCATCGAGGTACCGGACGAAACACTGACACCGCGCCAGGCAGAAGCGGCATTGCGGCAAGACTTTGCAGGCCGGCGCATCCTGGTTGCGGACGATGAACCGGTCAACCAGGAGATCACGTCGCTGTTTCTGGAAGCGGCCGGGCTGGTTGTCGATACGGCAAAGGACGGTGTCGTGGCGGTGGAGAAGGCTGCTGCAACGTCGTATGACGCCATCCTGATGGACATGCAGATGCCGCGCATGGATGGTCTGCAGGCCACGCGCGACATCCGTGCCCTGCCCGGTTATTCACAGGTGCCGATCATCGCGATGACCGCGAACGCATTTTCCGAAGACCGGCGGCGTTGCCTGAACGCCGGGATGAACGATTTCCTGGGCAAGCCGGTGGACCCGGATGCGCTGTATGGTGCTTTGCTGGCGTGGCTCGAGCGGCGCCGCGCCGCGTCGATCAGTCCTTGATTTCCGGCGCGAACACGCGCTTGATCAATGCCATCTGATCTTCTGGCAGGTCCTTGGGGGTTGCTACCGGGGCGCTGCCGGCAGGCTGGGTCTTGCCCTCCACCACCCGCATGCTCGCCTGCGGTGCTGCGTAGCTGACGGCACCGGTTTCCTCGACCATGACGATGCGCAGATACAGGCCGACGGCCAGGGCAAGCAGGAGCACTACCACCAGCTTGGAAAACCACGCGCTTCCGGATGTCTGTTGCGTTGCCGTTGTCATACCTAAACCTCGTAAAAGCTTTCCATGATTGCTGCGGGGGGATTATGGCCTATCTGTCCGCGACACTCACCAGGGTTTTGAATATCCACGCCGTCTGCCCCTTTTTGACCGGCGGCAATACGACCATGTACCAGTCACCACGCTGCCCAATGACTCGAACTGCGGCGCCTTTTTCCATCTGGGCCACGATTTCGTGTTCGGTACCCGGTCCCGCACGCACGTTGATGCGGTCGTTGTTGATCTCGGCCGTCCAGCCAAACCAGCTTTCACGCGCGAGTTCGGGATGTTCCTGCAAAAGGTCCAATGTGGGGTCCCCATTCAGGCGCAGCAGGATCTCGCGCGCGTCCTGGTGTCCCTGTCTGGCCGCAGCCAGGTACCACTTCACCGCCTCCTTGAGATCGGCCTTGATACCCTCGCCCGTGGTATAGGCCAGGCCTACGGCGAACTGCGCGTCCGCATGTCCCTGCGCGGCGGCTTTCATCCACCAGCGCAGGGCGGTGTCGATGTCGACGGCCAGTCCGTTGCCGTTGGCATACAGCCAGCCGAGGTTGTATTGGGCCTCGGCGTGGTTACGTTCCGCGAGTGGCTTCCAGCGGCAGTAGGCCTCCGCATAGTTGCCGACCTGCAAGGACTGCATCCCCAGATCGAATTCCTGCGGCGTGCGGCCGGCGTCGCAGGCCCCCGCCATCACACAGCCCAAGAGCACGATATTGATCCTGCGCGCCGTCATTGGTGGGCAACCGCGGCGAGTACCTTGCGCGCTTCCGCCATGCCCGTATCGAGATAGTGCTCGATCTCGTCCATCGTGATCGGACCGTCTGTCTTGCCCGCCGCCCAGTTGACGCTAAGCGCTAGGCAGGCATAGCAAATACCGAGTTCACGTGCCAATGCGGCCTCGGGCATACCTGTCATCCCGACCATGTCACACCCGTCGCGTTCCAGACGCAGGATCTCGGCCTTCGATTCGAGACGCGGACCCTGGGTGGCCGCGTAGGTGCCGCCATCATGCACCAGGACTCCGACATGCCCCGCCGCATTCAGGAGGTCGTGGCGCAGCAACTCGCAATAGGGGTCGGTGAAATCGATGTGGGTCACGCTGTCCAGGTCTTCTTCGAACAGCGTGTGATCCCTGCCCCAGGTGTAATCGATGATCTGGTCCGGCACGCACAGTCTGCCGGGGGCCAGCGCCGCGGTAATCCCCCCGACGGCGGCCATCCCTATCACCCGTCCGACCCCGGCATCCTTCATCGCCCACAAGTTGGCGCGGTAGTTCACCCGATGCGGCGGGACCGTGTGTGCGCCGCCATGCCGCGGCAGGAACACGACCGGACTGCCGTCGAAATGGCCGAAGGTCAAAGGTGCCGAGGGATCACCATAAGGGGTGGTGATGGCCTCCTGTCGCTCTACTTCGAGTGCTTTCAGCCGCGTCAGACCTGATCCGCCGATGATACCGAGTGCCTGCACTGTTCCGGGTCCCCGTTTCGTTGCCCAACTATTCCGCTACGGCATAGATGCCGGGCGCATTGCGCCAATATCCCTTGTAGTCCATACCGTACCCGAATACGTAGCGATCGGGCACAGTCAGGCCGATGTAATCGACTGGCGGGCGAACCCCGCGGTCGTGATCCTTACGCACCAGCACCGCCGCGCGCACGCTGGCCGGCGATTGCTGATGGCAATAGCGGATGATCGCCTCCAGCGTGTAACCCTCGTCGAGGATGTCATCAACGATCAGCAGATCCTTGCCGGCCAGCGACTGCGTCGGTTCGGCTTTCCAGTGTAGTTGGTCGCCGGTGGTGCGTTCGCGATACCGACTGGCATGCAGGTAGTCCAGCCGCAACTGCATATCCAGCCTGGGCAAAAGGACGCCGGAGGCCACCAGGCCGCCGTTCATCACGCACATCACGACAACATCGCCACCGCTCATATCCCTGTTGATTGCTGCCGCCATGCGGTCGAATGCGGCCTCGACCTCGGCCTTCGCATACAGGCAGTCCGCCTGCTGCATCACTGTTGCGGCCTCTTCACGCCGCTCGTTGTCGTTCATATCGATGAATCCAGGTTCAGTGCGAGATTGGTCTGCGCCGCCAGCTGCGCGGCCAGTTCGACGGCATGATGCCAGCGCCTGTCCTCGTGCAGCTTCTCGATGCGACGCGCAGGACGCCCGTGCAGTCGAATCATTCGCGATTGCGCCACCGGGTCATGGTAGTTGCGCAGTCGCTCAAGGACCTCGTCGGCGCCGGCAGGGTCATTGCAGACCAGCACCATGTCACAACCGGCGTCCAGCGCGGCCTGTGCACGATCGCCATGACAGCCGGCATGCCCGGCGGCCGCCATACTCAGGTCGTCACTGAAGATGACCCCCTGGAAGCGCAATCTGTCGCGCAGTACGTCCTGCAGCCAGAAACGCGAGAATCCCGCCGGCTGCTCGTCGCACGCGGCAAAGATCACATGCGCCGGCATGATGCCCTCCAGGCCGTTGTCGATCAGGCGGATGAATGGCTGCAGGTCCTGCTGGATCAACGCATCGAGGCCGCGTTCGTCGATCGGGAGATCGACGTGCGAGTCGGCCGTGACCCCGCCGTGACCCGGGAAGTGCTTGCCGACGCTGACCATACCGGCCTCGCGTGCACCAAGCATCCAGGCCCCCGCCAGTTGGCTGACCTTATCGGCCTCGGCGGCAAACGCGCGGTCACCGATCACGCTGCTGACGCCGTGGTTCAGATCGAGAACAGGCGCAAAACTGAAGTCGACCCCAAATGCCCGCAGTTCGGCCGCCATCAGCCACCCCATCTCGTGCGCGGCGCGGCGCGCGGCCTGCAGGTCACTGCCGCAGCGTTGTGCAAATGCGGCGGCGGCGGGAAGGCGGGTGAAGCCCTCGCGGAAACGCTGCACACGCCCCCCTTCCTGGTCGACCGCGATCAGCAGGTGTGGTGATCGCAGCTCATGAATCTCCTGCACCAGCCGATACAACTGCTGCGGCGACGCGAAGTTGCGACTGAACAGGATCACCCCGCCGGTGGCCGGGTGCAGCAGGCGTCCGCGGTCCTCGGCCGTGATCGCCGTCCCGAGCAGATCGATCATGACCGGTCCATGCAGCATCACAACGGACCCCGGCGCACCTTGAACAATGGACTCAACACAGGTTTCGGCTCTTCATGAAAGGTATTCCTGCAATTCAACTCATTTCGCGTGCAGCAGTGCTGTTGGCGGTAACCCTCGTCGCCGGCCCGGTAACGGGCGCAGACGATGAACAGCCACCGGTAGAGATCGGCTATTACGCCCTCACTCCGTCCATCGTCAGCAACCTGAGCGGCGGACCGAAATATATCCGCTGCGACGTCCAGCTGATGACCCAGCATGCCCAGACCCTGCCGCAGATTGAACTGCATGCCGCCGCACTGCGCCATGCCATTCTAATGCTGATCGCCGGGGAAGACGGCAATCAACTCAGGAGTCGCGAGGGCAAGGAGGCGCTGCGAACCAAGGCCCTCGAATCCGTACAGGGGCAACTCAAGGAGTTGACCGGCGAAACCCTGGTCAGCGATCTGTTCTTCACCAACTATTACGTGAAGTGATGTCGAAGCGGTCTCGCAGCGAATCACCGAACCGATTCGCGGCCAGCACGACAAGAAACAACGCTATGCCGGGTGCCACGACCAGGTGCGGCGCCACCAGGAGATAGCGCACGCCGTCGCGGATCATCCCCCCCCAAGAGGCATCGGGCGCCTGGATGCCCAGCCCCAGGAACGAAAGCCCCGCCTCGGCCACCACGGCGCCGGCCACGCCGAAGCTGGCCTCCACCCAGACCGGGGCCATCACCAGCGGCAGCAGATGCCTGCGCATGATCACCGTGTCCGAGCTGCCCAGCGCACTGGCGGCGAGCACGTGGTCACGCTGGCGCAGGGACAATACCTGCACCCTCACCAGGCGCGCATAGCCGACCCACCCCATCACCGCCAGCGCAATGATCACGTTGTCGATGCCGGGTCCGATCATCGCCGCCATCGCGATCGCCAGCAGCATGCCGGGAAAGGCGAGGAAGACATCGATGACGCGGCTGATCAAGCGATCCGCGATACCGCCGAAATAGCCGGCCACCAGACCGACCGCGATACCGATCATCGCCGAGATCGTCACAGTGGTGAACGCTACGAGGAGCGAGACGCCTGCGCCGGCCAGCAGGCGATCCAATACCGGCCGCCCCAGTTCATCGGTGCCCAGCCAATGGGCGGCCGAAGGTGTCGACAGAATCTCCGGCAGAGACACGCGAAAGGGGTCGATCACCGGTAGGAAGCCGATCACGGCCATCGACAACCAGGCCAGAAGGATGATCGCCGAGGTCCGCATCACGCCCTCTCACGGATGCGTGGATCAAGCCAGGCGGCGAGCATGTCGCTCAGCCGGTTGACCAGGACATAGCTCAGGGCGATGAACAGCACCACACCCTGTACCACCGGGTAGTCCCGCTGACGGATCGCATCGACCAGCAGTGAGCCGATACCGGGCCAGGAAAACACGACCTCGGTGATCACGGCACCGGCCAGCAGGCCGCCGAGCTGCAGGCCGAGCACGGTGATGACCGGCAGCAACGCGTTGGGGAGGCTGTGGCGCAGCATCACCGCACTTTCGCCCAGTCCCTTGCAACGCGCCGTGCGCAGGAAAGGCTGTGACTCGATCTCGAGCAGGCTGCTGCGCATCATGCGCGTGGTGATGGCGGCCATCGACAGGCCGAGTGTGACCGCGGGCAGAACCAGGCTGCCGGGCTCCAGATTGCCACTGACCGGCGTCCAGCCGAGATAGACGGAAAACAGCAGCACCAGCAGCGGGCCAAGCCAGAAATTCGGAATCGATACCCCGACCAGGGCGAACGACTGTGCCAGACTGTCGGGCCATCGTCCGCGGTGGCGTGCAGCGATGATGCCCAGCGGCAGCGCGATCAGCAGTACCAGCCCGAATGCCGCCGCGGCGAGTTGCAGGGTCGCTGGCAGGCGCTGACGGATCAGTTCGGTGACCGGCTGAAGGCGCACCAGCGAGTCCCCGAGATCACCGTGCGCCAGGTCTGCGTAAAAGTGCAGCCAGCGTTCCGCCAGAGGCCGGTCGAGACCGAGGGCGGCGCGCATCGCCTCGCGATCAGCTGCCTGTGCCGATTCCCCGAGCACCACGTCGACCGGGTCACCCGGAATCATCACCAACAACAGGAATACCAGCGTGCTGACGCCGAACAGCACGATCAGGGTGTCGATCAGCTGCGAGACCAGCCTAGCCATCGCGACCGTTGCCGTGTTCGTCGATCAGCACCCGGGTGCCTGCCTGGACCTGCGCGAACAGCTCGATCAGGTCGGCATTGCGCATGCGGATGCAGCCGTGCGAGTCAGGTATGCCCATCGGAAGGCTGTCGGGGCAGCCATGGATATAAATGAACCGCCGCAGGGTATCGCAGTCGCCGCCGCGGTTGCGCCCCGGCTCACAGCCGCTCAGCCACAGGATGCGTGTGAGTATCCAGTCGCGCCGCGGATGTGCGCGGGCGAGTTGCTCACTGTACAGCTCCCCGGTCGGGCGTCTGCCCACGAACACGGTGTCGTGCGCGCAACCCTCGCCGATCTTGATGCGGACGCGGTGTTCCCCGCGCGGTGTGCACTCGGAACCCGATCTCTCGCCCGGCCCGTTGCGTGCTGTCGACACCGGCCACCAAGCCACAGGTCTTTCACCCTCGAACAGCGACAGCCGTTGCTGCTGGATGTCGACATGAACCCATCGCTCATTGTCTTTGGACATGCGTCATCCTCGTGTGGGCCAATGCGCGATAATTGCCGTCGTGACCCGGCACATAGCCTTCGAGACCCCGTGTCGCCGCTATATTCGATTCATACCACAACGGCACATAGACCAGGTCTTCATGGATCCGATGCTGCACGGCCGCGTACAGTTGCGCCGCCTGTGCCGGTTCGGCACGTTCTGCACGCTCGATCAGTGCATCGACCTCGGCCGAGCGATAACGACCACGGTTGGCACCGCCGGGCGGCGCTGATGCACTGTGAAACGCATAGCGCAGGATGTCGGGCGTGTTCACGCCCACCCAGGCCAGGCTGTACATCTGAAAGCGCCCGGCCTTGATGTCACCGAAGAACGTGCCCCACTCGTAGCTGCGGACCTTCAGGTCGATTCCCACCGCCGCCAGCTGACTCTGCAGGACATGCGCGATGCGCAGACGAAACGGATCGGTCGAGGTCTTGTAGCTGAGCGTCAGGGGATGTTTTTCATCGTAGCCCGCGCGTCGCAGAAGATCGCGTGCGCGCTGCGGGTCATAGGGGTAAGCGACGAGACCGCCCACCCCGGCCCAGTGCTGTGGACGCAGCACCGACTCGGCTTTTTGCGCACGCCCACCGAACAGGTACCGGATGATTGCGTCGCGGTCGATGGCGTGCGCGATGGCGGCCCGTACATCGCGACTGGCCACCACCGAATCTTCCAGATTGAAACCGATATAGGCGAACGTGGTGCCCGGCCCCTCCTGCACGGCAAGACCGCGGGCATCGGCCAGGTAACCATACAGTTCGCCGGGCAGGTCGTTTTGCAGCAGGTGGGCCTCACCGCGCAGCAGCTTGAGGGTGCGCATCGTGGGATCGGCCACCGGCACCAGTGCCACCCGTTGTCCATCGGTGCGGCGGCGCAGCAACACGCCGCCGTCGTCACGCCACTCGACAAAGGCAAAGGGGCCGCTGCCGAGTGGTTGTCGGCCAAGACTGCGCCCGGTCGCCGCCTGCGCGGGTACGATGCCTACCGTCAAACGGCTGGCGAAAGACGGATCCGGTTGTGACAGCAGGAAATCCACGTCGCTGTCGTTGACCACGACCACTTCTCTTACCTTCGCCAGTGCACCGCCATGCGGTGAACCGAGCGTGGGATCGAGAAGACTGCGATAGGTGGCGGCGACGTCCCGGGTATCCGGCAGACGACCGTCCCAGAACGGCGCCCTCGACGGCAACAGGCTGAGCCGGTAGTGATCGGGACCGAGCATCCGCCAGGTTGCCATCTGTGGCTGTGGCTTGCCCTGCTCGTCCAACATGACCAGTCGGTCGTAGAGCAGCGCATTGGTGCGCTCTGAGGCCGCGTCACCGGCGAGCCGGGGATCGAGCACACCGGGTGCGTTCGCGACGGCGAAAATGAGCGTGTCGGTATCCGGGGGTTTGCAGGCGACCAGCAACAGGCACAGGCAGATCGCCGCCAGTCTTACCATTGGTTGTACGGCTGTTTGCTCAGGTTGCTGTTGTAGTAGCGCAGATCGGCCGAAACCTCTTCGCCGAGCCAGTCCGGCCGGTCGAATGCCTCATCGGCATCTTCCAGTTCGATCTCGGCGACCACCAGGCCGGCATTGTCGCCGTGAAACTCGTCGATCTCCCAGACATGGCCACCATAGCTCACGTAGTGGCGTGTCTTGTCGATCATCGGGCGCAATGCAACGTTCTCCAGAATCTCGCGTGCGTCACTGACCGGTATATCGTATTCGTACTCGAGACGGTTGATGCCATCCAGCGTGTGCTTGATGTTGAGTTCGGCGACATCGCCTTTGATACGGACCCTGACCGCCGATGCGTCGCCGCGCAGCAGGTAGCCCTGGACCATACGCGCACTGTGGCTGACACCGTCACGCCAGGCGTCCGATCGCAGCAGGAACTTGCGTTCGATCTCCCTGCCCATCAGTTGCGCTCGAACAAGGCGATGGACTCGACGTGAGCGGTATGGGGAAACATATCCATCACCCCCGCGCTGACCAGGCGGTAGCCGTGTCTACCCACGAGTTCGCCGGCATCGCGTGCCAGGGTCCCCGGATAACAGGAGACATAGACGATGCGCCCCACGCCCATTGCCGCCAGATGGGGCAGCACCTGCAGCGCACCGCTGCGCGGTGGATCCAGCAGCGCCTTGTCGTATTGTCGGCTCATCCATGGCTCGGCCTGCAGCTCGCCGTACAGGTCTGCAGTGAAGAATTCGGCATTGACGATGGCATTGCGCTCGGCGTTGCGTCGCGCACGCTCGACCAGGCCGGCATCTCCCTCCACACCGACGACCTGGCGGCAATGGCGCGCGATCGGCAGGGTGAAGTTGCCGATACCGCAAAAAAGATCGAGGACGCTGTCGTCCGACTCTGGGTCGAGCAGCTGCAGCGCATGGTCGATCATCTTGCGATTGATGTCGGTGTTCACCTGGGTGAAGTCGCCGGGCAGAAAACCCAGACTCACCGAGTATGCCGGGAGCTCGTAGCGCAGGTCGACCTGCTCACCCAGCGGACGCACCGTCTCCGGTCCTCCAGGTTGCAGATAAAAGACCACGTCGGCCTGTTGTGCAAAGGCGATCAGCCGACGCTCGTCCTCGCTGTCCAGAGGGTCGAGAATGCGCAGGATCAGCACACAGCGCTCGTCATCCATCGCCATTTCGATCTGTGGCAGCCGCCGGCTGATACTCAGCGACTCGATCAGCCTGCTGAGCTGCGGCAGGATCTCACCAACACGCGGATGCAGCACGTGACACATCTGCACATCCGCGACGAAGCTCGATCCGCGTTCGCGGAAGCCGACCAGCACTTTGCCCTTACGGACTACATCCTTGACCCCGAGACGCGCCTTGCGCCGATAGCCCCAGGGTGAATCATTCATGATCGGTGGCAATATGGTGTGCGGTGTGACACGCCCTATCTGGCGAAGATTGTCGATAAGTACCGCCTGTTTGGCCTCGACCTGGGCGGCCGGATCGAGGTGTTGCAGACTGCAGCCGCCACAGACGCCGTACTGGGCGCAGCGTGGCTCCACGCGCACCTCAGACGACCGGATCACGGTTACCACCTGTCCTTCATCGTGGCTGCGCTTGCGGTTCAGGTAACGGAACTTCACGGTCTCCCCGGGCAAGGCGCCGTGCACGAAGGTCGCCTTGCCATCGACACGCGCCACACCACGGCCATCGTGCGACATGCTGTCGATCCGGGCCTCGAATTCGCCTTGCGGCAGGCTCACGCGACGGCGCCGACGTCCCATCTATTCGACCCTCCAGGCACCCAGGAAATCGACCAGGTGGCTGTCACTTCGCCTGCCCAGCTCGACACGCAGGTTGTTCTGCACCCGCGCACTGTCGTGACGCGTCATCTGCCCTGTGACACTGAACATCCGCAGCGCCAACAGGTAGGTGTTCAGCGCCGTGATCTCACTGAAGGCACGCACCTCGTCGTGTCGGCCACCCAGCCAGGCCGCGTATACGTCGTCTTCGGTGCGTGCGCACATCCCGGGAAAGCCGAGTTTGCGTGCGGTTTCATCCAGCCCCGGACGATCCGTATCCGGTCCCGCCAGCCAGTCCAGCAGGTCGACATGGACATCATCGCGTTCCTTCAAGGCCTGCCAGTAGGCAGGAAAGCTGAGGGCATACTTGAGACTGCGAAAATGGACCAGCGGCACACCGCTGCGCGCGCTGTCCCAGGCCACCATGCGTCCGTCGCGCATCGCTCCCTTGAAAAAGGCCTGCAGCATGTCCTGCTCGGTGTGCCCGGCCAGACCGATCGACTCGATCAGCACCTTGTCGACCGAATGCTGAATCAGGGTGACGCTGGCGATCGCCCGTTGATCCCAGCGCAGTTCCTCGCTCGAGCCGGTCTGCTGCTTGCGCCGATGGAACAGGACCTTGGAGACCGCCTTGTCGTCGAGGTCGTGCAGGTTGAACAGCTGCCGCGTGGTGTCAGTGTCGGGAACCGACGACAGTGCGAATACCGAGAAACGCATGCTCAGGGATCTCTGCTATTCGGCGGGAAAGACGCCGGTGGATAGATAGCGGTCACCACGGTCGCAGATGATGGCGACGATGACGGCATTCTCGACCTCGGTCGACAGGCGCAGGGCTGCCGCGACCGCACCGCCGGAGGATATGCCGCAGAAGATGCCCTCTTCGGCCGCCAGTCGGCGGGTCGTCTCTTCGGCCTCGTCCTGGGTGACGTCCATCTCGCGGTCGACCAGCGTGGCGTCGAAGATCGTCGGCACATATTCGGGCGGCCAGCGGCGGATTCCGGGAATGGATGCGCCTTCCGCAGGTTGCACACCGATGATCTGTGGCCGCGGGTTCTGCTCCCGCAGAAAACGCGCCGTGCCCATAATGGTGCCAGTCGTGCCCATTGCGCTGACGAAGTGCGTGACATTGCCTGCGGTGTCACGCCAGATCTCCGGACCCGTGGTCTCGTAGTGCGCACGCGGGTTGTCGGGGTTGGCGAACTGGTCGAGCACCTTCCCCTTGCCCTCACGTTCCATCTGCAACGCCAGATCGCGCGCCCCTTCCATGCCCTGTTCGCGTGTGACCAGGATCAGTTCTGCACCATAGGCACGCATGGAGGCGCGCCGTTCAACGCTGAGATTCTCCGGCATGATCAGCACCATGCGGAAACCGCGGATCGCCGCAGCCATCGCCAGCGCTATACCGGTGTTGCCACTGGTCGCTTCGATCAGCGTGTCGCCGGTCTTGATCTCGCCACGCTCCTGGGCATGCCTGATCATCGAAATCGCCGGCCGGTCTTTCACCGAACCTGCCGGGTTGTTGCCTTCGAGCTTGACCAGGATGTGATTGCTGGTGGCGCCGGCCAGCCGCTGCAGCCGCAGCAGCGGCGTGTTGCCGACGAAGGATTCAATTGTTGGGTAGGTCATTGCGCCAGTTTACTCAATCAACAGGGGCAAAACGAGTTAGTATCCGCGGCGACGAGGCCGTTTGGCAGTGCTTGGACCACAAAGGGATCGCCTTGCTCGAATTCCTGAAACCCTTTCGCTCGGACAGTATTTATTACCGGGGTTTTCTTATCACCCTGAGCCCCCTCTTGCTCTGCGTTTTCGGGTTCGGGGGCTATGTGTGGCTGGGCGCCGGGCAGCCGTTGACCGCGTTGTTCGGGATGCTGGCCGTCGTCCTGGGATTGGCAGCAACGCTGATACTCGCCATTTTGCACCTGCGTCGGGTGCTGTCTCCGGTCACTGCGATCAATCGCGCCATGCAGCATGTACGGGCCGGCGAGTTGGACGCTCGTGTTGACAACAACTCTGCCGGCGAGCTGGGCGAACTCGAGGTCGGGTTTAATGGCATGGCACAGATTCTGGCCACCGGCCATGACCTGATGCAGGAGCGAATAGAACAGGCCACCCGCGAAGTGCAGGAAAGCATGGAGGTGATTGAGATTCGCAATGCGGAGCTCGATCTGGCACGGCGTCGCGCGATCCTTGCCAGTCGGGCGAAATCCGAATTCCTTGCCAATATGAGTCACGAGATCCGTACACCGATGAACGGTGTCATCGGTTTTACCCGGCTGTTGAGCAAGACCACGTTGGACACGAAACAACGTGATTTCGTCGAAACGATCAAGAAATCCGCCGGCTCTTTGCTGCGTATCGTCGACGACATCCTGGATTTTTCGCAGCTCGAATCAGGAAAGCTGGTGCTCAACCACGAACCTTTCAAGCTGCGCGAATGCGTCGAGACAGCGGTCGCGCTGTGGGCCCCGCAGGCCCATGCGCGTCACCTGGAACTGGTCTCGATGGTCTACAGCGACGTACCCGATCATCTCGTCGGCGATGAGACACGCATTATTCAGATTCTCAACAACCTGATCGGCAATGCGGTCAAGTTCACGGATCAGGGTGAGATCGTCGTGCGCGTAATGCTCGAAGAAGACGATGAGCATCGGATCAGTGTCAGCTTCGCAGTGAGTGACACGGGTATCGGCATCCCACTGGGTGAGCAGCAACGCCTGTTCGTTGCGTTCGACCAGGGGAGCGCCACCACCAACCGTCTGTTTGGTGGTACCGGGCTTGGATTGAGCATTTGTCACTCGCTGGCCACTGCGATGCATGGCCACGTGAACGTCAGCAGCCGCGTTGGCGAAGGCTCCGTGTTTCGTGTAACCGTGCGGCTCGATCGCGACCCCGATGCACCGCCACCGCGCCAGGTCAAGCCATTGAACCGCCGCGTGCTGTTGATTGAACCGCACAACCTTTCTCGTATCGCCCTCGAGAATGCGCTGACCGATCTGGGACTTGCGGTCGACGAGGCCACCGGGCTTGCCAGTTCCGACCTTTCACGCTATGCCCTGGTGGCACTGGGATGCAGCGACGAGGAGCGGCGCGTGGAGGAATGCCTGGCACAACTGGGGGAGTTGCGTGCCGTGCACCGGATGCCGGTCATTGCGCTGGTCTCCAGCTCGGAAGAGGAACTGCTGAGTCGGTTCACCGCGGCCGGCGCCAACTATTGTCTGAGCAAGCCACTGCAACACCGACACCTGATGGAGAGCGTCCGCGGCTGCCTGCGCACAGGCAACATCGCACTATATTCCGGACGGCAACAGCCCTCCGCAACGGTACGTGATGGGAATGCAGTGGATCTGGAACACCTGTTGCGCGACAAGGTATGCCTCGCGGCAGATGACCACCCGATCAACCTGCAATTGATTACCCACCTTTTACGTGACATGGGCGCCAAGGTCCTGGCGGCCGAAGACGGGGACGAGGCGGTGGAACTGGCGCGGGACAACGTCATTGACATGGCGTTTCTCGACATCCATATGCCGCGCATGAATGGTCTCGAGGCCGCCCGCCGGATCCTCGCCCTCGATCCGGACCGACCGGTCCCCATCGTTGCACTTACTGCAGACGCGGCGGAGAAGAATCAGCGCGAAATCACGCGCGCCGGCATCCACCGTTACCTGATCAAGCCCGTCAGCGACGACGATCTGCATCAGGCGGTCAGAGAACTGCTATCCGGTCACTCGCCCGCGCGTTTCGTCAAGGCCGCCACGCATGGCATTCCACGGCGCGATTGGCCGGTGCGCGACGAAGCGCAGGCGCTGCGGATTTCCGGGGGCTCGATCAACATCGCTGCGAAACTTTTCAACGAATTGTGTGCCGAACTTCCGGCAACACTGGCCACGATGCGTGAGACCTTCGAGCGCCGCGACTGGTCCGAATTGTGGCAACTCGCGCATCGGTTGCACGGCGCCGCGGCGGTGTGTGGGGTACCCGCGCTCTATCACGCCCTGAACGACCTGCAGCCTGCGGTGACGCTCGAAGATGAGCCCACGGTCAGTGTCCTGATCGATCACGTGGAAAAAGCGGCGCAACGGGTCCTCGAATCCAGCGCCTGAGCGCTGGATCAGCGAGATCGCCTCAGGCGGAAACCGGCTGCAACAGGCGCTTCATGTCTGCCACCGCCTGATGCAGACCGCAGAAAACCGCGCGGCTGACGATGGCGTGTCCGATGTTGAATTCAAGGACACCGTCTATCGCCGCGACGGCCTTGATGTTGTGGTAGTCGAGACCGTGTCCGGCGTTCACCTGCAGACCGAGCTGAACGCCATGCGCAACGGCATTGGCGATTCGCCCAAGGGTTTCGTTTACAGCCGCCGGGTGCTGCGCTTCAGCGTACTGGCCGGTGTGGATCTCGACGACCGGCGCGCCGATCTCGACAGCGGCCTCCAGTTGCCGGGGATCGGCATCGACAAACAACGATACACGGATACCGGCGGCCGCCAATTCGGCGCAATAATCCTTGAGGAACGGGATGCTCGAGGCGGCATCCAGCCCGCCTTCGGTGGTCAGTTCCTCGCGCTTCTCCGGCACCAGGCAGCAATCGGCCGGGCGCAACCGCTTGGCGATCTGCAGCATCTCGGTTGTGGCCGCCATCTCGAGATTCATCCGTGTCTGCAGTATCCCCGACAGCATCTCGACATCCCTATCCTGGATATGGCGCCGGTCTTCCCGCAGGTGCAGTGTGATTGAATCGGCACCGGCCTGTTCGGCCACCAGCGCTGCCTGGATGGGTTCGGGATAACGGGTGCCGCGCGCCTGACGCAGCGTGGCCACGTGATCGATGTTTACCCCGAGCAATCGTTCGTAGTTGGTCATATGATGATGTCGCCTATCGGAATCCGGATCAGCGGAACAACTCGCGGCTGTGCAGCGGGCGGCCATCCAGATGATGGTTGATCACCCGGCGCATCAGCAGTCTCGCTTCGCGCACCACCTGATCGCTCGTAAATTCACCGTCGCGCAGTGCCAGCAGGGTCTCGCCCGTAATCGCCGTCGGGCCGCCAACAGACACACGACGCGGCCCACTGTCCATGTCGTAATTGTAACTGCCGGCGGCATCAATCGGCTGCCCTTCCTGGTCCATTTCGAGGGCCATGCCCAGTCCGAGGTGTTGCAGCAGGCTGACCTCGAAACGCCGCAGGATCGGCTCCGGCGGTGATGCCGCGGCCAGTCCCTGTACAGCCAGGGCATAGTCGTCGAACAACGCTGTGGATGCATCCTGGCGCGCGGTCAGCTTGAGCAACAGCTCGTTGATATACAGTCCGCAATACAGGGCGCGGCCAGAGAGCTGGGCAGTCGATGTCGCCGCTTCAGCGCGCAACAGCGACAGGACTTCGCCGCGCCCCCTGAGCTCAACCAGCAGGTGCGCAAAGGATTGAATTCGTACCGCCGCCCCTTTTGCCCGCAACGCGCCCTTGGCGATGCAGGCCACCCGTCCCTGCTCGCGTGTCAGCAGGTCGACGACCAGGCTGCTGTCCCCGTAGCGACGGGTGTGCAATACATACGCGGCCTGCAGGCTGTGCCGGTCCAAGCGTTCAATCCGTGTAGCCCAGACGCGACAGGCCGGCTTCGTCACTCGACCAGCTCTTCTTGACCTTGATCCAGACCTCGAGGTGGACGCGTGTCTGGAAGAAATCGTTCATTGCCTTGCGCGCCGCGGTGGCCGTCTCTTTCATCGCCTGCCCACCCTTGCCCAGGAGGATGGCCCTCTGCCCTTCGCGCTCCACCCAGATCACAGCCCCGATCAGGTAACGCCCGTCCTCTTCCTCGAAGCGCTCGATCTCCACGGTGGTCGCGTAGGGCAATTCGCGATGGTAACGACGGATCAGCTGTTCACGCAGCAGCTCGGCGGCAAAGAATCGCTCCGATCGATCGGTGATCTGATCGTCGGGGAACACCGATTCGCCCTCGGGCAGACGATCGAGGACCGCCTGCGTCAAGGCGTCCGCATTGTCGCCGCGGCTGGCCGAGACCGGGATCACGTCAACGAAGCCGTGGCGTTCCGCGAGCATCTGCAGAAAAGGCAGCAGCTTTTCCTTGGGCTCGACCAGGTCGACCTTGTTGACCGCCAGGATCGTCGGGACTCCAGCCCTGGCCACTGCATTCAGCACGCGCTCGTCTTCACTGGTCCAGGCCAGCGCCTGCACCACAAACACAGCGACGTCGACATCGATCAGTGCCGTGTGAGCCGTGCGATTGAGATAGTGGCTCATCGCCTTGTTGCCACGTTCGTGGATACCCGGCGTATCCACAAAAACGATCTGGCCATCCTCGCGGCTCTTGATGCCGAGGATGCGATGGCGCGTGGTCTGCGGTTTGTGCGAGGTAATGGCGAGTTTCTGCCCGAGCAGCCGATTGAGCAGGGTCGATTTCCCCACATTCGGCCGCCCGACCAATACGGCGTACCCGCTGCGATAGTTCATTCGTCCATTTCCTCAAGTCGTTCCAGCATCTTGCGCGCGGCAGCCTGCTCGGCCTTGCGCCTGCTCGCGCCTTCACCCTCGGCGTTGCCGGCAACAGCCGTCGAGCAGACCACGCGAAACATCTGGTCGTGTTGTTCACCGCGGACGTCGACCACATCGTAACGTGGCAGCGGTTTGCCAATGGACTGCAGGTGCTCCTGCAGGCGTGTCTTGGGGTCCTTGCGCCGGGTTTCGGGTGTCGGGGCCGCCAGACGGTCGCCCAGCAGGCGCCGCACCAAGGCGCGCGCCTCGTCCATCCCGCCGTCAAGATAGACGGCGGCGATGATCGCCTCCACTGCATCGGCGAGAATCGAGTCCCGGGTCTGTCCGCCACTGCGCAACTCACCCGGTCCGAGCCGGAGAATCGCTCCGAGCTGAAGCTCTCGCGCAATCTCCGCCAGTGTCTCGCGCTTTACGAGGTGCGCCCGCATCCGGCTCAGCTGGCCTTCGTTGGCATCGCTGACGCTTTGGTAAAGATTGTCAGCCACCTCGAAGCCGAGGATGGCGTCGCCCAGAAATTCCAGCCGCTCGTTGTTGTTCGCGCCAATGCTGCGATGCGACAGCGCACGCTCCAGTAAGCCGAGATCGTTAAACTGATAGGCGATGCGCTGCTGCAGCCGCCTCATTGCACGGGGATCAGTGCCGAATCTGAGAACGACATGACGATCGCAACGTTACCGGCCACCGGCTTGCGGATCTCGTAGGTGACCTCGAATCGGGTGCCGGTCTTTTCCTTCTTGATCTGGATGGAATTGCGATCGAATTCGTACACGCTGTTGATCTTCAGTCGCTTCATAAACGACACCTTCATCTCAGCCGGTGACATTGTGCGCACGGCACGGTCGTTCTCCATATTCACCAGCACCTGTTTGATCGAATAGTTTTCCAGGTAGGTCGGGATCATTTTGATGCCGATCAGGATGAAAAACACCACGATGCCAAGCACGACCAGCCACGACATCATTGTCATGCCGTTCTGTTTGGTTGCCATAAGTTTCGGTTTCATAAGGCTATTCCTGTAACAAGCGTAACCGATGTTGCGGCAGACTCAACGCCTGCCCTAAAAAATAGCGGCCGCATCAGTCACTTATGGAACCGATCCGACCCGGAGCCAGGAATCCTGATCGTTGCCAGTCCCAGCTCAGCCATACGAAGAAAGCCTTGCCGACAAGATTCTCCTCCGGCACGAAGCCCCAACAGCGGCCGTCGTTGCTGTCGTCGCGGTTGTCGCCGACCATCAGATAGTGGCCTTCGGGCACCTCGACCTCGCGGTAACCCAGGAAACCGCATGACGGACTGAAATCCGATGCCAGGGGGTTGACCAGAACCGCGTGCTGAACATCGCCCAGCGTCTCCCTGCCCTCGACCGACCCCAATGCGCGCATACCCGAGCCCTCGGGCTGGTACTGTCCGACTGCTTCGATCGGTGCCGGCACGCCGTTGATGAACAGCGTCTTGTTCTGGTACCGGATGCGGTCGCCGGGTAGACCGACGACACGCTTGATGTAGTCGAGGCGCGGATTGACCGGCCAGCGAAACACGACGATGTCACCGCGCGCTGGCTCGCCCACTTCGATCAGCTTGGACTTGGTCACCGGCATGCGGATGCCATAGGTGAACTTGTTGACCAGGATGAAGTCGCCCACCAGCAGTGTCGGCATCATCGACCCGGAGGGGATACGGAACGGTTCAACCAAAAAGGCCCGCAGCAACAAAACGATCAAAAAAATCGGGAAGAATGAGCGCGCGTATTCGACCGAGGTCGGCAGGGTGGTATCTGACTTGCCCTTGACCAGGCGATACACCAGCCACACCACGCCGGATACGATGGAGGCCAGCGCCAGTGCCGGCTCGATGCCGAATGTCATCACCACCCATACGAGCAGGGCGAAAAAACCAAGGATCAAGGTCGTTTGCATAATACTTCCCAAACTCAATAGCGATCACAGCCGCACGGCCCGGGCGGCCGCCGGTCAGTTGTCTTTTCCAACCTGCAGGACGGCCAGGAAGGCCTCCTGAGGGATCTCGACGCGGCCGACCTGCTTCATGCGCTTCTTGCCGGCTTTCTGTTTCTCCAACAGCTTGCGCTTGCGCGTCACGTCGCCACCGTAGCACTTCGCGGTGACGTTCTTGCGCAGGGCCTTGACCGTGGAGCGGGCGATCACCTTGCTGCCGATCGCCGCCTGAATCGCGACCTCGAACATCTGCCTCGGGATGATCTCTTTCATCCGCTCGGTCAGTTCGCGGCCACGTGTCTCGGCGTTGTCGCGATGCACGATCAGCGACAGTGCGTCGACCTTTTCGGCATTGATCAGGATATCCAGCTTGACCAGCGACGCCGTCTGAAAGCGTTTGAACTCGTACTCGAACGAGGCATAACCGCGGCTGACGGATTTGAGCCGGTCGAAGAAGTCGAGCACCACCTCGTTCATCGGCAGTTCGTACACCAGCTGGATCTGTCCACCGAGATACTGCAGGTTCTTCTGATAGCCGCGTTTCTCGATGCACAGGGTGATCACCGCGCCCAGGTGCTCCTGCGGGACCAGGATGTGGGCCTCGATGATCGGTTCCCGGATCTCGCTGATCCTGCCCAGGTCCGGCAGCGCGGCCGGGTTGTCGATCATCAGTTCGGTGCCATCGCTCAGCAGCACCTCGTAGACCACGGTCGGTGCAGTGGTGATGAGATCGAGATCGTATTCGCGCTCCAGGCGCTCCTGCACGATCTCCATGTGCAGCATGCCGAGAAAGCCGCAGCGAAAGCCAAAGCCCAGCGCCTGCGAGGTCTCCGGCTCGTAATGCAGCGCGGAGTCGTTGAGCTTCAACTTCTGCAGCGCGTCACGGAAGCTGTCGTAGTCATCCGAACTGATCGGGTAGAGTCCGGCAAACACCCGCGGGCGCACCTGGCGGAAGCCCGGCAACGCCTTGTCCGCCTTGCGGTTCTCCAGGGTCAGCGTATCGCCCACCGGGGCGCCGTCGACCTCTTTGATGCCGGCGATGACGAACCCGACCTCGCCAGTACCCAACAGGTTCTTGTCGAAGCGTTTGGGCGTGAAGACCCCGACCTTCTCGACCTGGTACACACGGCCGGTGGACATCACGCGCATCTTGTCTTTCGGCCGGATCTCTCCATTGACCACGCGGATCAGCGAGATCACACCGACGTAGGAATCGAACCAGGAATCGACGATCAGTGCCTGCAACGGCGCATCGGAAGTGCCCTTGGGCGCCGGGATGTGGGTGATCAACGCCTCCAGCAGGTCGGGGATTCCGAGGCCTGTCTTGGCGCTGACATGCAGCGCGTCGGTTGCCTCGATGCCGATGATCTCCTCGATCTGGGTCACCACCCGTTCGGGGTCCGCGGACGGCAGGTCGATCTTGTTCAGCACCGGCAGGACCTCCAGGCCCTGCTCGATCGCGGTGTAGCAGTTGGCGACGCTCTGTGCCTCGACGCCCTGGGCCGCATCCACCACCAATAGCGCTCCCTCACAGGCCGCCAGCGACCGCGACACCTCGTACGAAAAATCGACGTGCCCCGGCGTATCGATGAAATTGAGCTGGTAGGTCTCGCCGTTCTGCGCCTTGTAGTGAAGCGTCACCGATTGCGCCTTGATCGTGATGCCACGCTCACGTTCGAGATCCATCGAGTCGAGGACCTGGTTTGCCATCTCGCGCTCGGTCAGCCCGCCGCAGACCTGGATAAAGCGGTCGGCGATGGTCGATTTTCCGTGGTCGATATGCGCGATGATCGAGAAGTTTCTGATATGGCTGAGATCGGTCATGGGGTCTGGTGTCGGTCAACGCAAGCGGATGAAAAAACGGAACTTTCCACTGGAAAGTTCCGTTTTGGTCGCAAACCACCGCAAAGTGGGCGGATTATACCGGATTCGCCATTTCTCCGAAATACTGGGCTATCCGCCCCAGGTCCGGTTGCAGGGCGCACACGGTTTCCGGGCCTTGCAGCAGCACCGGTACCTTGTCGCCGTAGGCTTCGCGCCATTCCGGCCGCTCATCCACATCCCGCCACTCCATGTGCTGGGCGTACTGCGGCCAGCCACGAAACAGCACGGCTGCCAGCTCCTCGCAGAGGTGGCAGCCGTTGCGGTAGTAGAAAACCGGCCTGTCGGTCAATGCTCAGTCTTTGAGGCGCAGGGCGAGAAACAGCGGACTGTCGCCACGATGGATCAACACCGCCACAGTGCGTTTATCTCCCGCCTGATCGATCAGTTCGCGCAGATGCTTGGCGTTCTTCACATCCACCCCGTCGAACATCAGCACGATATCACCGCGATTGATCCCGGCTTCCTGCGCTGCGCCTGGCGATACCTTGCTCACCAGCGCACCACCCGTCTCGTCCAGGCCTAGTTCCTTGCGCACCTGGGGTTCGATATCGATCACCGACAGGCCCAGTTGCGCGATGTCATCGGGCTGTGCGATCGCTGGCAGTGCCGAGGCCTCTTCCTCGTCATCGGGAAGCCTGCCGACAGTGATCGCCACTTCTTTCTCCTTGCCACCGCGCAGCAACAGCAGGGTCGCCTTTTCCTCGACCCGCGCCGTGCCGACCATCGGTGGCAGCTGGCTGGAATTCAGCAGCGGTTTGCCATTGAATTCGAGAATCACGTCACCTACCTTCAGACCCGCCTGGTCCGCCGGCGAATCGGGCATCACGCGCGATACCAGCGCGCCGTGCGGCTGTGCCATGCCGAACGACTCGGCCAGATTACGGTCGACATCCTGGATGAGCACACCGAGATATCCACGCGCCACGCGGCCGCTGTCACGCAGTTGGTCGGCGACATTGACGGCAAGCTCGATCGGTATCGCAAACGACAGCCCCATGAACCCGCCGGTCCGGCTGTAGATCTGCGAATTGATCCCGACGACTTCACCATCCAGGTTGATCAGCGGGCCGCCGGAGTTGCCAGGGTTGATGGCGACATCGGTCTGAATGAACGGCACATAGTTTTCGCTCGGCAGACTGCGCCCCTTGGCGCTGACGATGCCTGCCGTGACCGTGTGATCGAAGCCGAACGGTGAGCCGATCGCGAGCACCCATTCGCCGACCTTGAGATCGCTGCTCTTGCCAAGCTTGACCGTTGGCAGGTCTTTCGCCTCAATCTTGATCAGGGCGATATCACTGCCCTTGTCCGATCCGATGACCTTGGCATCGTAGGTGCGACGGTCACTGAAATGCACCTGTATCGCATCCGCATCGCCGACCACATGGTAGTTGGTCAGGATGTACCCATCGGGCGAGATGACGAAGCCTGAACCGAGCGACTGGCTTTCACGGTCCGCAAATTCATCCATTCCTTCGCCAAAGAAATGCTTGAACAGGTCACTAAAGGGGCTTCCCTCAGGGACGTCGGGCATCGAAAAGCCCTTTGGCAGCGCCCGCTGCACCTTCGATTTCTGCTGTGTACTGATGTTGACCACGGCCGGGCTGTTGCGCTCGGCCAACTGGGTGAACTCGGGCAGATCGCGCGCCTGTACGGCGCTGGCCAGTCCTGCCACCAGCACACAGCCAAGCAACAGGGTTGTGAAACGCTTCATCACTTTCTTGTTCATTCCTGCTTCCTGATTCCGCGCGCGACATGCGCGACGTGAAAACCGACGTTACCGGGCGTCGAACTGCGGCTGATCCGCAACAGTTTCACTCCGGCGTCACCGCGTTCGAAACTGCCCGCACTGATACGCCGCACAGCAACCAAAGCAGCGCTCAAGCCCAGTAGACCCGACAATATGGCGCCAAGTTCCGTGGGCCATGCGAGCAATGAAAAAACGTATTCACCGGCGACAGCACCGACCAGCAGTCCAAGCAGCGGCAATGCGTACAACAGCAGCGAACTGCGCTGCAGAAACGCCTCGTCGAGACCGATGATCACCGTATCCCCGGCGGCTGCGTGGATATCGTTGTTCAAGCGGAATACCAGTTGGCGTTGCGGAAACCAGGTTGCCAGCAGTGATGTCCCGCAACCGTTCTTTGCCGCACAGTGGCCGCAGGCTGATTGTCTTTGTGTCACGACCTCGGCCATGCGGTCGTGCAGTCGCAGCACCTGTGCAGTCTCTTCGATCAACGCGAGGCGGCCTGGATGTTTCGCGCAAACCAGTTCAGCGTTTTGGACGGCACTTCTCCAACCACGATCACCTCGTGGTCGGCGATCAGCCGACTCACTGCGCCGGCGGCCCCAAGTCGGGATGGCGGAAGCGATGCAGCGCCGTCTTCAGCGGCCGGCTGCACATAGACCGAGACGGTGGCCAGTCCGTCGGAGAAGATGAAATGTTCCAGTTCACCGGCGTTTCTGCCAAGCATGCGCCGCCGGTGCACGTTCAGCTGAAAGCCGGGTGGGAGATCCGTAAACACCCACGCGGGCGGCGTCAGGCGTTCTGGCGGCACGTCGTCGGATGGTATTGCCTTGGCCATCTGCATCGCCGAGATGTCACGCTCGATCGGAGTGATCTGCTGATCGACCCGCAATTCCACAAACATCATCTGCGATGCGGTCTTCTGCGTCTCGTCGAACATCACTGAACGCAGTGGCAGATAGCTCGCCTGATCCAGGAACAGGCGGTAACCGAAACGCATGTCGTCGCGCGGTTCGATCAAGAGCTGGTGGGCATCCCGTCCCGCGACCCTGCCCGGGGGCAGCAATTGTATCCGGTAGAAGCGGTCGAGTTGCTCGCCGCTGACACCGCTCAGTGGCGAAAACGATCGCCCGTTTGCACTGCGCCCGACATTCAAAGTGCGCGCACGTCCGGAAACAAGGCAGGCGACCGCCTCGTCGCTGCGAACGATCTCGCGCGGCTTGCCGGTCAGCGAGACCACGCGCTCTTTTTCCGCACCACCGTCGACCCGGTGCACGATGTATATCGCATCCATGCGATCGCCTACCTGGACCACGAATCGACCCTCGTAGTCCAATTGTCTTACCGCCTCGTTCATGCGGTCGAGCAGTTGATGCGGGCTGGATTCCTCGGGATGTGCATTGGCTGCCAGCAGGAGCCCGCAAGCGAGGCAGACCAGGTGGCTAACGCGCGTCATAACTCACGAATCCGATATGTTGAACCGGACCGTTGACCCCGGTTCTGCCACCGAACTCGCGATGTTCCATCATCAGTCGGTCGAACCGGTCAGACACCTTTTGATCGCCGACCTGCCAGCGCAGCGGAGACTCGGCGACCTCGACGGGCGCAGCGTCACGCTGCTGACCACCTGCCGCCACGAGCGTCGCCGGAGGAGTACCGCGATGCGGTATGTCCGCCGCCAGTTGTATAGGCTGGCCTGGTTGTTCGGAAGGCGTCATCAGCTGCGGCGCAACCACGATCGCCGCAGCCGCAACCGATGCCGCAATTGCCAGGCCCGCGGCAGGCCGGATCCACCGCCCGGGCTGCGGTCGTGTCCGCGGCCGCGGCGCCAGCACGAGCGGTTCTTCGCGAAGGGCTTCACTTACCTTTGCCGCCACGGTGCCGGCCAGCACCGCGGATTCACCTCGCATCACATCGCCGATCAGGCTGTAGCGTGCAAATCGTTCCAGTCCATCCTGGCCGGAATCCAGCAAACCGGATATCGCCCGCTGCGATGCCTCGTGGTCCAGTTCGTCGTCGAGCAGTGCCGAGATCAGCTCATCGTGCTTGTTGTTCATCAGCCAGATTCTCTCTTGCTATGGCGCCAGCAAAGGCTTCAATTTGACGTCTATCGCCTCGCGCGCCCTGAAAATCCGCGAGCGTACGGTGCCTATCGGGCAATCCATTGCCTGCGCGATTTCCTCGTAACTCAGGCCCTCGAGTTCCCGCAGCGTGATCGCGGTGCGCAGGTCGTCTGGCAATTCGTCCAGTGCCTGCTGAATCGTCGCCGCGATCTCGCGTTGCATCGCGAGATTTTCCGGCGTATCCGTCTCCTTGAGGGCCGCCCCCATGTCCATCTGTTCGGCGGTCTCCGCCTCAATGTCGTCGCCCGGAGGCCGGCGGGCCTGGGCAGCGAGATGGTTCTTCGCCGTATTGATCGCCACCCGGTAAAGCCAGGTATAGAACGCACTGTCGCCACGGAACTTCGGCAATGCCCTGTAGGCCTTGATAAAGGCCTCCTGGGTCACGTCCAGCACCTCCGAGGAATCGCGGATATAGCGTGAGATCAGGTTCGCCACCTTGTGCTGATACTTGAGCACCAGCACGTCAAAGGCCTTCCTGTCGCCACGCTGTACGCGCTCGACCAACACCTGGTCCGCTTCCTTTTCCGTTGTCACGACGGCGCCGCTCCGCGCAATCGCCGTGTGCAATCGGCCACCTCGTGCCTATTGACCTCAGTGCGCCGGTAAAGTTCTGTCTGATGGGCAAACGGGGCCAATTGCGGTATGCACTCTGTTGTTTTTGCCTGCAGTCGGTAATTTCGTGACCCGGGCGTGACGCAGCCGACCCGTACCGACTAATCTTGGCCATGGTCAGGCGACTTATCGCCTGGATCCTGACCCTCGCCGATTATGGCGGCTCATCCCGGGACCATCAACGTCATGACACAGACCGATCACCTGAACTTCGACGTGCTGATCGTTGGCAGCGGCGCCGCCGGTCTGAGTCTCGCACTGCGCCTGCCGTCGAACGTGCGGATTGGGCTGGTATCCAAACGCGAACTCGAAGAAGGCAACACCCTGTACGCCCAGGGCGGCATTTCCGCGGTCCTCGACGCCCGCGACTCGGTCGATTCGCATGTGCAGGATACCCTGGATGCGGGTGCCGGGCTGTGTGACGAGTCTGTGGTCAGGCTGGTTGTCGAGCAGGGGCCGGAGAATATCCGCTGGCTGTTCGAGGAAGGCGTCGAGTTCACCCGCACTCCGGTCACCGGCAATTCGGGCTATCACCTGACGCGCGAAGGCGGCCACAGCCATCGCCGCGTGGTGCATGCCGCCGATGCCACTGGACACGCGGTGGAGACAACGCTGGTGCGCCAGCTGGACACCCACCCGAACGTCAGCGTTTTCGAGCACTGCATTGCCGTCGACCTGGTAACCGCAGACCATCAGCAGGGACGGCGGGTGCAGCGGCGATGCCACGGCGCCTATCTGCTGGACATAAGATCGGACCGGGTGGTTGCGGCATCTGCCCGTTGCGTGGTGCTGGCCACCGGCGGCGCCAGCAAGGTCTATCTCTACACCAGCAATCCGGATGTCGCGACCGGCGACGGTATCGCGATGGCCTGGCGCGCCGGTTGCCGCGTCGGCAATATGGAGTTCATCCAGTTCCACCCGACGTGCCTGTTTCACCCCGCCGCCAAGTCTTTTCTGATCAGCGAAGCGGTTCGTGGCGAGGGCGGTCGCCTGCTGCTGCCCGACGGCAGCCGGTTCATGCAGCGTTTCGACGAACGCGCGGAACTGGCGCCACGTGACATCGTCGCCAGGGCAATCGACCACGAGATGAAGCGCCTCGGTGTCGACTGTGTCTACCTGGACATCAGCCACAAGCCGGCAATCGAGATCGAAAATCTCTTTCCCACCATCCACCAGCGATGCCTCGAACTGGGCTTCGACATGCGCAAGCAACCCCTGCCGGTGGTGCCGGCCGCGCACTACACCTGTGGCGGGGTGCGCACCGACCACCACGCGCGCACCGACGTCAACGGTTTGTATGCGATCGGCGAGGCGGCCTATACCGGGCTGCATGGCGCGAACCGCATGGCCAGCAATTCGCTGCTTGAATGCCTGGTGTTCAGCGAGATGGCGCGGGCCGACATCCTCGATCAACTCGGGCGCGACGATGTACCGACATTCGATATCGCCCCCTGGGACGAGAGCCGTGTGTCCGATTCTGACGAAGAGGTCGTGGTGTCGCACAACTGGGAGGAGCTGCGCCGCTTCATGTGGGACTACGTCGGTATCGTGCGCAGCAACAAGCGTCTTGAGCGGGCACGCCGCCGCGTCAACCTGCTGCGTCATGAGATCAGCGAGTATTACGGCAACTTCCGGGTGTCCAACGACCTGCTGGAGCTGCGCAACCTAGTCGACGTCGCCGATCTGATCATCCAGTCAGCCCAGCGCCGGCGTGAGAGCCGCGGACTGCACTACAACATCGATTTTCCTGACCGGGACGAAAACCAGGCCGCACCGACCATCCTGATTCCCGACAACTATGTGCCGCGTCGAACCGGAGACTGAGCACTTTTGCGGTTCATTTTGTCGGCATCGCGTCGGATTCCAGCCGGAATCCGATCAGCGCACGCCGCAACTGTCGATGCAGTGATTCCGGCAGGCATGTGCCAGGGACGAAGAGCTCGCAATGCTGGCCGGGGCCGCCGACCAGTCGTGCGCTGACCAGCCAGGGCCGGATGGCCCCCGGCCTTACGCCGGCGACAGCCCAGGTTTGCGCATTGGCCAGCCGACATCGCAAACCGCCATCTTGGTCGATCTGCAGACTGACCGGGCGCCGGTGGAGATATCGCCGCCACAGCGCCAGCCCGCTCGATGCCACGCATGCAGCGCAGACCAGACGCCAACTCCAGGCGACGGGACAGGCCAGTACCAACCCGGTGGCGGTCATTACCAGCGCATGCGCATAAAAGCGCATACGTCGTGTCAGTGGTAGTTCGATCGTAGACATGCGATTTCCTTATCGCAGGTGCCAGAATCAACCCGCAGCGGCGCTGAACAGCCGAAAGAAGTTTGCGCGTGACTGCTGAGCGATGGCTTCTGCGCTGACACCGCGAACGGCCGCGACCGTCTCGGCCACCTTGCCGACATATCGCGGTTCATTGGGTTTGCCACGAAACGGCACCGGCGCAAGATAAGGCGAATCGGTCTCTATCAGGATGCGCTCATCGGGCACCTGTGCAGCCACATCACGCAATGCGGCGGCATTCTTGAAGGTCACGATTCCCGAGAACGAGATATAGAAACCCAGATCCAGGGCTGCCTTCGCCATCTCCCAGGTTTCGGTAAAACAATGCATAACACCGCCGACGTCGCGGGCCGTCTCTTCGCGCATGATCGCGATCGTATCCTCGCGCGCATCGCGGGTATGAATGATCAGTGGTTTATCGGCTTGCCGGGCGGCGCGGATGTGGGTTCGAAACCGTTCGCGTTGCCATTCCAGATCGCCCTTCCCGTGAAAATAGTCCAGGCCGGTTTCGCCAATCGCGACATTCTTGGGATGCCTGGCCAGGGCGACAAGTTCGTCGATGCCAGGCTCGCGGCGGTCGAAATCATTGGGGTGTACCCCGACCGACACGGACACCTCGGGATAATCCTCCACCAGTGCCAGCATCGCGGGATAGGACTCGAGATCGATCGACACACATAACATATGTGCCACGCCGGCATCGCGGCTTGCCTCGATAAGGCCGGCGAAATCACCGTGATAGGGGGTCAGGTCCACCCGGTCGAGGTGGCAATGCGAATCGACCAGCATGCAAAAGGCCCGCTACATCGTGTGGGTGGGTTTCTCCGACTGCAGTGCACCAGCGAGGTAACCCTCGATCTTGTTGCGCGCCATGCCGCCGTCCTGGTCGCTGAACTGTACACCGATCCCGGCCGCACGGTTACCCTCGGCACCAACCGGCGTGATCCAGATGATGCGTCCGGCCACTGGCAGGCGCTCGGCCTCGTCCATAAGGCTCAGCAGCATGAACACCTCGTCACCGATGTTGTACTTCTTGGTGGTCGGGATGAACAGGCCGCCATTTTTCACGAACTGCATATAGGCAGCATAGAGCGCGTTCTTGTCCTTGATCGTCAGCGAAAGGATCCCCTGGCGCGCACGCGGCATGGGTGGTGCGGACATCTCATTGACCTCCGGGGCGGGTTATCTGTAACCAGCGGTTTGCAATATATTCCAGCAGCATCTGTACGTTCAGGTTGTTTGTCGAATCCCGCTCCAGACGCAGTATTTCATCGTTGAAGCGGTATAACTGCCTCAAGTCTATTCCCTGGCCCAGGCATTGCAAATCGTCCCGCATCCGCAAATGGTAGATCGGATTGCCGGCGAGGCCGTTGGCCAGTTTTATCAGATCGCTAACACAGCGCTTCAGGCCGTCGAACACCAGGGTTAGCGGCCGCTTCCCCCATTCCTCAACTATCTGCAGTGGATTGATCGAACGTTGCCGCAGTGCGCCCAAGTCGTCGACCAGGCGTTGGCCCTCGGTGACCCAGCCCTCCTGCAGCGCCTGCAAGGCACGCAGGGGCACGCCGCCACTGATCGCCAACAGCTCATCCACATCCGCACCCGAGGTGCGCGGGCCGAGCCAGTTGCGCACAGTATCGCTATCGGGATTGGCAAACCGCACGACCTGACATCGGCTGCGGATGGTGGCGGGAAGCCTGTGCGGATGCGAGCTCACCAGGATGAGAACGGAGCGCGAGGCGGGCTCTTCGAGTGTTTTCAGCAGCGCGTTGGCGGCAGGCCTGTTCATCGCTTCGGCCGGTTCGATCCGGTAGATCCGGTATCCCCCTTCCTGGGCGCAAAGCACGCTTTTCGCGGTCAACTCGCGAATCGCGTCGATCTTGATCGGCTTGCCGGGTTCGTCAGGCGCGACCAGCCGCTGGTCCGGGTGATTGCCGGACCGCGCCTGCCGGCAGGCACCGCACTCACCGCATGCATCGCCATCATGGTCGGGCTTTGTGCACACCAGCGCATCGCTCAATCGCCCGGCAAAGGCCGATTTGCCGAGGCCTGGCGCGCCCACCAGCAAAATCGCGTGCGGCAGGCGCCCGGCGACGCGGGCCGCGGCCATACGCCGCCACTGATCAAGGTGCCAGGGATAGTGCTCAGTCGCGTTCATCGGGAATCCGCCTGGTCGAGGAACGCATCGATGGCGGCTGTCACCTGTTGCGAAACCTTATCAAGGGATTGCCCGGCATCGACGACGCGAAAACGCCCCGGCGAGGCTGCCGCAAGACCGAGATAGCCCCGGCGGACGCGCTCGAAAAAGGCCAGGGCCTGGCTCTCGAAGCGGTCCGGCGTCGATCGCCTGCCGGCGCGCTCGAGCCCGACCTCGACCGGGAGGTCCAGCAGCAGCGTCAGGTCCGGCCGGCGTTTACCCTGCACCCAGGTCTCGAGTGTCGCGATCCGCTGCAGATCGATACCCCTGCCGTACCCCTGATAGGCGTAGGTGGCATCGGTAAACCGGTCACACAGGACCCAGGAACCGCCCGCCAGCGCGGGTTCGATCTTTGCGTGCAGGTGTTCGGCACGTGCGGCGAACATCAAGAGCAGCTCGGTATCGTCGGCCATGCCGTCATGGCGATGCCCAAGCAGCAGCTGTCGCAGATCCTCGCCCATCGGGGTCCCACCCGGTTCCCGCGTCACCAATACCTGGTGACCACGTTCGCGGATACGCCTTTCGAGCAGATCCATGCAGCTGGTCTTGCCGGCACCTTCGATGCCTTCAACAGTGATAAAGCGTGGGATGGTCATTGTCTGAGCTGATACTTCCGGACCGCCGCATTGTGCTCCGACAAGGTGGTGGAAAACGCATGGAAGCCGTCACCCTTCGCCACGAAGTACAGGGTCTTGCCTGATTCCGGCGCGACCGCCGCCTGCAGGGCACCGCGTCCCGGCATGCATATCGGTGTCGGCGGCAGCCCGGAATGGACGTAGGTGTTGTACGGCGTGTCTTCCTGCAAATCCTTGCGCCGGAGGTTGCCGTCGAAGTTCTCACCCATACCGTAAATCACCGTCGGGTCGGTCTGCAGCTTCATTCCTTTTTGCAGCCGCCGGGCGAACACGCCGGCGATCTGCCCGCGCTCGCTGGCCTGCCCGGTCTCCTTTTCGACGATCGACGCCAGGATAAGTGCCTCGTAAGGCGATGCCAATGGCACATCGGCAGCCTTGTTGGCCCACGCCGTCGCCAGCTCGGCGTCCATTGTCCGTAATGCCCGCTGCAGGAACTCCAGGTCGGTCATGCCGCGCGTGAACTGGTAGGTGTCGGGAAAGAACCGCCCCTCCGGGTGTTCCCCGGGAAGCCCGAGACGGGCCATCAGTTGCTCGTTGTCGACATCCTGCAGCGTCTGGACCAGTACATCGTGACCAGCCAAGGCGGCCCTTACCTGCCCGATCGTCCATCCCTCGAGCAGCGTCAGGCTGTAGGTAACGGACTTTCCGGACACCAGCAGCGCCAGCAGCGCATCTGCGTTCATCCCGTCGGTCAGGCGGTATTCCCCCGCGCGAAGCTGTGTGGCCTGCCCGGTGTAGCGGCCGTACCAACGCAGGTAGCGGGCATTGCTGATTATCCCCGCCTCCTGCAGATCAGACGCCACCAGGGCCAGCGTTGCCCCCTTGGGTACCGCGTAGATGATGCTGCCTTCGGCAACCCTCAGCGGAGCATTGCGGAACTCTTCGAATTCCATCCACAACCAGCCCGCCAGCAGGCTGCCAACGAGTAGCAGGGCGCCGATCAGCCTGCCTAGCACCGGTCCCCCCGGATGGCCGGCCTGTGACACCGGCGACGGGTCTCGGTCATCAGTGGATGTTCGACGACATCAAGATTGAAGACCTTGTCCTCGAAGCGACCCACCCGGACCACACCGATCAGCGAGTTCGAAAGATATACGGCATCGGCGGCATGGACAGCGTCGATGGCCACGTCGTCCTCTTCCAGAACCTGGCCGCTGTCCGACGCTATTTGCAGAGCCAGGCCGCGCACCACGCCGGCGATGCCGGCGCGCCGTACGCAAGGAGTCAACAACCGGTCGCCCGCCTGCAGGAACAGGTTGCACATGGTGCCGCAGACCACGCGACCATCCTGGCCAAGCATCAGTCCTTCCTCGAATGCAGCGTCATCCCACTCTGCACGCGCCAGCACCTGATCGAGGCGATTCAGGTGTTTGATCCCGGCCAATGACGGATTCTCGCCAAGACGATGCCGGCATAGGCGGACTGACCAGAACGCGGGCCGAACCGGGTGATTCCATTGAGAAACGCGCAACATGCGACGCGGCTGCACGTCGGATGGACGGCGGTAACCGCGTTCGGAACGGCCTGCGGTCCAGAAGATTTTCAGCACCGCCCGTGCGCGTCCGGCAGCCAGTCGCAGGGACTCGTCATGCAGCAAATACTGATCGGGAATCGGCAACTGAAGGCGCCGGCAACCATCGGACAGTCGAGCCATGTGGGCATCCCACAGGCAAGGGACACCATCGACGATGGCGATGGTCTCGAAAAGGCCATCACCGAACTGAAACGCACGCTCATTAAGCCAGCTGTCGTCCGCCGCAATGCCGTCGATCAGGGCATCCTGGTGCATAGCGGCGGCGACCCACCCGGTCCGGGTCGACTTATCCGGTGAAGCGACGGAAGACCAGGGTGCCGTTTGTCCCGCCAAACCCGAAAGAGTTGGAGATGGCGATGTCGATCTTTGCCTCGCGTGCGCTGTGCGGCACATAGTCCAGGTCGCACTGCTCATCGGGATTGTCGAGGTTGATAGTTGGTGGCATGACCTGGTCGCGGATCGCCAACACGGTAAACAAGGCCTCCGCGCCGCCGGCGGCACCCAACATGTGGCCGGTCATCGATTTGGTTGAACTCACGGCCAGTTTGTAGGCGTGGTCGCCAAAGGCCGCTTTCACCGCCATGGTCTCTGCCACATCACCGGCCGGCGTCGACGTGCCATGTGCGTTGATGTAGTCCACCTGATCCATGTTCAGGCCGGCATCAGCCATGGCCAGACGCATGCAATCTGCAGCACCCTCGCCGTTGGGCGACGGCGATGTCATATGGTACGCATCGGAGTTCATCGCCGAACCGGCCAGTTCCGCATAGATTCGTGCGCCACGGGCCTTCGCGTGTTCCAGTTCCTCGAGCATCAGCACACCGGCACCATCACTCAGCACGAAGCCGTCACGGTCCCGGTCCCATGGCCGGCTGGCGGCCTGTGGGTCATCGTTACGTGTCGACAGGGCACGCGCCGCGGCAAAACCGCCAAGCCCAGTCGGCGATGTCGCCATCTCTGCACCGCCGGCAACCATCATATCGACGGTGCCGTACTGAATCATGCGCATGGCATCGCCGATATTGTGGGCGCCGGTGCTGCACGCCGATACGATCGAGATGTTCGGGCCCTTCAATCCGTACATGATGGACAGGTTGCCGGCTACCATGTTGATGATATTTGCCGGAACGAAGAACGGTGAAATCTTGCGCGGCCCGCCGCCCAGGTACGCGCCGTAACCATTCTCGATGCCCGTCACCCCACCGATTCCGGAACCGATCGCGACACCGATGCGTTTGGCGTTCTGTTCGGTGATCTCTATTCCGCTGTCTTTGAGCGCCTGGGCGCCGGCGGCAATCCCGTAATGGATAAATGCATCCATCTTGCGGGCTTCTTTTTTCGGGATGTATTGCTCCACGTCGAAACCGTAAATCGGCCCGCCAAAGCGCACACTGAAAGGCGCGATCTCGAAATGCGTGATCGGCTGAATACCACTTTTCCCGGCAACAATGTTTTCCCAGCCGCTGGCTACATCCAGTCCAACTGGCGCGATCAGGCCAAGACCTGTTACGACAACCCTTCTCTCTGACATCTGGGAAAACCCCTTTGCACAGGCTATATGTCAAACCAAACGGCCGTGGCCCCGCATCACGGAACCTACGGCCGGATATCGAACATCGAGAGCTAGATCAGCTGTGAGCGGTGACGTAGTCGATCGCCTGCTGCACAGTCGTGATCTTTTCAGCCTCTTCGTCAGGAATTTCGGTCTCGAATTCCTCTTCAAGGGCCATGACCAATTCGACCGTATCGAGCGAGTCGGCGCCGAGATCATCGACGAAAGATGCAGAAGGTACCACTTCTTCTTCTTTGACTCCCAGCTGCTCGATGACGATCTTCTTTACGCGTTCTTCGATAGAGCTCATTCTGACAATTCCTCCAGAGATGCGTGATCAAGGCGCCACGCAGTGCCGCCGTATTGTATTCAGTTTGCCCTCGGCTTCAAAGCCGCATGACGCAATTTCAGTACTCTCTAAAACACCGACAAGAAGCCCGATATCACAGATATCAGGCCATATACATGCCGCCATTCACGTGGATCGTCTCGCCGGTGACATATGCCGCGGCCTCTGATGCAAGAAAAACGACCACGGAGGCGATTTCTTCCGGTTTACCCAAGCGCCCCAGTGGGATACTGCTGAGCAGCGCATCACGCTGCGCATCCGGCAATTCGCGGGTCATATCGGTGTCAATGAAACCAGGTGCGACGGCGTTGACGGTGATCCCGCGGGAGCCGACTTCCTGCGCCAGTGACTTGGTGAAACCGAACATCCCCGCCTTGGCCGCCGAGTAGTTGGTCTGCCCGGCGTTGCCGCTGGCACCGACTACGGAGGCGATATTGATGATGCGGCCCGTCTTGGCCTTCATCATCGCGCGCAGGCACGCTTTGGTCATGCGATACACCGAAGTGAGGTTGGTGTTGACCACGCTGTCCCATTCTTCGGATTTCATTCGCATCAGCAGGTTGTCGCGGGTAATGCCGGCGTTGTTGACCAGCACGGCAACCGCCCCGAATCTGTCACCGATATCCTTCATCACCGCATCGACAGAACTTTCGTCGCCGACATCGAGCCGCATCCCCTGCCCCTTGATGCCCGCTTCCGCAAAGCGCTGCGTGATCGCCTCGGCGCCACCCTCGGTGGTGGCGGTGCCAATCACCGTGGCTCCTTGTTCACCAAGCGCTTCTGCAATCGCTTTGCCAATACCGCGGCTGGCGCCGGTGACCAGTGCAACCTTTCCTTCAAGCATTGATTGACTCCATTGCAGTTTCCAGACTGGCCGGATCGAACACCGGCAGTGCGGCCAATGACTTGTCGATGCGCTTTACCAGACCGGTAAGAACCTTGCCCGGACCGGCTTCCAGGATCACCTCGGCGCCTCGGCCCGCAATCGCGCGGACCGTCTCTACCCAGCGCACAGGACTGAACAGCTGTTCGACCAACAGCTGCTGTATCGCTGCCGGGTCATTCGCCTCGCTTACGCTGACGTTGTGCAACACCGGCAATCGAGGAGACATGAACGCAATCGCGTGCATCGCTTCGGCCAGGCGCTCGGCCGCCGGCCTCATCAATGCGCAGTGAGAAGGGACACTGACATCCAGCAGCAACGCACGTTTGGCACCGGCCGCCTTGGCCAGCTCGGCCACGCGCTTGATCGCCTCGGCATCGCCGGCAACAACCACCTGTCCCGGGGAATTGAAATTGACCGCCTCGGCGACCTGACCCTGCGCGCCCGCAACACAGACCTCACGCACCTGATCGTCGTCCAGGCCGAGGATCGCCGCCATCGCGCCGGTGCCGGCCGGCACGGCCTCCTGCATAAAGCGGCCACGCATCGAGACCAGACGCACGGCATCGGCCAGTTCGATGACACCGGCTGCCACGAGCGCCGTGTACTCACCGAGGCTGTGGCCGGCGAGCACCAGCGGCGACTGCCCCATCTGCTGGTCCATTACACGCATCACCGACATGCCGGCGCAGAGCATTGCGGGCTGGGTGTTCTGCGTCTCGTCGAGCTGTTCTTTCGGGCCATGCTGGCTGAGTGCCCACAGGTCGACGCCAAGGGCCTGTGAGCCCTCTTCGAAAGTCTGCCGGACAACCGGGAAAGCTGTCGCCAGTTCCGCAAGCATGCCGACCGATTGCGAGCCCTGCCCCGGAAACGTAACCGCGATTCTCTTGCTCATCGAGTTTCCAATCAGAATTTCAGGAGCACCGAGCCCCATGTGAAGCCGCCGCCAAATGCCTCGAGCAGCAATACCTCACCCGGCTGGATGCGCCCATCCCTCACGGCAGTATCGAGTGCAAGAGGCACCGAGGCTGCCGAAGTGTTGCCATGCTGGTCAACCGTCACCACCACCTTGTCCATCGACATACTCAGCTTACGCGCGGTTGCGTTGATGATGCGGATATTCGCCTGATGCGGGACCAGCCAGTCGACATCTGATTTCTTCATGTCGTTGGCCTGCAGGGTCTCGTCGACGATACGTCCAAGCGTGTTGACCGCCATCTTGAAGACTTCATTGCCTTTCATCTGCGTGAAGCGCGGATCACCACCGGCATCCTGAATATCGTAGCCGCGGGAAACCCCGCCGGGCGTATGCAGGAGCGTTTCGTAGGCGCCGTCGGCATGCAGATGGGTGGACAGTATGCCGGGGCTGTCCGAGGCCTCGAGTACCACGGCGCCAGCACCGTCACCAAACAGCACACAGGTGCCGCGGTCGGTCCAGTCGATAACCCTGGAAAAAGTCTCCGCGCCGATGACCAACGCGCATTTCGCCGCGCCGGTCTTGACGAATTTCTCGGCTACAGCCAGCGCATAGATAAACCCGGTGCACACGGCCTGCACGTCAAAAGCGGCACAGCCGTGAATGTCCAGACGCTGCTGCAGCAGGCATGCAGTGCTGGGAAATATCTTGTCTGGCGTCGTCGTCGCCAGGACGATCAGGTCGATATCCTGGGGTGTCCTTCCCGCCGCCTCTATCGCCCGTCGCGCGGCCTGCTCGGCGAGATCGCAGGTTGTCTGTCCATCGACCGCAATATGTCTCTTTACAATGCCCGTGCGCTCGCGGATCCATTGGTCGGTGGTCTCGACCATCGCCTCCAGATCCTTGTTGGTGAGCACCTTGTCCGGCAGGTAACTGCCCGTCCCGGTAATGCGTGCAAACCCTTTCATGCGCTTGCGGACACATCGAGTTGCTGGCCGACGCGCTGCTCGATCCTGTGCGCCACGTCGGCAAGGATCTCCTTTTTCGCTATTGCAATCGCGTTCTCAAACGCGAGTACATCAGCGCCGCCATGGCTCTTGACGACGATGCCCCGCAGGCCAAGCAAGCTGGCACCGTTGTAGCGACGCGGATCGATGCGGCGGCGCAGCGCACGCAGCACAGGCAGGGCAACGAGGCCTGACAGCTTGGTGAGAAAACTGCGCTTGAACTCGACCTTCATGAAGTGCCCGATCAGTTTTGCGACGCCCTCGGTGTTCTTCAACGCCACATTGCCGACGAAACCATCGGTTACAACGATGTCGAGTCCGTCACGCAGGTAGATGTCATCGCCTTCCACGTAACCAACATAGTTGAGTTCACTGGCATTGAGCAGTTCGTGCGCTTCTTTCACCTGCTCATTGCCTTTGATCTCTTCCTGACCGATGTTGAGCAACCCGACTGTCGGTCGCGCGATGCCTTCCAGCGCCGAAACGAGTTCAGAACCCATCACGGCAAACTGAAACAGGTGTTCGGCCTCGCAGTCTACATTGGCACCCAGATCAAGCACCCAGGTACGGCCATTGACGGCAGGCAACGCGCTGATGATCGCCGGCCGGTCGATATGTGGCAGGGTCTTGAGGACGAAGCGCGCAGTCGCCATCAGGGCCCCGGTGTTTCCGGCGCTGACGCACGCCGCTGCTCGGCCTTGCTTCACAAGATCGATGGCGACCCGCATCGACGAGTCCTTCTTGCCACGCAGCGCGCGCGATGGAAGTTCATCCATCGCGACTTCCTGCGATGCAGGGTGGAGGCTCAAACGGTCCGGCAAAGGACCGTCGGGCAGATGCTGGCGTATCACCTCTTCCCGGCCAACAAGGATCAGCCGGCATTCGCGGTCTGTGCGAAGGTAATCCAACGCCGCAGGCACGACCACGCGTGCGCCGTGATCTCCACCCATTGCATCGAGCGCAATAGTGATCGACTGACTCACGCAGGTCCTCGCTGGTTACCGGTTTGCCAAGGTCGCCAACGACGACCTTCGTCGATCACTTGTCGACGACTTTGCGACCGCGGTAAAAACCATCGGGGCTCACGTTGTGACGCAGGTGCGTCTCACCCGATGTCGGATCAATTGAAAGCGATTCCGGCTTCAGTGCATCGTGTGAACGACGCATGCCACGCTTGGAGGGGGTTTTTCGGTTCTGCTGGACCGCCATGTTCGTCTCCTTAAAGACAATCAGTCTTGATTCTTACTGTCGCTTTTCCAATTCGCCAGGGCCGCAAAAGGATGCACTGCTTCGTCGCTGGCGGAAGGGTCTTCCGCCGGACCTGCCCGGTTAACTTTCGGCAGGCTTACCGCGCAGTCTGCAGGACGGTGTGTCGGAGCAGCCGGTACGGCCAGAATCAGTTCATCCTCAATCAGCGATCGCAGCTCCAGCCGACCTTCGCTTACCAGCAGGGGGTCGACATCATCCGGCAGACGCTCGGCCTCATCCGGACCCGCAACGACCGCGAGCCTGGACTCGACGTCAACCGCCTGGCGAAGGGTGCCAAGACAACGCTGACACTGCAGCGCCAGATTGGCTTTTACCTTAACCATGACAACCGGCCGACGATCCGCATCCAGCTCGAACGCCAAGACAAACGCCGCCTCGCCTTCCGTGGAAGTCAAAAGCGGCGCAAGACGTGGCAACTCTGCCAGTGGCACCTTGCCGTCATAGACCTTGCCCAGCGCACACAGGCGCACCGGATCGGCGAAGTCGGGCAGCAGCGACAACATAAGCGCGGAATTGTATGAAAAACTACGCCATCAGGCAACAATAAAACTTATGAAATCCGGGCGTTTAGTGCGGGGACTCAGCCGCCGACCACGGCCAGCAGCACACCCGCCGCGACCGCGGAGCCAATGACACCGGCAACGTTCGGACCCATCGCGTGCATCAAGAGGAAATTGTGGTGATTTGCCTCCAGACCGACCTTGTTGACCACCCGGGCCGCCATCGGCACCGCAGAAACCCCTGCCGCACCGATCAGTGGATTCACCTTGCCACCGGAGACACGGTGCATCACTTTGCCCATCAATACCCCGGCAGCCGTTCCGACACAGAAGGCGATTGCCCCGAGGGCAAGAATACCCAGCGTCTCGACGCTGAGAAACTTGTCAGCCTGCAGTTTTGAACCGACCGACAGCCCGAGAATGATCGTCACCGCATTGATGATCTCGTTCTGTGCCGCCTTGCTGAGGCGATCAACCACACCCGACTCACGCAAAAGGTTACCGAAGGTCAACATACCGATCAGCGGCGCAGCCGACGGCAGAAACAGCAGACACAACAGGAGGACCGTGAGCGGAAACAGGACCTTTTCCAGCTTGCTCACCGGGCGCAGCTGCGACATGACCACCTGACGTTCAGCCTCGGTGGTCAGCGCACGCATGATTGGCGGCTGGATAATCGGCACCAATGCCATGTAAGAATAGGCCGCCACGGCAATGGCTCCCAACAGGTCGGGCGCCAGCTTGGAGGCCAGGAAGATCGCAGTCGGGCCGTCCGCGCCCCCGATGATCGCAATCGCCGACGCGTCGGCCAGGGTGAAATCGAACCCGGGAAAGACGTTGAGTGCCAGCGCACCGATCAGGGTCATGAAGATACCAAACTGTGCCGCTGCACCCAGCAACAGCGTCGACGGCTTGGCGATCAGTGCGCTGAAGTCTGTGAGGGCACCGACACCCATGAAGATCAGCAGCGGGGCCACGCCGGTACTGATGGCCACATCGTAAAACTGGTACAGCATCCCCGGCTCGTAGCCCAGGTTGTGCGCCAACGCCTTGGCGGCACTCAGCGCTGCACCATTGGCGTGGCCGGCCGCCGCCTTCACTTCGGAAAGCGGAACGCCGAGAAGTTGTGCCAACTCGTTCAGGTGCTCCGGCTTGCCGCCCAGCAGGAGCTGCCCAACACTGTTTTCCGCCAGACCTGCCACCGGAACGTTCGCCAGGATACAGCCGAAGCCGATCGGCAGCAGCAACAGGGGCTCGAAACCCTTGCGCACCGCAAGAAAGATCAGAAGACCACCGACCAACACCATCAGAAGCTGGCCCCATTCCAGGTTGGCGATCCCCATGGACTGCCAAAGGGCCTCGATACCGTGTTCCAGCATGTTGATTAGCTCAGTGTCAGGAGAATATCGCCGACCTGGACGGCATCGCCCTGCTTGACCAGGACCGACTGAACAGTCCCGGACTCAGGAGAGCGCACCTCGGTCTCCATCTTCATGGCCTCGAGGATCATGATGATGTCACCCGATTTGATGGTCTGTCCGACCGCCACGTTGACCTTGAAGATGTTGCCGGCCAGCGGGGCCGGAATGTTGGTCGCGGGTCCGGTGGGTGGCGCCGCTGGCGCAGCCGCGACCGGTGCATGGGCCTGCACGTGAGAGACCTCACCGCCCGGCTCGACCACGACGTTGTACGCGCGACCGTCGACGGTGATGTGATAGGCCTCTCGAGCGCCTGCGGCCGGGACGCCCCCAGCCACAGGGACCTCCACTGCGGGGGCTACTTCAGTACCGGGTGCCGGTTCAAATGCGTCCGGGTTGTCCCGATTCTGCAGGAATTTGAGGCCGATCTGCGGAAACAACGCATAGGTGAGGACGTCATCGACCTCATCGCTGGCGACGCGGATATTGTGCTCGACAGCCAATTGCCGGAATTCGTCGGTCAGCTTGTCCAGTTCGGCGTCGATCAGGTCGGCAGGGCGGCAGGTTATCGGCTCTTCCGCATCACCGAGCACGCGCGCCTGCAATTCGCTGTCAACCGGTGCCGGTGTGGCCCCATACTCGCCCTTGAGAACGCCGGCGGTCTCTTTGGTGATGTTCTTGTAGCGTTCGCCGGTCAACACGTTCAGGACGGCTTGGGTACCGACGATCTGTGAAGTCGGTGTCACCAGTGCGATATAGCCGAGATCCTTGCGTACACGCGGTATCTCGGCCAGCACATCATCCATCCGGTCTGCTGCGCCCTGTTCACGCAACTGGTTCTCCATGTTTGTCAGCATGCCACCCGGAACCTGGGCAACCAGGATTCGCGAATCGACACCGCGCAACGAACCTTCGAACTTCGCGTACTTCTTGCGGACTTCCCTGAAATAGGCGGCAATCTCTTCGAGCAGCTGGAGGTCGAGTCCGGTATCGCGCTCGGTGCCCTGCAGGATCGCCACCACCGATTCTGTGGCCGAATGCCCATAGGTCATCGACATAGATGAGATCGCGGTATCCACCATGTCGATCCCGGCTTCGGCGGCCTTGATGTTGGTGGTCGTGCTCATGCCGGTCGTGGCATGTGACTGCATCGCAATCGGAACTGAGACCGTTTCCTTGAGACGCGAAACCAGCTCGAAACAGGTATAGGGGGTGAGCAGCCCCGCCATGTCCTTGATGCAGATCGAATGGCACCCCAGGTCTTCGAGTCCCTTGGCCATATCCAGCCAATACTGAAGGTCATGCACCGGGCTGACCGTGTACGACATCGCCCCCTGCGCATGTTTGCCGACCTTCAGGGTGGCTGCGACCGCGGTCTGGAAGTTACGCAGGTCGTTCATCGCGTCGAAAATCCGGAACACATCCATGCCGTTGTCCGCAGCGCGTTCGACGAAACGCTCGACGACATCATCGCCATAGTGGCGATAGCCGAGGATGTTCTGCGCCCGAAACAGCATCTGCATCGGCGTATTGGGCATGGCCTTTTTCAGCGCCCGCAGACGCTCCCAGGGGTCCTCGCCGAGGAAACGGATACAGGCGTCGAAGGTCGCGCCGCCCCAGGTCTCCAACGACCAAAATCCAACCTGATCCAGCTTTTCTGCGATCGGCAGCATGTCATCGAGTCGCAACCGTGTCGCGAACAGGGATTGATGCGCGTCGCGCAAGACGACATCGGTGATGGCGAGTTTATTCATGGTCATGGAACGTCTGAATCCTGATTGAAATAACGTCGACTCAAGCACCGCGTGAAGCGCGATAGCGCGCAACCGCGGCGGTGATGACAGCCACCACCTGCCGGTGATCTGATACATCGATGGCTGCTGGCGGGTGCGAGGAAGGCTCGACATGGTCGACCGCACCAAAGCGTGCCGTCAAGGCCGACATGCCCATGACGGTGAATACCAGGATGGTGAGAAACCCGAAAACGATGCCCATGCCAAGAAACATGAGCCCCACACCTTCAAGCATCAGATTGGAATCCACGCACCATCCTCCGAAATACTACCCGAATGCCGCTTTGCGAAGCACTCACCGACACCGCCATTATTGATTATTTCCACCGGCGGGCGGATTGCGGACGTTGCATTCTAATGGAAGAACGGCCCCGACTGGTATTGAGAGAATCAATTCCCATACCCTGATTCGGGCGCATCAGTGCTGTCTGATAGACTGATGTTCCACTTCGATTCAGGGAATCACCCGTGCAACAGCTGGTCCTGGCATCCACCTCACCGTTTCGCAGGTCCCTGCTGGAAAAGCTCGCGGTGCCATTCATTATCGATGCCCCGGACACCGATGAAACGCCACGGGCGGACGAGACGCCGGCGATGCTGGTGCGACGGTTGGCCGAGGCCAAGGCGCGCGACGTGGCGTCACGGCATTCCGACGCCCTGGTCATCGGTTCGGACCAGGTCGCCAGTGTCGGCGGACAGGTCGTGGGCAAACCCGGCAATCGGGAAAACGCCATTGCACAACTGTCACGCGCCTCGGGCCAGAACGTCACCTTCTATACCGGCTTGTGCCTGCTCGACAGCGTGACGGGACACGCACAGACCGAGGTCGAGCCTTTCACGGTCCGTTTTCGTCCGCTCACCCGGGAACAGATCGAACGTTACGTCGACCATGAGCAGCCATTCAACTGCGCCGGCAGTTTCAAGTCTGAAGGGTATGGCATTACGCTTTTTTCAGCACTGGAAGGCAGAGACCCGAATTCGCTGATTGGCTTGCCGTTGATCCTGCTGGTCGAGATGCTGGGCAAAGCCGGGATTGTTCTTCCCTAGCCGCCTTCCGACTGCACAAACGCCTCGAACATCAACACCGACCACAGCGGCGAACTGAGGTCGCGTGCGCCCCGGTCATGCTCGGCAAACAGGCGATTCAGCCTGCCACGATCAAATACGCCAGTGTCCATCAATGCATCACTGGTGAGTGCGTTGCGCAGACGGTCGCGCAATGGTCCACGAAACCATTGTGCCAGCGGTACTGCAAATCCCCGTTTTGGCCGGTACAGGATATCTTCCGGCAGCAACGGCTCCATGGCTTTCTTGAGGATGTACTTGCCCTCGTCACCGCGGCGCTTGAACCCGGTTGGCAGCGAAGAGGCCCATTCGACCAGCTTGTGGTCGAGCAGCGGCACCCTGACCTCGATCGAATGCGCCATGCTGGCACGGTCGACCTTGGTCAGGATATCGCCCGGCAGATAGGTCTTCAGATCCAGGTACTGGACCAGCGACAGTGGGTCATCGGTCGGCGCCGCGGCGGCATGTGCACGCAGCACCTCCACTGCCTCGTAACCCTGCAGCGTGCGGCGGAAACCCTCACTGTAAAGCGCCATGCGCATGTCACGTTTCATGACCGCATTGGTGTCGCAAAAGCTCGCGACTGCATCCTGGCCGATCGAGATGAGCCCCTGCCGCCGGCGCAGGATGCCCGGCAACAGCGGCGTATCGGGGTACATCCCGCCCACGGCACCGAGCAACCGGCGCAGCACCGCCGGCATCCTGGCCTTGGCGGACAAATCGTTCAGATGTTCGGCATATCGGCGGTAGCCGGCGAAATTCTCGTCACCACCGTCACCCGACAACACCACCGTGACATTCTTTCGCGCCAATTCGCATACGCGGTAGGTGGGCATCGCCGAGCTGTCGGCAAAAGGTTCATCGTAGAGTTGCGGGAGCAGGTCGATCAATGAATCATCGTTCGGGTCCACCGCCCCGACGCGGTGGCGACAGCCAAATTTTTCTGCGACCGTCGCGGCGTATTCCGCCTCGTTGAATTCCGCCTCACCGAATGCGATCGAACAGGTATTGACCGCCTCCTGGCTGATACCCGCCATCATCGCGACGACACTGCTGGAGTCAACGCCACCGGATAGAAAGGCGCCCAACGGGACCTCTGCGATCAGCCGGATCTCGACCGCTTCGCGCAGCCGTCGGCGAAGTTCATCGGCGGCCTCATCAAACGCAGGTGCGACGGCGGGTTGATCGAACGGCACGTCCCAATAGGCGGATTGCCGCAAAGTGGCGTCGCCACGCCTGACCAGCATAGTGTGTCCCGGCCGCAGCTTATGCGTATTGCGAAAAATGCTGCGTGGTTCGGGGATGTAGCCCAACGCAAAATATTCTTCGACGGCCTGCGCATCGATCGCCCGATCCAGCGCGGGATGGATCTTCAAGGCCTTCAACTCCGAAGCGAAGACCAGCATGCCGTCGTTCAGCAACGAATAGTAGAGCGGCTTGATGCCGAGGCGGTCGCGTGCCAGAAACAGCACCTCGCTGTTGCGATCCCACAGGGCGAACGCGAACATGCCGCGGAAACGCTTGACGCAATCCTCGCCCCACGCTTCCCAGGCATGCACGATGACCTCGGTGTCGCAATGGGTACGAAAGACATGGCCGAGCGCCGACAGTTCACGTGCCAGCTCGGCAAAATTGTAGATCTCGCCGTTGTAAACGACGACGACCGACTGGTCTTCGTTGAACAGCGGCTGCTGCCCGCCCGAAAGATCGATGATCGACAGGCGGCGATGCGCCAATCCGAGCCCCGGCTCCAGGTGCATGCCACCTTCGTCGGGACCGCGATGCAACTGGCTCTGATTCAGGCGTTCGAGCAGAGCGCCGTCTATCTCATGCCTCTCCCGGGTATCAAATATGCCGACCAAACCACACATACCGTCACTCGATTATGCCAAGTGACGCATCGATCGCAGCATCGATCTGCGGTGCCATGCTGCGCGCAAAATCGGAGAGCCGTTGTGCGGCTGCACCTGTTTCCCTTTCATCGAGCGGCGTGGTGATTGCGATCCAGGCGCCATCCGCCCTGCGGGGATAGAGCCGCGAGAGCGCCTCCCAGGCCTTGCCCTCGTAACGATTGGTGAGACTGCGTCCGGCGACGCGGTACCACTGCCACACCAGGTGTTCCGCCGAGCCGGCACCCTGCCGCACGATCGCCCGGGCGCGATTGACGGCGACACTGCGCTCACCCATTTCCACGGCATCAGGACCGAGGCTGGTCTGCCTCACCAGGTCCGCTGCTATTTTGTTGTCCTGGTTTATCGCCTCAGCGCCCTGGCGTTGCTGCGGGAACAGCACAACGTAGAGTTGGACACGATCTTCGCCTTTGGCAAAAAGCGCCTCGATGACGTGCGGCGTGGGCTGATGGGCCGACTGCCAGGCAACTGGATCCTGCTGCAAGATCCAGCCATTGGCCCCGGCCGGCGGCGATAGCGGCTGCATCACCTCGCTTTCGATGCCCTCCGCCATGTGCGTACCCCAGACCGTTCCAACCGCGGCCAGAATGGCGATGGATGCGGTGACCCACACCCGGCGTCCCACGGTCCCGTCACTCATGGCCCGCGGCGGAATCACGACCTCGGGAGGCGCGTCGTGTTCCTGCCAGATCGACCCGATCCAGAACAGGATGAACATCACCACGCCGAAGAACACCCAACCATAGATCAGGTGGTCGACGCCCGTTGCGTATTCCATGCCGCTCAGGTGCCCGATCATCACGATCATGTAGGCACGTACTCCGTTGGCAAGGACGGGCACCACGATCGACAGGGCGATGAAGAGCAGTCTTTTCCACAACGTGTGATAGGTGATGTAGGCATACATCACGCCAAGAGTCGCGGATGCGATCAGGTAACGCACACCGCTGCACGCCTCGACCACCGACCAGTTGCCGGACGGCAGAGAGAACCACAGGCCATCCCGGTACACGGGAATCCCGGTCAGACGCAGCGCCTCCACAGTAAACGTGGCCGTGAATTCCATCATCGGCGGAACCAGGTCTTCCCCCATCGGCACCGCGAAAAACAGGAACAGCAGTGGGAATGCGAGAAACTTCGACACCTGCCAGCCCAACAGGCTGGCCAATGACGCGACCACGATACCGACGAAGGCAAGCTGCTCCACGACCTGCACGCCTGTCAGACGTGCCAGTACCCACACCCCCAGACCCGCCAACACGAGAATCAGGAAAGCGGGCGTCGGTTGCGGCGAAAACGCAGCCAGATGCCGGCGCTTCTGCCACAACAGCCACAGCGAGATAGGCAGGATCAGGAACCCGTGCGTATAGGTCTCGAAGTTGTACCAGATATACGCCATGCCCTGGGCTGTCGACCAAAACAAGGCGAGCAGGATCAGGAACGTCGTCAGGCAGGCTGTAAGGGTGCTGCGCCAGCGTGGCGCGATCCCGCTTGCTTGGTCAATCACGCAGACACTTCCCCGGATAACCTACCCATCCAGTGATCATCGTTCACGAGGCCTTGGCACTGCCGCGCGCCAGGCGCTGCAAATGTGGCCAGTACAGGACCTCATCCATACGCCCCCAGGCGAAATCGTCGAGCAAACGGGCCAGCCTTGGCTGCATACGTTCCAGGTTGAGGTAGTGGCGGAACCGGGTCTTGGCATCGATACCCTGCTGCCGCGGCTGCTCCGGATCGATTTCCCAGGGGTGGAAGTAGAAAATAGCGGCCTCCTGGTCGACCTGGTTGACCCGGCGCATCGCCCAGCGCATCCCTGCGTACGGAATCAGGCGAAACCAGCCGCCACCACCGCAGGGGAGATTCCTGTTGCCCAGGCGCACCGTGGTCACCGGAAACTCGAGGAAATCGTCATTGCCCGGCGAAAACGCAAAGCGCGGTGCGTCTGGCATCCCGTAGAGGTCATGCCTGATCGGATAGATGCTTGAACTGTAGCGATGTCCGGTTTCCTGCAGGAGATCGAGTGCCCAAAGATTGCTGGCACCGATTGAATAGCTGGCAGCACGATAGCCGATCACTTCCTGCCCCGAGACATCTTCCAGTAGCCCCTTGGTCCTCAGGATATCCTGGCGGAACTCTGCGGGCTCCTGCTGCGTCACCCGAACATGCGACCAGCCATGACTGGCCAATTCATGGCCCTGGCCGACAATCCGCTTGATCATCGCGGGATAGCGCTCGGTCACCCAGCCCAAGGTAAAGAACGTCGCCTTGATATCGCGGCTGTCAAACAGCTCGAGAATGCGTTCCACGTTGCGTTCCACCCGACATTCCCGGTCGTCCCAGGTTTCGCGCCCGACATAACGCTCGAACGCGGAGACCTGGAAATAGTCCTCCACGTCGACAGTCATCGCATTGATCAACTGAGGTGTCACAACCAACTCAGTTCAGGCCGCTTTGGCCCGCGCACTGGCCCACGCGAGCAATGCGTCAGCGATGCGCTCGGCGGCTCGGCCATCCCACAGATCAGGAACCCGACCGGATTTGCCGCCACTGGCCATCACGTCATCGAAGCAGGCCTGGATCTTGGCCGGGTCGGTGCCAACGACGGTATTGGTTCCCTGCTCGACAGTAATCGGACGCTCGGTGTTCTCACGCAGGGTTACACACGGAACGCCGAGTGCCGTGGTCTCCTCCTGCAGCCCACCTGAATCGGTAAGGACGATGCGCGCTTCTGCCATCAAACCGAGCAACTGCAGGTATCCGAGTGGATCGGTCAGTGCAATACGGCTCCCCTGAAGCAAGGGGCTCAAGCCGGCATCGGCGATCCGGCCGCGTGTTCGCGGGTGAATCGGAAACACCAGCGGCAGACGATCGCTCAGCTGCACCAACACCTCGAGAAGGCGGCGCAACACCACCGGATCGTCCACGTTCGACGGACGATGCAGGGTCAGGACACCGAACTCCGCGGGGTCGCCCGCGAACCCGGCGATGCCACGTAGCGTCTCTTCGGCAGGTATCGCGCGCTCACGGTTGGCCAGCAGGGTGTCGATCATGACGTTGCCGACGAAATGGATCTTGTCCGCCGCTATACCCTCGCGCATCAGGTTGGTCGCGCCGTCTGCCTCGGTGGTAAACAGAAGATCGGAGATCTGATCGGTCAAGACCCGATTGATCTCTTCCGGCATGCCCCGGTCGCCGCTGCGCAACCCCGCCTCGACATGCACCACAGAGATGCCTTTCTTGGTCGCCACGAGGGCACAGGCGATGGTCGAATTGACGTCGCCGACCACCAGTACGACATCCGGTTTCAGTTCATCGAGAACGGGCTCGAAGCGGCGCATGATCTCGGCAGTCTGTACGGCATGGCTGCCCGATCCGACGCCAAGGTCGATATCCGGCTCGGGAATATGCAACTGCCGGAAAAAAGCGTCTTTCATCGCTTCGTCATAGTGCTGACCGGTGTGCACCAGGCGTGCGTCGAATCTATCCGCCCTGGCACGGAATACGCGCATCAGCGGTGCAATCTTCATGAAGTTGGGACGCGCTCCGACAATGCACAGCAGGCGCAGCGGACCGTCAGAGTGCGTCATCTTCGTCTTCCGCGTCCATCTGCAACATGATTGCCTGTTTCACCAGGCGCCTGGTCCTGGCGAGCGTGCTGCGAAGTTGCTGGACTTCCTGTTCCAGCAGGGCCACACGTCCTTCCAGATCCCCGGGGCGATCGGCGCTGGCGCGACCATGTGCGGCTGCCGAGCCTGAGCCGGAGGATTCACCCGATGCGCCATCGCCGCGGCCGATCTCCTGCGTCATCTCTTCGACAACCGTCAACACATGGGTGTCGGTAAACTCATGCAGTTCTTCGAGCGAACCGAACAGCATCAATCGGTCGCACAGGGTGTTGACGCGGCGTGGCACACCACCGGTAGAGGTGAAAATGGCATCGAATGCTGCGTCGCTTATTGCGGGATCATTCTGCCATCCCACGAGGGCCAGGCGGTGCTCGACATACGCCTGAAGCTCCTGACGATCGAGCGGCCGCAGGTGATACCCGGCGATGATCCGCTGGCGCACCTGCTCCATTCCGGGGCCCTGCAATGTCTGCTTCAGCTCCAGTTGTCCGAGCAGGAAGCTCTGCAGCAGTGCCTGACCGTCCTCCTGGTAGTTGGACAGCATGCGCAGTTCCTCAATGGCGCGCTGCGGCAGGTTCTGCGCTTCGTCGACGACCAGCAATACGCGCCGTCCCTCGGCCCGACGCGCGCGAAAAAACGCCTCCAGATTACGCAGCAGTGCGGCTTTGGAAAGATTCTCGTGCGCCAACCCGAAGGCTGCGCTGATCATTCGCAGAACGTCGTCTTCGTTGATCTGGGTGGAAACGAGCTGCGCTGCCACCACATTGTCGTCATGCAGTTCGTTGAAGAGATTGCTGACCAGCATCGTCTTGCCGGTGCCGATGCCGCCGGTGATGACAATAAAGCCCTCGCCCTGACGCAAGCCATAGCGCAGATAGGCCATGGCCCGGTTGTGCCCGGAGCTGTTAAAGAAAAAGCGCGCGTCGGGACTCAGCTGGAAAGGTTTGCCTGAAAGGCTGTAAAAGTTTTCGTACATGATCTAGAGGAAACTCGACGTCAGCGAGATACCGATTCTGTTTTCGGTATAGCTGTTGTTGGCCGCATTGGAATCGCGTTCATGATGGGAGATATTCAGCGACGCGCTGGTCCGTTTGGACAGGCTGCGCGTCAAAGCAAAACGGACGTCGTAATAGTCGCTGTCACCGAGGAACGAGGCCTTTTCCTGACTCCATGACCCGCCCGCCGAGGCGCTGAAATTAGAACCGAGCTGACGGGTGAAATTCAGTGACAGATCGTAGCCGTCTTCTTTGTTGCCAGACACCTCATAGGTCCGTTGATAAACGGAACCGGAAAGGGTCACGTTGGTTCGCCGCCCCGTAACAGTCATCGCGCCAGTCAGCTGCGAGTTCAGATAGTCCTCGTCACCCTGCTGAAGCTGCGGCACGTTGACGACGATCGGCTGACCATTGCTCGGGTCTACAATCGGATTGCCCTGATCGTCAGCGAGGAAAAAGAAGGAATCGACGAGCTGTTCGTAGCGCCGGTTGGTCACTTCACGGACCACGCCAAGCGACAGTCGTGTGCGTCGCGAGGTATGCGTGTAATCGCCGGAAATCGTATCCCCGTAATATCGCTGCCCATAGCTGAACGAGGCGGCATTGCGCGGATTCGGTGTCCAGACGGTACCCACGTCCCAGGTCACCCCGTCCGTGCTCGTACGGCTTGTCTGCACATCGTTCGTTTCGTAACCGATGTCGCCGTTGAAGGCCCAGGTCGAATCCAGGCGATAGCCGAGTCCGGCGCTGTAACTGGTGGATTGATCGTCGCGCGAGTCATAGGTCGTCTTGCGCACGGAGGTGTCGGCACGCCAGCTCAGGGGGCCGTAGATGCGGCCGCTGCGCGCGCCGATATGGGCTGTGCCCGACAAGGAGTCGCTGCCGGCGTTCTGATCATTGCGGTTGTACCAGACGTAATCGATCGAATTGTTGCTGACCAGATCAGCGTACTTGTTCAGATGGGCCCGGAACTCCGGTGCAAGACCGATCGAATAGCTCTGATAGCCGTCGGTGTTGACGTTGATCGCATCGACCGGTCCGGCAATTCCGGTGTCACCACCCAGCCGGGCGCTTGCGCTGGCACCCAGAAAGAACACGTCTTCCACGACCTCCATGCGTCCCCGGGCATATCCCTCGTTGGTCATGAACCGCGGATCGGTATCACCGGTTCCGACCGAGAAGGTCGGCCTGAGATGGACGTTCCCCTCGACCCGTCCGCCACGCCCGGTCAGTGTGTATGCGGGGGTGACCTGAAAAACCATGCCGGACTGGGCACTGTTTCCCGTCCGATCCACCGAGGTCGCCGTCGTGGTTATTGCATCAGTCAGCGTCCAGTCACCCGCCGTGGCGGCGCCGGTCGACATCAACACCGAGAGACACGACAACGCAAGAGTCGCCCACTGCCTGCCTGCAGAGGCATGACTGCGGTCTGTTGAATTCGTCTTATCGCTCGTCATTTCCGTAACCGTAGCCATAGCCGTATCCATACCCATAGCCATAACCGTAGCCGTATTTGCCAATGAACAGATCCGGTTTGCACTTGTTCAGGATGAGGGAGACATTGTCGACCGAACTCAAGCGCGCCAACGCGTCCTGAACCAGGAACTGCGGCGTCACCGCCGACTCGACGACGAGGCAGATCTGGCCCATCTGTTCGGCCAGCACGCTGGCCTCACTGGTTGCGAGCAAGGGCGGCGAATCGAACAGGACCACGCGGTCAGAATAACGCAATGCCAACTCGTCCAGCAGATTGCGCATGGTGTTGCTGGCCAGCAGTTCGGTCGATCGGCGGTGCCGGCGGCCCGCCGGCAGTACCGAAAACTTCGGTATATCGGTCTTTACCAACAGGTCTTTCAGATCGAGGTCGTCATCAATCAAGCGATCAGTCAGCCCCGGCAGATTGTTGATCTTCAGCAGCCGGGAAAGCCCCGGTTTTGCGAGGTCGGCATCGACCAGCAGCACTGTACGGTCCATCTCCATCGCGATGGAAATCGCCAGGTTCAGCGAACTGAAGGTCTTGCCTTCACCTTCGACCGAACTGGTCACCATGATCAGGTTGCGATGGGTCTCACCGATGGCATTGTGACCAAAAGCGCGGGTAAGCAGCGGCCGCTTGATCATCCGGTACTCTTCCGCGCTGCGACTGCGCTCCGAGTCCGGTGACAAGACACCCTCGAGTCCAAGCGATTTGATGCTCAGATAGCTTTCGCCGGCAAATTCCAGGTCCGTGGCGTCTGCCGCAGGCTCATAGGCGCGCTCATGCCCGGTGTTGACGCCCGGTTTGGTTTTCTCGGTGATCGGGGCTGATGCGGACGCTTGCGCTGGACGAGCATCCTGCAGACCGTCAGCCGCCAGCGCCTCAACCTGTTGCGCTTCCGGCGGTGGCGACGAACCAAGATCCGGGTCGGGGTCCTTGACCTTGGGACTATCCTTGGCCGAGCTTTCCAGCTTGCCCATCATCTTGTCGACAGCTTTTTCGATAATGCTCATGGTTATGCCAGGTTTAGCGATTGAGCCAGCCGCGGGAGCAGCTCGATATTGAACTGGTACAGCGCAAGCACAACACCGAAAGTCAGCAACAACCCGCTCAACGTCAGCACGAAACTGACATTTCGTACCTTGCGCGCACGGATCTGATCAGAGGTCCACACCATGTTCACGCTGCCAAGCACGGGAAGCCCGAGCGAGTCACTGAGCATCTGACGCTCATCGAACGTGGGACGAAACTGCGACATCAGGAACGCGATACCGAATCCGACCGCGAGCCCGGCCAGCAGGATCAGCGAACTGTAAAGCACCCTGTTGGGACCGGTCGGCACCGTCGGTGCGCGTGGTGGATCGACCACGCGGAACCGCACGTTGTCCGAGCTGTTGTCGGCTTTGCGACCGAGCTTTGCAGATTCCAGGCGGCTCTCGAGCACCCCGTGGTTCTTTTTCGCGATTTCGTAGTCGCTCATCAGGTCGCGTCGCTCCGCCTCAAGCGCGAGCACCTTGTCGATCGACCCCTCCAGCTCGGCCACCTGTGCCTCGTACTCCGAAAGCAGCCGCTTCTTCGCGGCCACATCGGCCTCGAGCTGGGCCATGGAAATACGCATCTGCTGGTAAATTGGGTTCTTGTCCACGTTGTACGCAGATCCGTCACCCTGGGGTGCGTCACGCCGTGCCTGCGCGATGATCTGTGCGCGCTGCCCCTTCAGGTCTTCCAGAGACTTTTTCATCTGGATCACGTCGGGGTGGCGGTCGGTGTACTTGATGCTGAGCTCATCCAGGCGCAACTGGATCGACTGGATGCGGCGGTCGATATCACCGGTCTCCGCAGTAAACGCGGTCTCCGGTGCCGGACCAAGCCCGAACGAAGGTTCCTCGCCCTCAACTTGGCGGCGCGTTGTCTCGAGTCGCTCCTCGAGCACCGAGATCTCCAGCCTGACCGCCTCGATCTGGGTTTTGCCCTCGCGGATGCGGTCGTAGTAGCCACCCGAACCCTCGGGCAGCAACGTGAGATTACGCTGCTTGAAGCGTGTCAGCTCGGTCTCCAGCTCACGCATCCGCCGTTCGTACTCGGCTTTTTGCTGTTCAAGGAACTGCGCGGCCGTGTCCTGATCCTTGCGCACCTCGCCAAGGTTGCTCTCCATGAAGATGGTCAGCAGGGATTTGACAACCAGCTTGGCCAGGTCCGGAGAGTCGTCTTCGTAACTGATGGTGTAGAGATTTTCGCGCGACGTGCCTTCGAAGGTGATCTTCTTTTTCAGGTCTTCGATTATCTCGTCCTTGTCGGCTTCAGTCGTCGCCTGCAGATCGAGATCGGTCATGCGCATGACCTTCTCCAGATTCGGCCGGCTCAACAGTGTCCGCGTCATCAGGAAGATTTTCTGCTGAGTATCGCCGGTATTGATGGCGATACCCTGCAACAGCGGGCGCAGTACCGACGTTGTGTCGACGAAGACACGGGCCGATGCCTCGTATTGGTCCGGCAGTTTCGCCACCACCGACCAGCCGACAATGCTGACGGCCCAGGCTATCCCAAGCATCCACCAACGGAAACGCCAGGTTCCCCTGGCGTACCGCAGCAGAAGGACGACTACATCATGCATCCTTAAATGTCTCTTCTTAGAACCATGCTTCCGGCACGATGATCACGTCGCCCGGACGCATGTCGACGTTCGCACTGATATCTCCATCGCGCAGCAGGTCGTCCAACCGCAGACGGAATTCTTCCTGCTTGCCATCGACGACCCGAACCAGCGTTGAATTGTTGCCGTCGGCAAAGTCCGTCAGCCCCCCGGACTGAATCATCACGTCCAGCAGCGTCATGGAATCGTTGTACAGCATCGCACGCGGCTGGGTCGCCTCTCCCACGACGCGGATCTGTTCGCGGAAAGTCCCGACGAATGCATCGACGATCACAGTCACCAGGGGATCACGCAGGTAGGTCGACAACTCGGCTTCGAGGTCGCGGGCCAACTCGGCCGGTGTCTTGCCTGCTGCGGGGACTTCTTCAAGCAGCGGCGCCGACAACAGGCCATCCGGGCGCACCGGGACCGAGGTACTCACCTCGGGATTGCGCCACACAAATATCTGCACGTTGTCACCGGGGGCGATCCGGTAACGCGTGGAATACTGGGCATCGCCGCTCGCCGGTGGCAATTCCGGGCGCGCACCGTTCTGCGACGCACATCCCGTCAGCAGCGCCCCTCCTGCCAGAGCGCCCAGCAACGGGGTCAAACGCGCTAGTTTAAGGAGATTCGTCATATCAGTCCTCTCTATCATGGTCGCAGTCCGTCGTATCAGTGTCGCGCCGCCGTGAACGGCCCCGGGAGTGTACTCAAACTTCTGCAAAAAAGCTTGCGACACAAGTGCTTGTAGCGGCGAATTCTATATGAACCTGAATGCACAGCGAAATCCCGACAAACTCTCCGGAGCTTCCGCTGTCCGCGCTAAAATGCCGTCCCTCGAGCCATCACTGCAAGGACTTGCCATGCTCTCGGCCATCAGCGGCTTCTTCCTTCCGTTTCAGGGCCTGCGTCTGATGCTGAGCCCGGGCCTGCGCCGCTATGTGCTGGTGCCGCTGCTGCTCAACATCGTCTTGTTCGCAGCCCTCGCCTATTTCGCAGGCAGCTACTTCGACGTATTCATGGACGAATGGCTGCCGCAACACAGCTGGCTCGAGTTTGTGCGCTGGATCCTGTGGTTCCTGTTCGCTGTCACCTATGCATTGGCCGTGTTCTTTGGCTTTACCCTGATCGCCAATCTGATCGCGGCACCCTTCAATGCCTTGCTAGCGGCACGTGTCGAAGAAAAATTAACCGGCATCCTTCCGGCCGACAGCGACGAGTCCCTGTTGCGCGCGGTCGCGCCGGCCGTGGCCGGTGAGATCGGCAAGATTTTCTATTTTGTCAGCCGCGCTCTACCTCTACTGGTCCTGTTTTTCGTGCCGGGAGTCAATATCCTGGCGAGTATCGGGTGGTTAATCTTCGGGTTTTGGTTTCTGGCAATCGAATATGCCGACTACCCGATGGGCAACCATGCATTGCGACCCAACCAGCAACGAGAGCAACTGCGGCGCAGGCGCTTCAAGGCGTTGGCCTTCGGCGCCGGTGTCACCACGATGATGCTGATCCCCGTACTGCAGTTTGCGGCCATGCCGGCTGCCGTGGCCGGCGCCACGCGGCTGTGGGTCGATGACCTGCGGCCGCAACAGGGCTGATCAACCGGCGCCTGCCCGTAAGAACGCGCGCAACCTCTCCACACCCGTCTCCAGCCGGTCGAGTGCGGTCGTATAGGCAAACCGCACATGCCGCTCGGGCCTGTTGCCGCCAAAGTCCAGTCCGGGTGTAATGGCCACGCCGGCGGACTCCAGCAGTTCGCGCGCAAACCCGGCGCTGTCGTCGGTGAAACCGGCCGCATCGGCATAAAGGTAAAAGGCACCTCGCGGTTTTTCGTTCATCACGAAACCGAGGTTGCGCACGGCATCGAACAGGAAATCACGCCTGATCTCGAATTCGCGTCGCCTCGCCTCCAGGATCTCCATGCTTGCGGGGCTGAAGGCGGCGACGGCCGCGTGCTGTGCCGGCGTCGGTGCCGCGAGGAAGATGTTCTGCGCCAGGCGTTCCATCGGCTCGACCAGCCACCCGGGCGCGACGGCCCAGCCGACGCGCCAGCCGGTCATGCCGAAATACTTCGAGAAGCTGTTGATCACGACGACGTTGTCGTCGCCCAACGCCAGCGCCGTCTCCGGTTCGCTGTCGTATTGCAGCCCCTGGTAGATCTCGTCACATATCAGCACGGCCTGCGCATTGCGGCGCAAAACCGCATTGAGGTCGCGCAGATCCCCGACACCGATCAGGTTGCCTGTCGGATTCGCCGGTGACGCCAGCATCAGCGCCCTGGTACGCGTGGCCATGGCATCGCGCAGCTGTCGCGGCGATACCGCGAAACCATCGTCCGCCGTAACGGCAATCGGCACCGGAACGCCGCCGAACAGACTCACCATGTGCCGATTGCAGGGATATCCGGGGTCTGTCAGCAGGACCTCGTCGCCCGGATTCACCAGCGACCCAAGCACCAGCTGCAATGCCCCCGATGAACCCGGCGTGACAATGATGTGCGCCGGGTCGACCGACACGCCGAACCGTTGCGCATAGTACGCAGCAATCGCCTCGCGCAACGCCGGCAACCCGGCGGCGGCGGTATAATGCGTCAGGCCGGCACGAAGTGATGCGATTCCGGCGTCGATGGCCGGCTGCGGTGACACGAAGTCGGGTTCGCCGATCTCCATGTGCACAATATCCCGGCCCTTTGCCTCCATTGCACGCGCACGCGCCAGGATCTCCATGACGCGGAACGGGGAAATCGCCTGCATTCTTTTGGCGATGTCGGTCACACGTTGATCCTTTCAGAATCGAACAGGGCTGTGAGGTAAGGCAGGTCCACCACGCCGTCGTCCGGCGCCTTGCCTGCCAGCGCCGTCGCCGGCGAGCCGGATTCTCCGAGGTGATCCAGGACAACAGCCGCATCACCGAAATCCTGCGACCTGGTGTAGTCGTTGACGGTGACCACGATCTGCGAGATGCCGGCCTGGTGTGCCGACACAACCCCGTGCGCCGAATCCTCGAATGCCATGACCTGTCGCGGTTCGAGTTTCATTTGCTGCAGTACCCACGAATAGATATCCGGCGCCGGCTTCTTCCTGCCAACGATGTCCCCTGCCCCGACCACCTCGAACCAACCCATGGCCCCTTCCGGCAGGGTACTGCCGATCAGTGCAGTGACGTTTTCCGGGGTCGTGGTCGTGGCGATGGCGAGCCGGATGTCCGCGGCGCGGGCCGCTTCCAGCAGGCGGCGCACCCCGGGTCTTAATGGAATGGCCCCTTCGGCCATCATGGACATGTAATGCTTGGTTTTGCTGCGGTGCAAATCGGCGATAAAACCAGTGAGGTCTGCGGGACGTTTAAACGACCGGTTGAACTCGTCCAGAAAGTACAGGATGCGCTCTTTGCCGCCCGTGACACTCAACAACCGTCCATAAAGATCGACTGTCCAGTCCCAGTCCAGCCCGGCATCGCGGAAGGCTCGGTTGAAGGCAACCCTGTGACCGTCCCGTTCGGTATCGGCCAGGGTCCCATCGACATCAAAAATCAACGCTTGTGGTCGGCGCACAATTGACTCCTATCAATATTTTGCGGCGAGCTTACCGAAAAACACGCCGAAATTGCCCTTAACATCTGTGAATGTTAGTTTGTCCCTGTCGTATCCGAGGTTCCCGATCATGAGCCCTGAACTCACTTCGCCGGCAGACAAGCTTGGCATCGCGCCCTACCAGTCCAGAGAGGGTGAGCCCTACATGAGTGCGGATCAGGAGTTGCATTTCCGCAACATACTCAACAGCTGGCGTCGTGAACTCATGGAAGAAGTGGATCGCACCGTCGATCACATGAAAGTCGACTCCGTGCATTGCCCGGACCCGAACGACCGCGCCTCGCAGGAATCGGATATGGGTATGGAACTGCGGACCCGCGAACGCGAACGCAAACTGCTCAGCAAGATCGACAAGGCGCTGAAGAAACTCGACGAGCACGACTACGGGTATTGCGAATCCTGTGGCGTCGAGATCGGCATCGGGCGCCTGGAAGCCCGGCCCACCGCCGACCTGTGTATCGATTGCAAGACCAAGCAGGAAGCCCTCGAACGTCAGCAGGGCTGATCCGCCGCACCCGAGCGATGTCGTCACCCGTTTACCGCGGACGCTTTGCCCCTTCACCGACCGGAGCACTGCATTTCGGCTCGTTGGCAGCTGCCGTCGCGAGCTATGCAGATGCGCGCAGTCATAGTGGTGAATGGCTGATCCGGATCGAGGATGTCGACGAGACCCGAAACAAGGCCGGGGCCGAGCAGGCAATCCTCTCAGACCTGCGGGCGTTCGGCATGTCACCCGATCAGGAACCGGTGCGCCAGAGCGAACGCGGGCACCTCTACCAGGAGGCCCTTGACCGCCTGATCAGATCGGGGGCAGCCTACCGTTGTACCTGCAGCCGCAAGGCCATCTCCGCCATCGCACGGCCCGGCTGCGAAGGATTCATCTATCCGGGGACCTGCCTGAACACCCCGCCGCCACCTGACGCAACGGCTGCCTGGCGCTTCAAAGTCGGCGGCGAGCTGATTCGTTTTCGTGACCGTATAGCCGGAGAGGTAAAGCAGAACCTGGCCGACGAAATCGGTGACTTCGTGATCCGTCGCATCGACGGTTATTTTGCCTACCAGTTGGCGGTGGTGGTGGACGATCAGGTGCAGGGCATCAGCGATGTCGTGCGCGGCGCTGACCTGCTTTGGTCCACGCCCCGCCAGATCGCGTTACAAGGGCAGCTTGATTACCCGACGCCACGTTATGCACACATCCCTCTGGTCATGGGCCGGGACGGACACAAACTGAGCAAACGCGACAATGCCTATCCGGTTGACACCGCCGATCCGCTGTCAGGTCTACTCGCCGCGTGGCAACACCTCGGGCAGGAGGATGCACCGGCGTCCATCGGAAGCTGCGAAGCATTCTGGTTCTGGGCCGTCCCGCATTGGAATATCAACCGTATACCGCATGACAGGAACCGTCGACATGAGCAACCAGAATCCCTATGACCTGATCGGCGGCGGGACCGGCGTCCGTGAACTGGTCGACCGTTTCTACGACTACATGGACAGCGAAGCGGAAGCCAGCGGTGTCCGTCAGATGCACGCAACGAGTCTGCGTGGCTCTCGCGAGAAGCTCTACCTGTTTCTGTCCGGCTGGCTGGGAGGACCGGATCTGTACGTTCAGAAATACGGCCACCCCATGCTGCGTCGCCGCCACCTGCCGTTCGCGATCGGTGAGAAGGAACGCGACCAATGGATGCATTGCATGCGCAAGGCCCTTGCCGACATGTCGATAGACCAGTCCCTGAGAGAAAAACTCGAACAGGCTTTTCTCTCCACGGCCGACCACATGCGCAATCAATCCGAGCACACGCCCGACGCGCGACTTAAGGGCAACGAGTAAGACACTATCGGTCGCGCTCAACCGGGCGTATTGCCGCGTGTAACGGGGTCTTGCCAATGCGTGGCTACAAGCAGAGCGTATTGCCATTACAGCCGATTCAGCGATCAAAGGTTCAGCATCCTGGAAACTGCTTCTCGCACCTTTGAAGCGCTCACCCGCTCGTCCCAATCGCGGAACTCGTTGCTGAAGCGCTGGGCATTGATCTCGTAGACCGGGTCACTGTCGATGGCATTGATCAGATTGAGATACATTGGTGCGGCAGTCTGCCTATCGGGATACACGCCCAATGACAAGCGTTGCAACCTGTTCGCAGTCGCCAACTGCTCCATTTGTCTCGGGATCAACATCGGGACCCGTCCGTAACGCAGTATTTTCGCCGTCGTGCCGTGGTTTCCCTCAGAGAACACATATCGGCATTGCGCACATACCTGCTCAAGATCAACATGCCGATTGAAAACGGTTACGCCGCATTGGATCAGTGAGGCGCGGTCGGCATCGGCGATACCTGGCGCCGCAATCAACAGACTGTAGCCCCCATCAGTGACCTGGCGGACGAATTCCCAGTCAGGGAGACGTCCCCTCGTGAAGTAACAGTAGGCCTTTTCTCCATCATGATTCCACACCGGATCTGCCAGACGGCCTGTCGGACCGAGAGCGCCGAGGTAATCGACATCCTGGCGGGACCCGTAACAATCGAGCTCGGAAAACGTGGTCACGAGTCTTGCGGCATAGGCGTAGATATCTGCGAGCCTGCCCAAGTGCCTGTTGCCGTGCATCTTCAGTGCACTATTGATACTGGCCAATACGGTATTCTCAACCCGGGCAACCGCGGCTTGGTCCACCTCGAGGCCGATATCATAGGCCGGCATGGGCGCCTGATCCGGTGGTTGGAAAAAGCCAGTGCCAATCAGGACGGCGGGAACGGACAAGCCATACGCCGCCAGCAAAGCACCATCTGAGTGGTCACAGAAAACTGCATCAGGCCGAAGCGTGTCAATAAGTTCTCGCCAACGCCCCAGATAGGCACTGACGGCCCGTGAGTCGCCAAAACCGAGGTTGAACAACAGTTCGGCGTGCGACCTTGCAAGCGCATTGGGCCTGGGCTCGAGTGTCGCAGGCAGCCCATATATCGTGACACTGTCCTTGCGGAAGAACTCCCTTACATAGGCTTCGTCCTTCGTGCAAAGCACAACCTCATGACCCACTCGATGCAATGCCTCCACGAGGACAGACAGCTGAAACAGGTGGGCACTTCCCCCGCCGCGTTCCCATACGCAGAGAAACCGACTTTTTCGCATCCGGGTTTACGCAGGCTGGCTAGATGCCGTTGGACGATTCGGCACCTGACGAACTTTGCCAGGCAGCCGCGATCTCGGCCTGAAACGGCATGCCGGCCTGGGCACTACCTGCCGACAACCCGTTTTGCGAAGGATCAAAAGCCGCCATGACAGAAACGAGCAGATCAATCGAGGATGACGTAACGAACATGTTGTCTGCCGTCTGCACCTGTTCGATCCTACAGTCTGCATCGGTGAACCAGTCATTGATGCGGATGCTGTCTCTGGTCCCGATGATCGACACATCAAGACTGTCTCCCACCCGGGAAAACCATGCCTGGTCATGGTTGATGTCCAACAGCGAAAGCACATCGTTGCTGCCGCCACTGTCTTGAATGCCATCACTGCCGTGCGTGCGCGAGAAAAGATAGGTATCGTTTCCGGCACCACCATAGAGCTTGTCCCTACCTCTGCCGCCGGCGATTACGTCATCGCCACTGGTGCCGACAATGGTGTCGCTGCCGTTGGCACCCTGGATCTGCGCTATCCCACGTAGCTCCGTCGCACTGAAGTCGAGCAGGTTGCTTGCACTACTGCCCCTGATCACGTTGTATCCATCACTGCCGTCGATCTCTTCGATTCCGTTGTCACCCGTAAAATGCCGATGCAGTCCGATCGTATCGTCACCGGCACCGCCGACGATCCTGTCGTGACCATCACCGCCCCAGATATCGTCATAGCCATCACCTGGGGAAACCATGAACGTATCGTCGCCCGGCCCGCCAAGCAGGAGATCGCGACCGCGGCCGCCAACAATCAGATCATCGCCATCGAGACCCGACAGCGTATCGCGGCCGCGACCGCCGTAGATCTCGTCGTTACCAAGTGTGCCCGTCAGATCATCGCCACGCCGGGACCCGACCAGCACATCACCGGGCGCTGTCAGTCGTTGCTCGATATCTGCCGCCAGCAACGTAGTTCCATCAAAGAAGGTGAAGCGCTCGAGAAAAAGCGGATTGCCGCCAAACCAGTCCTTGAGCACCAGCGTGTCTTGCGAGTCGAACGACAGCGCCAGATCGTCTGCAGTCCGGTCCACCATCAAAGACGCTGACGCCAGTCCCTCGCCAAATTCGATCTGATCCATGCCGTCTGGATCGGAGATCTGATCATTCCCATCGCCGAGATCGAAAAAGTATCGATCATCACCTTCGCCACCATCGAGCATGTCGTCACCGGCTCCCCCGGTCAGCTCGTCATCTCCGCGGCCACCCGCCATCGTGTCGGCACCAGACATACCCTGTATGCGATCAGAGACCGAAGATCCCTCGATATGGTCTGCAACATCGGTACCGGTCAGATCGAATCCACGCGCCATCAGCTCTTCATAGGTAAATATCCGACCACTGCCGAAATCGAAAGTGTCGATATCACGCGGCCCTTCAAGCACGTTGTCTTTGTCAAAGTTCTGCAGGTGAATCGCCAGGTCCAGTTCTGCAAAGGACAATTTCAGCGACCCGAACCCGAGTTGAGGCAACGACATGACGCCCCCAGCCGACGACCCGAGACCGACAACCAGCGAGTTGCTGCCCGCGGCAGGGTCGTGTGTCGAGCGATCGTTTATGTAGAGGTTGTTGGCGGGCAGCCGGATGCCGCTCGCTGGCAGCGCCGACCCGGCCGTTACCCGGTAGATGTCACTACCGCCGCCTCCATTCAGATAAGCGGTTGTACCCCCACCCTGGCCATTATTGTCAGGGATCGACAGGTCGATCGTATCGTCACCCGAACCGCTGTAGACGTCGTAGCGTGTTGGCCCCGCATCCGGACGGATGAGTACCGTATCGTTTCCACCCAAGGTGTAGACGCTTCCCTGTTTCTGGACCACGACGTCGTCGCTTTCATCGCCACCCTGGAACAGTGCGTTGTTGCGCAGATCACTTCCGTAGAGAACCCGCAGGTCGACTCGCCCGCCGTAGTCGGCCTCGCGATAGTCGCCAGTCACAGAGACCGCGTCGGCAAAACCATCGCCGTTGATGTCACCACCCAGTTCGATCAGGCCAGGTACCAGCACCTGGCCGTAGGTGGTGGTGTTGGGCAGGTACTCCTGGGTCATCCCCCGATTCTGTGACATCGTTGCCAGATCGACAGAGCTTACGGGATCGCTGGTACCGAAAAGGAAGTAATTACGCACCGAATAGTCGTTGTGGTAGACACCGACCGGGTCGCTGTTCACAAAGCCTGAAACGGTGCTGATAGCGATATCGTCGAGCCCGTCACCATCGATGTCTCCACCGGAGACCAGCGGATTGTAGGACACCCTGTTGACATCGTAGGTCGTGCCGAAGTGTTCCCGGGTCTCCACCAACTGGGTGAAGCCTCCAATGCTGTACCCTTGGCTCGCATCCAGATGATCAAGGTCGATCTCATCGGCCAAGCCGTCCGCCTGTCCGTACAGCACGTGCATGTGCTCTACAGGATTGGCAGAGTCGATCTGGTAGTCATCCAACGGCTTTTGTTGCGGGGCACCCGCCACGGCAGATGGGGTATCGACCGGTGAACCATAGGTCGAGACATCGACCGGGGTTACATAATCATCCAGGCCATCGCCGTTGACGTCGCCCACGTTCTTGGCCTGCAACGTTCGCCGGACCCCGCCGATGGTGGCAAGGATGTTCAGTACATCATTGGAGAAGTCCGGCTGGTCGGCGGGTATCAGCTGCGGCTGCAGGCCAAGATCCTCCCACCTGTAGGTCTCGCCGAACCCCTGGCTGTTGCCCCAAAACACCCGATCACCCAACGCGAAGTCGTCGAAGCCATCATTGTTCGGGTCGCCCAGTGGCGTCAGCCGATATGCATCGAGCAGTACTTTCTCCGCCCCCTGGCCAGAGGCACCCAGTTCATCGAATATTGAATCGCTTCCCAGGATGAAGCTGGTTGTCCGCAGCGCAGGTTCGTTCCACCCGTTCGCATCTCCGTAGATGATCTGCACCACGGCAGTCGAATCGGGGATGGCAGTGCCATCCCATTCGGTGAGACGGTCCCGCCAAAACACGTGACCCACCGTATCGGTGCCGAAATAATAGTCGTCGTACCCGTCGCCATTCACATCACCGAGCAGGCCGTTCTGTGATTCGAAAAACGCCCGGTCGGCGTAGACGGGATAATAGCCAGCCGAATCGGGTACGGAGAGGTCATATCGCGTCAGCAGACTCGACTGCAGCGAATCGGTCGCTGGATGGAATGAAAGCGTGTAGAGGGTTGCTGTCTCGGCGCCGGCGCTGTCACTGGCCACTGCACGGATCGTCAGGACATCAGAAAATCCATTCGGCGCAGTACCCGTCAACGTCAGGGTATCGGGGTCGAACGACGCCCAATCAGGTAGTGGCTCGCCGCTGCCGAGTGACACTGTTACTGACAGGGTGTCACCGACATCTACGTCCCGGAAATAGTCCGACAGGTCATGTTCAAAATCCAGGCCGCTGGTCACAGACCGTGAGGGCAAAGGTGCGATCAACTCCGGGGCATCGTTGGTGTTATCGACCCGTAGGTTGACAGTATGCGATGCGGCACCACCATAGCCGTCATCAGCGGTTACGCGGATCGAATAATCACCGACCGCGTCGTTGTCCGGCACGCCTGTCAGCCGCAGACTGTCGGGATTGAAACTCAGCCATTCGGGCAAACGACCGCCGTCCGACAAGGAGGCCGAAAAGTTCAACGTGCCACCATTGGCGTCAGCAAAGTTGACCGGCGCAAGCGAGAGGTTCAGCAGCCGGTCTTCAAAAACCTGCGCTGACGATGATTCACTGTCCACGGTGGGTGCGAAATTGGCAATGACAGCCACGTCGGCGGTGCTCTGGCTGCCAATCTGGACCCCGTCCGCATCGTAGTAGTGAACACCACCAAACTCGCCGACGTCCCAATCCCTGAACACAAAGCCGTCTTGGCCAACCTTTGCGGAAAGATCCCCGTCCAGGAGCGTGAATACCACGGAGCCAATGCCGCCGACACCAACAAAATGCAGCGTATCGCCCTGTCCGCCCCCATCGGAATCAACGATAGTGTCCAGGCCATCCCCCGGCGAAAACTCGTAATGGTCGGCGCCGGCGCCCCCAAACAACTGATCGTTGCCGCCATTACCGACCAGCGTGTCGCTGCCGTCGCCGCCATGCAGCACATCGACGCCATGAAACGCCGCATCGAGATCACCCAGGTCGCCGTACAAGACATCGTTGCCGGCACCTCCATCGAGAGAATCGTTCCCTCCCAACCCGATCAGGGTGTCTGCACCATTCTCCCCAAAAAGCTGATCGTCACCGTGGTAGGGCAGATCGCCGGGCAAAACAACGCGATGGTCTCCTTCGATCCAGTCGTTGTCATCGCCACCGAACAGGTAGTCACTGCCTCCGTTGCCGATCAACGTGTCTTCGCCGCCTTCTCCATAGAGCCGGTCAGTGCCATGGAAAGATGGTGGCAGGGTTGGAGACCCGTCCGGGTTGATACGCGCAATATCGCCGTTCAGGCGGTCATTGCCCTCGCCTCCAAAGATGATGTCATTGCCTGCCTCTCCCCACGCGTTGTCATTACCACTTCCCGCGTAGATGTGGTCGTCACCAATGCCCGACACATAGTCCACAAAAGTTGTCACGTTTCCGTCGTCGTCGATCGTTATCCATTCGTAGTCGTAGTCAGTAATTGCCAGGTTTTCGTATGGCAGATAGGCCTGCCAGTCGCCATAGATGAAATCGTTGCCACCACCGGCATAGAGGTAGTCATTGCCCTCACCGCCAAACAGGCCATCGAGTCTGCCGCTACCAAAGACCATGTCGTCGCCGGACTCAGCGGAAACGAAATCCCCCTCCTCGCCCAGCAGACCCCCGAATACAAGGTCCCCGAAGCCGTTCTTTACCGCCGCTGAATCGAGCTCCGTCGTTGCATAAAGGATGTCATCACCGGCCCCGCCATGAATGAAGTCTTTGCCAACCCCGCCCTCGACGATATCGTTGTCCGGCGCACTGCCCAGATAATTTCCATCGTCATCCAGATCTGGGCGCGACCAGGCATAGATCCAATCCCGGCCATCCCCGCCGAATATCTGATCTGGCTTGTTGTAGGTATTGAGTGCGTCCCAATCGGTGGAACCGGAGGCCACCTCGTGCTGCCCTTCGATGTGCTCGGAGTTCACAGTTCCACTGACCAGCGGGCGGAACGGATCTGGAACCGTCGGCAATTCGGTCAACGCAATATTGAAATCGAAATTCTCAAACTCCTCGATCCGCAGTATTGCGTTGTCACTTACACGGGTAACGTTGAGGTCTTGTCCGTTCCAGATGTATCGGAAAGCTCCAGAGGCGTCGACGTATCCGGTTTCACCTGCTATGCGCTCTCCCCCGAACAGCAGGGCGCCGTCATAGAAGATATAGCCATCGCCGTCTTGATCAAAGATGGTGTCGCCGGCGCCCGCTCTGTAGGTATCTTTCCCCCGCCCGCCTTCGAGGTAGTCGCCATTGGCATTGCCTTCAAGAAGGTCGTCACCGTCACCACCGAACAACATGTCAGCGCCGGTCGAACCGTGCAATTCATCGTCACCGGCGGCGCCAAAGAGCCGTTGATCCTTGTAGTCTGATGTGTAGTGCAAGTCCAGGATGGCACCGTCAGCACCCGCCTCCGTATGCATCTGTGCATCAAGGAAATGGATGTCATAACCACCCGGATACACGTTGCCACCCGTCAGCTTCTCACCAGCCTTGAACATCTGAACAAACGCAAACAAAGCCTCGGCACGGGCCAACAGGTACTCATCTGTCAACCCCTTACCTGACGCGACGTCAAAGCGATCGAGTTCACCGTTGGCATTGTGCATCTGGTCGTAGAAGGACTCGGACTGAAGCACGATGAACGGATTCAGCTTGACCAACGCATAGCGGAAAGCGAGATTGACCTTTGCGGTATTCGCAAAGGATTCCGGCGGCACCTCATCACTCGTACCCAGCTTCGTCAATTCATCGATCCATAAAAAATTGACATCCTGCTCGGGTATCGTATCGGTCGTCAGCGGACCGCCTTCGCCGAAATAAAGCTCATCGAGACGTCGCAGGATTTCGCGCCGATCCGCTTCGTCTTCACCAATCAGAGAGCCATACAAGTCTTTTGCCGCGTCGGCGCCAAGGAAGCCGCCCGCGATTGCAGCACCAAACACAACAACCGCGGCAACCGGCGCCGACACCACACCCGCGGCCGCCAGCAAGCCCACAGCAATACCACCAACCGCGGCGCCCAGCGCTTCGCCGGCCGCGGAACCGGCTGCATCCACCGCCCAGTCCTCCATGATGGCCTTGGCTCGCTCATCATCTCCCTGCTCTACCGCCGCCGCCGCGCTGTGCGAAGCGACTAGCAATGTTGCAATCGACCCAAGGGGCCCCAACTTATTCAGCGCTGGCAATAGTAGGCCGCGTCTGACCATATCGTCGCCAACCTCAGCCGCCTGTTTCATGGTCGCATTGAATTCGTCCAGGAACGCATCTCGCTCCAGCACCTCGATAACATCGCGAGACACATTGAACTTCACCGGATCTTTTAGGAGTTCTCCCCACTGGTCCGGCGAGGGGAAATCGAGGTAGCGACTCAGGTCACCGGACGCCAAGCCTGATAGGTATATTTTGATATGCGAATGATCGAAGATAAGTCGCCGAAGGGCTTCGTCCCCATGCTGACTTGCGTACTCGATCAGTTGGATCTTTGGGACGCCGTCAATGGACGTGACACTGGGATTGTCGAGCAGAGCCGGCAATTCTGTCTGTGCCAGGATACGAGTAGTAACCCCTTCCGGCGCGATAATGCGTACGTCACCGACCGAAGCCTCCGCGAATCGCCGTGAAACGTCGGCCCAGGGTCCTTCGGTTGCATGGCCGAGCCAATCGGTGGCGGGACCGCGATAGCCGTCGGCATTGAACACTTCGAAGTCAATGCCAAACGCCTCGGCGACCTTCCTGCGGAAGCTGTCCGTCTCTATCAGCTTTGCTGCCGCACTTTCATCCACCACCCGGATATCCAGGTCGTTTTCGAGCATGTTTTCGATAATCTCGCTGCTTCCCGGGCCGCCAGCAACACCCCCGCTATAGAGCACCGTCACGGCACCCTCGGCCTGCACTGAGACCTGCCCAATGATGTTCATCAGATCCGATTTGAGCAGATCACCGGTGGAGGTCAGATTGGAGAGCGCATCCAGCGCATCAGATAAAGTTTCGTACATCCTTGTATGTCTTCCCTGGCTAGATTGTGAGCGTTGTCTCGCTGGTCTTTCTGGTCGAGTGGATTCCGCCGCCTTTGTAAGCCGTCAGGGCGTCCCTGAGATCCGTAATTATCTCGTCCCGTCGATCCAAAAGATCGTCTGGCACAAAAAAACCCTTCATATAGCAATCAACCAACTTGTAATGCGACCATCCATGGCCACCGCGTTCACCTCCGGCACTGAGCGTCTCCAGGCAGACCGTCATGAGCTCACCGCGCCAACAGAAATGCCAGGTCGACTTGTAGTTGTACTCCTCTCGTCCCCGCTTAATCACCCGCAGATAAATTTCGCGCTCGTGATCAATCGTCCATTGCCGTTGCGGAGTTTTCGCGCGCATCCCTGGCCCACTTTCCACTTTGTCGAGGTCATACTTCTTCCTGTCATCTTCACTGATGAGTTCGTTCACAAAAGCCATAAGTTATTCACCTGATCTTGCACACGTTGATAAACGTTATTTATTACGATTTTTATCGTTCCTGTCGCACAATTGAATTTTTAGCGCTCGCGCGCGCTCTCCTGCGCATAACGCAAAAGTGGGCTCAGAAAGAATTCCACGATTCTGCGGGTGCCCGTTTTTGCTTCTACCGCGACCGCCATCCCCGGGTGTAGGTCGACATGCTTGCCGTTGACTTCGACGCTAGAACGGCTCATCGCGACCCGCATCTTGTAAACCAACCCCATCTTTTCATCTGCCACCGCATCACTGGACAGGCCCACAACTTCGCCGGCGATGGTGCCGTACTTCGTAAACGGAAATGTATCGATCTTGATCTCGGCCTGCTGGCCGACTTCCACGAAGCCGATGTCTTTGTTCTCGAGCACGGCTTCGACTTCCATCGTTTCGCCCGCGGGAACGATCACCATCAGTTGCTGCGCCGGGGTGACGATCGCGCCGACGCTGTGAATAGCCAACTGTTGAACTATGCCATCTACCGGGGCGGTGATCGTCTGGGCCCTGACCCGGGTTTCGGCCTTGATCCGTTCCTGCCTGATTGCAGATCTTCGGCGCTGTACCTCATCGAGGTGTTCGAGGACCTGGCGGTGGAACTCGCTGCGTGTCTGGGTGATGCGCGCATCCAGCGCCCTTTCGGCAGCATCCAGTTCCTCCAGTCGTCCCTTGTGGGTGCGCAGATCATGGAAGATCTCACGCCGCTCCTGCTCGCTCTCCAGGTACTGCTGTTCAGGTAACAGCTGCTTCTCCGCCAATCTTTTCCGGTCTCTTGACTGCCGCGTAACGATCGGGAGTATGGCTTCGAGTTTCGCGACCTGATGCTGCGCGCTTCGGCGCCCGGCATGCTGCTTATCCTGCTCGCGCCTCAGCACGTCGATTCGGTCGCTGAATTCCAACCACTGCCGGCGCAGCAACTTGTCATTGACCGACTGCAACTGCCGTTCGCCAGGTGGCGTTTCGCTACCAAGCCAGTCGGCAAGTTGCTGATAACGCAGGACCTCACGTTGCACCATGTCTTGCTCGGCCTGCAGGCGGTCGACATCTGCCTTCGCACTGCTCGGATCGAGCGCAATCAAGACCTCACCGGCTTTGACGACCTGCCCGTCGATCACGTGGATGGCCGTAACGGTCCCGATCTCGAGTGGCTGCACCATTTTGCTGTACCCGCTCGGGATGATGCGTCCTTTCGCAACGGAGACGATATCGACCTCGCCTACACTTGCCCAGACTATCGCCGATACGAAAAAAGCCAGAATGGTCCAGGCGATCACGCGGCCGGCCGGAGAAGGCGGGCTTTCCTGGATCTCCAGCGCGGCCGGAAGGAAAGCCGTCTCGTCGCTAACGCTCATGTCTATTCCCCGAGGCATGGTTGAGCATCCGGTGGTACCGTCGGGACAGGCGAACGCTGAGCGCGAACGGTGGCTGCGAGACCCGCCTGCATTGCGTACAAGCGAGCATAAATTCCGCGTTGGGCGAGCAACGACTCATGGCTGCCCTGCTCGACAAGCCGGCCTTCGTCGACCACCAGGATCCGATCGGCATGCCGTACCGCGCTCAAACGATGAGCGATGGTGAACACAGTCCTGCCCTTGCTGATGGCGCGCATGTTCTGCTGGATGATGCGCTCGGACTCATAGTCGAGCGCACTGGTCGCCTCGTCGAGGATAAGGATGCGGGGGTTGGTTACCAGCGCACGGGCGATCGCGATACGCTGGCGCTGGCCGCCGGAAAGGTTTGCACCCTGTTCGCCCACGATCGTATCGTAGCCCTCGGGCAACTCAAGGATGAAGTCGTGCGCCCCCGCCAGTCTTGCCGCAGCCATCACGGGCTCCATCGTCAATCCCGGATCAGCCAGCGCGATGTTTTCGCGCACGCTGCGGTTGAACAGAAAGTTCTCCTGCATGACAACCCCGATCTGGCGGCGCAACCAGGCCGGCTCGACGAGCGCCAGATCGACGCCATCGATTAGCACTCTTCCCGATTCCGGCACATACAGACGTTGAATCAGCTTGGTCAGCGTACTTTTCCCCGAGCCGGACCTGCCGACGACGCCAACCACCTCGCCCGGCTGAATCACCAGGTCGACATCGCGGAGCACCTGCGGGCGCCCTGGGGCATAACGAAAATCGACGTGATCGAAGCGCACCTCGCCCTTTAGCTCCGGCAGGGTCGCACGCCCCGGGTTGTATCCGGGTTCGCTCGGGGTATTGAGTATGTCGCCCAGTCGCCGAACCGAGATACCGGCCTGCTGAAAGTCCTGCCACAGCTGGACAAGGCGCAGGATCGGGCCACTGACGCGTCCTGCGATCATATTGAATGCGATCAGCTGACCAACCGACAGCGCGCCCTTCATCACCAGCGTGGCGCCAATCCACAGGATCAATACCACGGTCACCTTGTTGACGAAGCCGGCGCTCTGGGTGGCGATGTTGCCCAGGTGGGCGGCCTTGAAGCTGGACGCGACATAGCCAGCCAGTTGTTCTTCCCAGCGGCGCTGCATCTGCGGTTCGACCGCCATGGACTTGAGTGTCTGGATGCCGTTGACCGACTCGACCAGGAAGGCCTGGTTCTCGGCACCGCGGTTGAACTTGTCTTCCAGGCGCTTGCGCAGAATCGGCGTCACCCATGCCGAAAGAACGATGTAAAAAGGGATAGCCCCCGCAACCACACCGGTCAGCACCGGGCTGTAGTAATAGAGCACTGCGAAGAACACCACGGTAAAGAGCAGGTCGATCACGAGCGTCAACGATGATCCGGTCAGGAAACTGCGGATACTCTCCAGCTCCCGCAACCGGGCGACCGAATCTCCGACACGTCGCGCCTCAAAATAACCCAATGGCAATCGCAGCAGGTGCCTGAACAGCTGCGTGCCCAGCATCACATCGACCCGGTTGGTGGTGTGGGAGAAAAGATAAGTGCGCAGGCCGCCCAGGACGATCTCGAACACCGACACAGCCAGCAGGCCGGTCGCCACGACATGCAATGTCGTTAGCCCCTGGTGGACCAGCACCTTGTCGACAATCACCTGAAAGAACAACGGCGTGATCAGCGCAAAGAGCTGCAGAAAAAACGAGGCGATCAGGACCTCGACGAAGAACCGACGGTACCTGACGATCGACGGAAGGAACCAGCGGAAGCCGAAGGACCCACCGCCCTCGGGGTGCGACGCGCGCCGGGTGGCAAGTATCAGCCGGCCAGACCAGATGGCCTCGAATTCCTCACGCGACAGGACGCGCGGACGTTGCTCCAACGGGTCCTGCACCAGGACCTGATTGTCCCTGACCCCGGCAAGCACAATGGTTTCACCATCACGGGTTCGCGCTATCGTGGGCAACGGTGTCCGTGACAATCGCTGCCAGGTCGACGCAATGCCGCGCATCTTCAACCCCAGCGACTTGCCGGCCCGCAACAGCTCCGTGTCGGATAGGACAGGGTTGGTCGATCCCGATGTGTGTCGTACCTGCGCAGGGTCGGCAGCCAAGCCGTGAAACCGCGCAACAATGATCAGGCACGCCAATCCGGTGTCCGGCTGGCTGCCGTTTTTGTCGTCTTGCATGCTCTGCCCTTCCCTGGGTCAGCCTGGTCCATGTATCCCGAACATCGTTAGTGGGCCGCTTCCCTGGCCCGCCCGGCGGAAACTAACGAACTGCGCCGTCCACCGCAAGCGCGAACGCCCTGCCCGGGACATTTTCAGATTTTTCCTACATTCGCGGCGCGTGCGGATCAGGCGTCCAGCGGACACCCGTGACGCAGCCCGCAGATGCGGAGCGTTGCGGACGTCTATCCTAGAATAAGATACCGAGGAAACAGCAGGTCAGGTCGTGGCAAAAGCAGGTTGTCTGCGAACGACTGCAATCAACACCAACTGGGAGCGATCATGTCTGAAGACAACTGGTGCTCGCTGTCCCGAGAGGACTTTGAGCATGCGCTCGACGAAATGGGCAGCGTCATCGACGTCACGGTAAGTGATCTTATTGTGATCACCGACAAGGCGCGCAAGCACGCGCAGTTGCGCCGGGCCGAATCGCTGCTGGTGCGCACGCTGATGAGTCACCCGGTTCATACCGTGACGCCGGACGCAACACTGAGCACCGCAGCCCATCTCCTCCTGACACATCAGATCAGCGGCCTTCCGGTGGTTGATCATTCCAATCACCTTGCGGGCATCATCACCGAGGCGGACCTGCTCTGCGCGATCGGGCTTCCCTGTCACCGGGCCACGCAAAGTCTCTGGCAGACACTCGAAGGGATGTTTTCACACCCGATCGAACTGCGCGAACCCAGCGAGACAGTCAGTGCATTGATGGTCACGGATGTCATTACCGCGCACCCCGAGCAATCCATCGAGGAGGCGCTGGAATTGATGAAGCAGCATCGGGTGAAACGTCTCGTCGTCATCGACCAACAGCGGGTGCCGATTGGCATGATCACGCGCTCCAACCTCGTGCGCATATTCTTTGACAGGATGCGCAAAGCCGGGGCGAGCGACGCGGCGGGCTGAGCGTTCCTGCAGCCAACCATGCGGATTGCCTGCCGATGAAAACCCTGATGTTCACGATCAGTCACCAGCAATTCGAAGAGCTGATGTGCCAGCGGGCCCTGTCACGTATTCATCACATCGAGGATCTGGGCCACGTCCGGGACCAGTACGTCGTCACGGCATTGGTGCGCGAAGAACACCTGGACGCAGTGATCGAAAGAAGCGCGGACCGTCCCCGATGGGTGAAATGGCCGCGGGAATCATGAACGTGTGCGGATACGCAACTTCAGGTCTGCCTATCCGCTGAAATGGTGCCCAGAGCCGGGATCGAACCGGCACGGTTGCAATAACCGGCGGATTTTAAGTCCAAGTTTCTGCGTTAAAAAACAATAGCTTATGTTACTAAGTTATTGTTTCCTAACAACTACAGTAAATCTCAACTTTTCCCAAAACTGGCATTTCTTGAATGGCGGTGTGACAAATTTGTGCCAAATCCAAAGCGAAAACGCCCCGCATTGCTGCGAGGCGTGTAGGCCAGGACTTCCGGGTGTCAGCGCATCCGTGCATCGGCCGTGTGGATAGTCTGCCAGGGCGTCGGGGCGATTGCTGCGCGACGTGGCATTGCATCTGCTTACATGGACAGGACCGAGATAGTTAATGGATACTAAGAATTCAAGGCTCCTCCAAAAGGGCCGAACTTAATGTTTGGCGACTGCCCTCGGGCTGATTCGACCGACTAGCTCAACATGGATCCGATACATGGCCACCGCGACCAAGCAGACCAGCCGAAGCAAAGCATCATCCGCGCAACTGCATCGCGATATGCAGGACTTCGCGAAAAAGATGCGGCAGGACCGTGAGAAAGCCAAGACTTTTCTAGCGAATGCTGGAATTACGACCAAAACCGGAAAGCTTAAGTCTCCGTACCGCAGTAAGTAAGTGGCTGGTTTCGATCGTTGGTCTCTGTATGAGACCCAGCCGTCGATTGTCATGGGCTTCCACGGCTGCGACCGTAGCGTCGGGGAAGGTATACTTTCGGGAAAGACGGACCACCTAAACCACAGCACCAATGATTATGATTGGCTGGGTGGTGGAATCTATTTTTGGGAATCTAATCCAGAACGCGCCTTTGATTTCGCGTCGGAGAGGTCGCAAGGCGGGAAAAGTTCACGCGGTGCAATAAAGGACCCGTTTGTACTGGGAGCCGTCATTGACCTTGGACGTTGCCTCAACCTTGTAGATAGTGCAGCACTTCAGCAAGTCAAAGATGCATATGACATCTTGCTGGCATCACGCGACAAAGATCAGTTACCCACCAATGGGGAAGCCTTGATGGCCAGGAGATTGGATTGTGCGGTAATTGAAACTCTGCACGAGTTTCGAAAAGAACAAGGATATGAGCCATTTAACTCTGTAAGAGGCGTTTTCTGGGAGGGCGACGACCTGTATACGGGCGCCGGTTTCAAGTCGAAAAATCATATCCAAATCTGTGTTCGTGACCAGTCGTGTATCAAAGGCTATTTCAGGCCCATCGAACACCCGCCTGCGCTCAAGTCTTAGGTTCCTTCCCCTCGGTTAGCAAACTGCAAATATTGGGTGTCAGATATTGCCCGTTTCATGGCGCCAGAAATGTTCAAGACTCAATTCCACAACCTTGACGTGGTATGTAAACCCGGCACCAGGCCGGGTCTGCCACCACTTGCGGCGTGGTCAGCCGTCGCGCTGGCGTCGGTTGAGATCGGGCCGCACCAGCATTGCGAATTCACCCCCGGCAGGCCCCAGGGTCGAAAAACCTTTGGTTGCTGTTGTGTGAAAAAAGGGGGATCAACGGTCATGCCGCAGACGCCGTAGACTTTCGCGCCGCCCCCCCCGGATCAGCGCCGCAACTGGTCGAGCATGTCCCACAGGTCTAAGCCGCGCTCGTCGCACCAGGCCCGACACTTCGCCAATGCGCATTTCTCGATCTGCCGGACCCGTTCGCGTGTGCAGCCAAGCTCATTGGCGATGACTTCCAGCGGGATCTCGCCGTGCGGTTTGCGCCTGGTGCGCGTGGGTGGTGGCTCCGGCCGCAGGATGCGCCAGGCGGTGGCTACCGCTTCGGCAACGTCGCTGTCACTGCATATCGCGGCCCTACCGACAGCCATCGTCGCGCAACGCCTCGCGGATGCGGCGCAGTCGGTGGATGTAGGTTCCGGGCAGCACGCCCATGAACTCGGCACGCTGGCGCTGTGTCCTGCCGACCACCGCAACAGGGTGAACCATCTCGACCAGCAGGGTATGGCGGTGTGCCTTTGAGAAGGCCTTTAGGACGCGCTCGACAGTGGTGAATCCCGACATGCCGGGCAGGTCCACATGCGCCGGCAAACGCGCTCCTGTGCCGCCTGCGTGGCTGCTTAGTTCACCGGATGCGGCACGGGCCAGAGTGGTGCGGCTGGCATAGCCGATGCCGTCGCCCATCGTCGTCAGCATCACGCGTTGCCAGCCGGATAACAGGTCTTCGGCCGTCCGCTGTCGTCGCCTCACTGCCTGCATTGCTCACCTCGAAAAGGTGCCGGCCACGCGCGTGCGGGATAACGCTGCCGGCTAGGAGGAATCATTCCGCGAGCGTCTTCGCGACCTCGATCATTTCCTGCAACTGGTAATCCGCATATTCGGGCTGTTTCGGGATGCTCCACGACCAAGACACCGGATCGAGGTTGGCCTCGACCAGGGCGCAGAACTCTTTCCAATCGAGGTTATCGGGAAACCATCCGCCGTCACGAAAGACGGGCAGTGACATCGCAAACATACGTCAGCCTCCTGGGCGCGCTAGGCCCAACAGTGAGCGCCACCGATGGGAGCGGGTGGATTTGTCGAGCAGTTCACGCTCGTCGTCGGTCAATTCAGCCGACGCATTCAGCGCATTGTCGAGCAGCGCGCGCTCGTCCGGGGTTAGATCGTCTGCGCTGTCGATACCTGCCTCGATGGCGGCGCGCATCTGCCGGGTGGTCATGTCAGGCATGGCGACCTCCCACGAAGCGACGCTGTAGTTCCCCGCACAACTTCACCACGCCGTCGACGCTGGCAAAGCTCTTCATGCGGCCGGCGATAGCATCCAGATCGCGGCGCATGACGAGAATCTCCGCCAACAGCTCGGGTGCCGACAGGGCGGCAATGGCGCCTACGTCCAGGGCCGGCGTCGGAGGCGGTGGTGCCTCCCTGCGCTGCGGGGCCAGTATCCGGCCTGTGGCGTACCGGACGTTCTTCTGCTCGCCACCACGGGCCACAGGACGCGCCTGGTGCGCCAATCGGCCACGGATCGGGGGTGACGTGCGACGAATATTCACGCTAGGCATGATTGGCCTCCTGCTTTTCCAGCCACATCAAAAGCGAATCGCGGCTAATGCCGCTGATCTGGCACAGCGCCGGCCGGTCACCAATCGGCACGCCGGTCTTGTCGCGGAACTCGCGGCGCAGGCGATCCTCGTCCGACAGCAACAGCGCCAGGGATTCGCAGGTTTCATAAATCTGTTTTGCCAGATTGCGCGCCGGGCCGGATTCACGGAACGCCTGCTCGGCCAGGCGGGGGCGGCCGCCCTGTAGCTCTTTCAGGCGGCGGTAGAGATCGCCCTGCCGGTCGTGGAGCGCCGCTTCGCGCGCCTGAATCCGCGCCCACTCGAAACCATTTCGAGTCCCGCTTGTTTCCATTGTGCTCAGCGCGTTGTCCTGCTGCTGAACGCTTCGGTTCAACGCCTCAAGCTGCGCCTCGATCTGCTCGATTTCGGCCTGGTCTTTGCGATACAGGCTCAGCGGGTCGGCTCCCGTCAGCGTGTCAATCGCGCGTTCAATCACTTCTTTCATGTCGTCGTCTCCTTCGGTTGAGTATTGCTGCCTGTGCGTACAATGTACAGACAACGTGTGTGGTCTATTCCTCCACGTCCCAGGGCCTGCGGTTCGGGTTGTGCCGGGCCTCGGCACTGCCTGCGGTGCGCTGGTGGATTCGTGAACTCGGGGGGATGCGCAGGCGCGTCGCAATGCCGGCGACGCGCCGTGCGGCGACGTCCTGCATCGCGTGCAGCGCCTTCAGCTGTTTCATGCCGTCCGGCTCGCGCGACCAGGCCATGTCGAAGCGGTCGACCTCGGCGGCGATGCGATCGGCCTCGACCACCGCGCGGCAATACTCGACCAGCACGGGGAATGCCTCGGTGGCGATGTACTGGCCGGCACTGGCCGCCATGACCAGGCGCCACACCTCGCCTTGTGCCGGGGTCAGGTGGCTGGGTGGCCTCGGGATCACGCGCGGCACGGTGACTGGCGCGACGCTCAATTCAGCTTTGGACTTTCTCGGCATTTGTGCCTCCTAATCTCGGGTGGCGATGACGGTTAGCTAAAACGATGGGGGGCGACGGTCATCGTGTTGTGTGCCGAAAGTTCAGCATCGCCCCCCCGGGTTCCGCCTCCTGTCCGGCGCCTGCGATTGCGCAGCCACCGACGCAGCGTGCGGCGTCGCCACTTCCAAGAAACCTTGTTGCTCACTCGTCGCCCCTATTGTTGGTAGTCATCAGCAAGCCCAGCGCCTGCGGATCTCGAAGGCCTCGCAGTCCAGACAGGCGAGGTCGGCATCGACGCGCACCAACGCCTTGTTGGCATTCGTCAAGACGTAGCAGACGCCGGTCGGTGACCGGTGCCGACAGTCGCCGCAGACAATCTCAATGCGCGGGAGGTTGCGCTGGTAGTGATCGCAGCGCCGCGAGTGCCTGCTCGCGTGCACGCGCGGGTTGATCTCGCAGCGCTGGCCCAGGCCGGGGCAGTGTGTGCAGTCGGTGCAGCGGATCAGGTCAGCCATTGCACCCCTCGCGCGGTGGTAAAACGGTCCGGGGGGGTGAAAACGGGATACTGATATTTCTGTAATAACTGGGATAACTGGGATAACTCAGACGGCACAAGGCTCTGCGGCCGATTGAGGGTGCGTTATCCACAGGATTGCGCCGGCAGTTGTCCCAGTTTTCACATTTCCCCGGTGTGCCAGTTTTCCCGCTCATTTGCGCAGGTATCCCGGCTCGGTGCGCAGCGAATAGACAGCCGCGTTTTTCTCGTTGCCGCGCCGGCAAACCCATATCGCGCCATCGCCTCGCGTGTACCGCTTGAGCAGGGTCAGCACACGACGGCGACTTAGCCCCTCGTCTTTGCATAGCGCGATCAGTTCGTTCTGCTTCTTCGAGCCTTTGTTGAGCAGGCCGTGGATGATGTCGATATCGTCGGCGTCAGCGTCACGCAGCGCCTCGTAGCGGCGCTCTTTGGCCACGTCCACAAAGTCGATTTGCCGAACCTCTCGGCCAGGTGGTGCGCCGATCTCGAACGTGATCCGCTCGAACTGTCCGCGCACCTTGTCCGGCTCGGTCGACACGGTCATCGAACCGTCGTCATGCTTGAGCGGGATCAGGTAGATCATTTCGTCAACGTCAGCGCGCAGGTCGCCAGTCCCTTCGAATATGGGTTTACCGTCGTCTCCCTTGTGTTTGTTGGTATGCGCCAACAGGACGATGGTCATGCCTTTTGCCGAGAGTCCGCGCAGAGTCTTGTAAAGCTCTCTGGCGGCCCGCTTCGAAATGACGTCAACCATCTTTTTCAGCGTATCGAATACCATCACGACGTCGGACAGATCAGCCTTCAGGTCATTCATGGCCACCAAGTTGGCGACAACGTGATCCATCGACAGGCCGCTTTTCATGTCCGGCAGCAGTAGGTCATAGCCGCCAGCCTTGGCCTTCTGGTACGCGACCTTGGCATCGCCGCCGCTGATGTCTGCGTTGACGTAGATCACCCTGTAAGCGTCGCTGATCTGACTGCTCACCCATTCGAAAATCGTGGTCTTGCCGGCATTCGGTTCGGCCGGGATCACGATCAGGTGCCCCGCGATGAGCAGGTTGCGGTAGGCCCATTCCGGGTCGGCCAGGTCTTCGATCTCGGTGTCACTCATCTTGTATTCCACGGTCCACGCGAAAGGGTCTGCGGTGTCTTGCAATGCGCGGTATGCCTCGATATCGGATAACAACTCGTTGTTACTCAAGCCGCCCCCTTGACGCGTTCCAACGCGATCTCAAGACGTGCGACATCCTCTGTCGACAGCGACTTGCCGGCGCGAAGGTCAGCCTCGGCGATGTCGATGATTCGTCGCTCAAGCGCGAGCTGGTCCAGCGGCGGCAGTTTCACCTTCTGGTGAATGCCGGCCTCATGTGCCGCCTGCCATTCGTCCGCGAACAGGTCGCGCCAGGTCATGCCGATGGCCGCGAGAATGTCCTCGGCCGCACAGCCGGCAAAGCAGTGAATCAGCGTGCGCGTGCCGGTGTCGCGGATCGACAGCGACGGCGACTTGTCTTGATGCGCGGGACAGCGCGCATACCAGCGGTCATTGCCGGCCGATTTCACCATGTCGAGGCGGGATAGCACGGTGTCGACGGTCATAGCGCCACCTCCCGCATGTAGTCGGGAAAGGCTTCACGCAGGAATAGGATGGTCTTGCGTCGCATGGTCGCCAGCAGTTCGCGCTCCTGTTCTTCGCGCTGCTGCTGTTCGTCGATCTCGCCCACGTCATAGATCGATTCGAGCGCATCGCGTACCAGGGCTTTCAGGTGCTCCGGGTGCAGCGCATCAAGCTCGGTCGGTGACTGGTTGCCGTACTCGGCCACCCATCGCCGATAGTTCGGATCGCCAGCTTTTGCGGCGTCGAGAGACTGTGGCAGGCTGAATTGCCGACAGTGTTCCGGCTTCAAGGCGATGCTGCGCACGTCAACATCAAGGCCGTGGTGCTCCAACAGACCTGACTTGATGCTCTTGGGTATCTGCACGCCGGTCGGATCGAGGTCGCCGAAGTGCAACAGTATCGGCTGCAGGCCGCGCATGATGGCCTTGTCGAAGCGCTCGGCCATCTCGTTCAGCATCGTCGCTGACACTTGGCCCCGGGTGACACTGACGCGAGTGCAGTAGCGCCAGGCAGCATCCTTTACATGATCAGACAGTGCGTCTTTCTCGACCGACAACTCGACGTATACTGGCTGATTCTGGATATAACAGCGCTGGTAGAACTTCGGATGCAGGAATTGATCGAGATCGCGTTGAATGTAACCCTCGACGTTTTCCTCGCCCCGTTTATCGGACGTGGTGCGAGTCTTGTCTTCCATTGCGAACCACGGCACCCGGTCGGCACGCCGCAACTCAGCCAGGATCTTGCTAATGCGCCGATACTCGCTCAGGTTGTTCGGCACCAGCAGGTGCGACACGGCCTGATAATAGAAACCGCGCAGCGTCATCGGCCAGTAGGCCTCAAAGCTATTGACCAGTTCGATCAGGCTGATTGCCAATTGGCGGTTGGCGCCGCGAAACAGGTGGTCAACGTCGTTATAGGTACTAGTACATACAAGCGACATCAACGCCCCTCCCGCAATGCACGCGACATTGCTTCATGCGCTCGATAGGCCGCCGACCAGGCGTAGCAGGACCGGCAAAGACTCATCCACCAGCGACCGGCTGGACGATTGAAACGGCCGCCGCAGACGGCGCAATGACAATTTTCGCGCGGGGGCTTACTATTTCGCATAACGGTCTCCGACTCGGCAGCCGTTCGAAATAGCTTCATTCGCGCCGCCTCTTTGGGCGGCGTCTTCTTGTTCAGCGCGTTGTAGCTGTTCGATCAATTCCCCGACCTTTGCGCGCTCCTCGGTTGTGAGGTCGTCGCGCAGCAGACGGCGGCACAGGGCGTTGATGAAACTTTTTCTGGACATCAGGCGCCCCCGGCAAGCATCGCTGTCAGCCACGCTCCCAGCGCCACCAGGGCGACCGCGCCGACCATCTGCCAGAGTTTGACCATGAGTGCGGACGACACCTCAAGCCGCTGAATGGCGGTGTCGTGCTTCATCAGCAGGGATTGCATGTCCACCTTGTTCATGCGTCTGCCTCCCGTTTATTCAGCTCCGGGTAGATGCCTGCCTCGACGCGCGCAGCTCGCAGTCGCTGCCAAAGCTCGTCGGCCAGGTTGTGCGCCTCGTCCGCAAGACGCTCCATCAGTCCGGCAATCTGCGGCAGGGTATCGACGGCCAGTTCGTCAGCCGGCGCGCTGCCAAGCAAATCGGCAACGGCCGAGAGAGTCGACAGGCGGCTGTCCAGTTGGCTGCTGACAACCGTTTCGTGCATTTCGGAATAGCGTTTGCTGTTCACGCGGCACCTCGCTTGCCACCGGAGCGCAGCCACTCGAAATACCTGTCCTCATCGATGTAGACCGCGCGACCGTTGCGCACGATTACGTCGAAGTCGGCCAGGCCGTTATGCTGTTCGTTGAAAATCTGCCAGCGCAGGCCGCCAGGCTTGATGCCGGTTTCGGCATGCTTTGCGGCGAACGCGTTAACGCGGATTAGAGCCATCGGAACACCTCCACAAGTTGACCAATCAAGCCCGGTAACTGGGCTTGCTGTGGAGGGTAGGAAAAGAAGTGTGCGAAAAAGAAACCGCTGACTACGCGGCCGTTATGGTTTCGCTCAGGTACGCCCTTTGAGCAAGAGAGCGCGCACGTACTGGCGGGTAACGTCTATACCGATTCGGTTGGCAACGTCTGTGACGAAGGCATAACGGGCATTGAATCTTGCGGGCACTGCCAAGGCGATAAGGCGAATGTGCATCGCTCGTGTCGCCGATTCATTGCACGAAGCTCGTCCGCGCTTTCCAATCAACGCACCGAAATGATCGTCAGCGGCCTGCGCAAAACGCCCGGCAATTGAGTCGTCTTCTGGAATCTTGGAGATGAAATAATCCCGGTTAAGCCCCAATTCGATAGCCGCTTGTTCTAGCAGCTCTAGCGCCTTTTGCTTCTTTACAGCTTTGCTCGTGCGCTCGTTGATTCGCGATCGAAGCCGCCCAACGTCCAAGAGGCCGCGATCGATAATCGCAAGCGCCGATCCGAAATGTTCGAAGCTCCCAACATCTGAATCGACAACGTGTTGGCAATACTGCTCAAACAACTCGCTAGAGGTAATTCCGGGGCAAATAGCCTCAATGTCGATTCCATCCAGCCCCTTTGCCGCCATTAGCGCTTCGCGAACGGCATCTGACAATTTAGCCATCGCCAAACACCCCCGCCGCCATCCGATCCACAAGGCTGCGCTTGTGCTGTTCAGTCAGGTGGCTATAGCGCTTCACCATCTGCAGCGTCTTGTGCCCGAGGACTTCGGCCAGCTCGGCCAGCGTCGCGCCGTGCATGGCGAGATAGGACGCGGCAGTATGACGCAGGTCATGGAACCTGAAATCGGCGATCTCGGCGGCTGCCAGGGTCTCGCGCCAGCAACGGTCGAAGTCGCGCGGATCAGTGAACAGCCGATCATCCGTTAGGCTGCGCACCTTCCCGCGCTCGGTTAACAGGTCGGCCGCAATCTTCGGCACGGGCACAGTGCGCGCCTCGCCGTTCTTCGTGTCCACGAGTTGCACCAGGGAGCGCTTGAGGTCGATTTGCGGCCAGCGCAACGACAGAATTTCGCCCTTTCGCATTCCTGTGGTGATCGCCAGCAGGACGGCCGGATAGATATCAGGGTTGTCGTGAGTCTTCGCCCCTGCCATCAGACGTTTGCGTTCGTCGTCGTCGAGGAACCGGGTCCGGCCGGCAGACTCGCCGCGCCGTGCCACATTGCCCACGGGTGAGGATTCGACCCAATGCCACTCCTTGACCGCGTGTTTGTAGGCTGCGCCGATGGCCGCAAGGTAACGGTTGATCGTCGCGCCTGACAGGTGTTTGCCGTAGCGGTTGGTCTTCGCCTCCAGCTTGTCGCGGCACTCGGCGATATCGCTGGGCCGAATCTCGGCCAGATAGCGGTGCCCTATCTGTTCCTTCCACCATTCCAGCCGGGTCGCAAGATTGCGCTGGTCCTTGTTGTGGACCTTCTTGGGGATGGCCTCGCGGATGTACTTGTCCACCAGGTCGCCGAGGGTGCGTCGGCGCTCTTTCGTGGTCGGAACGTACTCGCCCCCGGACATCTTGGATTCAATGTCCCGCGCCCATGCTTTCGCATCGGTCAGACGTTTGAACGTTCGCGTTCTCGCCGATTCGCCACGCAGTCGGACTTGGACCTGATAACTGGTCTTGCCGTCGCGGCCTTCACGCTTGCGGATTGTCGCCATGTCTTGCCTCAGCTTGTGACGTGCTGTGACAAAAGTGTGGCATACGAATCGTTTGTGAGTAGGCGCTAACCTTCAGATTGGTGCCCAGAGCCGGGGTCGAACCGGCACGGTTGCAATAACCGGCGGATTTTAAGTCCGCTGCGTCTACCTGTTCCGCCATCCGGGCGCAGAATGGAACCTACCGATCCCGACGATCGGGACCACCATGCAGAATAGCCACTTGCATGGCCACGCGCTTATGTTATCACCCGGCAGTGTGCCCGCCTTCGGTTCGGCAGCATCAGATGCGCCCAAAGGCTCAGTTACGGCAGTCGACGACGCAGGTCACAAATCCCTGTCCCTGGGCGTCCGTTTCCAGCGAGCACACGACTTCCGCAGATTCTCGACCCTCGATCCAGGCCGAAAGATAGACAGGTTCATCGTTTTCGACTGAGTCCCATTCCACGATCAGTCGCGACAAAGTGTCAGCGCCGAAGGTGTCATGTATCGCCAACATGCACTGACCACGCTTGTTGGCACCCGATGGACCTATTCCTGAAATCGTAAAAACGATGCCTTCCTTGAGGGGCTCGATCGTGCCCCCGAGCATCACACGACTACCCGAATCTGTAACGCAATTTACCGGAATCAACGTGTAGTGCGTCCGGTTTACAATGCGACCGCTGAGTTCCCTGTGGAGGTCCATTGCTCCTCCTTCACCCAATGGTGACGGTTCCCACCTCCCTCAACAAAGACGCTACGTCCACCGTCTTCTGATCCATCCTCTTTCGGAAGTACGATCCAGGACGGCAACGTTACCTTTCCCTCAAATACAGTGTGGGATTTGGCGTATCCAGGAACAAGCACAAGCGAGAAATCGACCTGCGCCAGATCAAGTGATCACGCATTTTTTCAGCGACGTGAATGGGTTACAGAGGGATTCCGAGATACGGCACGGGTGAACGCCCACGCAACGGTGGAATGCTCTCGATCGATCAGAAAGAAAGTGGAGGCCGAGGCCGGAATCGAACCGACGTCCACGGATTTGCAATCCGCTGCATGACCACTCTGCCACTCGGCCAAACTGGGCGAATCAGCGACAACGATGTGCCGGCTGAAACGAGAAACCCCGCTCGAGCGCGGGGTTTCCGTAGATATCTGGAGCGGGAAACGAGGCTCGAACTCGCGACCTCAACCTTGGCAAGGTTGCGCTCTACCAACTGAGCTATTCCCGCCGAACGAGCGCCGTATTTTAGACATTCGGCGACATGTGTCAAGCCTGTCACTGCAAATCCTGAGGCAGGCGCGCCGTCGTATCGTCACCGCTCAGGCTGGGCCATGCGGCACGCAGATACAAAGTCATCGACCACAGCGTCAGGACGACGGCAACGTACAACAACACCAGGCCCACGGTGTACACAGGGATCTCCCAGACGTCATCCCGATAGATCAATAAAGCGATGGCGGCCATCTGCGCTGCTGTTTTGAATTTTCCGATCTCCGAGACCGAGACCCGGGTGCGTTTGCCCAATTCAGCCATCCATTCGCGCAGCGCCGAGATGGTGATCTCGCGCCCGATGATCACCGCGGCGGCCACCGCGATCGCGACCTGCGGGTCGGCCTGGACCACCAGCACCAACGCCGTCGCCACCATCAGCTTGTCGGCCACCGGGTCGAGAAAGGCACCCAGCGCTGACACCAGCTGCATACGGCGGGCCAGGTAGCCATCCAGCCAGTCGGTTATCGCTGCCAGTACGAAAATCACGGTGGCCGCCTCGTGCGCCCAGGCCATCGGCAGGTAGAACACCACGACGAATACCGGTATCAGGACGATACGCAGCAGGGTCAAGAGATTCGGAAGATTGTAAATCGGGCTCATTTGTTACCGTGAAATGCCGCGTAGATCTCTTGCGCCAGCTTCTCGCTGACACCTTCGACGGTACTGATATCTTCGATGCCTGCACGCGACAGGCCCTGCAGGCCACCGAACTGTTTGAGTAGACGCGCCCTGCGTTTCGGGCCGATGCCGTTGATGTCCTCGAGTACCGAGCGCTTTTTCGCCTTGCCGCGCCGCTGCCGGTGTCCGGTGATCGCAAATCGATGCGCCTCGTCGCGGATCTGCTGTACCAGATGCAGGGCCGGCGAGTCTGCTGGCAGTATAAGAGCGGCACTGCGACCCAACAAGAAAAGCTGTTCCATCCCCGGACGCCGATCCGGCCCCTTCGCCACACCGAGCAGCAGGACGCCGTCCACACCCAGTTCCGCCATGATGTCGCCGGCCACCGTCAGCTGGCCCAAACCACCGTCAATCAGCAGGATATCCGGTAACCTGCCCTCACCCGCCAACACCCGCTTGTAGCGCCGGTCCAGTGCCTGGCGCATTGCTGCATAGTCGTCACCCGGGGTGATCCCGGCGATGTTGAATCGGCGATAGTCGGCCTTGCTTGGCGCCCCATCGACAAACACTACGCAGGACGCGACCGTCTGGTCGCCCTGGGTATGGCTGATATCGAAACACTCCATGCGCTGCGGCAGGTCCACAAGGCCAAGCGCAGTCTGCAGGGCACCGAGCCGGGCACGCGCACTGCCGGCACTGGCCAGGCGCGATGCGAGCGCGAGCGCGGCATTGTCCACTGCCATTTTCAGCCAGCGCGCACGCTCGCCGCGTGGTCGCGACTGAATCGTCACCTTGCGCTCGGCCTGCAGGCTCAGCGACTCTTCGAGCACCGCCTTGTCTTCCGGCTCCACGTTGACCAGGATCTGCTGCGGAACCGCCCTGCCCAGATAGTGTTGCGCGATGAATGCCGAGATGATTTCGCTCGGCTCGGCGCCGTCCCCAGAGCGTGGAAACAGGCTCTTGTTACCGAGATTGCGCCCCTGGCGCACATAGAACAGCTGCACGCAGGCCACCGCGCCCTCGGCGGCCACCGCAACAATATCGAGATCGCCTCGTTCGCCGCTGACATACTGCTTTTCCTGTACCGAGCGCAGCGCGCCGATTTGATCACGCAGGTGCGCGGCCTCCTCATATTCCAGTCGCTCGGAGGCCGCCTCCATTTTGCGCACCCAACGCTCGATGACATCCGACGCCTTGCCTTCGAGGAACAACTCGGTATCGCGCACGTCCTGCCAATAGCTATCGGGCTTGACGAAGCCCACGCAGGGCGCGGTGCAACGCTGGATCTGATACTGCAGGCAGGGCCGCGAGCGGTTGCGGAAATAGCTGTCCTCGCATTGTCGGACCGGGAACAGCTTCTGCAACAGCTGCAGCGTCTCGCGCACGGCACTGGCGCTGGGATAGGGACCGAAATAACGGCCCTTGGACCGGCGTGCCCCGCGGTGAAATGCCAGTCGCGGGAATTCCTCGTCCGAGAGGAACAGGTAGGGATAACTCTTGTCGTCACGCAGGAGCACGTTGTAGCGCGGCTTGTGCTCCTTGATCAGGTTGTTCTCCAGCAGCAGTGCCTCGGCCTCGGTATGGGTAGCCGTGATCTCGATGCCCTGGATCTGCGCCACCATGCTCGCAATTCGTCGGTTTGCTGCACGGGTGAAATAACTGCCGACGCGCCGTCGCAGGTTCTTGGCCTTGCCGACGTACATCACCTGGCCCTGTGCATTCAGCATCCGGTACACGCCCGGGCCCGGGGTCAGGCTTCGCAGGAAGGTCTTGTGGTCAAAGCTGGATTCCGATTCACTCACCGCACTAGTTTACTTCGCCCTCAACCCAGCAACGCACGTGCACGAGCGAATACCTGGGCGAACATGTCCTCCGTGAGGCGCCTGGTCTGAGTGTTGTAGCGGCTGCAGTGGTAGGAATCGATCAACCGGATGCCACGCGGCATCGCATGCTCAGCCGCATGGCCAAAGATGAAATCCTTTTGCCGCAGCCCGAACCCTGCGATCACCGACTTGTGCGCAATCGCACCCAGCGCCACGACCACGCCGCCAGCGCCAAAAGCGGCCAGTTCCTGCTGCAGGAAATCCCGGCAGTTGTTGATCTCTTCTCCGACCGGCTTGTTTTGTGGGGGCAGGCACTTGACCGCGTTGGTGATTCGACACTGAATCAGGCGCAAGCCGTCGTCAGCGGCTGTGGATTGCGGCGCACTGGCGAAACCGAAGCGGAACAGTGTCTGGTATAGAAGCAAGCCGGCAAAATCGCCGGTAAACGGGCGTCCTGTCGCATTGGCGCCGTGCAGTCCTGGCGCCAACCCCACCACCAACACGCGCGGCTCCGGGTCCCCGAAAGGCGGCACCGGGCGGCAGAAGTAACCGGGATGAGTTGCCTTGACCTCGTCCAGAAAGGTGGCCAGCCGTGCGCAGCGGCGACAGCCGGGATCGAACGACGAGGCAGTCATTGTGCGTTTTCGAGCAGGCCGTGACGAATCGCCAGGTGAGTCAGTTCCACGTCGTTCGCTACATCGAGTTTCTCGAACAATCGATGTCGGTAGGTGCTGATGGTCTTGGGGCTGAGAAACAGCGCGTCCGAGATCTGCTGGTTGCCCTGCCCCTGGGTGATCATCATCATCACCTGCATCTCTCTGGCCGACAGCGTCCCCAGCACCGATGACTCACCACCCTTGCGGAAATTGGCCAGGGTGAGTTTCTGCGCGACATCACCTGAAATATAGTGCTGGCCGCGCATCACCATGCGGATCGCCTCGAGCATCTCTTCCGAACCGCTGCCCTTGGAGATGTAACCGCGCGCGCCGGCATCCAGAAGCTGATTCGGAAACGGGTCATCACTCAGCACAGTGACCGCGATAACCCGAACATCCGGGGCTATTTTAAGAATCTTGCGCGTCGCCTCCACACCGCCGATCCCCGGCATGTTGACGTCCATCAGAATCAGGTCGGGTGCCTCGGCACGCACCGCATTGATGGCATCCTCACCGTTGGCGAATTCGCCTACAACGACCATCCCATCCTGGCCTTGCAGGATGCTGCGCACGCCTGCACGGAACAGGTCGTGGTCATCAACGAGCATAATTCGGATCATGGCGAGCACGGCAACAGATAAAACGACGTTATTAATTCTTTTAACGCCGGGATGTTATCACGACGCCGGCGGTTTCAAGCAAGACGCCTGAACGCCTCGAAAACGACAAAAACCCAATGCCAATGTGGCCGATCTCGCCCAGCCTATTTGACGGCCATGATCAACAGCGCCACCAGTCCCACCACTGCAGCAAGCGGAAGCAATACCGCCTGCCAGTCGCCCTTTTCCGCCTTTGGACTGTTGGCCGACCAGTGTTTGTAAGCCGGCCATAACACGAACAGCATCATGACGCCGGCGACCACCCCAAGGATCTGCATCCACTCCATCGCGGAACTCCCCCTTCGATTCAGACAGACAGAAAAAACCCCGGCGCCAGGCCGGGGTTGTATTGGCTCATGCGGCCTGATCAGTCATCGCCGCCCATGATCCCGAGGATCTGCAGCAGGCTGATGAAGATGTTGAAAATACTCAGGTACAGACCGTAGGTGGCCATGATGTAGTTGGTCTCGCCACCCTGGATGATGCGGCTCGTGTCAAACAGGATGAAGCCGCTCATGATCAGGATGATGCCACCGGATACGGCCAGTGACAGCGCCGGCATCTGCAGGAAGATATTGGCAATCATCGCAAGCACCACGACCATCATGCCTGCGAACAGGAAGCCGCCCATGAAGCTGAAGTCACGCTTGGTGGTCAGGGCATACCCCGACAAGCCGAGGAAGATGATTCCGGTGCCGGCAAACGCGGTGGCAATTACCTGCGGGCCGTTAGGCAGGGCAAGATACATGCTCAGTATCGATCCCAGACCAAAACCGAGCAGCCCGGTGATCAAAAAGATCACGCCGATCCCGCTGGTCGAATTGGCGGTACGCGGCAACACGAAAATACCTAATACCATCGCTGCGATCACGGCGACCAGGTAAGCGATCGGCGGTACGCCGATTGCCATTGACACGACCGCCATCAGGGCGCTGAAGCCGAGGGTTGCGGAGAGCAGCAGGTAGGTGTTTTTCAGCACCTTGTTGCTCGACACCACCTGGCCGCCACTGTGAGCGATAACGTTCTCGTAACGGTTCATTGCACATGCCTCCTGGGCAGTTGTTGCGTTGAAATCACCGAATCAGACCGGCAGCCGGTCCAAAAGTTTCCCGAAGGATACCCCAACCGTGGGGGCATTCCAAAGACAGTTCAAGGGTTAAAGGCTGTTGTCTTATAGGGAAATTCCGGTATCCTTCGCGGCCTTGCCAAACCTGGAGGGGTGGCAGAGCGGTTGAATGCAGCGGTCTTGAAAACCGCCGTGGGTGAGAGCCCACCCAGGGTTCGAATCCCTGCCCCTCCGCCAAATTCAAAAGGCTCCTCAATGGGGCCTTTTGAATTTGTGGTGCTGGTTGGCTTCATGAGAGCCCAAAGCGACGGCCACTATCAGGCCAGGGAATCCGCAAGGAAAAACTCAGGGTAGAAGCCAATGACATGGCAAAGCTCGATATCTATGCCTCCCACGCATGTCAAGTCCGCATTCGTCTGTGCACTGGTTGAAATATAGCGCTCGGTGCGCGCGGGATGCTTGCTCATCGACACCAGCCAGTCAAGATACCGTGAACGAATTTGCGTGCTCGTGGCCTGCAGGCCGCCGATCCAGGGCATCAGATCAGCCATCAATGCATCCACCGTTTCCTTATCCAGGGCATCAGGCAACGTGGCATGTAACGACTCGACGAATCGCTGCTGTGAATCTGTCAGGGTAAGCTGTTCCACCGGCAGTTTCCTATTCATCGCCATGTCCGACAGCAGCTCCGTGAACTTTTGCGCGTGCGCCATGTACTCAAGATGACAATCTGCCGGCCTCAAGTCATCGCCGGACAGGGCCTTCGCCATGTCGTCCAGATCCACACGCCCCAACAGATGGTCAAAATGCGCACTGAATGTCTTTCGCGTGACGTAGCTCACCCGACACAGCGAGGACAATGGCATCAGTTCAGCTGCGGCCGCATGATCACCGCAGACTACTGGTACGCCCGCATAGCTGGCCTCGACCAAGACACGCCCCAAAGTCTCCAGGTTGGATGTGCTGGGGAAAAGCATGGCGTCAAAACGCCGGTAGAGTTCCCAAACATGGCCATTGGCTCGTGGAGGCAGATACTCGAAATAGTCCCCTTCACCCAGTTCATCGAGAATCACTGCCCTCACGGCATCAGGGTGACAACTGGTGGAATGGATGTCACCACAGGCCAGCAGCTTGTAATGCCCCGGCTGGTTCTTGTTCATCATGACAAGCAGATCGACGATATCGGAAAAATTCTTGTCCTCGGACAGCCGGCCGATATAACCGAGCGTGAAATACGACGCCTGCCTGCGGGCTGGCAACTCGGCGGGAAATTCGACGGTCAGCGGATAGCAACGTACGGTATTGCCCGAACGCAGATGTGGGAAAAGTTTCTCGTAGATGGCGCGCGTATAGTGGCTCGCCACCATCAGGACATCCCCATCCCTCAGGTAGGGCCGGCAAAGATGTTCCTGCAGCAGATAACTGCTCCAGATGGCCGTGCGCACATCGCGCAGAATGCGGAAATCGAGGTCGAATCGTTCCCGCAAATAGAAATAGTAATGCGCATGTGGCCCTACATTGCTGACCACGCAATCGGTGTTGGACAAGACATCCAGAGCATAGCCCTGGTCCGTCAACAGGCGATTGAAGTCGTGAAAGCGCACCAACAACTGCCCCTTGTCAACGCCGCGCAGCAATGTCGCGATGTTCTCGTGGGCAAGGTTGACACCATCCTTCTGCGTCAGCAGCGGATCGGTCACATAGTCGTGCAGAGCGATGCGCATGACAAGGCCTCACGCGTCAGCGAAAGGCGCTCTCTTGCGATCGGGACCAAGAACGTCGAACAGGGGGCGATCAGTCACCCCGGCGGGCACGGGCTCCCCCAGGAGGTGCAAGATGGTCGACGCCAGATCCTCCAGTCTTCCGTAGCGCACCGCCGACTCCGGTGAGATGCCGGGGCCGCGGATATAACAGGTATTTTCCACGAGGGTGCCATGGGAGACGTGGCCTCCCGTGCGGAAATAGGGAATGGGGCCGATGCGGCCCAGATCCGGGCTGTCCATGGTGTCGGCAGCACTGGCCTCGTCCCAGCAGACAATCAGGTCGGGTGGAATGTCAGGCCGTTCAAAAGGCGTTTCGCGGACCTTGACCAGTGACGTTACAAGTGGACGCCCCGTTCTTGCGTTCACCGTTCGCCGCAGCAGCTCCTCGAGCTCCAGCAGGGTGGCGTGGAACTGGTCGGCCGCGATACGACCCTGGGACTCACGTCCCTGCACGTTCAGGCGGATGTATCCGTCGCCAACGCTCGGTAAAGCAAAGGCGCGCATGATTGGCCAAAGCGGCTTGTACCAGTTGGCGGAATTCCAGCTCAGTGCGTCACCTGCGGCCTCCTGTCTGTCGGGAGATTCCAGCAAGTCATCGCCTTCGTCTGTGCGCAGGGACCATACATCGTGCTTCCAATGCTGTCGGTAATCCATGCGAGGCTCACCCAAGGACGTTCCTGCATCCCCGGTGGCCAGTGCCCGGTGGCCGGGAAAATTCCATCGGTACAGGTACTCCGGCAGCAGCACCATACTGGGCACGTCCATGGAATTTCGTGTCGTGTGGTCGAGGGTGTAAATCAGCAACGGCTGTTGCACTGGCCACTTTGTCAGAACGCGTCGGATTCCATCATCGATAGCCTGGTAGATCTCCAACAAGGCGTGACTGAGTCCCGCATCGGGCGCGTGGAGTGGATGTTGCTCGCCGAGGTGCCAGAGCACATGGTTTGCCGTGTGACTTTCAGGATAGACCATCAGGTACAGATCCCAGTCATCACGTCCCATCAAATCAAGAGCGATGTTCGTACGCCGCTCGATGGCCGTGAGCAGCTTGTCCTTGAATGCCAGCACCGCCTGCCGATCGTAAATGCAGGGAAGGACATAGGATCGCTCCTCTTCGCCACTCCTGAAATCCTTCACGCGTATGTTGTCTTCCAGCTTGGGGTCCCATCCGTATTTCTTCTGAATCTCCGCCATCACCCCGACCGGAAGAGATGCCTGATATGAGGCGTTGAGCTCGCTACCCCAACCGACTATCTGGATCCCTTCGATTTGGGGCAACAAAGGGGCAGGAAGATCGAACATGCAGATCTTGCGATCACGCAGGTTGGCGTAAAAGGGGGGATGGCTTTCCTGGCGCTGCAGCGATTCGTTGAAATATGCATAGGTTTCCGGGATAAAAACCGAGCCGCTTTGTGTCGATTCCCGACCATTCAGAAAGGCATCCCAGCAACGTTCATTCCTGTACAGCTTCTGGTGTTCATAGCGGCAAATCAGTCCCTCCGCCGCGACCTGCCCAATACTGGGTAACAGCCCCTGAGCAAGCCACGACTCCAGCAGTTCGCCATTGGGTGCATCGATACCTATCGTCAGCAGTTTTTGTTTCACGACCTAACCTATCAAGAAGATGACGAACTGCCCGGCGGATGTTCGTCCTCGTCGGGATCCGGCGCGTGCATGGCCAAGCCCCCGGGGCTTTCTGCAACGGCCGGCTCTGGCGTGCGTCTATGCCTCGTCAGCCATACGATCTGCTCGGTATGGAATTCGATCATGGCAAGGGCCTGGCGCAGTACCGGCGAGCCGGACTCACCAGTTTGGTCCGCGTGCACCCTGATGCTGGTCAGATAAGGCGTGGGCAACCCGAAGCGCAAAATGTCCGCCGGGCTCATCGCGAATACCAGGGCTTTGACACGATCATTGATCAGCAGGGTGCGGGCCGCGGCATATGAGTGAACCGAACGGGACTGGCATTGGCGACCCTCTATCCATGTCCCGGCCACACTGGCCCATGCATTGCAATTCAACCTCGTGGCCCAGTGCTGGCAGAGCTCGGCACCAGCCTGGATCTCCACGTCCTCAATCAGCAATAGATGGCAGGGAATGCGCCCGTTACCCCCCATCAGTGTGCGCAAGATCTTGACAAACACTTCCGGAGTATCGCGAAAGCCGATCTGCGGCTGGGCGTTGACCTCGCAGATTACCGATTCCGTATCACGCCAGGAGATGGTGAGATCCTGCATGATGATGTCGATTCCGGCCAGGTCCAGGCCAAGCGCATGGGCCGCATCTACGGCCAGTTCACAATTGTCAGGGTGGACCGACTCGACGGGGAGAATGGAATAGTCGCCACCGGTGGAAATGTTGCTTTTCCTGCGTAAGGGGACAAAAAGCCCAGCCTCCGGGACACTTTCGGCGCCCAACCCGAGTTCCTGAAGCAGGTCGACAGCTTCCTCATCCAGGTCAAGTCGATGCTTTGCCTGACGGCGGAAAGAGCGAACGTGCTCCGGCGTCGCCTGGACCTCGGCCACCAGCGCGGCAATGCTGCTACGACCATCCCCAGTCACCCCGCCAGGCTTGCGATGCATGATCTTTACGACCTGGCCATGGGCTACGGTAAAACGGAAGTCTTCACCGTGATAATGCTTTTCCACCATGGTCGCGGAGGTGAATCTCGCTGCCTCGTTGTAGGCCCTGCGCACAGACGATTCAGAACGCAACCCGGCGAACACGCCCCGTCCCTGTTCCTCGCCCGCAGGCTTGACGACTACCGGGTAGCCAATCTTCCCGGCAGCAGCAACTGCCTGCTCTTCACTCTCGACGACGATATGGAAGGGGACCGGCATGCCGAACTGGCCGAGGACCTGGGCGGACAGCAGCTTGTTCCCAGCCATGCGCGCACCGATGGCAGGTGTCGCATCGGTGATGCTGCTAAGCAACCTGCGTCCAAAACGTCCCTGGCCGACAAGATATAGATCAGGCGCCAGACGCGTCACCTGCATCCCGAGCTGAGCAGCCGCAGCGAGAAAATGGATGGTATTGGTCGAACCCAACGCGACCGGCTCGAAAGCGGAGCGCAGCGCCAACAGCCCCTCCTGAAGCAGATCCTCTTCCTCTTGGTCAAGAGAGTCCCGCGTCACCAACAGATTTATGGATTTGATCACCCATTCCAAGGCAGCCTGACTGGCCCTGGCATGCACGCATGGCAGAACCAACGGGTAGTAGGCAGCCCGGGCGTCTTCCGGATCCGGACGTGGGTTACCGATCCTGCAGACTCCGAATACAGGGACACCATATTCGCGCTGGAGCGCCGAATGCCAATAGTGCAGCCTCTCGAGCAAACCTCGGGAGGCATCCACCTCTACCATGGCTGGGATCGGGTAAGGCTCTGTTACATAACTCCGCAAGGCGGCATCAAGCCTAGGCAGGTCGAGCCCCGGGAGTGCAGTGACGTGAATTTTCACCATGATGACCGGCTGGGAAAGGCCGTAGGCCATACCCGGCAGCTTTCGATACCTGGTGTCGAGAGTGAGTACCGGATGTGTGGCCATTTTTGGCGTGCCCATCATGCCCCGTCAGCAGGCTTTCTGACCGCGGGACAGACGATGCAGGAGGTGCTCCATATCACTCAGATCTGCGGGGTCGGACAGTCTTCGGAAAACCTCGGCAGCGGCACAGTGGAACGTGTCCGGCAACCCTGCCGACGCGAACGTGGCCGCAATTTCGTCCATTTCACCGGCAAAGCGCCAAGCCTTGGCTGCACGGCGCAGATGCTCACTATCAGGTCTCAAATAGGGCAATGAATACTGCTTGCTGGCCCACAAGTGCTCGAGCTCCGTCCTGACACCCAGTTGCTCAGCCGTTGCCAGACTGGCAAGCAGCAAGGCGAACAGGCCTTTGTGGACTGCCGAATCACAACTCTTGACTGCGGAAGCATGACCCACCTGCTCGCCTATGCACTCCACTTCGAACGCCTCTGCGAAAAAATCCGCCACCTTGTTGGCCGCAGGGCCACTCAGCAGCAGCGTGGGCCTGGATCCAGTAATCGGCGGCTCGCCGATAATGGAAGCGTCAACCAGTTGTCCCCCGGCATGGGTAATGATGCCCTCTATCTCCATTACAGTTCCCGGCGCGATTGCATTGGCCTCGATAAAGATTCCCTGATATCCCGATCGGGCCACGTCGGTCGCGATCTGCTTTGCCGCGTGGGGAGGACAAATGCCGACGATGACTGCGCATTCACTGCATAATTCAGCAACAGTAGCCAGTTCATGCATACCTGCCGCCCAGGCGCGTTCACGCGTCTGAAGCGATCGCCCTTCTCCGACCCAATAAACCTGACAACCCCGTTCTCGGGCACTGCTGGCCAGGGCAGCACCCATCACTCCCGGGTGCAGAAAGCCGATATTCTGCTCAACGCATGTTGACATGGACATGTTTCAACTTATTCGTGTTGGTACAGGCACTCGGCAACGAGGCCATCACTTCAGTTGCCAACGCAGATGAAATGGCGGCAGGGCCGCCCGTTTCCAAAGAATAATGTGCACAGACCTGTGGAAAACGAAGCCTGGTCCTGTCCTGGATCAGGCCGACCCGGGATACCACGCGCAAGCACGTGTTAGATCCAGACGCTTTCTTCATTGCTGTTTCTGCCGGTTTCGAGATGTCTGCCTTGCACCCGCTCAGACACCCTGTTGCCACTTCCCGGTGGAGTCAGGGTATACGAAATCGATACAGCGACTTTTCGCAATCGACTTTGACTCGTCGATGTCGCCCCGTATAGGGTGAAAAAGAGTCGCCTGGGAAACATGGAGAGCACTTATGCCATTTGCCGCAAAATGGGCGTTTGCCCTGGTCATGTTGTTTAGCACAGCCGCCACCAGCCTGGCGCAGGAAGCCGCGGACGCCGATACAACAGCTGTTCCGGCGGCGATTCTGGCCGAGGATATCGCGACCGACGAACTCACGCTGAGACTGACCCCGCTGACAGTTGCCGAGTTGGCCGACGCCGCCGAGGCATGGCGCGGGATTGTGAAAGCCAAGACCGAGGACCTGGTCACTGCGCAGATCGCCGCAAAACGTGCCGAAAGCGATGCCCAGGATGCCGTCGCAAAACAGGCACGCCAGCAACTCGCCGAGCTGGCCAAGGTTCGTGGGGCGCTGTTTGACCGTTACTCGATCGTGGTCGACAGCTGGGAGAAGAAAGGCGGTGACGATGCGGCGATTGCCGAGTTTCGCGCCTACCGCAACTCGATCATCGTCGAGGAGACCCGCACCGCGGATTTCAAGACCCTGGCGACACGTGCGCTGGCCTGGACGGCAGCTGAAGACGGCGGCATCCAGGCGGCCAAGAACATTGCGGTGGTGGTCGCTTCCTTGTTCGGCCTGCTGTTCGTTGCACGGCTTGTGCGGCGGGTCGCGAACCGCTACATCGTCCGCGTGCCGAATCTGTCGAAACTGCTGCAGGTGTTCCTTGTCGGCGTCGTTTACTGGATCGTGTTGGCCTTCGGGTTGATGATCGTATTGTCGGCGCTCGGCATCGATGTCTCGCCGGTTTTCGCATTGGTCGGCGGCGCCTCGTTCATCATGGCCTTTGCCTTTCAGGATACCCTCGGCAACCTGGCCAGCGGCCTGATGATCATGATCAACCGGCCGTTCGACGAAGGACACTATGTGGACATCGGCGGTGTCGCCGGCACGGTGAAAGCGGTCAGCATCGTCGCAACCACCGTGACCACGCCCGACAACCAGGTGATTGTGATCCCGAACAAGAATGTCTGGGGAAACGTCATCACCAATGTCACCACGAGCGCGACGCGGCGCGTCGATCTCACCTTCGGTATCGGCTACGACGATGACATCGAAAAGGCACAAAGCGTGCTCGAAGAAGTCGTGTCGACGCACCCCATGGTGTTGAAGGAACCGCCCCCGGTGATCCGAGTCAATACGCTCGGCGCGAGCTCCGTGGACTTCATCGTCCGGCCATGGACCAAGACCGCCGACTATTGGGCAGTCCGCTGGGACCTCACACGGCAGGTCAAAGAGGCGTTCGATGCGGCCGGTGTGTCAATACCGTTCCCGCAGCAGGACCTGCATATCAAGGATGTGGCGACGATCTCAGATGGAAGCGGACCCGACTCCGGCCGGAAGAAGCGGGCTTCGCTGGCCGACTCCCCGACGGCGACCTCCAAAGACGAAGTGCCACGCGACCCGGCGTCGGCCATGGCCCAGGGCGACGGCTGAGCCGTCAGACCGCCGCCAGTGCCTCGATGCCACCCATATAGGGTTTGAGCACATCCGGCACCCTGATACTCCCGTCGGGCTGCTGGTAGTTCTCCATCACCGCCACCAGGGTACGGCCTACCGCCAGGGCGGAGCCGTTCAGGGTATGTACCAGTTCAGGTTTGCCGGAAGCCGGATTACGCCAGCGCGCCTGCATGCGCCGCGCCTGGAAGTCTCCCATGTTTGAACACGAAGAGATCTCGCGGTACTTGCCCTGCCCCGGCAGCCAGACCTCGATGTCGTAGGTCTTGGTCGCCGAGAATCCCATGTCGCCGGTGCACAGGGTGACTACCCGGTAGGGCAGCCCAAGCTTCTGCAGGATCGACTCGGCGTGGCCGGTCAGCGTCTCCAGTGCATCGAACGCATCGGCCGGACGCACGATGTGTACCAACTCGACCTTGTCGAACTGGTGCTGCCGAATCATGCCGCGGGTGTCCTTGCCGTAAGCGCCGGCTTCCGAGCGGAAACAGGGTGTATGCGCGACATAGCGACGCGGCATGTAGCTGTCGTCGACGATCACGTCACGCACCAGGTTGGTCAGCGGAACCTCCGCGGTCGGGATCAGGTAGAAATCCGTTCCCTCCAGTCTGAACAGGTCCTCGGCAAACTTGGGAAGCTGGCCGGTGCCGTACAGGCTGTCCGGGTTGACCATGTATGGCACATAGGCCTCGGTATATCCGTGCTCGCCGGTGTGCACATCAAGCATGAACTGCGTAAGGGCACGATGCATGCGTGCCAGCGGTCCGCTCATCACCGCGAAACGCGAACCGGTCAGTTTGGCGGCTGCATCGAAGTCGAGCATCGCCAGGCCATCACCGAGATCCACGTGATCCCTTGGCTCGAAATCAAATCCACGCGGCTCGCCCCAGCGACGCTCTTCACGATTGTCGTTCTCGTCTTTTCCGTCGGGCACGCTGGCGTGCGGCAGGTTCGGCGTGCTCAACGCGATCGCCTGCAGTTCATCCTGTACCGCGGTCAGGGCGTCATTGGCGGTCTTGAGACGATCCCCCAGGCTTGCGACCTCGGCGAGCAACGGCGCGATGTCCTCACCGGCCGCCTTGGCACGGCCGATGGATTTGGAACGGGTGTTGCGTTCATTCTGCAACGCCTCGGCCTCGACCTGCAGTGACTTGCGCTGTGCTTCCAATGCAGCGAGCTTTGCCTTGTCAAGCACATAGCCGCGCCGGGCCAACGCGTTGGCCACAGTGTCCAGATCATTTCGCAGAAGTTTCGGGTCCAGCATCGTTCAATCCGTATTTACGTTGGCCGGCCAGGAAACGATATGTCCCGGTCCGACGATGTCATTGATAAGCGGCAACACCACGGCGACCTTTTCTTTCGCGTCGAAGAATTCTACGATGACCGGCAGATCCAGCGAGACATCCAGCAATCCGGCTTCGTGCAGATGCCCCGATCTGCCAAAACCGGCGATGCCCCTGAACGCGGTCACGCCGGTCACACGATGCTCCCGATGCAGCAGGTCGATGATCTTCTGGTGTTGATGGCCCTTTTCACTGCAATAGACCCGGACCATCGTGATTTCGCCCTGATTCATACCTGCCTCGCCAGCAGCACACCCACAAAAGTCGCGCCAATACACGCCAGCACGCTGAGCACCATGTTGAAGACTGCCTTGGCATAGTCGGCCTGTTCAAGGAGGTTCAGCGTCTCAATCGAAAACGTCGAGAAGGTCGTGAATGCGCCAAGCAGACCGACCAGCGCAAAGGCACGCCATTCGGCGCTGACCCCCATGCGCTCGATCATCACGATGTACAGGTAGCCCATCAGCAACGAACCGAGGACGTTGACGGCCAGCGTGCCATAGGGAAAGCCCCGGCCCAGCAACGCATAGACACCATTGGACATCCAGAAGCGCAACACGGCTCCTGCTGCGCCTCCGGCTGCAATGGCGATGGTCTGGTTCACGGCGTGGCCCGGGTACACGAAAAAATGCATTCTACAAAAAGCGCCCGCAAGGTTGCAGGAATAATCGGTTGGCGCTGTGGGCCTATTCGCCCGTGTCGTTCCGCTCGATGGCCTGCCGGTCCAATTCACGCAGCTGCGCGAGCTTGTCGGCGATCTTGATCTCCAGCCCGCGCTCGACCGGTCGGTAGAATCGCGCATCGCGCAGCTGGTCCGGCAGATAGGTCTCGCCCGCAGCGAAGGCACCTGGTTCATCGTGCGCATATCGGTACGCCTTGCCGTAACCGAGTTCTTTCATCAGCCGGGTCGGCGCATTACGCAGATGCACCGGCACCTCGAGTGACCCGGAATCGCACGCGCTGGCCATGGCCTGGTTGAAGGCGGTATAGACTGCATTGCTCTTGGGTGCGCAGGCCAGATAGGCAACCGCCTGGGCGATTGCCAGTTCACCCTCCGGGCTGCCGAGACGCTCCTGGACCTGCCAGGCATTGAGCGCAATCTCCAACCCGCGCGGGTCGGCGTTGCCGATGTCCTCGGACGCCATGCGCACCACCCGGCGCGCCACGTACAACGGATCGCAGCCACCATCGAGCATCCGGCACAGCCAGTACAGCGCGCCGTCCGGCGACGAGCCACGCACCGATTTGTGCAGCGCCGAGATCTGGTCGTAAAAGGCTTCGCCACCCTTGTCGAAGCGCCGCACCTGCCCTGCCGCCACTTCCTTGATCACCGCATCCGGGATATCACCGGACTCCGCCAGATCGGCGGCGATCTCCAGCTGGTTGAGCGCGCGCCTGGCATCGCCGTCGGCGGCTTGGGCCAGCAGGTCCAGTGCCTCCTCGCTGATCGTGAGGTGCCTTTCGCCCAAGCCTTGTTTCTGGTCAGACAACGCCCGCTGCAGCAGCGTTTTCAGCGCCTCTGCCGGCAGCGATTTGAGCACGTAGACACGCGCCCTGGACAACAACGCGTTGTTCAGCTCGAACGATGGATTCTCGGTGGTCGCGCCGACGAACAGCAGCGTGCCGTCTTCGACGTGCGGCAGGAAAGCATCCTGCTGGCTCTTGTTGAAGCGATGAACCTCGTCGATGAAAAGCACGGTACCGCGCCCGCTCTGCGCGCGTGCGTGGCGCGCCTTGTCGACCGCAGCACGGATGTCCTTGACGCCACCCAGCACCGCCGACATCGTCTCGAAGGCATAACCCGAACTGCCGGCCAGCAGACGCGCCAGCGTCGTCTTGCCGGTACCGGGCGGTCCCCAGAAGATCATCGAATGCAGGCGACCGCTCTCGATCGCCCGACGCAGCGGCTTGCCCTCGCCCAGCAGGTGCTCCTGGCCGATATAACCGTCGAGCCCGGCGGGCCGCATACGATCAGCCAGCGGGCGCCCACCCGGATCGTCGTTGTCGAACAGGTCGTCGTTTTGCATGGGGTGCATTGTATCCGCCCTCGCGGGCGGCGTTTTCGGCGAGGATGAGAGAACCGCGTGGCAAGCGTGAGTACCCACCGGACACGGTGATTCCGGATCAGTCGCCCTGCAGCACGTCCCAGTCATCCTTGCCCTCGTACACGAAAAGGGCCTGGTCAATCGGGACATTGCGCTGGATATCGAAAAACCGGAAGCGCGAGATCTGACCGAACTTGTCGTTCAGTTCCATGTGCCGCAGCTCGGGGCCGACAAACGCCAGCAGGACGCGCAGCAGATCGCTTTCGGGATCGCGCGGGATCAGCTCCAGCCACTGCATGCCCAGCCGCTCACCGAGCTCGATGATCTCGAAGTCCTTGTCGACCGACTGCTCGGTAGTGAGAAAGGCCGCCGGTGTGCCCTTGAGCGCCCAGCGCTGATAGTGCTGCGTAACCTGCTTGAGTTCTTCCTCAATAATCCACACGTCGCGCCCGTCGGCGAGGATCACCTGCTTGCGCGGTGCCACGTAGTCCCAGCGGAATTTACCCGGGCGTTGCAGCAGGAACAGCCCGTGCATCAAGCCAGTGTTGGCGTTCTCGGTATCGAGCGCCGACTGCTCGAACTTGGCTTGCAGCGTGGTCAGCCCATCGAGAAAATCATCCAGCGCCTGACGCCCGGCCCCGGCCATAGCGAGCGACTGGGAGAGAAACAGGCAGGCAGCGAACAGCAGTCTGAACAAGATCAATCCTTAACAGGTGGCGGTGCCAGCACTTCGCGGTTGCCGCGCTCGTCGGCGGAAGTGACGATACCGATGCGCTCCATCTCCTCGACCAGCCGCGCGGCGCGGTTGTACCCGATCTTGAGCCGGCGTTGCACACCCGAGACCGAGGCCCTGCGCGATTCGGTCACGATGTTCACCGCTTCGTCGAACAGCGGGTCCTGATCCTCCAGCTCGACACCGGAGGCCTCGGCAGATAGACCCGGGATTGCCTCGGTTGGTTCCTGCAGGATCTCGTCGACGTAGTTGGGTTTGCCGTTCTGTTTCAGATGACTGACCACGCGATGCACCTCGTGGTCGTCGACGAACGCACCGTGGATGCGCTGCGGGATGCTGGTGCCAGCAGGCAGGTACAGCATATCGCCATGCCCGAGCAGCGACTCCGCACCCATCTGGTCGAGGATGGTGCGCGAATCGACGCGCGACGACACCTGGAAGGCGATGCGGGTCGGGATGTTGGCCTTTATCAGACCGGTGATCACATCGACTGACGGCCGCTGCGTGGCGAGCAGCAGATGCACGCCGGCGGCGCGCGCCTTTTGCGCCAGGCGGGCGATCAGCTCTTCGACCTTCTTGCCCACGACCATCATCATGTCGGCGAACTCGTCGATCACGACGACGATGTAGGGAATCGTCTTGAGGTCCGGAATCTCGGGCAGATCGCCGGTGATCGGGTCGGGCTCACGCTTGAACAACGGGTCCTTGATCGGTTCACCGGCCTTGGCGGCGTCCTTCACCTTCTTGTTGAAACCGGCGATGTTGCGTACGCCCAGCGCCGCCATCAGGCGGTAACGCCGCTCCATCTCGGCGACGCACCAGCGCAGCGCATTGGCTGCCTCCTTCATGTCGGTGACGACCGGGGTCAGCAGGTGCGGGATACCCTCGTAGACCGAAAGCTCCAGCATCTTGGGGTCGATCATGATCAGGCGGATGTCTTCCGCAGTGGCCTTGTACACCAGGCTCAGGATCATCGCGTTGACGGCCACCGACTTGCCCGAGCCGGTCGTCCCCGCGATCAGCGCATGTGGCATCTTGGCGAGATCCGCGACGACCGGCTCGCCAACGATGTCCTTGCCCAGCGCCAGGGTCAGCGGCGACTTCGAGCGATCGTATGGCTCGGAACGCAGGGTCTCGCTGAGATGAACCATCTCGCGGTATTCGTTGGGGATCTCCAGGCCGATCACGGTCTTGCCCGGGATGACCTCGACCACGCGCACCGACACCACCGACAGTGCCCGCGCCAGGTCCTTCGACAGGTTGGTCACCTTGCTCGCCTTGGTGCCGGGCGCCAGTTGCAGCTCGAACAACGTCACCACGGGCCCGGGGTGCACCGCCGTGACCTCGGCCGAGACGCCGAAATCGGCGAGCTTGCGCTCGACCTGTCCGGAAAGGGCCTGCAGCGCCTCGGTCGACAGACCCTTGCCGCTCTTCTGCGGCGGATCGAGCAGGCCGAGCGGTGGCAACTCGGTGTTGGGCTCGGGGTCGAGCAGGGTCATCTGCCGTTCTTTTTCGACCCGCACACTGGTGCGGATTTCCGGCTCTTTCTTCTCGATCAGCGGTGGCGGCTTGTCACGCTTGCGCTGCTTCTCCTTCTTCACCACCTCCTGGCGTTCCTGTTTCATTCGGCTGGCCTGCCGCTTCTCGGCCAGTCCAGCCACCAGGGCAACGCCTTGGCGCCAGGCGTTGAGCAGGAAGCCGCCAACGCCGTCCATCACCGCCAGCCAGGACACACCGGCAAACAACGTGATACCGACCAGCAACAGGGTCAGCAACAGCAGAATCGCACCGGCCTCGTTCAGCACCGCGGTGCCCGAGCTGCTGATCAGGTCGCCGGTGATACCACCGGGACCTTCCGGCAGCGAGTCCAACCCGCCCATCCGCAACGATGCCAGCGCGGTGGCACTGAGTACGGTGAGCACGAAACCGATCCAGCGCGCGATGCGCAGGTAGACACTGTGCTGCTGGTCGTCGCGTTCGCGGAACATCAGCCATCCGCCCCACGCGATCATCAGCGGAAACACGTACGCGACCTTACCGAACAACATGAACAACACGCTGGCCGCCCAGGCACCCGCCACCCCACCGGCGTTGTCGGCATGCTGCTTGGCGCTCTCGAACACCCAGCTCGGATCGTCCGGCGAATAGGAAAACAGCGCCATCAGGAAATAGGCGCCGATCGCCAGCAACAGCAGGAACCCACCTTCCTTGAGTCGCTTGCTCAGCGATGCATGCATCTCGAAATCACCAAATAAACAATATGAAACAGCAATTTATAAAGTTTTCTAAAGGTAACTTGCGAATTATTGCACAGGCCGGGGCCAAGAGACAGTCATCCGCGCAGCGCGGGATGGACGATAGCGCCTTTCTCCACATTGATCGCGCCCGCCAGACGCACATCACTGCGCCAATCGGGGTCCAGCAGTGCCAGCAGGTACGGCAGCATCGCCGCGGTCAGCGCCTGGGTGGCACTGCGCGGTACTGCACCGGGCATGTTGGTGACGCAGAAATGGACGACGCCTTCGTCGACATAAGTAGGCGCGTCGTAGGTTGTCGGCCGCGTGGTCTCGATGCAGCCGCCCTGATCGACCGCGATATCCGCGATCACGCTGCCCGGCTGCATTTGCGCCACCTGCGCCCGTGACACAAGGCGCGGCGTGGCGGCCCCGGGCAGCAGCACGGCACCGATCAGCAGATCAGCGGTGGCGACCGCCTGCGCCATTGCTGCATCCGTCGGCACCAGTGCCGTGACGTTGGGTGCAATACGGTGCATGCGTTCAAGCTGGCGCGGGTTCCTGTCGAACACCGTGACGTTGGCGCCAAGCGCCGCCGCAGCGGCAACCGCCGCACCGCCCGCACTTCCCGCCCCGAGCACCACCACGTTTCCACGCACCACGCTGGCCAGTCCGCCGAGCAGGATGCCCTTGCCACCCTGCGTGGTGTGTAACAGGTGGGCTCCGACCTGGACCGCGATGCGTCCGGCAATGTCGCTCATCGGCACCAGGATCGGCAGGCGCCCCTCGTCCATCACCGTCTCATAGGCAATCGCGGTCAGGCCGATCTCGCACAGACGGCGCATGAGTCCGGGGTTGGCCGCCAGGTGCAGATAGCAGAACAGCAGGTGTTCGCGCTTCAGACGGTCGATTTCCTCGCCCACGGGTTCTTTCACCTTGACCACCAGTTGCGCCCAGTCGTAAAGCGCACCCGCGTCCGGCAGGATTCTCGCCCCGGCCGCAAGATAGTCCTCGTCCGGGTAGCCGCTGACGTCGCCGGCGCCCTGTTCCACCGCCACGGGCACGCCGCGCCTCACCAGCTCCGCTGCCGCCGCCGGGGTCAACCCGACCCGTCCCTCGAGCGGCTTGATTTCCTTGGGTACACCCACGTTCAAATGCATTGTTTTACCTCCGCACGCGCTTCCTTATAGTATTGCCCGCCCAAGCCCTTCGCCATCAAGTTACCCATCGGAGGGTAAACGCGGCGAAGCCGTAATTGACAGGAGTATTCCCGCATGAGCGATACCAAGCATTGTCGACTGCTGATTCTGGGTTCCGGCCCGGCCGGCTATTCCGCTGCAGTCTACGCCGCCCGCGCCAACCTGAACCCGGTATTGATAACGGGCATGGAACAGGGCGGTCAGCTCATGACCACCACCGATGTGGACAACTGGCCCGGTGACAACGACGGCGTCCAGGGCCCCGATCTGATGACGCGCATGCAAAAGCACGCCGAGCGTTTCGAGACCGAAATGGTGTTCGACTACATCTCCGAAGTCGATCTCAGCACGCGCCCGTTCCGCCTGAAGGGAGACAGCCAGCACTACACCTGCGACGCCCTGATCATCGCGACCGGCGCCTCGGCCCAGTATCTCGGTCTGCCCTCCGAAGAGGCGTTCAAGGGCAAAGGTGTATCCGCCTGCGCTACCTGCGACGGCTTCTTCTACCGCAACCGGAAAGTAGCCGTCATCGGTGGCGGCAACACCGCCGTCGAGGAGGCACTGTACCTGTCGAATATCGCCTCCGAGGTGACACTGGTGCACCGTCGCGACAGCCTGCGCTCGGAGAAGATCCTGCAGACACAGCTGTTCGAAAAAGCCAAGAACGGCAACGTGAAGATCGAATGGAACCACGTGCTGGACGAGGTACTCGGTGACAACAGCGGTGTGACGGGAATGCGCATCAAGAGCACCAAGGACGACAGCACCAGAGACATCGATATCCACGGCCTGTTCATCGCGATCGGCCACAAGCCGAATACCGACATCTTCCAGGGACAGCTGGACATGGCCGGTGGATACATCAAGGTGAAGAGCGGCACCGAAGGCAATGCGACAGCGACCTCGGTGGCCGGTGTATTTGCCGCGGGCGACGTGATGGACCACGTGTACCGGCAGGCGATCACGTCGGCCGGCACCGGGTGTATGGCGGCGTTGGATGCTGAGAAGTACCTCGACGCATTGGAGCAGAAAAAGGGCTGATCGGCCCGGCCGGTCGGCGCGCCTGGTACCGGGCACGCTGCGTCGTCAAGTTGCCGCAGAAAATGCTCAGCGTTGTGAGCGCAATGCGCTCTGCAGCACCTTATTGGTCACCCAGGCGTGCAGCAGGACCTGCTGATAGCGGCTGAGGGTACGGAACTGTACACCGGTGTAGACGACAGTCTTCTCTCCTTCGACACCTGTTTCGACGCGCTCGTTGACATTGCGGATATCACCCAGCAGGCCCAGTTCCTCAGCGGCCCCGCTGATCATCAACTCGAACTTGATATGCAGTATCTCCGCCGACTTGCCCAGGTAAATGCTGCTGGCGATTTTCGCGCCGCTCTCGCTGAGGTCGATGATGCTGGCCGGGTGGAAATTCTCGGCCTCGTTGGCGTCGACGGTATTGCGCACCGTGGCGCTGATATCGGCCGATACCCGTGACGCGTTGCGCACTACAATCTGCTCGAACTCGCTCGGATATTCGAGGTGGAGATGCGGGTAGGGCTTCATCGTCGCGTGCAGGACCTGAGCAACAAAACCGAGGACGCGTTCGCCCTTGAGCACACGCACATTGAAACGCTGCCCCTCACGCACGATCTGCACCCTGCCGTCGAGCGTCGGTGTGGTGACCACAAGGCTGGCCCCCGGCAGCGAACCAATCAGGCGCACCGAGTAACGCGGCGCATTTTCCGGCACGGTCGCCTGGATCTGCAACACAGAGCCGGCAGTGAGATTGAGAAGGTCGGATTGGTTGTTCACGATGCCTGTATCGGGCGACGAAAGAAATTCTTTATCACCTGACATCGTTACGTTGACCGCGGCTTGCCATGATCATACCGTTTCGTCCATGACGTCTCCCGACAGCATGACGGCCAGCACAGCAACCCTGCGGATAATCGATCGTATCGGCGACATCGACGGCACCGCCTGGAACGCTCTGGGTGCGGCCCCCTACCCCTTCCTGCGCCACGAATTTCTCACAGCGCTTGAGGAAGAAGATTGTCTGGGCGAGCGCTTTGGCTGGCTGCCGCGGCATCTGACCCTGTGGGATGCGGAGCACCGGCTGGTCGCTGCAGCACCGCTGTACCTGAAATTCAACTCATACGGCGAGTTCGTGTTCGATTGGGCGTGGGCCGATGCGTACGCGCGCAACGGTATGCGCTACTACCCGAAACTGGTCAGCGCCTCGCCGTATACGCCGGCGACGGGCCCGAAACTGCTGGTAGCTGCACAGGCGCCCACACAGTCGCGACAATTGCTGCTGTCAGCCGCGCTGGAACTGGCGACCCAGGCGAAGGCGTCGTCGCTGCACTGGTTGTTCACCACCGCCGCCGAGACCGACCTGCTCGAGCAGGCCGGTCTGGTGAGACGCATCGGCTGCCAGTTTCACTGGGAGAACCGCGGTTACGCCGACTTCGATGCCTTCCTTGCCACCCTGAGTTCTGCAAAACGCAAGAACATCCGGAAAGAGCGACGCCGCGTTGCCGATGCCGGAATCGTCTTCCGTCAGCTGGACGGCCTTAGTGCAAGCCATGACGACTGGGAGACCTTCCATCAACTCTACGAATCGACCTTCCATCGCCACGGCGGCACCCCGACACTGTCGCTCGCATTTTTCGAGTCGATCGCCCGCAGCATGCCGGGGCGCGTGTTGCTGATCCTGGCCGAGCACGAATCGCGCCCGGTGGCGGCCGCCTTTTGCCTGGTCGGTGACGACACGCTGTACGGACGACACTGGGGTTGTAACGCGCATTTTGACAATCTGCACTTCGAGGCCTGCTACTACCAGGGGCTCGATTACTGCATCCGTCACGGCCTGGCGCGTTTCGAGCCTGGCGCCCAGGGCGAACACAAGGTGGCGCGCGGCTTTCTGCCCACAGAGACCCTGTCTGCGCACTGGTTGGCGGATACCAGGTTCCACGAGGCGGTCGCCAGACACCTCGAGCACGAGCGCGCCGGCATGCGCGACTATGTGGCGGAAATGCACCGACACAGCCCATACCGGGCCGACACCGCACCATGATCTTCAATCTCGACGGCACACCGGCCGATATTGGCTTTCCCGACCCGGGCCTTGCCGAGACGGAACCCAACGGCCTTCTCGCGGTCGGCGGCGACCTCTCGACGCTTCGGGTCCTGAACGCCTATCGCCGCGGCATCTTTCCCTGGTACAGCGCCGGCCAACCGATCCTCTGGTGGAGTCCGGCGCCGCGCATGGTGCTGTACCCAGGCATGTTGCACGTCTCGCGCTCGCTGCGCCGATCGCTGCGCAGGCGCAATTTCCAGGTCAGCGTCAACCAGTCGTTCGAGGCCGTCATCCGCGCATGTGCAGCGCCGCGCGGGGGCGAGGCAGGCACCTGGCTGGTCGCGGAGATGATCGAATCGTACGTCTCGCTGCACCGTGCAGGCCACGCGCATTCGATCGAGGTCTGGCGCGACGATGAACTGGTCGGCGGACTCTATGGCATCCAGCTCGGCCAGATGTTTTTCGGCGAATCGATGTTCAGTCGTGCCACCGATGCATCGAAGACGGCCCTGGTTCTGCTGGACGAGATCGCCGCCACGCAGCCGCTGAGGCTGATCGATTGCCAGGTCTACACAGACCACCTGGCCAGCCTTGGGGCGCGCGAACTGGGCCGGGACCAGTTTCGGCGTGAAATGGCATCGGCAGTGGCCGCCGACGCTGCCGCACTGTCGCCGCGACCACGATACGACGCCGCCAAACTGGCGGGCGCACGATGACTGGCGCCGGCCGCAATATCCCGCTGTTTCTCTCGGCGCCACATCCTTGCAACTACCTGCCGGGGCACACCAGCAGCACCCTGTTCGTCGACCCGGATGCGCCGATGAGCATGGCCGCCTATAGCGAACTGCTGCGCTACGGTTTCCGCCGCAGCGGCGGCCTGGTCTATGCGCCACGCTGCGAAACCTGCAGCCAATGCGTCTCGGTCCGCGTGCCGGTCGCCGAGTTCGCGGCCAAACGCATCCATCGGCGGGTGCGCGCACTCAATGCCGACGTCGAAGTGCGCGAGCATCCCGCCGAGTTCAACCCGCACCACTACGCCCTGTACCAGCGTTATACCCGGGCGCGCCACCAGGACGGCGGCATGGCCGACGCCTCGACAGCGGACTATCTCCGGTTCCTGCGAGCCCCGTGGTGCGACACCCGGTTTCTGGAATTTGTCATTGAAGATCAGCTGGTTGCGGTGGCGGTCACCGACCTTCCGAGCGACGGAATGTCCGCCGTCTACACCTTCTTCGAGCCCAGCCTCGCCGCGCGCTCCCTTGGCACCTTTGCGATCCTTGAGCAGATCGCACGTACCCGGGCCCTGGGCCTTCCCCACCTTTACCTCGGCTACTGGATTCGCGACAGCCGGAAGATGGCATACAAGTCAGGTTTCCGGCCGATCGAGCTGTGGCGCGATGGCCGCTGGCATCGTTTCGGCCCCAACGACCGGCTGAACGATTAACAACTGTCGCGATCTTGCGGCTCTGCTATAATTTTGCGCCTCTTGGGTAGCACGCCGTGGCGCTACCATCGATCGGACGGTATCAATGGCGAAAGAAGACGTAATCGAAATGGAAGGCACCGTGGTGGACACGTTGCCCAATACGATGTTCCGCGTGGAACTGGAGAACGGTCACGTCGTGACTGCGCATATCTCCGGCAAGATGCGCAAGCATTACATCCGCATCCTGACCGGCGACAAGGTCAAGGTCGAACTCACGCCCTATGACCTGAGCAAGGGCCGCATCGTCTACCGGGAACGCTGACACAAGGCCCGATCACCCCGGGCCTGCCCTCGCATCCTGCCGCAGCCGGCGCCTCAGTGCACCGCTGTCTCTTCGATATCGAACGCCAGTTCGGCGTCGACCACAGAGACCCGAACCCTACCCCCGTGTGATAGCCGGCCGAACAGCAGTTCCTCGGCCAGGGGCTTCTTGATGTGTTCCTGGATCACCCGCGCCATCGGTCGGGCCCCCATCTGCGGGTCGTAACCCTTTTCAGCCATCCAGTCCCGCACATCCGCATCGACCGTCATGCTGACGTGCTTTTCCTCGAGTTGCTGTTCCAACTCGAACAGGAACTTGTCGACAACGCTGAGGATGGTCGCCTTGTCCAGTCCGTTGAACTGGATGATTGCATCGAGGCGGTTGCGAAACTCCGGGGTAAACATTTTGCGAATCGCAGACATCGCGTCGCTGCTGTGATCCTGGGTGGTGAACCCGATCGACGCGCGCGTCGCTTCAGTCGCCCCGGCATTCGTCGTCATGATCAGGATCACGTTACGGAAATCCGCCTTGCGCCCGTTGTTGTCGGTCAAGGTTCCATGGTCCATTACCTGCAGCAGCAGGTTGAACACGTCCGGATGGGCCTTTTCGACCTCATCGAGCAGCAACACCGAATGCGGATGTTTGTTGATCTCTTCGGTCAGCAGGCCGCCCTGGTCGAAACCGACATAGCCCGGAGGCGCACCGATCAGGCGCGAAACGGTATGCCGCTCCATGTACTCGGACATATCAAAACGAATCAGCTCGAGGCCGAGCACCCGTGCAAGCTGTCGCGTAACCTCGGTCTTGCCGACGCCAGTCGGCCCGGCGAACAGGAAATTGCCAACTGGCTTTTGCTCGTTGCCGAGCCCGGAGCGGTTCATGCGAATCGCTGACGACAATGCATCGATCGCCTCATCCTGCCCGAACACGACCATCTGCAGATCACGTTTGAGGGTGCGCAGCGCCTCGGTATCGCTCGACGACACCTTGCGCGGCGGAATACGCGCAATCTTTGCCACCACGGTCTCCACGTCACCGACCGAGACCGTCTTCTTGCGCTTTGACACTGGCAGCAACTGGTTGGCCGCACCGGCCTCGTCGATCACGTCGATCGCCTTGTCTGGCATATGTCGGTCATTGATGTACTTGTCGGCAAGTTCCGCAGCCGCACGCAAGGCCTTGTGCGAATACTTGATCTGGTGATGGTCTTCGAACCGGGTCTTCAGTCCCCGCAGGATCTGCACCGTCTCCTCGACCGTCGGCTCGTCGATATCGATCTTCTGGAAACGGCGAGCCAGCGCGCGGTCTTTTTCGAAGATGCCGCGGTATTCCTGATAGGTGGTAGATCCGATGCACCGCAGATCACCCGATGCCAACACCGGCTTGATGAGATTGGACGCGTCCATCACGCCGCCCGACGCCGCGCCCGCGCCGATGATGGTGTGGATCTCGTCGATAAACAGGATCGCGTCGGGTTGGCGCTTCAGGTCGGCCAATACCGATTTGAGGCGCTTCTCGAAGTCACCACGATACTTGGTCCCCGCCACCAGTCCGCCCATATCCAACGCATACAGCGTGCTGTTGGCCAGCACGTCCGGCACCTCGCCATCGACGATCTTTTTCGCCAGCCCCTCGGCGATCGCGGTTTTGCCGACCCCGGCCTCGCCGACGAACAACGGGTTGTTCTTGCGCCGCCGGCACAGGATCTGGATGGTGCGCTCGACCTCGCTCTGGCGGCCGATCAGCGGGTCGATCTTGCCGCGACGCGCCTGGTCGTTGAGATTGCTCGCATAGGTCTCGAGGGCGCTTTCCTGGCGACCCTCGCCGCCCTCCGTGTCGCCGGCACCTGCTTCGCCACCATGTTCGGTGGACTCATCACTCGGGACTTTCGAGATGCCATGCGAGATGTAGTTGACGATATCCAGGCGGGTGATGTTCTGGCGATCGAGAAAATACACCGCCTGCGATTCCTGCTCGCTGAAGATCGCGACCAGCACATTGGCGCCGGTCACCTCTTTCTTCTCCGAGGATTGCACGTGAAAAACGGCCCGTTGCAGCACCCGCTGAAAGCCGAGCGTCGGCTGAGTCTCGCGGCTCTCCTCGTCCATGATCAGAGGCGTGGTCTCTTCGAGAAAGCCGCCGATGTCACGGCGCAAGCCTTCGATATCGGCGCCGCAGGCGCGCAATACCTGGGCCGCCGCCGGATTGTCCAGCAACGCCAGCAGCAGATGTTCGATCGTCATGAACTCGTGCTGCTTCTCCCGTGCGCTCTTGAACGCCTGGTTGAGGGTAAATTCAAGCTCTTTGCTCAACATCTTTATTCGCTTCCCGTTACTGCAATCTGCCCACGTTGTTCAGATCAACCTGCCGATCGTTGGTTCCCCGCCTCTCTCACGCCTCTTCCAGGGTACACAGCAATGGATGCTGGTTGGCGCGCGAATGGTCGTTGACCTGCGCCACCTTGGTCTCGGCAACGTCCTTGGAAAAGACGCCGCAAACCCCCATGCCGCGCGTGTGCACATGCAGCATGACTTGCGTGGCCTTCTCCCGATCCATTTTGAAGAAGTACTCCAAAACGTGTACGACGAACTCCATCGGAGTGTAGTCATCGTTCAACAGCAGCACCTTGTACATCGGGGGACGTTTTAATTTCGGTCGCGCACGCTCGACCGCCAGATCGTCATCCCCACCAATATGTTCTCTGTCGCTACTCATATTCAGCCTAAGTCTAGTCCAAGGTCTTGCCGTTTCACGGCCACGCCGCGAGCGACGATTCTAGCAGTGTCAACGCCGTGCTCCAGGGCCTACCGGCAACCGTTTCTGAACCATTGACGCGCACCGCGAATCACACCGGGCGAAACTTGCACAATGTGGTGGCGCCTATTCCTGACATGGTGCAAGGTCGGGCCGGCGGCCGCGGCGGATGCGCCAAACCGACACAACCGGTCGCGCAACACAGCCCTCTAAAGTATCTGAACATAAATCGCTTACCCATTGTTTTTAAAGTTATTTAAGTATTTGTTTATTGCCTTTAATAATAAACGACATTAATGGCCGTTTGACCATTCTTTTCGTGTAGATATACTCCAACTTGGTGCAATAAATTCATGATCTGACCGGTATTCACGTCGGCAGAGAAAAAGAAGTCAGCACCATGGTTGTAAAGACAGCTTCGGAGGAGTGCTTATGGCCACAGGTATCGTAAAGTGGTTCAACAATGCCAAGGGCTACGGATTCGTGACCCCGGATGACGGCGAGCAGGACGTATTCGTCCATTTCTCGGCGATCGACATGGAAGGATACAGGACACTGAAAGAAGGACAGCGGGTCGAGTTTGAGGTGGAACACGGGCCGAAAGGCCTGCATGCGCAGAACCTGCATGCGGCGGCGGCACAGGCTATGTGAGCCGGATCGCAAGCGGTTCGTAAAAAGAAAAGCCTGCCGCCCGGCAGGCTTTTTGTTTGCGCGGCTTCGTCAGACTCACATATGGCTGATCATGGCATCGCCGAACTCCGAACAGCTCAGCAGTGTCGCCCCATCCATCAGGCGCTCGAAATCGTAGGTCACGGTGCGCGCGCCGATCGCCTTTTCCATCGACGAAATGATCAGATCCGCGGCCTCGGTCCAGCCCATGTGACGCAGCATCATCTCCGCTGACAGGATCAGCGAACCGGGATTGACCTTGTCCTGACCGGCGTACTTGGGTGCCGTGCCATGCGTTGCCTCGAACATCGCCACCGAGTCGGACATGTTGGCACCGGGGGCGATGCCAATCCCACCCACCTGCGCCGCCAGTGCATCCGACACATAGTCACCGTTCAGGTTGAGGGTCGCGATGACGTCATACTCCTTCGGGCGCAGCAGGATCTGTTGCAGGAAGGCATCGGCAATCACATCCTTTATCACGATGTCCTTGCCGCTCTTGGGGCTCTTGAAGGTGCACCACGGGCCGCCATCGAGCTCGACTGCACCGAACTCCTGTTTGGCCAGCTCGTATCCCCATTCTTTGAAGGCACCTTCGGTGAACTTCATGATATTGCCCTTGTGTACCAGGGTCACCGACGCACGGTCGTTGTCGATTGCGTACTGGATCGCCTTGCGTACCAGGCGCTTGGTCCCATCGCTGGAGACCGGCTTGACGCCGATCCCGGAGGTCGCGGGGAAGCGGATCTTGGTCACGCCCATTTCGTTGATCAGGAAATCGATCACTTTCTTCGCTTCCGGGCTGCCGGACTGCCACTCGACCCCGGCATAGATGTCCTCGGAGTTTTCGCGGAAGATCACCATGTCGGTGTACTCGGGGTGCAGCAGCGGGCTCGGCGTGCCGTCGAAATAGCGCACCGGGCGCAGGCAGACATACAGGTCGAGTTCCTGGCGCAAGGTGACGTTCAACGAGCGTATGCCACCACCGACCGGCGTCGTCAGCGGGCCTTTGATCGACACCACGTAATCCTTGACCGCCTCGAGGCTCTCTTCCGGCAACCACACCCCTTCACCGTAGATGCGCGTGGATTTCTCTCCGGCATAGATCTCCATCCAGGCGATTCGCCGCTTGCCGCCAAAGGCCTTGTCCACGGCCGCATCGACCACTTTCATCATCACCGGACTGATATCGACACCGATGCCGTCACCCTCGATGAAGGGGATAATGGGGTTGTCCGGTACGTTCAGTGAATTATCTGCGTTGACCGTGATCTTTTTGCCGTCTGCCGGCACTTGGATTTTGTCGAATGCCATGGAGTTACAACCATCCGGTTTGGGTGTGGAGGAAAGCGCAATTCTAGCACCGCCGGAGCGGCGGCTTCATTTTATGGCTCAATTAATACTGTTTAACAAACCCTACAACGTGCTGACCCAGTTCACCGACCGGGACGGGCGCGCAACCCTGGCAGACTACATCGACCAGCCGGGCGTTTATGCTGCAGGCCGTCTCGACTACGACAGCGAGGGATTGCTCCTGCTGACCGACGACGGCGCACTCGCCCACCGGCTGACGGCACCACGCAAGAAGACCTGGAAGACCTACCTGGTGCAGGTGGAGAATATCCCCGGTGACGCCGATCTGGCACCACTGCGTGACGGGATCGTCCTGCGCGACGGTCCGACACAGCCCGCCGAAGTGGCGCTGATCCCCGCCCCGGCACTATGGCCCCGTGATCCCCCGGTGCGCTACCGTGCCAGCATCCCGACCCAATGGCTGCAGATCCGCATTCACGAAGGTCGCAATCGCCAGGTCAGGCGCATGACCGCGGCGATCGGTTTCCCGACATTGCGCCTGGTGCGGTGGCAGGTCGGGGAATGGGACCTCAAAGGCCTGCAGCCGGGTGAATGGCGCGCGCTCAGCGTCGACGCCCCGTTGGCGCGTCGCCGCGCCAGACCAGGGCCTCCGCGACCGCCGGGCCGTCGACGCTGAAACAGGTAGAATGCGCGTATGGCCTGGTCTCCTTCCGTAACTGTTGCCGCGGTGATCCGCGATCGCGATCGCTACCTGATGGTGGAAGAGCGTCCGGACGGGCATGCGGTGATCAACCAACCAGCCGGCCACCTGGAATTCGGCGAGACGCTACTGGAGGCGGTCGGTCGTGAAGTCCTGGAAGAAACCACGCGGGTGTTCACGCCGCAGGGGCTGGTCGGCGTCTATCAATGGACCCTGCCCGGCAGCGAGCGCACCTATCTGCGCTTCTGTTTTGTCGGCGAGGTCGGCGATCCCCTTCGCGGACACAGCCTCGATCCCGACATCACGACCACGCACTGGCTGACTGCCGAGCAGATCCGCTGTGGCAGTCTGCCGCCACGCAGCCCGCTGGTGCTGCGCTGTCTGCACGACGCCGAGAACCTCACCCCACGCGCCCTGGACTGTCTGCATGCGCTTACCTGAAGTGGCACTGGTGCTGGCCGGGATGGGCACACACGCGGCCATCGGCGGCGAGGCCTATGCGGAACTCGCACGCCTGTACGACTACCCGGCGACCCTTGAACGCGACGCCGTGCCGGTCTGTTTCGGCCATGGCTGCTCGTCTGTGCAACGAATCACCCTGCAAACGGCAGATTGGCAGCAGGTCACCCGCGCCTTTGCGCTGCCCGCCGCGGACGCCGCTGCTGAGCGCGAACAGATCCGCGATGCGATCGCCGAAATGGAAAACGTGGCCGGCAGACTGGCAGGTACTGCGGACGACCGTGCCGGCGATATCTCCGGTTTCGGGGTGTTGCGCCCGCAGCTCGATTGCATCGATGAGTCATCGAACACCACCACCTATCTCACGCTGCTGGAGCAGGCCGGCCTGCTCAAATGGCACAGCGTGCAACCCACCGTACGCCGCGGCTATTTTTTTGTCGGCGGCTGGCCGCACTATTCCGCATTGCTGCGCGAAAACGGCAGTGGCGCACTGTGGGTCGTCGATTCGTGGTTTCGCGACAACGGGCAGTTACCGGATGTGGTTGATCTGGAGGCCTGGCAAGATGGATGGAAACCCGTCGGGTTCGTTTTCTAGCCCATGCGGCAAATTCCACCAATGCTGATACAAAATCCCACACGCGGTGACCAACAGCGGTCAGCCACCCATGGCGCCGGTCGCGCATGAGCCAGGGCAAGGTCATCGTGGGTCTCTCCGGCGGGGTCGATTCCTCGGTGGCTGCGCTGCGGCTGCTGCAACAGGGCTGGCAGGTCGAAGGCCTGTTCATGAAGAACTGGGAAGAAGATGACAACGCGGAACACTGCAGCGCCGCGCAGGACCTGGCAGATGCCCGCTCGGTTGCCCAGGTGCTCGACATCCGTTTGCATACCGTCAACTTCGCGACCGAATACTGGGACCGCGTGTTTGCTTACTTTCTGGCCGAGTACCGTGCCGGACGCACCCCCAACCCCGATGTCCTGTGCAACCGGGAGATCAAGTTCAAGGCGTTCCTCGACTACGCACTGCATCTGGGCGCCGACAGGATTGCCACCGGACACTATGCCGGCGTGCGCCGCACCGACGGGAGCTGGCAGCTGGTAAGGGCACTTGACGACAACAAGGACCAGACTTACTTCCTGTATATGCTTGGCCAGCACGCATTGCGCCACACCCTGTTCCCGTTGACCGATATCGACAAGCCGACCGTACGTCAACTCGCGACAGCCGCCGGCTTCCCCAATCACGAAAAGAAGGACAGTACTGGGATCTGCTTCATCGGCGAACGCAGGTTCCGTGATTTCCTGTCGCGCTACCTGCCGGCCAACCCCGGTGACATCCTGACCACCGAGGGAAAGCGGGTCGGCCGCCACCAGGGGCTGATGTACTACACGCTCGGACAGCGCCAGGGACTGGGTATCGGCGGTGTCGCGGATGCACCAGATGAACCCTGGTACGTGGTAGGCAAGGATCTCGCCGACAATGTCCTGACCGTGGCGCAGGGACACGATCACCACCTGCTGTTTCGCGATACCCTGACTGCAAGACAGTTGCATTGGGTCAGCGGCGACCCGCCGGGACAAGTGGTACGCTGTCGGGCACGCTGCCGACACCGGCAGCCACTTCAGGACTGTACCGTCGAACACCACGATGGTGTCGCACACGTCCTGTTCGACAACCCTCAACGCGCCCTCACACCCGGACAGTCGGTGGTCTTCTATGATCGCGATCTTTGCCTGGGTGGGGGCATCATCGACTGACTGACATGCCGAACTATTCAGAAACCGATCGCGTTTTCGCGCTCGGCGGTGTATTTCAGGCGGCAAGCCTCGCACGCGACATCGCGCGCACCGGCGGCTGCGATGCGGCCGCATTCGCGGCCAGCCGGGAGTCCCTGTTCAACTTCGAACCGGAGTCGGTCGAAGATGTGTTTGGCAGTGCGCATGGCGTGGCGGTCGGTGTCCGCACACTGCTGCAACAACTTGAACACCTGCAGCAACGCGACCTCGAGATATCACGCTATGTCGTCTCGCTGCTGCACCTTGCCGACCGGCTGATGAAAAGCGATACCCGCATGCAGAGTCTGCACAACGACCTTACCGCGCTTGCCCGACGGCGCGAGCATTTCGACCTCGGTGACGGCGTGCAGCACGAACAGCTGTCGACGATATACCAGGAGCGCATCAGCACACTCGGCCCGCGCATCATGATTCGCGGTGAACCCCTTCAACTGCAGAACCCGGACAATGCAGCACGCATCCGCACCGCGTTGCTGTGTGGCATACGCGCCGCCGTCCTTTGGCGCCAGGCCGGTGGCAGCAAACTTGGCTTGTTGCTCAGACGCAGATCGATCGCTGCCACGGCACGTGACCTGGTCGACAAAACGGCTTCCTGAGCATTGTTGCATCTGTCGATCGCTGATGATTGACTGCGCACCATCAAAAACAACCATGCAAGTGCCGGAGAACCTATCCCATGAAAATCTGCAAACTCGCCCTTATCAGCCTGCCATTGATAATGGGTGCATGTACCGATTCGAGCAACCAGCAGACATCTTCCGAGAACAGCAGGGAAAGCGCATTGAAGGAGCAGACCAAGGTTTGGACCGAAGAGACCAAGAAACTCGGCGAGACAGCCTGGCAATCCACGAAGGATGCGGCAAACGATGCGGCGGTTAAGAGCAAGGAATACTACGAGAGCGCCAAGGACGCTACCGCACGTGCGGTAGATGCCACCGCGAAAACGACATCCGAGATCTACCAGAGCGCCAAGGAGAAAGGCAGCGAAGTGCTCGAAGCCGGCAAAGAAGGGGCTGTCGAGGCATACGAGGCCACCCGGGAAACCGCTGCCGAGGCCTATGAGGCGACCAAGCAGACCGCAACAGAGGCCTACGACAGCACCAAACAGCAGACCGGCGAGTTGATTCAGGGCGTGGCAGACGAGAACAGCACCCAGACCATCGAACAGGGGCACGAGACCCCGGCAATGCCCGATGTAACGGGAAATGCGGCCACGGAGGAAGCCACAGGGGCAATGGACCAGGCGACACAGACCCTGCCGAAACCCGCTTATTGACCATCCACCGCCGGATTTGCAGAAGCCGAGCCCTCTCGGCTTTAGCACCGCTCATCCGATCGGGCTGCAGGGGGAAGGTGCCTGCAACCGGACTGCAGGAGCCGAGCCCCTCGGCGATAGCGCCGCTCATCCGGTCGGCCGGGGGCTCGCCCGCTACAACCTGGGCGCAACGGTCGCGCACCCGCCGACAGGCCTTATAATCCGCCATCCAGTTTCTCCCGGAGGCCGAATCCCCATGCAGCTCAACAGTCTGACCGCAATATCGCCGATCGACGGGCGCTACGGCGGCAAAACCGCAGACCTGCGACCGATCTTCAGCGAATACGGCCTGATCCGCAGTCGTATCACGGTGGAGATACGCTGGCTGCAGTCGCTCGCCGCGCACCCGGACATCAACGAGGTGCCTGCCTTCAGCGACGCGACTCAGGCTGCCCTGGAAACGGTCATCACCGGTTTTTCGGAGGCGGATGCCCAGCGCGTCAAGGACATCGAGCGCACCACCAACCACGACGTGAAAGCGGTCGAATACCTGATCAAGGAAAAGATCGCCGGCAACATCGAGCTCGAGAACGTCAGTGAATTCGTGCATTTCGCCTGCACCTCCGAGGACATCAACAACCTGTCGCACGCCCTGATGTTGCGTGAAGGCCGCGATGCCGTCCTGTTGCCGCAGATCGACGGCGTCATCTCCGCGGTCCGCGATCTTGCCCATCGGTATGCGGATCAGCCGATGCTGTCGCGTACCCATGGGCAACCCGCGTCACCAACGACGCTCGGCAAGGAACTGGCCAATGTCGTGGCACGCCTGCGCAGGCAACGTGAGCAGATCACCGCCGTCCCTCTGCTGGGAAAGATCAACGGCGCAGTCGGCAACTACAACGCCCACCTGGCCGCCTACCCCGAAATCGACTGGGCGGCGCATGCGCGGGCGTTTGTCGAGTCGCTGGGCATCGAATGGAATCCCTACACCATCCAGATCGAGCCCCACGACTACATGGCGGAGCTCTTCGACGCAGTCGCCCGATTCAACACCGTGCTGATCGACTTTTGTCGCGACGTCTGGGGTTACATCTCTATCGGCTACTTCAAACAGAAGACAGTGGCCGGTGAGATCGGCTCATCGACCATGCCGCACAAGGTCAACCCGATCGATTTCGAAAACGCCGAAGGCAACCTCGGAATCGCCAATGCCCTGTTCGACCATTTCGCGCTGAAACTGCCGGTGTCGCGTTGGCAGCGCGATCTCACGGATTCCACGGTGTTACGGAACATGGGAGTCGGTCTGGCCTATACGACCATCGCCCTGCAGTCCGCGCTGCGGGGAATCGGCAAGCTGGAGATCGACGCGCAACGTCTGGCCGTCGACCTGGATGCCAACTGGGAGGTGCTCGCAGAGCCTATCCAGACGGTGATGCGACGCTACGGAATCGAACAGCCGTATGAAAAGCTCAAGTCCCTGACACGCGGCCAGCGAATCGACCAGGTCGGTATGCAGGCATTCATCGATTCACTGGATCTGCCGGACACGGTCAAGGCCGCGCTCAAGAAACTGACCCCTGCCAGCTATATCGGGAATGCCGCCGAGCAGGCGCGAAACATCTGACTTTCGCATCAGCAGCGGATAACGCAGGCGAAAAAAAGCCGCACCCCTGAGGGTGCGGCTGATTTTTTTGCGTTAAACGCGCGGGCTGCTTACTTGGTAAGAATCTCGACCCGACGGTTCATCGCACGACCATCACGCGTCGCATTGTCGGCGATCGGTGCGCTCTCGCCCATGCCTTTGATCGTCATGTTGGATGCGCTGATCCCTTTGCCGCCCAGGTAATCAGCGGCAGCCTGTGCACGACGCTCCGAGAGACCCTGGTTGTAGGCGTCCGGTCCGGTGCTGTCGGTGTGGCCGACGATCTCGAGCATCTCATTGCCCTTCGATGCCATTACCTTGCCAGCAACGCCGTCAAGCTCGGCCTTCATCGCCGGCTTGAGTGTTGCGCTGTCAAAATCGAAATGATCAGCAGTGATGTTGATCATCATGTTGCCGGCAATCTCGCAGCCCATCGGATCAACCTTGGCGCCTTTCGGGGTGTCCGGGCAGTTATCTTTGAAGTCCGGCACGCCATCACCGTCGCTGTCCTTCGGGCAGCCCATCGCATCAACGACAGCCCCTGCGGGCGTATTCGGGCACTTGTCTTTGCTGTCCGGCACGCCATCACCGTCTGCATCACCGTCGGACATCGCCATCGGCTTCACACAAGGTGCCGCATCCGTGACGCCGCCGACTGCCTTGAGGCATTCGCCGTAACCCGTGAGAACACCCTCACCGGAGCCACTGGTCGCAAACGTATTCATTCCCTCTGCCAGTACAGCATTGCCCGAGAGACCGATGATCAGGCCCACAGGCGCCAGAATGGCAGCGACTTTGTTCTTACCCGCGTTATCAAACATGGATTTCCTCCCCAGCTTGCAAAAAAAATTGCGGCAATTTTTAAATCGAGAATCAGCCATCGACTGTCACCGAAATTCGAGCGATTGCCAACTGACCCCAACTCGCGCATTAAACCAGCTATTGAGCGAACTGCAAGCCTTGGCAAGCCTTTTCCTCAAGTTTGTCGCAGATTCTTCTCCTTTTCGGCGGTTTTGCCGCAAACCATTACATCAATTGCCAAATTTCGCCTGTTACCGGGGGCACGGTAGACTTACGCAGGCCCCGACTGGCGCCAATGTCCGAAACCCGACCCGGGTATCGCACCAACATGTTTTTCGTCTGGGGTAACTCGCAGTGAAGCCATACACACCGGCAATCGATCTTCCGCGCGGTATCGACCGTGCGGCCTTTCTGCGCGACTACTGGCAAAAGAAACCCCTATTGATGCGCTCGGCGATGTCCGCCAAGGCATTCAGTCTGACACCGGATGAACTCGCCGGACTGGCCTGCGAAGCAGAGTTCGAGTCGCGGCTGATCATCGAACACCCGGACAGCGCTTGGGAGGTCCGCCACGGACCGTTCGCCGGGGACGATTTTGCCACGCTGCCGGAATCGCATTGGACCCTGCTGGTACAGGACGTCGACAAATACCTGCCTGACGTCGCGCGACTGATGGAAGGATTCGACTTCGTACCGACCTGGCGCATCGACGACATCATGATCAGCTATGCCAGTGACCAGGGCGGCGTTGGCCCGCATACCGATGCCTATGACGTCTTTCTGATGCAGGCGGCAGGCCGTCGCCGCTGGCGACTCAGCTTCTCAAAATACACCGACGACGACCTGATACCCGGCCTGGATCAGCGCATCCTGTCGCATTTCCGGATCGACGAGGAATGGGTCCTGGAACCCGGCGACGTGCTGTATCTGCCACCCGGCATTGCGCACTGGGGAATCGCCGAGGGTGAATGCATGACCTATTCACTGGGTTTCCGCGCGCCGAGCCAACAGGACCTGGCGGCCGACTGGTTCCAGCATCTGGTGTCACTGGCCGACGCGCGGCGGCTGATAGACCCTGCCGATCTTCAGCTCGACAGCCTGGCCGAATTGTCGGAAGGCGCACACGAAGAAGCCTCGAAACTGCTCGATACGTTGCCGTCGACCCGCTCGACCGACTACAGGCTCTGGCTTGGCGAATACCTGACAGAACCGAAGCCGCAGTTTCACATTCTGCCGCCGGACGAGGCCTGGTCGGCGCCGGACCTCGACGGTTGGCTGGCCCAAGGCAGGGATCTGAGCCGTCATCCGTTTGCCCGGATGACCTGGTCACGCCTTGGCAATGAGGAAGTGGTCCTGTTCAGCCAAGGAGAAAGCAGGCGTTTCCACGGCGAAATGACCGACGCGGTGAGGCTGATTGCCGAACGGCGGCAATTCGGTGCGCGTGAACTCGGCCGGCTGGACGCACCGCTCGAAACACTGCGCGACCTGCTCCTCGAACTGCTCAATGCCGGCATTCTCGAACCGCAGCAGGAGGACTGATGGGCGTGCAGATCATGCCGGCAGACTGGCGCCTGCAGCAACGCCAGCTGCTCGCCATTCGGGTCACCGTGTTTGTCGACGAACAAGGCGTCCCGGCGCAGATGGAACACGACCAACACGATGCGCTGGCAATCCATTTGCTGGCCACCGTCGACGACGGTACGCCGGTGGCGACCGCGCGCCTGCTACCGGACGGTCACATCGGGCGCATGGCGGTCCTGAAGGATTGGCGGGGTCAGGGCATAGGCACCGCGATACTGCGGGCGCTGATCGAGATCGCTCGGAAAAACGGGCACGACAGGGTCTTCCTGTTCTCCCAATGCCAGGCCGAGGCGTTTTATGCGCGTATGGGTTTTCGCAGCGAAGGCGAAGTATTCGACGACGCCGGCATCGACCATCGGCGAATGACCCTGCCGTTGGGACAGGATGCTGACTAGACTTTGACCAGCAACCATCGGGAACACACCATGAAACACCTCGCCGTTTTGCTCCTTCTTCTGTTGTCCATGATGGCCGTTGCCGAGCCGCTCGAGGTCGCGACGATTCGGATCATGGGTCAACCGGCCGCGGCACTGGTGGAGACGGTGCGACCACTGCTGGGTCGCGACGGCAGCGTTTCGGCCTATCAGGACAAGCTGATCGTGCGTGGTAGCGCGGCGCAGATCGACCAGGTGCGATCCCTGATCAGTGATATCGACCGTCCCCCGCGGAGATTGCTGATCGAGGTGAGGCAGGCCGGCAGCCAGTCCATTTCGACACGCGGCATCGGCTACGCGGTGGACACCGGGAACGTTCGCCTGGGCAGGGTCCCGCCTGGCGGGACCGCGCAGCTGGGTTACGGTGACATCCAGACCCGGGGGCGCGATGACAGCCTGCATCAGGTACAGGTGCTCGACGGCCGCCCGGCACTGATTCGCACCGGCCAGTCGGTGCCGGTATACCAGGTCCACCAACAGGTCTATGGCAACGATATAGTGCAGGGCTTCGAGGTTCAGTACCGCGATACGGCAAACGGTTTCGTCGCTCTGCCACGGGTGCACGGCGACCAGGTGACAATCGAGATCTATCAACAGAACGAAAGTGCCGCATCAAATGGCCGGTTCGACGCACAGCAGGCCTCCAGCGTGCTGCGCGGAGATCTCGGGCAATGGATGACACTCGGTTCGATCGGTGGCCAGGATTTTGGCAATCGCGATGACCTTGGCCTGCACGTGCAGACTCACCGCAGTCAGGACCGCCAGATCGAACTGCGCGTGATCGCCGTCGACTGAGGCACGCTCAGCCCTGGTTGCCGGGTACACCCCACGCCGCAAGCAGGCGTGTGCGGTTGGCCTCGAGCCACTGCAGCGCCATGATCACACTGGTCGAATTCAGGCGGCCAAACAACTCTCCGACGGCCTGTTGGCGTGGCATGACCACCACCCGGATCTCCTCGCCTTCATGTGCGAGCCCGTGGACACCGTCCGCCTCGCCCGCATCGACCCGACCGCAATACAGATTGATGCGCTCCACCGACATCCCCGGGCTGACCACAAACTCGCCGATAGGGAACAAGGCCTGCAGCTTACAACCGGTCTCTTCGTGCACTTCGCGCCTGGCGACCTGTTCCGGTGCTTCATGTGCGGTATCGCAGAAGCCCGACACGGTCTCCACGCTCCAGGGTGAAGCGGCAATTCCCATCAGGCCGATCCGGAACTGCTCCACCAGCACCAGGTTGTCGCGGTCCGGGTCATACAGCAGCACCGAAACCGCCGCCAGATTCTCAATGCGCTCACGTACGATCTCTTTGCACCAGCCACCGTGAAAGCTGCTGTGCCGTAACCGGTAGCGATGCATCCTGAAGTAACCGTCAAGGATGCATTCGTCGCTGAGCAATTCGTACTTGAGCGTCATGGTCGCACCAAACAAAAAACCCGCTCTTGCGAGCGGGTTCCATTATGCAGCAACTGCCCGACCGGCTCAGTTCAACGACTGGTAATAGTTGATCAGGATCTGCGCCACTTCCGGTCGCGAGAACTCCTTGGGCGGAGCAATACCGTTGCCGAGCATCTCTCGCACCTTGGTACCCGACAGCAGCACGAAGTCGTCTTTCTGATGATCCGGCGCCTCGCACATCATCACCACCTTGTTGAGCTTCTTCGACCAGGCGGTGTGGTCTGCCTTGAAGACCTCGATCTCGAGCGCACCGGCCGGCACCTCGTCATCAAAGATCGTCTGCGCATCGAATGCACCGTAGTAGTCACCGACACCGGCGTGGTCACGGCCAATGATGAAATGCGTCGCGCCCATGTTCTGCCGGAAATAGGCATGCAGCACGGCCTCGCGCGGACCTGCATAGAGCATGTCGAAACCGTAACCGGTAACCATCGCGCTGTTCGGCGGGAAGTAGAGTTCGACCATCTTGCGAATGGCCGCATCGCGTACCGGTGCAGGGATGTCGCCCGGCTTGAGTTTGCCAAGCAGCATGTGGATCACCAGGCCGTCACAGCCCAGGCGGTCCATGGCCATATGACAGAGTTCCTCGTGCGCCAGGTGCATCGGGTTACGGGTCTGGAAAGCCACAACCTTTTTCCAACCACGCTCGGCGATTTCGTTGCGGATCTCGACCGCGGTACGGAAGGTGTCGGGGAAATCGGTGATGAAGTAAGAGAAATTCAGCACCTCGATCGGTCCGGAAACGCAGACCCGACCCTGCGAGTTGAATGCGGCGACGCCCGGATGCTCCGGATCGGTGGTGCGATAGACCTTCTCGGTCATCACCTGCATCTGCTCGTCGGAGACCTCTTCGATGGCCTGCACCTGCATAACCGCCAGTACCGGGTTGCCCTCGACGTTCGGGTCACGCAGCGCGATGCGTTTGGCATCGCCGATCACTTCTGCGCTTTCGACCAGGCACATCACCGGGACCGGGAAAAACGAACCGTCGGTCAGGGTCATCTTCTGTGCTGCGCCCATTGCGTCAGCCACATTCATGAAACCCTGCAACGGGCTGAAATAACCGGCACCCATCATCACGGCATTGCCGGCCGCCTGCGAACTGATCAGCAGGGATGGCAGGCTCTCGGCGTCGTGGCTGAGCGCGTCATGCTTGGCCGAGTCGTAGACGAACAGAGGTTTGAGGGTGTCGGAGCCGACGGGCTTGATCATGCGTGAGCCTCCTGGGGCGATGCCATGGGCGGCGTTTCGCAGTCCGCCCGGGACTAGGGTCGAAAGGTGAAACCTGCGAGCCAAGTCATTGTTTTAAAAACAATTGGCTAGCAATATTCCAATAACCTTATAAATCGGGACGTAAAACTACCAAACCTCGGCGTCACGCGCGCCATGGTTCTTTTTATGCATTGGCAAAAAATCGTCTGGAACGATTTTTCACGAGCGCAGCGAGCCCGGAGGGTGACCCACAGGGATGTGGGTCATTAATAATCGTCTGGAACGATTTTTCACGAGCGCAGCGAGCCCGGAGGGTGACCCACAGGGATGTGGGTCATCAATAATCGTCTGGAACGATTTTTCACGAGCGCAGCGAGCCCGGGGCATGTAGGAGGCCAGCCCCTGGCCGATAGGATTTGGCACGGTTATCGCCGAGAGGGCTCGGCTCCCACGAAACACAAACAGCTACGGCAAACCGGGCAACCGTCAGGCCAGCCCCTGGCCGATAGGATTTGGCACGGTTATCGCCGAGAGGGCGCGGCTCCCACGAAACACAAACAGCTACGGCGAACCAGGCAACCGTCAGGCGAGTGCCTGTTCCACCTCGGCATTTATCACAGCGAGACTTGCAAGCGGATCCGGCGCACCGGTGATCGGACGCCCAACGACAAGATAACTGGCGCCAGCCCGAATCGCGTCGCCCGGCGTCATGACCCGCTTTTGATCATCTGTCGCGGCACCCGCCGGCCTTACGCCAGGGGTCACCAGCAGGAACGATGCAGCACGATCATTGCGCAATGGCGATACCTCCAGCGGCGAGCACACCACACCATCCAGACCGCTGTCCTCAGCGAGTGCGGCGAGGCGGCGCACATTGTCCGCAGGCGTCCCGCCATAACCGATCTCGGCAATATCCTCCTGTCCGAGACTGGTCAGGATGGTGACTGCGATAAGCAACGGCCGGTCGCGCAGGGTTGCGACACGTTCGGCAGCGGCGGTCATCATCTTGCGGCCACCGGAGGCATGCACATTCATCATCCACACCCCCATATCGGCAGCCGCGGCACACGCCGCCGCAACCGTGTTGGGGATATCGTGGTACTTGAGATCGAGGAAGATCTCGAAACCCTTTGATGCGACCTGCTCGACAAATGCCGGGCCCGCACGCGTGAACATCTCTTTGCCGATCTTGACCCGGCATTGCGCGGGATCGAGGCGGTCCAGCAGATCCATCGCGGGAGAGACGGCAGGATAATCGAGGGCGACAATCACGCGGGGATCATTGGCATTCATGAAGGCAACGTTCCGTCAAAGGTGGGTTACTCACAGCTCGGCTTCGCAGCCGGCCTTGCGTTTGATCGTGCTCCAGCGCCGGCAACTCGGACACTGCCAATGCAGCATCTTGGCGGAGAAACCGCAGTGCCCGCATTGGTACATCGGCTGCTGATCCAACAGGCGGCGAATGTGTGGACGCAGGCTGTCGAGAAAGTTCACCGACTGGCTTTCGGGCATGCGCGCATTCATTTCGATGCTGCGCAGCAACAGCGTCAGGCTCGGCTTTCTGGCCAACTGTGCTGCCAGGTAGACAGCCGCCGCGGACTCACCTTCCACTTCCTTGAGCAGTTCGGCCAGCGCCAGCTCGGCGCCCGCGCCCGGTTGCGCGGCGCTGATCTCCTGCAGGTAGCCGCGCAGCTCCTGCAGCTCACCGAGATGGCGGTAATTGACCAGCATTTCCGGCAACACTTCCGGCAGGTAGTCGGCATCTTCTTCGACAGTCTGCTTGAGGATGCGAATGGCGCCACGATAGTCGCCCTGCACTGCGGCAAACTGTGCCTGCAAGTGGTTTGCCCGGACACAACCGCGGTCCACGCCCAGTGCCTTCTTCAGTTGCACCTGCGCCTCTGAAACACGGCCCTGCGCCTTGGCTGCGAGCGCCAATTCGCAGTGATAGTGTGACTTCTGCAGCACCATCCTCTCGCCGGTCAGGGACTCCAGTTGATCGGCGACCTCGAGACTGGCCTGCCAGTCGCGTTCTTTCTCATAGATGGTCAGCAGGTTCTTGAGCGCGGCACGCACGTGCAGCTTGGTGTCCTTGAGTTCCCGAAACAGGTTCTCCGCACGGTCGAACAGGCCTGCGCGCATGTAGTCCTGCCCCAGTTCGAGTAACGCCTGGGCGCGTTGTTCCCTGGTCAGGGCGGGACGGGCAATCAGGTTCTGGTGGATGCGGATTGCACGTTCGACCTCGCCACGGCGCCGAAACAGGTTGCCCAATGCCAGGTGGGTCTCGACCGTATCGCTGTCGACCTCTAGCATCTCGACAAAGGCGTCGATTGCCTTGTCCGGTTCTTCGTTGAGCAGATGATTGAGACCGCGGAAATAGACGGGCCCGGTCTCGCCGACACACTCTCCCTTTTCCTTGCGCGCGCTCCTGCGCGCTGCCAGCCAACCGGAAGCAGCCGCTACGGGCAGCAACAGGAGGAGCAGCTCCTGCACCGGATCAACGTCCCTTGATTGGCATGGCGCGCAGGTTCTTCACTTCTTCACTGACCAGTCGGGTCTTGCGCTTGAGGTCGGCATTCTCTTTCTTCACGCGCATGAAATAGACCATGCCGGCAAGGCCGCCGAGTGCAATGCCAAAACCCAGTGCCAGCAGCAGCAGCAGGGAAAGTGGCAGTTGCGGCGTGATGAAGTACAGATCGACCACAACCGGCGCATCGTTGATGATCGCGAAACCGGCGCCAACAACCATGAAAACCAGCAGAAACAAGAGCTTGATGACGACCAACGTGAATCCCCCCAGCGCTATCGGCACAGGTCATCTGACGACGCATCATGATAGCAAGTAAAGGGACCGTACAGGATGCTGCCGCGGCAGCCACGCCTGTCTCGGCTTCAGGCGGCAGCGTGCATCAGGCAAACAGGTCGATCATGCCCTGGGCGAGCCCTGCCGAACCCCGCGTCGCCACCTCCAAAGGGTCCTGCGCGGCATCGGCGGCATCGCCCCAATGCCCGTCCGCGGCGTGCGACCGGCCAGACGAATCGTGTGCAGCGTCACCACGCTGGGCGCCGGAGTCAGCGACATCCGCCCGCACCAGTTGCATCGATTGCTGCTCGAACATCTCACGCAGGCGCGGGAGCGCCGCCTCCAGCGCCTCTCGGACCGCTGCATGCTGGGCAAGGAACGACACGCTGGCCTGGTCATGACTGACGCTGACGCGCACCTCCAGCGGCCCCAGATTGGGTGGATTCAGTTTCAGCTTGGCGAACTGCTGTTCGCCCTGCACCATCCACATCACACGGTCTGCAATCGCTCCATCCCAGCCCTTTCCACCAACCTGCTGAGGCACTCCCATGTCCAGCAGACTGGCAGCCAATTGTGGTGGCAACTGGGTCACCAGGCCGCTGGCTGACGTCAGCGGCAGACCAGCGGAAGACGGGGCTGCCGAAGGTGTGGCGAGTATCTGCAAAAGCTCAATAGTGCCGGGCATGCGTGCTGGCGCCATCTCTGCCGCCACTGTCTGCGCCTCGGCTCCACCCAAACGCGTCACCCCGCCCGGTGTCAGTTCGGTTTCCTCAGCGACCGGCAGGCCGCCCTTGAACAACTCGGCAAAGCTGGCAGCGTCGCTTGCCACCCCGGCCTCAGCGAGGAGCGACTTTGCCGCCTGCGGCAAACTCATGCCGCCGCTGACCAGCTCCTCCAACTGCTGCAGAAGCTGTGGCGTCATCTGCATCAACAGCGCCTGCAGTTCGCCGGAGAATACGTTCAGCGCGCCACCATCGCCCTGCAGAAGGGTCTCCAGACCGGCGCCGGCGCCCACACGGTCGAGACCCGGCAGCTTGGTAGAGCCCGGCATAGGGGTGCCGAGCAGCGGCAATTGGAGCATACGATCCGTCCTGGTGATTCAAGGCTCTATTTCGTTAAAGCAGGCTTTGTGCCATGAAACGATTTCCGCTATTTCCCGACGCCCGGCGATTTTTCCACGATCGCCGTTTCCGCTAGTCTGCAACCATCATTCCCACACGCGGCCAGGAAGGAGATTTCATCTTGAGCGAGTTCAATCAATCTGTGGTCGTCATCACCGGCGCCGCCGGCAATCTTGGACGGGCAGTGGCGCAGTCATTCGCGGCACAAGGGGCGCATCTCGCCCTGCTGGACCGCAATACCGCCGGCATCGACGACACGATCGCGGCCTGCCAGGGTCAGGCATCGGCCAGGGCTTTTCCGATCGACCTTATTGACCCGGCATCGGTCGGACAGTGCATCGACGACGTGCTCGATGCGTTCGGCAGGGTCGACATCCTCGCCAACATCGCCGGGGGCTTCACCATGGGACCGACGGTCCCGGAAACCAGCGACCGCGACTGGGACTTCATGATGAATCTCAACGCGCGATCGGTATTCAATATGTGCCGGCGCGTCATACCGACCATGCACGACAACGGCGGCGGACGCATCATCAACGTTTCGGCACGCGCCGCCGAACAGGGCAAGGCACGCATGGGACCCTACTGCGCATCGAAGGCAGCGGTGCTGACGCTGACTGAATCGCTCGCGGCGGAAAACCGTTTCGACAATATCAACGTCAATTGCATCCTGCCCGGCACCATCGACACGCCGCAGAACCGCGAGGCCATGCCGGATGCGGATTTCGACCGCTGGGTGCCGCCGGCGGCACTGGCCGACGTGGTGCTGTTCCTCGCCTCAGATGCCGCGCGCTGTGTCACTGGCGCAGCCATTCCTGTGTATGGTCAGAGTTGAAAAGCAAGACTTTCACGCTGCGCTGCAATGATGACCAGGCCGCGGCGCTCGCCGCCGCACTGCAGGCCTATGCCAACGCAGCCTATCCACCTGGTGGCTCGGAATGCACACAGGTCGCACGGGAGACCCTGCAGGAGACATCACGGCTGATCGGGCGCGATGCAGGCGGTGCGTTGGGCGCACAGATCCGTCGACGTCAGCGCAGCATCGTCAAGGCCGCCGTCAGCTGGTATTTCAGCGCCGAAGGCCCCGGGCAGGAGGCAGAAGCCCAGGCAATGCTCGCACTTCTGGACTGACCACAGCGCCCCGCTATCGCGTCATCGTCAACGCGGCAACAGGACCCCCATGTCCGCGCGCTGCCAGCTCGCATGACGGATCAGCCAGCTGCCGTCCTGCTCTTCCAGTCGCAGGTCGAAGCGATACAGGTCGGCCTTGATGGAAAAGAGGGCGTCGACCGACTCTACCGGAACGCCAGTCATTGCCACATGCACAATGGCCTGCGCCGTCTGCTGTTGTGGCGCGACGTCGATCGACGCAATCCGCACGAACAGGTGAATGGCATCATGCCGCCGCAGGTAGGCAAACAGCGACCGCAGCGCGGCCGCTTTGTTGGCATGGTGGTCGTCCTGGTAGTTTGGGTCCAGATATCCGGCGGCCTGCTTCAGTGATTCATCCTGAACCGACTGCTGCAGCCCGCCAATCAGGGTGCGAATACGGTCTTCCGGCGTAGTATCCTGACCACCACCGCAGGCACACAGCAGCAGCGTGAGGCCGAGTACCGCGGCCCGTGGAAACAGTGACTCAACGCAGGCCGAGGACATCCTGCATATCGAACAGGCCGCGCTCATGCCCCACCACCCAGGCAGCGGCACGTGCGGCGCCCTTGGCAAAGGTCATTCGGCTTGACGCCTTGTGCGTGATCTCGACACGTTCGCCTTCGGTGGCAAACCACACCGTGTGTTCACCCACCACATCGCCTGCACGAATGGTCTCGAAGCCGATGGTCTGCGGGTCGCGCGCCCCAGTCTGGCCTTCGCGACCGTACACCGCGACCTCTTTCAGATTCCGTCCCAACGTGTCGGCGATCACCTCGCCCATGCGCAGGGCGGTGCCGGATGGTGCGTCAACCTTGTGCCGGTGGTGTGCCTCGATGATCTCTATATCGGCGTCCTCACCCATGACCCGGGCGGCCAGTTCGAGCAGGCGGAAGCACAGGTTCACGCCGATGCTCATATTGGGCGCGAATACGATACCGATATCCTTCGCCGCTGCCTTGATGGCGGCCTTGTTGGCCTCGTCCAGACCGGTGGTGCCGATGACCATTGCCTTGCCGTGCTTGCGACAGACATCGAGATGGACCATCGTCGCCGTGGGCCCGGTGAAGTCGATCACCACGTCGAAGGCGTCCACGACCTTGGTCAGGCTGTGTGAGACCATCACCCCCAGCTTGCCCACGCCGGCCAGTTCGCCCGCATCGGCACCCACCAGGGTCGAATCCGGCGCCTCGGTGGCCGCCGCCAGCGTCATGCCGTCAGCCGCCGTAACCGCCTGAATCAAGGTCCTTCCCATACGCCCCGCGGCGCCCACCACAGCCACTCGGATCATTGCTCGTCCCGTTGTTGGTTGAAATCGTAGTATCGCTGAGCCAGGGGTGATGTTAGCACCGCCGAATCATCGTCGATCCGCGCTCAAAGACCCATCTTCTCGAAGAAGCCCTTGACGCTGTCGACCCAGGAATGTGCATTCGGGCTGTGTTTACGCCCACCGCCCTTGAGCGATTCATGCAACTGGCCAAGCAGGCCACGCTGCTGGTCGGTCAGCTTGACCGGCGTCTCCACGACGACACGACAGATCAGGTCGCCTTGCGGGCCTCCACGCACAGGCCTGACCCCCTTGCCGCGCATGCGGAACATCTTGCCGGTCTGGGTACCTTCCGGGATCTTCAGTTTGACCTTGCCGTCGAGTGTCGGCACCTCGAGTTCACCTCCCAACGCCGCAGTCGGGAAATCGATCGGCACCTCGCAATACAGGTGGCTGTCATCACGGCTGAAGATCGGGTGTTCGCGCACGTGCACCTGGACATACAGATCACCGGGAGGACCACCGTTGTCACCGGCCTCGCCCTCGCCAGCCAGGCGGATCCGGTCTCCGGTATCGACGCCGGGCGGAACCTTGACGGACAGCGTCTTGGTCTCCTGGATGCGTCCCACGCCGCGGCATGCCGGGCAAGGCTCCTCGATCACACTGCCCTTGCCGTGACAGGTCGGGCAGGTCTGCTGCACCGAAAAGAATCCCTGCTGCATGCGTACCTGACCGGCGCCGTGACAGGTGCCACAGGTCTTCGCCGATGTGCCTTTCTTGGCACCGTTGCCGCCGCAGGTATCGCACGTAACCCAGGTCGGGACCTTGATCTTGACACTGGTGCCGGCGACCGCGTCCTCGAGGCTGAGTTCGAGGTTGTACCGCAGGTCCGACCCGCGCTGTACCCGCGGGCCACCGGCGCCGCCGCGACCGCCGCCAAAGATGTCGCCGAACACGTCACCAAAGATGTCGCTGAAACTGGCGCCGCCACCACCGAACCCGCGGCCGCCGCCCATCGCAGGATCGACACCGGCATGACCGAACTGGTCATAGGCCGCACGCTTCTGCGCATCCGACAGCACCTCGTAGGCCTCTTTGGCCTCCTTGAAGCTGGCCTCCGCTTCACCGGCCTTTTCACCGGTGTTGCGATCGGGGTGGTGCTTCATCGCCAGCCGGCGGTACGCCTTCTTGATTTCGGCCTCGCTGGCGTTCTTGGCGACGGCGAGGACTTCGTAATAATCACGCTTCGACATTTTCTGTATTCAGTACTTCTGAGTGGACAACTCATAAAAGAACGCACAGGCACGAAGGCCGCAATTCCTGGCGGCACCCAACATCGAAACCGACATCAACCCGGCGCAAACATCGCGCCACTGGATACATTGCGTTCCACTATCGACAAACAAAACCGTGCATCGGTCCGCGAACCGATGCACGGTCGATAAGGAGTGTGGCGAGACGCCACACGATCCCCGTTTTACTTGCCGTCTTTGACTTCTTCGAACTCGGCATCGACGACATCGTCATCGGCCTTGCCCGACTCGGCACCGGACGCGCCCGCGTCGCCCGCGGCACCGGCATCCTGTGCCGTACCCGGCTGCTGTGCGTACATGCGCTCGGCCATCTTACCCGAGGCATCGGTAAGGGCCTTGGTCTTGGCCTCGATCGCGTCCTTGTCGGAGCCCTTCATCGCCTCCTCGAGTTCGGCAATCGCCTTGTCGATGGCCTCTTTCTCGCCAGCTTCCAGCTTGTCTTCGCCCATCTCCTGGATCGACTTTCTGGTCGCATGGATCATGCTGTCGGCCTGATTGCGTACCTGCACCAGGTCGTGGAACTTCTTGTCCTCATCAGCATGTGCCTCGGCATCCGTGACCATGCGCTTGATCTCTTCCTCGGACAGGCCCGAAGACGCGGTGATGCGAATCGACTGCTGCTTGCCGCTGGCCTTGTCCTTGGCCGACACGTGCAGAATGCCATTGGCATCGATATCAAAGCTCACCTCGATCTGCGGCATACCACGCGGCGCCGGTGGGATGTCACCCAAATCGAAGCGGCCCAGCGACTTGTTCGCCGAGGCCTGTTCGCGCTCACCCTGCAATACATGCACGGTCACCGCGGTCTGGTTGTCATCGGCCGTCGAGAAGGTCTGGGAGGCGTTGGTCGGGATCGTGGTGTTCTTCTCGATCAGCTTGGTCATCACCCCGCCCAGGGTCTCGATACCCAGCGACAGCGGTGTCACGTCGAGCAACAGCACGTCCTTGACCTGACCACCCAGCACCCCACCCTGGATCGCGGCACCCACGGCGACCGCCTCGTCGGGGTTCACGTCCTTGCGCGGCGCCTGGCCGAAGAAGCTCTCAACCAGCTGCTGAACCTTGGGCATACGCGTCTGGCCACCGACCAGGATCACGTCATCGATGTCCGAAGCCGACACACCGGCATCCTTGAGCGCGATCTTGCATGGCTCGAGCGTACGCTGCACCAGTTCATCGACCAGCGACTCCAGCTTGGCCCGGGTCAGCTTGATGTTCATGTGCTTCGGACCGCTCGCATCGGCGGTGATGTACGGCAGGTTGATATCAGTCTGCTGGCTGCTCGACAGCTCGATCTTGGCCTTTTCCGCGGCCTCTTTCAGGCGCTGCAGGGCCAGGGGATCGTTCTTCAGATCGACGCCCTGGTCCTTTTTGAACTCAGAGGCCAGGAAGTCGATGATGCGCATGTCGAAATCCTCGCCACCGAGGAAGGTGTCGCCGTTGGTCGACAGCACCTCGAACTGGTGTTCGCCGTCCACTTCGGCAATCTCGATGATCGACACGTCGAACGTACCGCCACCGAGGTCATAGACCGCCAGCTTCTTGTCACCCTTCGACTTGTCCAGGCCATACGCCAGTGCCGCCGCGGTCGGCTCGTTGATGATGCGTTTGACGTCCAGACCGGCGATACGGCCGGCATCCTTGGTCGCCTGACGCTGCGAGTCATTGAAATAGGCCGGCACGGTGATCACCGCCTCGGTCACGGTCTCGCCGAGATAGTCCTCGGCGGTCTTCTTCATCTTCTGCAGCACCTTGGCCGCGATCTCGGGCGGCGCCATCTTGCTGCCGTTCACCTCGACCCAGGCATCACCGTTGTCGGCCTTGACGATCTTGTAGGGCACCATGTCGATGTCCTTCTTGACCACGCTGTCGCCGAAACGACGGCCAATCAGACGCTTGATCGCGAAAAGCGTGTTCTTCGGGTTGGTCACGGCCTGGCGCTTGGCGCTCTGACCGACCAACACCTCACCGTCGCTGGAATAGGCGATAACCGACGGCGTCGTGCGATCGCCTTCGCTGTTCTCGATGACCTTGGCCTTGCCGCCCTCCATGATCGCCACGCAGGAGTTGGTGGTGCCGAGGTCGATGCCGATGATCTTGCCCATGATGTCTAATCTCCGATTCGGGAATGCGTTTGCAACTGTTGTTTAAGTGGGGTTTCGTTGTGCTTTTTCAAGATGCCGGGGCGGCCTGCGAGACCATCACCATGGCCGGTCTGACCAAGCGGCCGTTCAGCAGGTAGCCCTTCTGGACCACCGCCACCACGGTATTCGCCGGCACGTCACCGCGCGGCTGCATTGACATCGCCTGGTGGAATTCGGGATTGAATGGCTGATTGATCGGGTCGATCTGCTCCACGCCGAATTTTGCCATCGCGTTGCTGAGCATCTTGAGCGTCAGCTCGGTGCCTTCGCGCAGCTTCTGCACGTCCGCCTTTTCGTCCTGCGCCGCGCTGTGGCCGAGTTCGAGGCTGTCCCAGACGCCCAGCAGTTCGGCGACGAATTTATCGAGCGCGAATTTGTGTGCTTGTTCCAGATCGCGTGCGTGGCGACGCTTGAGATTCTCCAGCTCGGCGTGCGCCCGCATCAACTGCTCGTAATGCTCGTCCGCCTTGGCGCGCGCCTGTTCGAGCAGCGCAGAAAGGTCTCCGGCAGAGTGCTCCGCAACTTCGCTATCCACCGTCATCTCAGCAGCACTCTCCTCGAAAGTTGCCTCGCCCGCCTCTGTCGTCGCATCGCTGGCGCCCTTTTCACGCAACGAACGATCCTGCTGCTCACTCATCAGAACCTCGCACAAGATTTTGAAATTATTGAATATTCAGTTCGACGGGAAACCCTGTCCCGAAGATTCCAGACAAACACATGGGGGCGCGGGACGGGATTACAAGTCCGGCAGGAAAATTTTCAGATCTGTCAGCGTGACGCGAGCGCGCTGCCGAGCACCTTTGCCGTCAGTTCCACGATCGGGATCACCCGATCGTAGGCGATGCGGGTGGGGCCGATGACGCCCAGCACCCCGACCACCTGGGAATTCACGCCGTAGGGCGCGGTGATCACCGAGCAGTCCTTCAGCGTCGTGTAGCCGGACTCCTCGCCGATGAAGATCTGCACCCCGTCCGCCTCGAGGCTGCGATCGAGCAGGTGCAGGATTTCCTGCTTTTCGGTGAATGCGTCAAACAGCGACCGCAGGCTGTCCATCTGCGCCAACTCGTCGAAATCCATCAGATTGGTCTGGCCCGCGACCACGAAGTCACCCTTGCCCTCGTTGTCGTCGCCGTCGCCGAAGAAAGCGGCCCTGGCAACCTCCAGCGCCTGCACCATCAGGGCATCGAGGTTGCGCTTGGTCTCCTGCATCTCGCGCAGCACACGGCGCCGGATACCGGCAAGATCGTTGCCCGCGTAGTGACTGGTGATGTAATTGCTGAGCTGTTCCAGTTCACTGCGGCTGAACACCCGCGAGGTGCGGATGATCCGGTTGTACACCTCACCAGTGGAGGTCACGATGACAGTCAACACCCGCTCTTCCGACAGCGGGACAAATTCGATCTGCCTGATCCTGACCTGATTATGCTTCGGGACCATCACCACGCCGGCGAGATGGGTCAGACTGGACAGCAGGTGCGACGCCGAATCGAGCAGACCAGACGGCGCCTCGCGAATATCGAGCCGCTGCTGGACCTGACGCAACATGGCCTTGTCGAGCGGCTTGAGCGATAACAGGGAATCAACGAAAAGGCGGTAACCGGGCACCGTCGGGATGCGTCCCGCCGAGGTGTGCGGCGAGGTCACCAGCCCTAGATCCTCGAGGTCGGCCATCACGTTGCGAATGGTCGCAGGACTGAGATCGAGTCCGGCGTCCTTGGCCAGCGTGCGCGACCCCACGGGGTGCCCATCCTGGATGTAGCGTTCGATCAACACCTTCAAGAAGTGCTGGGCACGCTCACTGATCGCATTTTCCGGGCTGCCTGCTGTCACTGCTCGTTGCCAGTCAAGGGGATGACGCAACTATAGCCTGCGCCAGGGTCCAAGGGTTCGTCTGGATTATGTGGAGGCTCTTTTTTCGGTGTCAAGGCGACCGCCGGCACGCTTGGCTGGCGGCAGGGCACATGCTAGTTTCCAGCTTCATTTCCCGACCGGCGGAACGAACCGTACCTTGAACCACGCGGCCAACCAGTTTCAGCGTATCGCGGTCATCGCCAAGCCGGATGTTGCCGGCAAGCTGGTTTCCCCCCTGCGCCATCTGCGCGACTTGCTCGCTGCGCGCCAGCTCACCATGCTGCCCGACGAGCGCTCGGCGGCGCTGCTGGAACTCGGCCAGGGGCTGTCGCTCGACGAGTTGGGCAGGCAATGTGACCTCGCAATCGTCGTCGGCGGTGACGGTACGCTGTTGAGCGCCGCACGTCAGCTCGCCGACCACAAGATCCCACTGCTCGGCGTCAACCTCGGAAGACTCGGGTTCCTGGTCGATATCACGCCGGATGACATCGGCAGATGTGTGGCCGCCGTGCTGGACGGCGAGTACGAAGAAGATCAGCGCTTCCTGCTCAGCGCACAGGTCGGCAATCGTGCACCGTCGCTGGCGTTCAACGACGTGGTGCTGCACAAGTGGAACATTGCGCGGATGATCGAGTTCGAGACCTGGATCGACGGCCGCTTCGTGTACACGCAGCGTTCGGACGGCCTGATCATCTCCACCCCGACCGGCTCGACCGCCTATGCATTGTCCGGTGGCGGCCCCCTGTTGACACCGGGACTGGATGCCATTGCCCTGGTGCCGATCTGTCCGCATACGTTGAGCAACCGCCCGATCGTGATCGATGCCGCCAGCGAGATCGAGATCTCGGTATGCGGGCATACCGATCCGCAGGATGTGCGCATCACCTGCGACGGCGCGACCAGCCTGACCATTGGTGAAGGCGAAAAGCTAAGGGTCAACCGCCACCGCACCCGCGTACGCCTGCTGCACCCGGTCGGACACGATCACTTCGATGTCCTTCGGGCCAAGCTCGGCTGGGGCGAACTGCCGAAGAACTGATCGATGCTGAGCCGCATCTCGATTCGCAATCTGGTTATCGTCCGCAGCCTCGACCTCGATCTGCGCCACGGCATGACTGCGCTCACCGGCGAGACCGGCGCGGGGAAATCGATCCTGATCGACGCCCTTGGCCTGGCCCTCGGGGAGAAGGCCGACAACGGCATGATCCGCATGGGCGCAGACCAGGCGGAGATCAGCGTAGGTTTCGACCTGGAGGATGACTCGCCGGCACTCGACTGGCTGCAACAACACGACCTGGGCGCGGACGGCGAATGCCTGCTGCGTCGCGTGCTGGTGCGTGATGGCCGCAGCCGCGCCTACATCAATGCCACACCCGTACCACAGTCACTGTTGCGTGAACTGGGCGACCGGCTGGTCGACATCCATGGTCAGCACGCCCACCAGTCACTGTTGCATGCCGCTGCGCAGCGCCAGCTGCTGGATGCCTATGCCGGGCTGCGCCAGGATGTACGGCAACTCGCTCAGCTTTACCAGGCCTGGCGCCATGCACTCGATCAACTCGCGACCCTGCAACAGGCCGGCGACGATCGCGCAAGCCGGCTCGACTATCTGAGCTATCAGATCCGCGAACTGGAAGACGTGGCGATCGACCACGACAGCCTGATCGAGCTGGAAGCGGAACAGGCCAGGCTCGCGCATGCAGAGAAGCTGCTCGGCGACAGCGCCATGGTGCTCGCGGCACTGGGTGACGATGAGCCCTCCATGCGCAGCTCGCTGGATCACGCCAGCGGTGTCCTGACAACACTCGCCGAGCTCGACCCCTCCCTCGCCGAGGCCCGTGACCTTCTCGAGACGGCCGGCATCCAGATCGAAGAGGCAGTCGGGGTACTTCGCCGATATCAGGATCACGTCGAGCTCGATCCAGAGCGGCTTGCACAAGTCGATACCCAGCTCGGATGCCTGCACGACGCAGCGCGCAAGCACCGGGTAACTCCGGACCAACTCGTGGATCTGCTGCAACGACTGCGCGAAGAAGCCGACGCCTTGGCCAACGCCGATCATGATCTGCTGCGCCTGCAGGACGCCGCCGGCAGGGCCGAGAAGGCCTATTTCAGCACCGCCGCCAAACTTGGCACGGCACGCCTCAAAGCAGCCAAGGCATTGTCCGCCACAGTCACCGACAGCATGCAGACGCTCGGCATGAAGGGCGGCAGACTGCACATCGGCTGCGAGCCCGACGCGCAAAAGCCCGGGCCACACGGGATCGACCGCGTCACTTTCCTGGTTGCGGCCAACCCGGGACAAGCCGAAGCGCCGCTGTCCGATGTCGCGTCGGGCGGTGAACTGTCGCGCATCAGCCTGGCGATCCAGGTCGCGACCGCCAATTGCGGCAGTGTGCCGACCCTGATCTTCGATGAGGTCGACGTCGGCATCGGCGGCGCGGTCGCAGAGATCGTGGGTCAACTGCTGCGCAGACTGGCCAGGGATCGCCAGATCCTATGCGTTACCCACCTGCCGCAGGTGGCATCACAGGCCCACCATCAGCTGCGTGTGCACAAAATGACGGATGGCAAGACCACTGAAACCGGTATCGATTGCCTGGACGACGACGCGCGTATCGATGAAGTTGCGCGGATGCTGGGCGGTGTCGATATCACCGAACAGACGCGCCGGCATGCCCTGGAGATGATTGAACGCGCCCAGGGCGCGGCCTGAGAGCATCCCGCGGACGCCCTATCCTGCCCTGACCACACCGGTCGGAACAAAAAGTCTTTTACTTCTCCAATTGTGAAAAGCATTCTTTACTGCGCTACAATTCGCGTGCAGAATCGTTTCTAACTAAATGAAATCAAAAAATAATAATTAAGTGCCTAAGCACCGGATTCGCATTGCCTCCACCGTGTTGGGGATGCGTATCCATAACAAAGATGCAGTAGCGCGTCAGCCTGACTGCATCCATCCAACCAAGGGCCGACCTGGTGTTTGATTCGATCCCAGCCTCATACTGGCTGTTTGGTGCCGTAACACTGATCGTCGCCTATGTCGTGCGCGGCATCGCCGGTTTTGGTTCCGGGCTGATCGCTATCCCCCTGCTGGCCCTGTTCCTGCCGCTGACGGTAGTGGTCCCGCTGGTGGTGCTGCTCGACTACGTCGCCTCTGCCAGTCACGGTCTCAAAGACCGCGCGCAGATCCAATGGCGGCAGATCTTCCCCCTGCTGCCGTTCACGGCAATCGGCGTGCTCACAGGCCTGTATCTGTTCAAGACGGTCGATTCGGTCATGTTGGCGCATGGTCTGGGCGTATTCGTGCTGCTGTACGCGATGTACACACTGTTCGTGAATGAAGGCAGCACAAGGGTTTCCGGGCTGTGGGCCGCGCCGGCAGGTGCCCTGGGCGGCCTGGTCGGCACCCTGTTCGGCACTGGCGGACCCTTCTATGTGGTCTATCTCAAACACCGCGGTCTGCCGAAGACCCAGTTTCGGGCGACCTTCGCCACGGTGTTCCTGATGGACGGTGCGGGTCGCCTGACCGGCTATTTCTCCGGTGGCTTTTTCGATCGTGACTGGCTGGTACTGGCAGCATTCTCGCTGCCGGTCATGGCCATTGGGCTGTACGTCGGCGGCCACGTGCACACCAACATCACCCAGCGGACCTTTCAGGTGGCGGTGAGCCTGCTGCTGGTGGTCAGCGGCATTTCGCTGTTGCTGCGCCACTGACCTGCCGCGTCCGCTCCGCCGTAGGACACGCATTCCCAGGCTAAAGGCCGGCGCCGACCGGGCGCTAACTCCAACAGAAGAACGACACCCCAGGCGGTGGCCACATCCGGGCACCGCGCAGGCGGGTGTTGGTGTTGGAGCCTGCCCGTTATGATCGCCGCCTTTATCCGTCACCTGATGATCGCCACCCTGATCGTGCTGTTGCACGCGCCCCTGGCATACCAGGCCTCGACCCTGCATGCAGATCTGGCACCGGGCATGGGACTGCAAGACCTGTCCCTCGTATCCCAACTCAGCCTTTTGCTGCTGCTCGCCTTGCCGTACGCGGCGCTCGCCCTGTTCGGCATCCGATGGAACCCGCCACGCGCACGCCTCGGCGAGTACGACTGCTGACCCGGCGCTACATCATCCCGTCAAACTGATCGACGAGGTGCCGGGCCTGTCGCCCGACCCGCGCCGCGGTCTGCTGTCGAATTCGACCGGCCAGTCTCGTATCTGCGAGAATTCGGTCATGCAACACCCGTCCCACCACGCACTTTTGCCTGAAGGCAAACCCGAAATCCTTGCGCCGGCAGGTGGGCGGGCGCAACTCGAAGCAGCTGTCTGGGCCGGCGCGGACGCCGTCTACTTCGGCCTCGACAGCGGCCTCAACGCACGCGTCCGCGCCACGTCTTTCGCCGTCGACACCTTGGCCGCCACCATGGACTACCTGCACGAACGCGGCGTCCGCGGCTACCTGACGCTCAATACGCTGATCTTCGACGAAGAACTCGCGCGTGCCGAACAACTGGTGCGTGGCGCCGCACAGGCCGGTGTCGACGCATTGATTGTTCAGGACATCGGGCTGGCGCACCTGGCCAGGCAAACGGCACCCGGCCTGCCGATCCACGGCAGCACCCAGATGTCGATCACCGATGTTGCGGGCGTGGCGTTTGCCAGCCAACTCGGCGTCAGCCGCGTGGTCATCGGCCGCGAACTGTCGATCGACGAGATCGCCCAGGTGGTGCACGACGGCCCGCTCGAGATCGAGGTGTTCGTACATGGTGCCTTGTGTGTCAGCTACAGCGGACAGTGCTTCTCGAGCGAGGCCTGGGGCGGTCGTTCGGCCAACCGAGGCCAGTGCGCGCAGGCCTGCCGGCTCCCTTACGGGTTGGTGATCGATGGTGAACCATCCGATCGTGGGGACCATCGCTACCTGCTGTCGCCGCAGGACCTGATGGCGTTGCCACTGCTGCCTCGCCTGGTCAGGGCGGGTGTGTGCAGTTTCAAGATCGAAGGCCGCCTCAAGGGGCCGGATTACGTGGCCGCGACAGTGACCGCCTACCGGACAGCCCTCGATCAGATCTGGGTCGACCTGAACGCCGGCATCGACGTCGCCGACGCCTACCCTTTGGCAACACGACAACGGCGTGAACTCGCACAGACTTTTTCCCGAGGGCAGCACGCGACGGCCGATGGATTGACACCGGGCTTTCTCGAGGGACCCCGCCACCAGTCACTGGTCATCGGGCGCAACCCGCGGCATCGCGGCCTGTTCGTCGGAAAGGTCTGCGGCGTCGCCGAGCGCAGTGTCCGCGCCGAACTCGACGGTCCGCTCAAACGCGGTGACGGACTGGTGTTCGACAGCGGTCGTCCCGAGCAGCGCGAGGTCGGCGGCAATGTGCACCACGTCATCGACGCCGACGGCACATCACTGACGGATGAAACGGACCAGGGCACAGTCGAACTTCTTTTCGGCCCGGACTTTGTCGCCAACCGCATTCGGGTGGGCGACCTGATCTGGCGCAGCCGCGACAGCACCCGGGATGGCGGCACGTCACTCGATCCTCGCCACGCCGCACGACCGGTAACGGTCACGGTTGCTGTCGCCGGCGAGCTTGGCACGCCGCTGCGGATCACCCTGAGTGACCGCGATGGGCGCACCGGACGAGGCACCAGCAATGCGAGCCTGCAGGTCGCCAGCGCCAGTCCGCTCGATGCCGACAGGATCGGCAAGGCGATCGGTCAACTTGGCGACACGCCGTTCGCTATCGATGAAATGCGTATCGCGGCATCGCTTGCCGAAGGTCGCCTGTTCCTTCCGCTGGGCGAGATCAAGGCCGCGCGCCGTGCGGCAGTAGACAACCTGCTCGCCGAGCGGCGCCGACACCATCGCGCCGATGGACTCGCCGCTGATCTCGCATTACCGGCGTGCCTGCCCGAGACTGATGGACTTCCGCAAACTGCAGTCCCCCGCCTCAGCCTGCTATGCCGCACCAGGGCGCAGGTCGACGCGGCCCTCACAGTCGCAGATGTCGACGAGATCGTGGTTGATTTCCTCGAGGTCCATGGACTCAAAGATGCCTGCCAGCAGGTGCGCGACGCCGGACGCCGACTGGTTGTCGCCGCGCCGCGCATCTTCAAGCCCGGTGAGCAGCGCTTGTGGCTCTACTACTGCCGACTGCAGCCGGACGCCTTGCTGGTTCGTTCGGCCGGCCTGCTGTGGCAGCTGCAACAATACGGCGGCAGCGGCGCCCTGCTCGACGACGGCGAGACACGCATACCCGTGCTGCACGGTGATTTTTCACTCAATGCCGCCAACCTTCTCAGTGCACAGCGGTTGCTCGGCAGTGGATTGAGCCGCCTCGCGTTGACGCATGATCTCAACGGCGACCAGGTCGCTGCACTCGCACGTGCCCTGCCGACCGAACTGCGCTCGCGTCTCGAATTGATTGCGCACCACCACCTTCCGATTTTTCACACCGAGTACTGCGTGTTCGCCCGGTTCCTGTCGAGCGGAAACAGCTACCGCGATTGCGGTCGGCCGTGTGAAACACACACGCTGCATCTACGCGACCCCGGTGGTGCCGACCATCTGGTGCTCGCCGATATCGGGTGCCGCAACACGGTGTTCAATGCCGCGGCACAGTCGGCAGCCCCGCTGTTGGCAGACCTGTGTGCGGCCGGCATCGGTCACTACCGCATCGAACTGGTCGACGAACCGGCACACGAGGTGGCCGGAATCATCGAAGCCTACGATCTCGTACTGAAAGGAAAACTCTCGATACAGATGCTGCAGGAACGGATCGATGCGGTTACCGATGCCAACGGCCGGCGCCAGGGTGCCGGACTCGGTTCCCTGGCGGTGCGGGTGGAATTGGCGCGCAGTGCAATGAAGAGGCCGACTGCGCGCTGAACCGTTATCCGCGCACGGCGGCGCCCGGACTGTTCCACTGCGCCAGGCGTACGCGGTCTCAACACTCGGCCTTGATCAGAAGCCTGCCGACTTCTCCCTTGGGTGGCACCGGGGAATCCTGCCGGAGTGATTCGGCCGCTTCGCCACCCAGCCCCAGGTCAAGCCCCAGTCCGAGCGTGTCGGCCGACGGATCTGCACTCGTTCCGGGGCTGACCGCCTCGTCTGCCGGCC
>JACKML010000001.1 GCA_024235415.1 Chromatiaceae bacterium | reverse complement strand
CTCACCCTTAGGAGGGGTGCGCTCTATCCAGCTGAGCTACGAGGGCTGGGCGTGTTACCCGTCAAAGCACCGACCGTGGCCGTCAAAATGTGGAGCAGACGTGCGCAGGCCGGTGGGGCGGGGGAATTCTAACCCGAGCTGAGCGGGTGTGTAACGGCGTTGATGGTTGCGTCAGCGAGCGCTGCGCCGCCGGGTCAGACCTTGCCGAGCGTATAGCTCGCGACACCACCGCCTTTGCGGCGCAGTGTGCTGTAGGTGTCCTCGCTCGCCGCCCGGCCGGTGAGGATGCCGAGCGCGTTGCGTGCGTTGCGTTGGCCCTGGATCGCCAGTCGGCCATTACGGTCATTGAGTTCGGCGACGCGTTGCGCGATTTCGGTAAGTGCCGTCCATTCCTGTGTCAGCGCTTCCTGTTGCAGCCCTTCGACCAGCCTGCCCGCACCCTCGTTGCCCGCCGGCAGGCCAGCGGCTTTTTGCAGACGGTCGCGGGCCTGTACGCTGTGTTCGAGCTCTTTCAGCAAGACCAGTTTTTCACGCACCACCTGTTGCAGGGTCTCCGGATCCTTGCCGACAAGCGCGTCCTGCTCACGTTGGAGTACCGGTTCGATCGACTGCAGGCCATGCAGGCTGGCCTGCACGGTGGCGGTGAATGCCTTGCCGAGTTGCGCGCTATCCATGGTTCACTGTGCCCTGGCGAGTCCCGCCTCAAAGGTCAGGACCTTGTCGGCGACACGCGCCGGCTCGACCTGAAACGATCCGGTCGCCAGCGTGCGTTGCACATCCTGTACGCGCTGCGTGTCGACCACCGGCAGATTGGCGATCTCGGCCTCGAGCGCCTGCAGTTGTGCTGCCTGGTTCGACAGCTTCAGCTGATCGCCACCGGCTGTCTGGCCCTTGGCCGCCGATCCTGCGCGCGGCTGGTTGCTGTTCGCGGTTGCCTGCGATTTGCTCGCCTCGGCAGCCTCGTGCGGCGGTCGGCCGCTGTTTCCACTGATTTCGATGCCCATCTCGGTTACACCTTCACGGTTGTTACGTGCTCTGTATCGTCCGACTTTTGACGGACTTTACGCAGCAGACGTAAGTGGTGAAATTCATTCCGAAAATAGTCGTTTCGGCAGTAAACGGGCGGGCTGATTCACGTTCAATTGAGGACCTCGATCAGGCCAGAGCCGGTCACCGTCCCGGTGACCTCGCGACCGGAGCTGAGGTTTTTCACCTTGATCCGGTCGCCGCGCGTGCCATCAGCCAACGCCTTGCCCCGCATCCTAACCTGTAGACCGCCGGTAACGGCAAGTATCTGCACCTGGCTGCCGCGTTTGACCAGCCTGGCGCGCTCCAACAGCCCCGCGTGCAACGTGGTGCCGCCACCGACCGCGCGTTTGCTGCGCAGACCGACGACGTCGTCGACGCGGGTGAAGTAGGCCTTGTGCAGCGTCGAGGTGTCGACCTCGCTCAGCGTCACGTCGTCCGCCTGCACGGCCTGACCACGCACCAGAGGGCGGGTACTGACGACCACGGTGTCGAGCAGGGCGAGGTGGACCGGGACGTAGATCTTCCAGGGTTTGCCGCCCTCGCAACGCACACCGACCACCCCTCGGCCGCCGTTGAGGCCGTTTGGCGAGTCATAGGTTTCGAGTGCGTGTTCGCACTGCGCGAGCTTGAGACGGCTGTCCAGGCTGCCGACAGTCACTTCCGGCCGGCCCGCAAGATTGTCCGCCTGTGCCAGCGCATGCTGGCGCGCCGCCTCGCGGATGCTGTCGTGCGACTGCGCCGGGTATTCGTCCGCGCTGCCGCTGCCGGCGATGGCAATGAGCACGACCGCCAGTGCGGCGGATTTTCGACGGGTTTGATACATGACAAACAGGCAGCAAGGTTCGTGCCGTTTTTGGCGATTTGCCGCCATTAAAGCCTGGCGTTCCTGTGCCGCTACGCCATGCATCACAGGATCATCGGATCACGGAGATACAGATGGCGGGAGTACTCGACGGCGTCGATATGCGCACCAAACTGGCGGGCCACAACCGGCTCGAACTCCTGTTGTTCCGCCTCGGCGGTCGCCAGCGCTTCGGCATCAACGTATTCAAGGTGCAGGAAGTCATCCAGTGCCCGCCGCTCACCGTGGTGCCGCAGTCGCATCCGGTGGTGCTCGGTATCGCCAATATGCGTGGCAAGACGATCGCGATCATGGATCTCGCGATGGCAATCGGGGCGCCCGCGCTTGGCGATCCACGCGACCGTTTCGTCATCGTCACCGAGTACAACCGCAAGGTGCAGGGCTTCCTGGTCGACTCGGTGGACCGCATCGTCAACATGAACTGGGAAGAAATCCTGCCGCCGCCGAAGGGCGCCGCGCAGGGCACCTATATGACCGCCGTCACCCAGGTCGACAACGAGCTGGTCGAGATCATCGACGTGGAAAAGGTCCTGAAAGAGGTGATCGGCGGCCAGGACGACGTTTCGGAAGGGATCATCCAGGAACGCCAGCACGACCTGCCACAGCATGTACTGATGGTCGATGACTCCAGCGTGGCCCGTAAACAGGTCACCCGTGTGCTGGACCAGATGGGCGTCGAGTACACGACGGCGAACGACGGCAAGCAGGCATATGACCAGCTCAAGGCATGGCTGGCCGAGGGCCGGGACGTCGAGAACTGGCTGGCGCTGATCATCTCGGATGTCGAGATGCCACGCATGGACGGCTATTCGTTGACCAAGGCAATCCGCGAGCATCCGCAACTCAATCACCTGCACGTGATCCTTCACACCTCGCTGAGCGGGGTCTTCAACAAAAGTATGGTGGAGAAGGTCGGCGCCAACGATTTCCTGCCCAAGTGGGAGCCCGATACGCTGGCAATGATGGTGCAGGAGCACCTGCGGCAGCACGCTGAAGAACGCCAAGTGCAGTCGTGATCGCTTGAGCCGCAACGCGGAGGTCATACAGGGAATGGTCGCCAAGACGCTGACACCGATCGAGTACAAGGCGATCCACGAGTTCCTCGAGAGCCAGGCGGGTATCCGACTGGGTGCCGGCAAGGAATACCTGGTCGTCAGCCGACTCGGCCGCCTGTTGCCGACCTTCGGTCTGAGCGGCTATTCGGAGCTGGTGGCCAAGCTGGCCGAGTTCGGCGGCACGCGCCTGCAGACCGCCGTGGTCGACGCGATGACCACCAACGAGACCTTCTGGTTTCGCGATATGGCGCATTTCCGCATCCTCATCGATGGGGTGCTGGCCGAGAGCAAACCCAGCCGCCTGCGTGTCTGGTCGGCGGCGGCATCCACCGGGCAGGAGGCCTACACCACGGCGATCTGCCTGCAGGATGCAATGCAGAACGGCCGCGTCGCGCGCACCCTCAACTACGAGATCATCGGCACTGACATCTCGCCGACCGCCCTGCAGGAAGCGCAGGGGGCGAGTTATTGCGGGGTGGCTGCCGGTCGTGGTCTCAGCGACGACCAGCGACGTCGCTATTTCAAGGAGCAGGGTGGCTGTATCGAGGTGCTGCCGCAGTACCGCAAGGGCATCAGCTTCCGGGTGTTCAACCTGCTCAAGCCGTTCGACGGGCTCGGCAAGTTCGACGTGGTGTTCTGTCGCAACGTGCTGATCTACTTCTCCCAGGAACGCAAGCGTGACATCGTCTCGCGCATCGCGCGCAGCCTCAGTCCCGGTGGCCACCTGTTTCTCGGTTCGACCGAATCGATGAGCGGGCACGAAGACCTGTTCGAGATGCGCAACCTCGCTGGCGGCCTGGTGTATCGCGTCCGCACCTGACCTTCCGCTTGCCGCCGGTCGCGGCAAGCCCTTGCCGCCGAGCCCCGGCATTACCCTTTGTTCCCTCGATAAGCTGCTGATCTGACAGTCAAAGCGGGTTTTGGCACGGCTCCTGCTGTGAAACACGCGAATGGTTTGTGCAGAGGGCAGCACGATGAAGCTCGACGACGTTTTCGGCATCCACGAAGAGGCACTGCGCCTGCGCGCCAGGCGCTCCGAGGTGCTGGCCTCGAACCTGGCCAATGCCGACACCCCTGGATACAAGGCACGCGACTTCGATTTCGAGGCGATGCTGCGCAAGGAAATGCAACCACCGGTGCGACTGGCATCGACCCACAGCGGCCATATCAAGACCGACCGGTCGGTAGTGGCGTCGACCCAGATGGGCTACCGCATACCGCAGCAGCCCTCGCTCGACGGCAATACCGTCGAGGTCGAACGTGAACAGACCGAATTCAGTGCCAATGCGATGCGATACCAGGCCAGCCTGAGGTTTCTCGACGGACGCATCAAGGGCCTCATGCTCGCGATAAAAGGTAACGGCTGATGAGTAGCTTCAAGATCTTCGACATCGCCGGCTCCGGCATGAATGCGCAGAACCTGCGCATGAACGTCGTGGCCAGCAACCTCGCCAACGTCGATGCGGTGTCCAGCAGCATCGAGGAGACATACAAGGCCCGGCAACCGGTTTTCAAGGCAGTGCTCGACCAGGCCAATCTGCGCAGTCCGGCGGTCGGCGTGCAGATGGCCGGCGTGGTGGAGAGCCAGGCGCCGCTGGTGCGCGAATACGCGCCGCAGCACGCGCTGGCGGACAAGGACGGCTACATCTACCGACCCAATGTCAGCGTGGTCGAAGAGATGGCCAACATGATCTCGGCCTCACGCGCCTACCAGAACAACGTCGAGGTGGTGAACGCGACGCGCCAGATGCTCAGCGCCACCATCAATATCGGGAGGTAATGAACCATGAGCAGCATCAGCACTCAACAGGACCTTTTCTCCAGCCTCGGCTTGGCAGCGACGGACACCCAGAGCCGCGGTACCAATAACGCGAACGAACTGGGGCTCAACACCTTCCTCAAATTGATGGTGACGCAGTTGAACAACCAGGATCCGTTCAAGCCGATGGAGAACGGTGATTTCCTGAGCCAGATCGCGCAGTTCGGTTCAGTCACCGGGCTTGAGCAATTGAACAAGAGCTTTGATTCGCTGGCCGGCTCGATCACCTCGGGCCAGGCCCTGCAGGCCGGCTCGCTGGTGGGTCGCGAGATCCTCGCGCCGGTGGACGCCGGGTACCTGATGCCGGGCGGCAGCCTGCGCGGCCAGGTCGCCCTCGACCAGAGCAGCCCCGCGGTCACGCTGCGCGTCACCGACGGGGTGGGGCAGCTGGTACGCGAGATGCCGCTGGGATCGGCGGCCCCCGGTGCGCTCGACTTCAGCTGGGACGGCATGGACAACGCCGGCAACTATGCGCCGCCGGGAATCTACAACCTGCAGGTCGAGGCGATGCAGAACGACCGCGCCGTTGATCTGCAGACCAAGCTGTTCTCCAAGGTCGAAAGCGTGAACCTCAACGGCAGCAACGGACTTACGCTGAATCTCGAGGGTCTCGGCCCGATCGCCTTCAACAACGTGCAACAGATCTACTAAACCGGAGAAGCCAACATGACTTTTCGTATCGCACTCAGCGGACTCAACGCGGCCTCCACCGAGTTGGAAGTGACCGGCAACAACATCGCGAACTCGGGTACCAACGGCTTCAAGGAGTCGCGCACCGAGTTCGGTGACCTGTTCGCCAACGCGATCCAGGACACCGCCAACGCGGCCGGTCAGGGGGTGCGCGTGGCGCGGGTCGCGCAACAGTTCAGCCAGGGATCGATCGACTTCACGTCAAACAACCTCGACCTCGCAATCAGCGGTCAGGGCTTCTTCGTGCTGGAGTCGCCGGACGGCACGCAGGCCTTCACACGCGCCGGCGCCTACAGTGTCGATCGCAACGGCTACGTGATCAACAACGGCAACGATCGTCTGCAGATCTACGAGGCAACCGCCGGTGTCGGTGGCAGCACCACGTTCAACACCGGTGTGCTGCAGGACCTGCAACTGCCGACTACGCCGAGCGCACCCAGTGCCACGGGTACGATGAGCGTCGCGGTGAATCTGAACTCGTCGGACACGACCCCGGGCATCGCGTTTGATCCCGCAGTGTCGACCAGCTACAACCGCTCGACCTCGACCACCGTCTACGACTCGCTCGGCAACGCGCATACCTCCACCATGTATTACGTGAAAGGCGCCGCGCCCAACGACTGGGACCAGTACCTGTACGTCGACGGCACCAATGTGCCGCCGGCCGGGCAGGCAGTGGGGACACCTTTCGCACTGAGCTTCAGCTCCAGCGGCGCGCTGTCCACAATTGATGGCGTGGCGGCTACGACGGCGGATACCGCAGCCTATGATCCGGCTAACGGCGCGGCCAGCATGACGTTGACCATCGATCTCACCGGAACCACCCAGTATGGCTCGTCGTTTGCCGTCAACAACCTGTCACAGGACGGCTTCACCTCCGGACGTCTGGCCGGCGTGGACATCGATGCTGAGGGTGTGGTGTTTGCGCGCTATACCAATGGTCAGTCATCGGCGCTGGGCAAGGTGGCCATGGCCAAGTTCAATAACCAGCAGGGTCTTCGCCAGGTCGGCGACACGAACTGGGCGGAGAGCTTCGCCTCGGGCACGCCGCAGCTCGGTGAGGCAGGTACCTCCAGTTTCGGCCAGATACAGTCCGGCGCGCTCGAGGCATCGAACGTGGATATTGCCGCACAACTGGTCAACCTGATCACCGCGCAGCGTAACTTCCAGGCCAACGCCGAGGTGATCTCCACTGCGGACGCGGTCACCCAGACGATCATCAACATCCGTTAACGCGGAAGTCGCGCACAGCGCGCTCCTGATCCCCCTCTCCCGCTGGCGGGAGAGGGATGGGGTGAGGGGGGCGGGGTGACTGACGCCCCGTTCCCCACCGCTCGATTCATCCGACCTTGAGGAGGTCAACATGGACAAAATGCTTTATGTGGCGATGAGCGGGGCGAAAGAGACCCTGCTGGCCCAGGCCAACGCGAACAACAACCTGGCCAACGCCAACACCTCCGGTTTTCTGTCCGACCTCAACCAGTTCCGCAGCATGCCGGTATTCGGCAACGGTCACCCGACCCGCGTGTACGCGATGGACGAACGTCCGGCGACCAATTTCGAACACGGCAGCCTCCAACACAGCGGCCGCGACCTCGACGTCGCGGTGAAGGATGGCGGCTGGCTGGCCGTGCAGGCGGCCGACGGCAACGAGGCCTACAGCCGGCGCGGCGACCTGCGGGTCGACGAGAACGGCCTGCTGGTCACCGGCAACAACTTGCCGGTCCTCGGCAACGGCGGGCCGATCGCGATCCCGCCGTACGAGAAGATCGACATCGGCGTCGACGGCACGGTATCGATCAAGCCACAAGGTGCAACCGCTGAACAGCTGGCGGTGATCGACCGCATCAAGCTGGTGGCACCACAGTTCGGCGAGATGGAGAAAGGCGATGACGGTCTGTTTCGCCTCAAGGGCGGCGGCGAGGCCGAGGCTGATCCTGATCAGCGTCTGGTGTCCGGTGCGCTGGTGTCGAGCAACGTCAACGTGGTCAACGAGATGGTCGACATGATCGAGTTGTCCCGCCGCTTCGAACTGCAGGTAAAGATGATGAAGACCGCCGAGGAAAGCGCCAGCGCCGCCGCCAGCATTGTGCGCCCCGTCTAAATCTGGCAAGCGTTTTGCAACGCTTTAGCTGAGTCAATCATCCGACGGCATCGCGCACGGCGCGGCCGCCGCAAAAAAACAGAGGTTGCCACCATGTATCCAGCACTTTGGATCGCCAAGACCGGGCTCGATGCCGAGCAGACGCGTATGTCGGTCATCTCCAACAACCTGGCCAACGTCAACACGACCGGCTTCAAGCGTGACCGCGCTGTGTTCGAGGACCTGATCTACCAGAACGTGCGCCAGGCGGGCGCCAACTCGACCGAGGACACCACGTTGCCATCGGGCCTGTATCTGGGCACCGGCGTGCGCACCGTGGCCACCCAGAAGCTGCACACCCAGGGCAACATCGTGCAGACCAACAACAGTTTCGATCTGGCGGTGCAGGGCAACGGCTTTTTTCAGATCACCCACCCGGACGGCAGCATCGTGTACAGCCGTGACGGCTCGTTCGGTCTGGACGCCTCTGGCCAGATGGTGACGCAGAACGGCTACCAGCTGGAGCCGGCGATCACGGTGCCGGCCAATACCCTGAGCGTCACGGTCGGCTCGGATGGCACGGTGTCGGCAATGGTCGCCGGCAACAATGCCCCGACGCAGATCGGCAACATCACGCTGGCGCAGTTCGTGAACCCGACCGGCCTGGAGTCGATCGGTGACAACCTGTACCGCGAATCGGCGGCCAGCGGCACGCCGCAGACCGATACGCCTGGGACCAATGGTGTCGGCACCTTGATCCAGGGCTCGCTGGAGAGCTCAAACGTCAACGTGGTCGAAGAACTGGTCAACATGATCGAGACACAGCGCGCCTACGAGATGAACAGCAAGGCGATATCCACCACGGACGACATGCTGGCCTATGTCAGCCAGCAGCTCTAAGCGGATGGCCCAGGCAGGTAAGCGATGATGAGCGCACAAGGTCACAACACATACAACAGGCGAGGCCATCGGTGCACGCTGATCGTGCTGTTGGCCGTTGCTGCCGCGTTACTCGCCGGCTGCAACTCGGCGCCCAAGCGCGACCCGGAGTTCGCCGCGGTCCCGCCGTCCGCGATCCCGCCGGTGCCGCAGGGCAATGGCTCGATCTATCAGGCCGGTTTCGAGCGCAGCTGGTTCGAGAACGTCCGCGCACGCCGCGTCGGCGACATCCTGCTGGTCAACCTGGTAGAGGACACCGAGGCCAAGCACACCAACTCGGGAACAGTGTCCAAGAGCAACAGCCTCAGCGTTACGCCGCCGACCGTGTTCGGCAAGCTGTTCACCGGCCTGGAGCAGAGCCTCGAGTCGGGCGCCAGCTTCTCCGGTGATGCCGACAACACGCAGAACAACGAGTTCAGCGGCTCGATTTCGGTGGTCGTGACCGAGGTGCTGCCCAACGGCTATATGCGTGTCCGTGGCGAGAAGCGCATCGGCCTGACCGGCGGCAATGAATATATCCGCGTGTCCGGCATCGTGCGTCCCGAAGACATCGATCTGCGCAACACAATCGATTCGACCCGTGTTGCCGATGCCACGCTGGTCTATATGGGCGACGGTCAGACCACGATGGCGTCGACGATGGGCTGGCTTTCCAAGTTCTTCATTTCCGCCCTGATGCCGTTCTGAACGGTGAGCATCATGAATAACAGCAACTTCCAGGCAAGTCTCTTTCGTCACGTCGTATTGGGTCTGTGTGCCCTGATGGTCATCATGGCGATGCCGGTGCAGGCCGAGCGCATCAAGGATCTGGCCGTCATCCAGGGCGTGCGCAGCAACCAGCTGCTCGGCTACGGCCTGGTGGTCGGACTGGATGGCAGCGGCGACAAGGTCAACTCTTCACCGTTTACCCAGCAGAGTCTGCGCAGCATGCTGACCCAGCTGGGCATAGTGGTGCCGCCAAACATCGCGCTGAACCCGAAGAACGTCGCCGCGGTGACGGTGCATGCCGACCTGCCGCCGTTCTCCAAGCCGGGGCAGCTGATCGACGTCACGGTATCGTCGATCGGTGATGCCAAGAGCCTGCGCGGTGGCGCCCTGCTGATGACGCCACTCAAGGGCATCGACGGCCAGGTGTACGCGGTCGCACAGGGCAACCTGGTGGTCGGTGGCCTGTCTGCCGAGGGGGCGGATGGCTCCAAGGTCACGATCAATATCCCGAGCTCCGGGCGCGTGCCGGGCGGTGCCACTGTCGAGCGCAGTGTGGCGACGCCGTTCGGCGAAGACGCGATGCTGACACTCAATCTGAAGGATGGTGATTTCACCACGGTGCAGCGCGTCAGCGATGCCATCAACAAGGCGATTGGTGGTGGTACTGCAACAGCGGTGGATGCGACCTCGGTCAAGGTCAACGCACCGAAGGACATCGGTCAGCGAGTCGGTTTCGTGTCGATGATCGAGAACCTCGAGGTCAGTCCGGCCGAGTCGGTGGCCCGGGTGATCGTCAACTCGCGTACCGGCACGGTGGTAATCAACAGCACGGTGCGGGTCAGCCCGGCCGCGGTATCGCATGGCAACCTGGTGGTCACGATCAGTGAGAACAACCAGGTGTCGCAGCCCAACCCGCTGTCGGGTGGGCGCACGGTAACCACCGCGCAATCGGACGTCGCGGTCCAGGCGCCGGGTGATCGTCGCATGTTCGTGTTCAGCCCGGGCGTGACGCTCGATTCCGTGGTGCGCGCCGTCAACCAGGTTGGCGCGGGCCCGAGCGACCTGGTCGCGATCCTCGAGGCCCTGAAGCAGGCCGGCGCACTCAAGGCAGACCTGGTGGTGATCTGAGGCCCCACGATGAACATCGATTCGGCACAGGTATACACCGACTTTTCCGGACTCGCGGCGCTGCGGGCGCGTGCACGCGAGGATCAGGATGCCGCGCTCGACGAGGTCAGTCGCCAGTTCGAGTCGCTGTTCCTGCAGATGATGCTGAAAAGCATGCGTGACGCCAGTCTTGGTGGCGGTCTGATGGACAGCAAGCAGTCCGAGTTCTACCGCGACATGTACGACAAGCAGATCGCCGTGAACATGGCGCAGAAGCAGGGTATCGGCCTGGCCGATGTGCTCAAGCGCCAGCTCGGTGGCGGCATATCGGCGCAATACGGCGATCTGTCACCCGAGGAATACCTGGGTATGCCGATCACTGCGCGTCCTGTGAATGCCGGTGCCGGTACAGATCCGGTCAGTGCAGCGCGGCGCAGCAGCGATGCGCAGCAACCGTTCGATGGTACACCTGACGCCTTTGTCGATGCCTTGTGGCCGATCGCCGAAGAGGCAGCCGCGAAGATCAACCTGCCACCGGAGGCGCTGCTTGCGCAGGCCGCTCTGGAGACCGGCTGGGGCCGCCATGTGATGGCGCATCGTACCGGCGACAGCAGTCACAACCTGTTCGGTATCAAGGCCGACTCGCGCTGGCAGGGTGACAAGGTGATGGTCAGCACGCTCGAATATCGTGATGGTGTCGCATTGAATACGCGGGCAAATTTTCGTGCCTATGCATCGTTTGAACAGAGTTTCTCCGACTACGTCGAGTTCGTGCAGCGCAATCCGCGCTACCAGCAGGCATTGACACAGGCGACCGATCCCAAGGCGTATTTCTCCGCCTTGCAGGAAGCCGGATATGCCACCGACCCCGCGTATGCACAAAAGATTCAGCGCATTCTCGACAGCGAGTCGATGCAGCGCGCGGCACAGTCTGCAAAGGAGGGCGCCACTACCATCTGAGTTGAGGATGGCGGGGTGATAACACAATGGCAGGCATCATCAATATCGGCGTCAGTGCACTCAATGCCTTCAAGCGGCAGATGGAGACGACAGGGCACAACATCGCCAACGTCAATACCGAGGGCTACAGCCGCCAGGTGGTGCAACTGGATGCCCGCTCGCCGCAGATCGCCGCACAGGGCTACATCGGTTCTGGCGTGGAGGTGGCATCGATCCGTCGCAGTTACGACAATCACCTGGCCACGCGTGTGCGTGACTACACCGCGTCGTACGAGGAGTTTGCAGTCTTCGAGCAACGCTCACGACAGATCGACAATGTGCTTGCCGATTCTGCGGCAGGTATCGACAACACGCTGCAGCAGTTCTTTGCCAGTGTCAACGATGTCGCCGATGACCCGACCTCGATCCCGGCCCGCTCGGTGATGCTCAATCGCGCCAATCAGCTGGCCGACCGCTTCAATACGCTCGACGGCTGGCTGGAGGATATCCGCCACCAGCTGAACGGTGATCTCGAACGCGAGGTCGGCGAGATCAATTCTCTTGCGCAGTCGCTGGCTTCGGTCAATACGCGGATCGGCGCGTTGAACGGCACGCCCGGCGGCGTCCCCAACGACATCCTCGACGAACGCGACAAGCTGATCGACGACCTGAGCAAGTACACCAATGTGTCGACGCTGCAACAGGGCGATGGGTCGATGAACGTGTTCGTCGGCACCGGCCAGGCACTGGTCGTCGGCGGCAACTACAACACGCTCGCGGTGACCAACAACACCCAGGCGGCCGATCACAAGGAACTGGTCATCCGCCAGTCCGGCGGCCTGACCGTGAATGTGACGCAACAGATGGCCGGCGGCAGTCTCGGCGGCATGCTGCGCTTCCGTGACGAGGTGCTGGACGAGTCGCAGAACGCACTGGGGCGCGTGGCGATCGGGATCGCCTCGTTCTTCAATGCTGAGCACAGAACGGGCATGGATCTGGATGGTCAGCTCGGTGGTGATTTCTTCTCGACCGCCTCGCCGGAGGTGTTGGCCGACCCGGGAAACAGCGGCTCGATTGTGGTCGGATTCGACGATCCGGCCAATCTCAAGACACACGAATACCAGCTCGCCTACAGTGGTGGCAGCTGGACGATGACCGATCTGGACAGTGGCGGCAGCGTGGCCTTGAGTGGCACCGGAACTGCGCTCGACCCACTGGTCGCCGACGGTATGAGTATCGTGGTCAACGCGGCGTCGAACGGTGATACCTACCGACTTCGCCCGACGCGCGCCGGCGCCTCGGCGCTTGGCCTGCTGGTGACCAACGAACGTGATATTGCTGCTGCCGAAGCGGTACGCACCCAGGATCTAGGCAGCAACAGTGGCACAGGTCATATCGGTGCGGGTGCGCAGACGAGCAGTACAGGTACCAGCCTGCCGGCAACGCCGATCACCCTGACTTTCGACAGCGCACTGAACCAGTTCACGGTATCGACGGGTGGCACCATTGCCTATGTTCCGGCCAGCGACACCGGCTCCACCCTGACGGTGAACATCGCCGGTCTCGGCGATTTCAGCTTCACGATGACGGGGACACCGGCCGATGGCGACCAGTTCCAGCTATCGAGCAACGCCGGCGGTGTCGGTGACAACCGCAATGCGCGGCGCCTGGCTGATCTGCAATCGGCCAAGATGATGATCGGCGGTACCGCGAGTTTCGCCAACACCTATGGCGCATTGATCGCGGATGTCGGCACCAAGACCAACCAGGCCGCCAGTAACGCCAGCGTGCAATCGCACCTGCTGTCTCAGGCGGAGGCGGCCAAGTCCGAGGTGTCCGGTGTCAATCTAGACGAAGAGGCCGCGGACCTGGTGCGCTTCCAGCAGGCCTACCAGGCCGCCGCGCAGGTGATCAGCGTCGCCAACACCCTGTTCGATTCATTGCTCAGCGCAGTGCGGAGGTAAGCATGCGAATCTCGACCTCGCAGTTTTTCCAGCAGAGCGTTGATGCGATGCTTGCCAGGCAGCGTGAACTGAGCCAGACCGAGTTGCAGGTGGCCAGCGGCAAACGCATGCTGCATCCCTCGGACGACCCATCGTCGGCGGTGCGGGTCCTGGACCTCAAGGAGTCGCAGCAGCGTCTTGGTCAGTATCAGCGGAATGCCGATGCGGCATATGCCAAGCTCGACCAGGAAGAGACCGCGTTGCTGAGTGTCGAGAACCTGCTGCAACGGGTGCGCGAGCTGGCGGTGCGGGGCATGAACGACACCCTGAGCGACGAGGACCGAAGCGCCGTTGCCGCCGAGGTGCGCGAACACATGGAGAATTTCCTGCAGCTCGCCAACTCGGTGGATTCGAACGGGGAGTACCTGTTTGCAGGTTATCAAAGTCTGACCAAACCGCTGACCCATGACGGTGCCGGTGGATTCACCTACAACGGCGACACCGGTCAGCGCATGGTCAAGATCGGCGACAGCCGCGAGGTGGCGGTGAACGATCCTGGTAGCAGCATCTTTATGGGCATCGCGGCGGCGGCCGGTGGCACGACGAACATCGGTGAGGTGTTGTACAACCTCGCATCCAACCTCGAGGCGGGCAATGGTGACTCGAATGCGATTGCCGATATCGACACGGCGTTTTCCAGCCTGTTCAACACGCGGGCCAGGATCGGCGCGCGCATGACCGCGATCGAGGATCAGAAGAACGCCAACGAGTCATTCGACCTCGCGGCAGCCGAGGTGCGCTCGTCGCTGGAAGACCTCGACTACGCCGAGGCGATCAGTCGTTTCAATCAGCAGCTCACTGCACTGCAGGCCTCGCAGCAATCATTCCTGAAGATCCAGGACATGAGTCTGTTCAACTTCCTGCGTTGATGTGTCGAGGTCAGCCTCTGGCCGATTGAATATGGTGCGGCAATCGCCGAGGGGGCTCGGCTCCTACGGCATCTGTACTGTAGGAGGCCAGCTTCTGGCCGAAATCGCCGAGGGGCTCGGCTCCTACGGCGTCCGCACTGTAGGAGACCCGCCTCTGGCCGATGGAATCTGGCTGCGCGGGCTAGGTTCCTACATAATCCTGGTACCAACACGTCAACGGGGTCTCCATGGAAAGGAAACCACATGCATGCGCATTGCGCAGGGGGCGGTTCTCCGCTGCCGGTCAGTGCTATCTGGTGACGACTGTCACACGTCAGCGTCAATCTGTCTTCACCGATCTCGAACGGGCAAGGTGCCTGATTCGCTGTTTGCAGCAAGAGCAGGAAACGGGTCGTGCGTTCACGATGGCCTATGTGTTGATGCCGGATCACCTGCACTGGTTGCTGACTTTGGGTCAGGGTCGCTCGCTGTCCGTTGTGGTGAGAGCGGTGAAAGCCGTGACCGCGCACCAGATCGGGGGTGTGGTCTGGCAACGCGGTTTCCATGATCGTGCGCTGCGATGTGACGAAGATGTCCAGCAAGTTGCCAGGTACGTCGTGGCCAACCCGCTGCGTGCGGGTCTCGTGCGGCACCTGGGTGACTACCCGCATTGGGACGCAGTCTGGATTTAACGTAGGAGGCCAGCCTCTGGCCGATTGAATATGGTGCGGCAATCGCCGAGGGGGCTCGGCTCCTACGGCTCGATACATTCGTGGGAGGCCAGCCCTCTGGCCGACGGGTTATCGCTGTTGCAGATAGAGTTCGGCGAGACGGAGGTCGAAAGCCGTATCGATGTCTACGGATCTTTCCGCCGGCATCGCATAGGCAACGGTCTGCTCGCTCAGGCAGTTCTGGTGTTGCAGCAGCCAGTCGACCCGTGCGGCATAAACGGCGCCGTTGAGCGCAAACGTCTGCGGCAGGTCCTGTCGGCGCATCCGTGAATATGCAGGATCGAGCAGTGGCACCAGGCGGTTGTCGTCGTTCACCCGGTAACACCAGTAAGGGCTCTTTGCCGGCTCCATCACGCTGACGCATGCCGGTGCTGCATGGGCCTGCATCTGCACCAGGGTGCCGTCGATATCGGCGTCGGTGCGCAGCGGCGAGGTCGGCTGCAGGATCAATACGATGTCGAAGCCGGGCAGCTGTTCGATCGCGTGTCGGATAGCGCCGAAGGTGTCGGCGCTGTCGTGCGCGAGTTCGGCCGGCCGCATGAACGGCACATCACCGCCATGCGCTCTTGAGACCTCCGCGATTTCGACGTCGTCCGTAGATACCACGCAACGGTCGACATACTGCGAGTCACGCGCGGCGGCGAGTGTCCAGGTGATCAGCGGGCGGCCGGCGAGGTCGAGAATATTCTTGCGCGGCAGGCCCTTGGAGCCACCGCGTGCGGGCACCACGGCCAGCACCCGCAGGCCGTCGATCAACCGAACATCTCCGCGAACTCGGCGCTGGCGCGCTCGAGGTCTTCCATGCGTCCGATGTCGACCCAGTAGTCGCGCAGCGGAAAGCCGCCGACCTTGCGACCGTTTGTCATCAGCGCGTTGAACAGGGTCGGCATGTCATAGAACTTCTGGTCGGGGACCAGGTGCAGTGTCTCAGGGTTGAGGATGTAGATACCCGCGTTGACGTAGTAACGCTCAACCGGCTTCTCGACCAGTTCCTGCACCACATAGCCGTCGCCGAGCTTGAGCACGCCGTAGGGCACCTGCTGCTGATGTTCGCGCATCGCCATCGTGGCGACGAAGCCCTGGCGGCCGTGGAAGTCGAGCAGGCGCACGAAGTCGACCTTGGTCAACAGGTCGCCGTTCATCACGATCACCGGCTCGGTTGGGCGTGTCGGCAACAGGCTGAGTGCACCGGCGGTGCCGAGGCGGCGGTCCTCGTGCAGATAGGTGATGTGGACACCGAGGCGGCGCCCATCACCGAAGTGTTCGCGGATCATCTCGCCCTTGTAGTTGAGGCAGAGATAGATGTTGACGAAACCCTGGTCAGCGAAGTTCTCGATGATGGTCTCAAGCACCGGTTTTGGCCCGACCGGGATCATCGGTTTGGGTGTGTTCTCGGTCAGTGGCCGCAGGCGTGTGCCCAGGCCGCCGGCCATGATCACCACCGGCGTCGAGCGCTCGGGTTCGAGCGGCATACTGTACTGAACAAGGTCCACAACGCACCCCTGGGTGTCGAGTATTGGGAGATGGCGCAGCGAGTGTCGATGCATGGTGCGCTGCCAGCTGTCGTGCGTCTCTTCGGCCAGGCCTGTCGTCGGGTTGGCGTTCATCACCTCGGTGATGCCGATATCCAGGCTCTTGCCGCGGAGTACGGCGCGGCGGATGTCACCGTCGGTGACGGTGCCGATCAGGTGGCCTGTGTGGTCGACCACCAGTGCGATCTGCATCGCGCCACGGTCGATCGCCTCCCATGCCTGGTGCACAGAGGCATCGGGTCCAATGGTGATGTCACGCCAGCTCTTACTCATCGATGGTTCGCAGTTTGCGGGCCGGGACGCCACCAACCAGCGTCAAGGGCCCGACATTTCGGGTCACTACCGCACCTGCTGCAATTACTGCGCCAGCCCCTATGGTCACGCCCTGGATCACGGTTGCGCCGGCGCCGATATGCACTGCCTCGCCAAGGTGGCATTCACCGCACAGGATCGCACCGGTTGCGATGTGGCTGTGGCTGCCAACCACGCAGCCGTGCTCGACAACCGCAGCGGTGTTGATCAGGACGTTGTCGGCGATCTGTGCGGCAGCGTTGATCACGGCACCGGCGAGCACCTGGCAGGCATCGCCCAGGGTCACACCAAGCGCAGACACGCTGGCACGCGGATGAATCAGGGTCACGAACGGGTGGCCGGCGGCGCGCAGGCGCAGGTACGCGGTGCGGCGGTGGCTGACCGGACCGGCAGAGCCGAGCCCGTTGAGCAGTTCGATGCGGCGAAACTCTGCCGCCTGCAGACGATCCTCGGTGCCGAGCCAGGGCAGCAGCGCGGCCGTCGCCGCAGCCGGCTGCGGCGCGACAAAACCGAGTACCTCGTGGCCGAGCGCGAGCGCGGCCTCCGCGACGCTCAATGCGTGTCCGCCGCCTCCGATGATGATGCGTGGTTCCGACATGGCCTGTTTAGCGACCGGAATCTTGTTCGCTTTAGGCCGTGGGTCGTGATATCGCGGCAGCTGAGGTCAGATATGAAATCGAGGCACGGCCGAACGGCCGTGCCATACGATACGGGCCGTGTCTGCAACTACAGACGGTTCAGCTCGACCCGGCGGTTCACCGCCTTGCCGTCGGCGTCGTCGTTGCCGGCGATCGGCTGTTCCTCGCCGTAGCCCTTGGCGATCATGTTGTTGCGATCGACGCCCTGGCTGACCAGGTAGTCCACCACGCTCTGCGCGCGGCGCTGCGACAGGTCCTTGTTGTAGGCGTCGTCACCGTCGCTGTCGGTGTGACCGGAAACCATCACGCGGATCTGCGGATTTGCCGACAGGGTGGCCGAGACGCCGTCGAGGATCGCCAGTGACTCGTCGGTCAGCTTGGCCGAGTCGGTCTCGAAGTTGACGCCGCGCAGCACGATGCGCGCTGCATCACTGCAACCGAGCGCATCGACGGCGACCCCTTCGGCGCTGTCAGGACACAGGTCGCCGGCGTCGCTGACGCCGTCGTTATCGCCATCCGGCGGTCCGACGGGCTGCTCCGGTTCTGCCGGGTAGGCCTGCGGCATCATCCCGTAGGGCGGGTAAGGGTATGGCTGGTAGCCCTGGTAGCCATAACCGTAACCCCGGCCGCTTCCATAGCCGTCGCCGTAACCCTCGCCACGCATGTCGGCATTGATGCGGCCGCGCATGGTGAAATCGAAGTCGACGTCACCAGCGGCGTCACCCGAACCGTCGCCCCAGGTGTTGCCCCAGCCGTTACCGCTACCGTATCCGCTGTTCCAGCCATCGTTACCCCAACCGCTGCCCCCCCAGGGCCACCAGTTGTTGCCGCCCCAATTATTGCCACCCCAGTTGTTGCCACCCCAGCCGTTACTCCAGGGCCACCAGTTGTTGCCACCCCAGTTATTGCCACCCCAACCGTTGCCCCACGGGCTCCAGCTGTTGTTCCAGCCGCCATAGGACGGGCCGCCCCAGCCACCGCCGTATGGGACGCCGCCCCACGGGCGGTAAGCCGGTGCCGGAATGACGGCGACCGGAGGCCGCGGCGCGGGTCTTGCGGCGGGTGTCTGCACCGGCGCCTCGGTTGTCGCAACCGGTGCGGCTGCCGTTTCGACGGCCTTCGGTTCGACCACCTGCTCGACCGGTGTTGCGGTCACTGCCGGCATCCCGGTAGGCGCGGTCTGGTCCGGCAACGGTGCCTCGGGCGCGACTGGATGCGCGGTCAGCGTGCGGCGCTCGATCACCCAGGATGGCACTTCCGGGGCAGTGGGCATTTCACGCATTGCCGGAGCCTCGGGTGTGGCAGGCGGTGCGGGTGGCAATGGCCGTGCGACCTGGCTGCGGCGCTCGATAACCCAAGTCGGTGCCCCGGGTGCGGCGGGTACCTCACGCATCTGCGGTGCCTCTGGCGCCTGTGGTGCGGTCATCTGCGGGCGCTCGGATACCCATGTCGGGGTCTCCGGTTTCGCCGGTCTTTTCGCTGCAGCCGGTGCTTGCGGACGTTCCTTGTTCCATGCCGGCATTTCAGGTGCGACCGGCCTGTCTGTCGTCGCCGGCGCCTGCGGTGCCACAGGCCGTGCGACCTGGGAGTGCCGTTCGATAACCCAGCTCGGTGCCTCGGGTGCCGCCGGCACGTCACGCATCTTCGGCGTTTCCAGTGCGCCCGACTGCGGCGCCTGACCCACCCACGACGGCGCCTGCGGTGGCATCGGCCTGGTCGGGGCCTGCGGCCTTGCTGACTGGCCCTCGCGGATACCCAGTTGGGCGCGTCGCTCTTCCACCCAGGTGGGGAGCGGCGGTGCCATGGCGCCTGGTGCCTGTACCCATGCAGGTACCTGGCCTGGCTGGGGTGATTGCAACTGTGGTGCCGGGGACTGCTCCGCCTGGACCAGCGGGGCACTCAGCAGGCTCACCAGGGCGCTGCCAATCAGCATGGGTCTGAACATCGTTCTCTCCTTGTCTGAAGATCGAATTCACACAGCCGGTTTTTTGCTGCCGGCTGTCTCCAGTGCGGCCAATCGCCGCGGCCACCGCGCTATTCTGCCTGTTACCGCTTGGGGCAGAAGCGTTCAAATGAACGCCGAATTTACATCATTATTTAATGAAGCGCTAATGAGCGATGCGCCACGGAAGGTCGCAATCCAGCCTTTAGTATCGATCAAAGCGGGCTCTCGTGTAGGCTGTGCAGATCAATCCGAAGAACAGATCCGGCAGTTTTCCCTTGACGTCCGAGACACCTGATTCAACCCGTAGTGGATTCCTGATGCCCCACGACGTCAGCCCGGCTCGGCTGGCGAGAATGCTGGGCGATACGGCCGGTTGTCAGATCGACAATTCCACGCGTCTGCTGCTGACCTTCTTCGACAGCTTCGACTGGCGCCTGCACGCGGCGGGCCTGCGCCTGCTGCAGGTGGCGACACCCCTGGGCACTGTCCTGCGCCTGAAAGATGCCGCGGGCAGCGAGGTGGTCGACTCGATTGGGGTCGTCGATGTACCCGCCTGGCCGGCCGATTTTCCGGCAAGTGATCTGCAAAAGAAGGTGGCGGGCCTGCTCGAGATGCGGGTGTTGCTGCCGGTGGCCCGGGTGCAATGCGAGGTCACTGATCTGGGCGTGCTCAACGAGGATGCCAAGACCGTGGTGCGCCTGCAGATGCTGCGTCTGAATTGTGACTCCGCCGAGGTCAGCGAGCCGCGTACCCTGTGGCCGCGCCTGCGCCTGGTTGCCGTGAAGGGTTACGAAGACGAGCTGGCGGCCCTGGCCGCACGGCTTGCCGACGAATGGGAGTGGCCGAGTGCCCCCGAATGCCTGTTCGACGAGGCCGTGGCCGCGGTCGGGCGCGAGCCGGGGGACTATTCGTCAAAGCTCGAGGTGCCGCTCAAGCCCGGGACGATGGCGGTCGACGCGCTGCGCAAGGTGATGCGCCGCCTGCTCGACACGCTCGAACGCAACATCGCCGGTGCGCGCGCCGACCTCGACAGCGAGTTCCTGCATGATCTGCGTGTCGCCACCCGTCGCACGCGATCGGCGCTGTCGCAGGTCAAGCATGTGCTGCCGGACGATGTGGTCGCCGATTTCAGGCAGCGCTTCGCCTGGCTCGGGCAGGTCACCGGGCCGACCCGCGACCTCGATGTCTTTCTGCTCGAACTGCCGCGCTACCGTGCCAGCCTGCCAACCGTGATGGCCGGTGACCTCGATGTACTGGCGAATCGCCTGCGAGCGGCGCAGCAGGCCGCGCAGCAGAAGCTCAGGCGGGAGCTCGGTGCTGCACCGATGCGCGCCTTGCTCGACGACTGGCGCACAGTCCTTGAAGCCGATGAACTTCCGGGCGAACCGGGCTGGTTTGCCGATCTGCCGGTCGAGCGCGTGGCCGGTCAGCGCATCTGGCGCATGTACAAGAAGGTGCTCAAGGACGGGCGTGCGGTGGTGACCGGGGGGCATGCCGAGGACATGCATGCATTGCGCAAGGACTGCAAGAAGCTGCGTTATCTGATCGAGTTTTTCCGCGGTCTGTACCCGGCGCCGGCACTCAAGGGCATCATCCGGACATTGAAGGACCTGCTCGACAACCTCGGCGATTTCCAGGACCTCGAGGTGCAGGCAGACACGCTGCGGGGATTTGCGCGCGAGATCGCCGAAGGGGAGGGTGACAGTCTGCCCGCGGTGCTCGCGATCGGCGCCCTGGTGGCCGACCTGCTGCGCCACCAACAGGCGGCACACGAGCGCTTTGCCGGTTGTTTCGGGGCATTCGATACGGCCGACAATCACGCGCAATACAAGGCATTGTTCAAGAACGGGGACCCACAGCAGGGATGAAGATACTCGGTGTCTACAACATCAAGGGTGGCGTGGGCAAGACAGCGACCGCAGTGAATATCGCCCACCTCGCGGCGAGCAGCGGCCTGCGTACCCTGATCTGGGACCTGGACCCCCAGGCCGCGGCGACCTTCTACCTGCGTGTCAAACCGAAGGTGAAGGGCAGCATGAAGATGCTGCGTGGCAAGCGTGACCTCGATGAGGTGATCAAGGGGTCGGATTACCCCAACCTCGATCTGCTGCCGGCTGACTTCTCGTATCGCAACATGGATCTGCTGCTGGGCGAGAGCAAGAAACCGGCACTGCAGCTTCTCAAGCTGCTGCGCCCGCTGTCACAGCACTACGATCTGGTGGTGCTGGACTGTCCGCCGAGCATCTCGCTGGTGTCCGAAAACATCTTCCGCGCTGCCGATGCCCTGTTGCTGCCGACGATCCCGACCACGCTGTCACTGCGGACCATGGAGCAGCTGCTCGATTTTATGCAGGGCCACGGTCTGGAGACGCCGGTGTATGCCTTCTACTCGATGGTGGACCGGCGCAAGCGGCTGCACCTCGACATCATCTCCAGTCCTGCCGATCCGCGCTGCAAGGTACTCGAAAGCACGATTCCGTATGCCACGGAAGTCGAGCGTATGGGCCTGGAGCGTCGTCCGGTGACCGACTATGCACCGCGTTCGACCGCGGCGCGCGCCTACCAGGCGCTGTGGGACGAGGTGAAGGTACGGGTTGGTGGACTGCGCCCGCTGTCGGATTTCAATTCGCCTTTTTAGCGTGAAAATTGCGAAGCGAGCCTGCGTCCCTCTCTCCCTCCGGAGGGTGTCGCAAAAGCCCCCTCTCCCATCTGGGAGAAGGAGACACACGTTTGCGGCACCCTCGTCTGGGAGCGTGCAAGGCGAGAGTGAAACGGCCATGTCCGTTAGGCACTACCTCGTGGGCCCCCAAGCTGCGCCACGATACGGTCGGCGACGCGAAAGCTGTTGGCGTAGATCGTGAACGTGTAAGGCACACTGCCGCCGGTGGGCATGAAGCTGCCGTCGCTGACAAACAGGTTCTCGACCTCGTGGGCACGGCAGTCGGCATCCAGCACCGCGTCTTCGGCGGCGCTGCCAAAGCGGCAGCCACCGGCCTGCAGGTTGGCCGGCGGCGCCGGGCCGACCGAGGAGGCGACGCGACGTGCGCCGAGTTGACGCAACAGCAGCTCGCCCTTGTCGGCCAGAAAACGGCCAACGCGTTGATCCTGCGGGTGTGCGCCGATGCGTACCCTGGCCACCGGGCTGTCCCAGCGATCGCGCACCTGGCCGTCGAGTGCGACGAAACAGTCGTCGTTTGGCAGCCAGTCGTTGAACACCTCGAAATTCAGCGTGCGGTCGGTGCGGAACCAGGCCTCGAGGCGGCGTTTAAGCGGCTTGCCCCAGACCAGCTCGCCGTCGCGCCATTTCGCGTTCTCGGCGCGTACCACCGCATTGGGGTGATCCCACAGGAACTCGATGATGCCGCCCTTGGCGCGCCCGAGCTGCGGGTCGTCCAGCGTGTACCAGTCGTCCAGCGCGCGATTGACGAATGGGCCGACCACGCGCATCGCGGCCGTCGCGGCCTCGTCGTGGTCTTCGAACTCCAGGTCGCCACTGCCGGCACCGCCGCCGGAGAACAGAAGGTTGCGGCCGACCTGGGCATGGTTGTTGGCCAGGCCGTCGGGGAAGCGCGGGCCGACCGAGGCCAGCAGCAGGCGGCTGCTCTCGATTGCCTGACAGGCCACCACGTAGATCTGTGCATCGACCCGGTGGCTTTGTCCGTCGTGGTCGAAATAGTCGACCGAACTGATGCGGCCGCGGGCATCACTGGCGATGCGATACACCTTGGCGTGGGCGCGGATCTCGCAGCGTCCGCTGGCCACCGCGTGATCGAGCAGCGCGGCGCGCGAACTGCCCTTGGCGCCGCTGGAACAGCCGAAGCTGCCGCAGAAGCCGGAATACTCGCAGCCGCGTCGGCCCATCGCGGGCTGAGACAGTATCGCGCGCGGCACGCGCAGTGCGTGAAAGCCGAGTTGTGCGGCGGCCTGGTCAATGCGTGCCGAGATCGGGTGTTCCAGTGTCGGCGGAAACGGGAAATCGCTGCTCGACCGCGGTTCGCTGTTGGCGTGGGTGTCGGCTTTTCCTGATACGCCAACCAGGCGCTCGACGCGGTCGTAGTAGGGCTCGAGGTCGGCATACTCGATAGGCCAGTCGACGACGTTGGCACCGGCGATCGGGCCGAAGGTGCTGCGCAGCTTGAAATCGACCGGTTTGAGCCGGTGGAAATAGCCGCTCATGAAGTTGCTAGACCCACCCACGCAGTTGCCGTTCCAGAAACTCCAGCCAGACGCCTGTGTGGGCGTCGACTGCCAGCCGGTTGCGTCATCGGCCTGTTCGATCACGTGCTGTTCGTCGCGCAGTTCTGGCGTGTAGACCGCGCGCCGACAGCACGCCAGCTCGTCCTTCGTGAAGTGCTGCTCGCGCAGCCAGGGGCCTTTTTCCAGTACGACGACCGAGTATCCCGCCTCTGCCAGCCGGTAGGCGACCGGTCCACCGCCGGCACCACTGCCGATCACGCAGACATCGAAGTCGCGGCTCACAATGGCAGCTCGGGGTAGCGTGTGCCCGGGCCGGGCAGTGGAAAGCCCGGCACATAGGACAGCCAGCGCCAGCCGATGCCGTTAGGGTTGCCGCCGTAGGCCGGGGCCGTCAGCAGTGCCTCGAACAGGTAGCTGAGCAGGGTGGACAGCCAGTTCTCGCCGGCTGCAGAGGCGGCAGTGCGGCGCAGCAGCAGCTCCCGGCTTGCGTCGTCCAGGTCGACAAAGGCGCGGGCGTATGTCTGCTGTGACAGTTGATTCAGCCATTGACTGCCCTGAACGATGAACTGGCGATCTTCTGCGGAGACCTTCTGGTCGCCGACCACGAAGCGCAGGTAATCCAGGGCGTGGATCTCCTCTGCTCCAGGGCTGTCCGGTTCGCTCGGCAGCAGGTGGCGGAGCACGGCATCCAGTGTTGGCCACGGGTCCGGATCTTCGGCAGCGCCGACACTGCGAAGTCCGAACAGCAAGGCGATGGTGCCGCCCGCCGACTGGATCAGAAAGCGCCGACGGCTGAGCAACGCATCGCGCACGGCCGCAAACGATTCGGCGGGTTCGACGGGTTCGGAACGGGGGCCGCTGCGCCGGATCATCGTGGTTCGCCGATCGGCTCGTCGGCCGCGTAGTCGCGGTCGGCAACGGTGCCCAGCAGCGACCAGTAGTACAGTGGTGCGAGTCCGCTGCCCGGCCGCTTGGTGGTCAGATTGTCCTGGTCGAATGCCTCGCCACGGCGGATAGGCCGCGCGGCGACCAGTGACTTGCGCGCGACCTCGGCGTTGCGCAGCTCAGCACTGCCGGGCGACTTCTCGCTTTGCCCCAGGGCCAGCGATACCGCCCTGATGCCGGCGACCAGGTCGTTCAGTTCGTCCGGCTCGAGCGAGGCCGCGTGATCCGGGCCTGGCAGCGCACGGTCGAGGGTGAAGTGCTTTTCGATGATGCGCGCGCCGCGTGCGACCGCGGCCAGGCTGACCGCGATCCCGGCGGTATGGTCCGAGTACCCGACATCGAGCCCGAAGCAGGTGCGCAGCGTATCCATTGCCCGCAGGTTTACCTGGTCGTACGGGCACGGGTATTCCGTGGTGCAGTGCATGATCGAGATACGCCCGCGCAGCCGCTCTGAGTCGAACGCATCCAGACAGTCTTGAGCCGAGTGCGGCGTGATGCCGTCCATCGCCAGACAGCACAGGCCAAGGGCCTGGTGGATCTCATCGAGTGTTGCCATGCCGGTGGACAACACCAGATCGACGTCGGCGGTGGCGAGTTGCCACACCAGCGGGGCATTGGTCAGTTCACCCGAGCCAAGCTTGATCCGCCGCAGTCGCAGGCGGTCGAGCAAAAAGCGCGCGCTCTGCGCATCGAACGGTGATGACAGGAAATCGATGCCGCGTGTCTCGCAGTGTTCGAGGAGTTGGAAATGACTGTCGAAATCCAGTGTGAGGCGCTGCAGCATCGCCAGTTGGCTTTCGTTCTGCGGGTCGTTGCGCTGCTGGTAGTCGGCCTTGCGCGCCGCGGCGCTGACCAGGGCCGCCGGGACGAATGTCTGGAACTTGATCGCATCGGCGCCTGCCTCGGCGGCAACATCGATCATCGCGAAGGCTCGCCGCACATCCCCGTTGTGGTTCACGCCCGCCTCGGCGATGACGTAGACCGTGTCGTTGTGGGTGCCCATCAGTTCGCTTCCACGAAGTGTTTGATCAGCAGCTGCCGTGGGTCATCGATTGCCAGCAGCACATCGGCAATGCGCCGGCTGGCGACGCCGTCGCCATAGGGGTTGCTGAAGTCCTGCGGCGGATCGCGCAGTATCGATTCGATCATACGCCCGATCGCGATGTGTTCGTTCTCTGCATGCAGCACGCTGGGTCCACGCAACCGTCCCTGTTGGCGCGTGCCGATATCCAGTGTCGGTGTGTGCAGCGACGGCGCCTCGTACAGGCCGCTGGAGGAATTTCCGACCACCAGGTCCGCCTGTTCGACCAGGCTGTAGTAGCCGGCCTGGCCGAGCGAGACGCAGAAGCAGGCGTTGTCGTGGGTACCTGCGAAATCGCGCAGCAGGCGGTTGATCCGCTGTCCACCGTTGTCGGCGTTGGCGCCAGTGAAGATCAGGCCCGTGGTGTCGTCCATTGCTTCCAGCGCAGCGAGCAGCGGGGCGATCTGTGCCTCCGGTTCGGTATCGTCGAGGGTGACGGGATGGAACGTGATTGCGAGGTTGCGTCGGCGCAGGCTGAAGCCAATGTGTCGTTGCAGCTGCTGACGGTCCCAACGTGGCGTCCCGATCAGGGCATCGATCCCGGGACTGCCGCTGATGAACACACGGGAAGACGCCTCGCCCAGCTGCAGGACGCGACGGCCTGCCTCGGCATTGGTGGTGAAATGCAGGTGCGACAGCTTGCTGATCGCGTGACGGATCGCGTCGTCGAATGCGCCTTCGGTAATGTCGCCACCGGCGATGTGGGCGACCGGGATACGCAGCAGCAGTGCCGCCTGTGCCGCGGCGAAGATCTCGTAGCGGTCACCGAGGACCACCAGGATATCGGGTTGCAGTGAATGCAGGGCCTCGGCGATGCCACCGACCGCTCTGCCCATCGCCTTGGCCACCGCACAGGGGTCGTCGCCTTCCAGATCCAGGGTGACCTGGCGATCGGGGGTGAAGCCATCGGCCCGGATATCGTCGACCGTGTGGCCAAAGCGGGTATCGAGGTGGCTGCCGGTGACGACCAGCTGCATGCTGGCGGTTGATGCCCGCAGGCGCATCAACACCGGCTTCAACAAGCCCCAATCGGCACGTGAGCCGGTTACGGCGCAAATGCGCATCAGCCTGTCGCCATTCGATCGAGCATGCACGGGATATTAGCAGTTGCGCACGATGGCCGAGCGCCCCCGGTGCATTCGGGGTTCCCTTCAGTCGATCTGCTGCAGCAGTTCTTCTATCTGGCGCCGGTGATCGGGACTGCGCGCCCCGCTGAGCGCCTGGTTGAGCATGTCTTTGGCGCCGTCATGGTCGCCAATCTCGAGATAGGCGCGGGCGAGGTCGAGACTCATCGTGAAGGTATCGTCCTCGATGCTGTCGGCGTCATCGATCGGCTCGAGTTCTATGCCGGTGCTGCGCGGCGAGTCGACGCTGTCGGCCGAGGTCAACTGGTCGTCGAGTTCGGTCAGGATGCTGGGGATGTCATCGTCTGCCGCCATCTGTTCGTCGTTCGCGCTGCGCATATCGGCACGTTCGGCCTCGGCACCGAGCTCGGCGACCCAGGAGGCGATGTCGTCATCCGTGAACTCGGTGTCCAGTCCCACCGTCTCTGGCGGTTCGGCCAGCAGCTTGCTTTCGTCGATCATGGTGTCGAGCAGGGAATTGGTCAGGCCGCCGCCGGCACGCTCGGCCTGAACGGCCCGGCGCGCTGCTGCGAGGTCCAGCTCCGGTAATTCCTCGGGCACGACGTCGTCATAAGCGTCCGTCGCCGGCTCATCGGCGAGTTCCTGTGCCAGGGTGCGGAGGTCCGCCTCAGCCTGTTTGAGGTCGGCCTTGGCCGGCGGCGCGCTTTCGGCGCGGTAGGCGGCCTTGGTCTCGCGGTTCACGCGCGGCAGGTCAGCCATCGGTGCCGCGGCCTCGACGGCCTGTGGCCGCCGGGCGAGCATCATCAACGCGCTCAGTCCGAGCAGTCCAAGCACGACCCATACGATCCACAGGTACTGCTCGTACAGCGGCTGGGCTGGGGGAGTGGCCTGCGTCGGGGCGAGGGGTTCGATCGTCACGACCGGCGCCGGCGCCGGTGCGACCTGAGCAAGTGTCGTATCAAGCTTGCTTTCGAGCGCCGGGGGCAGTTTTGGAGGTACCGCGGCAGGCAGTGTTGGCTCGGCGACCTGCGCCTCCTGCTGCAGGGTCTCGCGCGTCGCGACCTCCGATTGCAGGGCCTCGATCTGGGCATCTTTCAGCTCGACCAGCCGCTGCATGCGGTTGAGCTCCTCTTCCAGGCGCGCCAGGCGGGATTCGATGGCGCCCGTGGTGATGCGGTTGCTTTCGATCTCTTCCATGGTGACCAGCAGCTGTTCCTGTATCGCCTGGTCACTGCCCGGCTTGGCATCGGTCTTTTCTTTCTCGTTGAGGATGCGCAGTTGTGCGTCGGCCGGTTTGGTCTCGACCTCGGCGCTGCGCTCTGGTGCTGCCTGTGCCGGTGGCGGCGTCGGTTTTTCGGGCGCCGGTGGTGCGGCCGGAACCGGCGCCACTGTCTCGATGGTGCGCGGCGAGGTGGCCACGGGGGCCTGCCAGCGGCGGCTTTGTGCGGAGAACTCGGCGCGCGCGGTTGCAGCGTCGAGTTCTTCGACGAAGCCGCGTGGCGGTATGGTCAGGGTCGCGCCGGCACGCAGGTTGTTGACGTTGTTGTCGATAAAGGCCTGCGGGTTGGCGCGCAGCAGCGCCATTGCCATCTGCTGGGTGGTGATGCCGCGCGGCTTGAGTTTCTGTGCAATGGGCCACAGCGTTTCGCCGCTGCGTACCGGGCCGTAGACGTCAGCCCCGCTCGTGATCGGCGTAGCCTGCGGTGCAGCAGCGACCGTGGCCGGCCGCACGCTGGCGGCGCGCGCCGGCTGGATCCGCTTGGGCGGGTCCAGCAGCAGGGTGTACTGCTTGATCAACTGGCCGCCGGGCCAGGTCATCTGCACCGGAAAATCGATGAAAGGTTCGGCAACCGGCCGGTCGCTGCGCATACGCACCAGCCAGCGGTCAGCGGACTGCACGACGTCGAACTGCAGGTCGGCCAGGAAATGGTCGTAGATGATGCCGAGGCGCTCGAAGTGCGCCTGGTTGGCGACGCGCAGCCGCAGGTCTTCGTGCTGGCCCGGTGCCAGGCCGATCAGGTCGATCTCTGCATCCAGCGGTTGGTTCAGAAACGAGTTGACGCGTGCCTCGCCAAGGGTGACCGCAAGACTCGCCAGCGGTGCGAGCAGGGATATCAGCAGCAATGGGCGTAGAAGATGCATCGGCATAACGATCCAGTAGTTGTTATTTCCATTGGAACAATCACTGCAGCGGGCTATCGGCCGAATCGGCTAATTCCTGAATTGTCCCCGCTGCCAGTTGGCGTTGCTGGTACGTGCTGACTAACGGGGCGGCAGGGCCGCTGCTGCATCGGCCTTCGATCGGGCGATTGCAATTCGCGGAGTCTAGCATGGCGGGGCGCTGTGTAAGGTTCCGATGGCGCGCGGTTTTCGAGCTGTTGTCCCGCCGTAACCTCGCTGAATGCCCCAGGTGCGTCACCAGCCTTTCAGATGTTGTAACGATGGTGCTTGTATTGGCGAAGATTTCCGGGCTGCACGAACCAGTCGATGGTCTCCCCGAGGGCGCGGGCGAAGCCGTCCCGACCGCCGTACCCGGGCTGCCAACCGAGGAGGTCACGGGCCCGGCTGTTGTCGGCCCACAGGCGTTCGACCTCGCTGTCCGGCGGTCGAAGGCGCTGGTCGTCGCTGACGATGGTGATGTCGACACCCATCCGCTCGGCGATCAGTTGTGCGGTGTCACCGATGCTGATCTCGAAGTTGCTGCCGATGTTGACGACCTCGCCGACTGCGGCATCGGTTTCTGCCGCGCTGATGAATCCTCGCACCGTATCGGCGACGTAACTGAAGTCGCGCGTCGGATGCAGTGAGCCCAGCCTGATCTCGCGCTGGCCGGCAGCGATCTGGGTGATGATCGTCGGGATGACGGCACGCGCCGACTGGCGTGGGCCGAAGGTGTTGAAGGGGCGGATCACCGTTACCGGTGTGCCGAACGAGCGCTGGAATGACAAGGCGATCTGATCGGCGCCGATCTTGGTGGCGGAGTAGGGTGACTGCCCCTGCAACGGGTGTTCCTCAGTGATGGGAACGAAGCGCGCAGTCCCGTAGACCTCGCTGGTCGAGGTGTGGACCACCCTGTCGACGCCGAGGTCGCGCGCGGCCTGGACCACGTTCAGGGTGCCACGGATGTTGGTGTCCACGTAGGCGTCGGGTGAGTGATAGGAATACGGGATGCCGATCAGCGCGGCGAGATGCAGAACAGTGTCGCAGCCCTGCATCGCGGTGCGCACACCATGTGGATCACGGATGTCGCCGGCAAATATCTCGAGTGCGTCCTGGACGTCCGCAGGCGCGGAATCGAGCCAGCCCCAATGGCCGAAACTGTTGTAGTAGACGAAGGCCCGCACCGCGTAGCCGGCGGTGACCAGGGCCTCGCAAAGGTGCGAGCCGATAAAGCCGTCGGCGCCGGTGACCAGTACTTTGTGCATGCTCAGGCCGCTGTCTCGCTTTGTTGCAGCAGCGCCATGGCCGCCTTGTTGTCGGGATCTTTTTCCAGCACGTAGCTGAACGCGGTCCTGGCCGCGTCGTCGACGCCCATGGTCTGATACAGCCTGCCGAGACGCAACATCGCGGCCAGGTCGCCGGGCGCCTTGGTGAGGTAGTTGGTGTAGACATCGGCTGCCGCCTGGGTGTCGCCGGACAGGCGCAGCAACTCGGCATACTGCTGCGAATAGGCCGGGGAGAATCCGGCCAGGGTCTCGAGGATCAACAATGCCTGTTCGTGCTGTTGTTGCGACATCGCGATCACCGCCATGCGCCGCAATGCGTCCTCGAGACGCGGATTCGGCTCATCGGTCGCCCCGGTGTCGAGGTCTTCGCGGACCAGCTCGATCAGTGCGCCATAGTGATCGAAAGCCGCCTCTGCGTCGCCAGCCAGCTCGGCGAGATAACCGGTGGCGAGCATGCGCAATTGACTGGCTTCGGCGCCCTCCTGGCGAGAGAGCTGCTCAGCAGCGTTGCTGAGTTCTTCGACGTTGCGCTCTTTGAACAGTACCTGGAGTTTGCCGCGTACCGGGCCCAGCGCCGTCTCTGCACGGACCTTCTTGGCGTGCGACGTCTCGCGCGTCTGCATGATCGCGCGAAAGTCCTCGTCCAGGGCATCGAATCGCCGCGCGAGCGCTGGCGGCAGTTGTGCCGCGGCCTGCGGGTGTCTGTGCCGCCACACGCGGGCACGGCCGGGGATGTGATCCGACTCCCACTGCGCAAACAGGCGGTCGAAATCCGGTTTCTCACTGTCCTCGGCGATGGCGCTGCCTACCCGGTGCTGGGCCTGTTCCACCAGTTCGAGGATCTGCTGGGCGTTGTTTCGGTAGGCGCTGTAATAGGTCTTGCCTGCCTGTTCGATTTCGTCGTCGGTCCACTCCCTGTCTGATGGTGGCATGTGCAGGAACGCCTGGGCGCTGAACATGCGGACGATCGAAGAGAGGTCGTTGAGCTTGTTGTCGAGCTGGCGTTCGATCTTGTCCATGCGTCCCTTGTGGCGGAAATCGGCGGCCTTGCCGGCACGGCCGAACAGGCCGTCGTTGCAGCGCAACGCCTCCTCCGCGAGGCTGATGATCTTGCGCAGGCGGCCGTGCGCCCGGGCCAGCTCGCGCTGCATTGCTGCATAGTTGCGAAGGCGCTGCGCCGGCGAATCGCCGTCGATACACGCGTGCAACAGCTCGAAGGGGTCTTTCTCGCAGGCAGCAAATTGCAGTTGTTCGAGCGGGATATGCTCGACTGCATCCATCACGGCGGCGCCTGCCGACGGATTGATGACGCGCACGCCGAGCTGTCCCGCGCTCCTGGCCTGGGCACTGAAGGACGAGATGGCGTTGTAGAAGTCCGCGGTGGTCTCCGCCATGCGTCCGCTGTTGGTCGTCACGCGCATGCTGGCGACACCGAGTTTCGGGCCGGCATCGAACTCATTGCTTCCCCTGGCGTGGGTATAGCCCTCGACGCTGTGACAAAGGTCGATCCCGGCAAACACGATGGTGCCAAAGCCCATTGCCATCGCCAGTGCAAAGCCGGTGTTGGTCACTGTCGGCCCTGCAGCGCTGATGTTGTCGGCCTCCTCTTTGCTTACCCAGGGGTAACGGCGGTCCAGGAAAACGCTGCGGCCGTGCCATTGCGCAAGCAGCGGAAAGGCGACGTGGTTGGCGTGCGCGAGGACGACCTTGGGGTCGAGGTCGAGGAATTCCTTGCTGATGTCGAAGCTGAATTCCGTCGGGTCGATCGACACCACGATGTGCGGCGTTATGCCTGCGTCGCGCAGGCGGCGGCAGATACGCGACACCGCAATGATCACGAGTGCTTGCTGGTGCTCGCGGATCCACGGAATCATGTCGTCCAGCGAGGGTCCTCCGCCGAGCAGCGCGGCCGTCTTGCCGCTGAACGTGTTGCGCAGTACCTGTGCCGGCACATGGTGCTCGATCAGGTCCTCGAGCTGGCGGCGCACGAAAGACGGGTTGCTCAGTTGCACCCCGTGCGCCCACAACACGCCGTCGAGTTGACGCCGGATATCTGCAACGAGATCGCGGTAGTCACCGATGAAGGCGTCGGTCGCCCCGAGCGATTCGATCAGCCGCACTGCGCCGATATTGGCGTAGTCGGCGAAGTTGACCGGTTTGAGCGCGTCGATCAGGCCGCTTTGGCCGACCAGGTGGATATGTTCATCCAACCCGGTGACAGCGTCGTCGATCGTTGGCAGCAGCTGGTCCAGCTCGATAAACAGGTAGCGTGAACCGTCGGGCACGCCCTGTTGCTGGATATAGCGAGGCAGCAGGCCGGAATCCGTGCCGATGACGACTGTCAGGCTGTCCTTGTCGAACAACCGGTCGCCGAACCGGCGTCTGAAGATGTTGTCCGCACCGACCTGGTTGAACAGACTGCGGTTGACGTCGTACAGGTACCGATCGCCGAAACTGTTTACGTAATACTGCAGCTTATCCATGGTGCCTGGGCGGGCTTCAATACGCCGGCCATGCCCCTGATACAGGACATGGTCGGCCATCGAATGTGCCGCCGTGACTGTTTGAAAACCGCTTCAAGTCTAGCCGAGAAGCTGCAGCACGTTCTGCGGCAACTGGTTGGCCTGGGCCAGCATCGCGGTCCCTGCCTGCTGCAGGATCTGCGTGCGCGTCAGGTTTGCCGTCTCGGCGGCGAAGTCGGCGTCGCGGATACGGCTGCGTGCGGCCGACTGGTTCTCGATCACGTTGGCGTTGTTGCGCAGCGTGGCCTCGATGCGGTTCTGCTTGGCACCGAAGTCGGCACGCTTCTGCGTGATGGTGTCGATCGCTGCGTCCAGCTTGCTCAACATGAACAACGCCTTGCTGGCGGCGGAGATCTGGCGCGATGCGGTGGCGCCGACGATGAACGACAGCCCGCCGCTGGCAAAGCCACGGTTTTCCATGTCGATGGTCGATACCACCAACATATAGCTGTTGCCCGCCTTGAAGCCGATCTGCAGCGTCAGGGATGCGGTTGTACCGAGCAGGTTCACGCCGTTGAATTCGGCCGAGTTGAATACCCGGTCGATCTCGTCGCGCAGTTCGAGGAACTCGTCGTTCAGCGAGCGCTTGTCGGCGGCGCTGACGGTGCCGTTGGCTGACTGCACGGCCAGTTCGCGCATGCGTTGAAGCATGTTGCCGACTTCGTCGAGTGCGCCTTCCGCGGTCTGCATCAGCGAGATGCCGTCCAAGCCGTTGCGGTTGGCCTGTTCGAGACCGCGGATCTGTGCGGTCAGTCGTTCGGATATCGCCAGGCCGGCGGCATCGTCCTTGGCGCGGTTGATGCGCAGGCCGGACGATAGACGCTCGAGCGACGTCGTCATGCTGTTCTGTGAATTCGTGAGTGCCCGCTGACTGTTCAGGGACATCATGTTCGTATTGATCACTTGTGCCATTTTCGGGGCCTCATGTTTTTCCGGTTTCAAACAGTTCGCGTCGGGCACTGAGCGCCGGGCGAATGCGTCACGCCTCAATCAATGCAAACATGGTGCCAATATTGTTTGGCCCGCTAATGTCGACGAAAAGCAGCAAAAAAATAGTGATCAGGCAAGAAAAAACCCCTTTCAATCAAAAATCGAAAGGGGTAAAGGCTTATCGCTTTGCGGAGGAACTGGCTGTTTCAGGCGGAGTGGCAAGCACTTGCCGCTTTGCCGGGCAGGGGGGCGGCAGGCCCTTGCCCATCGCTGAGATCTACTCGGCGCGGATCACCACGCTGCCGCTCACCTGGTTGAGTTGTTTCTGCAGGCCGATGCGCTTGCGCGTATTGAGCATGATCGGGCCCATGAAATTGGCGTGAATGCCACGATCGTGCTCGCCGGCCTGGGCCAGGGTGACCAGCACGGCGATGTCACTGGGGTCTTCCAGCTGCAGCGTGGAGGCCTCCTGGTCGCTGAGCACGCATTCGTAGCTCACCTGGTAGTTGTCGGGATTGACCACCGGGAACTGGACCTCGGGGTCCTGGAGCGACTGCAGGTAGAACACGGTCGGTTTGCCTTCCTCGTGGAACAGCTTGAACTCATGCAGCTGCTCGAATCCGGCCAGGCCGTCTGGAAAATGAATGACCGAGGCGGGATCGATCTGTTGGGCGCCAAAGCGGGTCTTGATCTCCATGGCGTGGGCTCCGTTGTCGACAAGGGGTTGGGCAGATGACATCGCAATGCTCCTTTCGAATTCGCAAAAAAGGTGAATCGCGTCTTTCGTCAGGCACTTGACCGGGTTTCTGGCCTGTTAACGGAAAATTGACACCTCATCACCGCTGCAAGAGGGGTATGCAGAATCGATGCCAGATGTTGCCGGCATGCGAGGTGGCCGCTGAGTTGCGCAACCGGCGGCGGTCCGAAAATAAATCGAAATTGGAGATTTTAGGTATTAAAGAAAGCTGATGGACGGCCGCTCAATTTCGCGAAGGCGGTAAATGCAGATATTTGGGTCAGCATATCCGCTCGGCATCAGGCGATCGTTCAGGCAGCTTCAAGCGCCGTTCGGTTGCAGGAAGTAGACAGCAGGCACCTGCCACAGGTCCGCCTGTCGCGCCGCCCCGGCGGCAACTTCGGGAGCGCACCCAAGGTGCGTACACCCTGGCCTTCGTGCCATGTCGAGCAGCCCTAGCGGCAGTCACCCATCTATCTATAGTCGTCCACCGCCTTTACGGATTCGGAGCGTCGGTTTGACCGGCAATCCAGGCCTGCAACGTCAGGCCAACGGGAGGCGGTAGATACGAACAATCGTATATCCGCCAAAGACTAACTCCTCGATCGGCGTGTGCTGTTGATCGATTAAAGGGAGATAGAAAATGGCACAAGTAATCAACACCAACGTCATGTCGCTGAACTCGCAGCGCGTTCTGATGAACTCGCAGTCGAGCATGGCGACCTCGCTGGAGCGTCTTTCGTCCGGTCTGCGCATCAACCGCGCCAAGGACGATGCGGCCGGTCTGGCAATCTCGCAGCGCTTCACCTCGCAGATCCGTGGCCTCGAACAGGCCAACCGCAATGCCAACGACGGCATCTCGTTGCTGCAGACGGCAGAAGGCGCGCTCGACGAAGTCGCCAACATGCTGCAGCGCATGCGTGAGCTGGGTGTGCAGGCAATGAACGGCACCGTGAGCGCCTCCGACCGCAACTCGCTGAACGACGAATACAGCGAGCTGAAGGCAGAGATCGATCGCATTTTCGACTCCACCGAGTTCAACGGCACCAACCTGCTGGGTACGACCAACTCGCTGACCATGCAGGTCGGCTTCAAGGCCGGTGGCAGTTACCAGATCAAGATCTCGACGTTCAACATGGCCAGCCGTACCTACGCCGGTGGTGGTGTGTCGTTCGTGATCAACACCGTCGCCGCCAACGCGATCTCCGCGGCTTCCAAGGCCTCGGGGATGATCAGCAAGCTGGACGCCGCGATCAACAACATCTCTGCCAAGCGTGCCGACTTCGGTGCCAAGCAGAACCGTCTCGAGGCGACCGTGCGTAACAACGCCAACGTGATCGAGAACCAGAGCGCAGCCCGCAGCCGCGTCATGGACGCCGATTTCGCAGCCGAAACGGCCAACCTGACTCGCTCGCAGATCCTGCAGCAGGCAGGCACCGCGATGTTGGCCCAGGCCAACCAGTTGCCGCAGAACGTGCTGTCGCTGCTGCGTTAACGCTCGATCGAGATCCCCGGAGGCGGTAGATACGACTGATCGTATATCCGCCAGAAGATAACTCCCCGGTCGGCTGGTGCAGCCGACCGGTCATAGGAGAAAGAAATGGCACAGGTAATCAACACCAACGTAATGTCGCTCAACTCGCAGCGCGTTCTGATGAACTCGCAGTCGAGCATGGCGACCTCGCTGGAGCGTCTCTCGTCCGGTCTGCGTATCAACCGCGCCAAGGACGATGCGGCTGGTCTGGCGATCGCGCAGCGTTTCACCTCGCAGATCCGTGGCCTCGAACAGGCCAACCGCAACGCCAACGACGGCATCTCGCTGCTGCAGACCGCGGAAGGCGCGCTCGACGAAGTCGCCAACATGCTGCAGCGTATGCGTGAGCTGACGGTGCAGTCGATGAACGGCACTGTGAGCAACTCGGACAAGAATTCCCTGTCGGACGAATACAACGAGCTCAAGGCCGAGATCGACCGTATCTTCGATTCGACCGAATTCAACGGCACCAACCTGCTGGCAACCGACGCCACACTGACCATGCAGGTCGGCTTCAAGGCAGGGGGCAGCTACCAGATCAAGATCTCCACCCAGGCGCTGCAGACCAAGAACCTGTCCGCGGGCGGTCTGAATTCGGTGCTGGGCAACCTGTCGATCGGCTCCGGTGGTCAGGCAGGGTCGCTGGTCGCGCTGCTGGATACCGCGATCAACAACATCTCTGCCAAGCGTGCCGACTTTGGCGCCAAGCAGAACCGCCTCGAGGCGACCGTGCGCAACAACGCCAACGTGATCGAGAACCAGAGCGCGGCCCGCAGTCGCGTCATGGACGCCGATTTCGCTGCCGAGACGGCCAACCTGACACGCTCGCAGATCCTGCAGCAGGCAGGTACCGCGATGTTGGCCCAGGCCAACCAGTTGCCGCAGAACGTGTTGTCACTGCTGCGGTAAATCTGGCGAACCTTTCGATTCGAGGAAGGCGTCAGTTGGACGATAAACGTCAAGTAGCGATGGGTGTGGCGCGAGCCCATCCCGAAGCTACGTGAGAGTCGGACCGCGGGGCCTCTGCTCCGCGGGTCCGGGGGACTGGCCGGGTCGAGCACTCGGTGCGGCTGGTTGACCGGCTGACAATGGGGACATGGCGATGAACAACGATATAGGGATGATCAAGCCGATCCTTACGCCCGCGGCGCAGAGCAGTCCCGCTGCGGCGACGGGAAGGGTGGCATCGGATTTGAAGCAGAATGAGGCCGCGGAAAGCGCCCGCGAGGCCAAAAAGGCGGCACAGGAGAAAGAGCCGCTGGAGGATGTGGTCTCTGACCTGAACAATTTGGTTCGGGAATTGCATAGAGAACTCAGGTTCTCGGTCGACAAAGACAGTGGCGACACCGTCATCAAGGTGATCGATCGTGAGACTGACGAGGTCGTGCGGCAGATCCCCAGCGAGGAGCTGATCCATCTGCGCAAGCGGCTGCAAGATGCGGCGGGGGTGTTTTTTCGAGACTCTGCCTGAACTTACGGGCAAACACCTGGGTTGAAACGAAGGAGATATCGACATGGCGATTACCGCGGCCGGAGTGGGTTCGGGGCTGGATATCGAGACCATCGTTTCGCAGCTGATGTCACTGGAGCGTCAGCCGTTGGTCGCATTGCAGCGGCGGGAATCGGACACGCGGGCACAGATCTCCGCCTACGGCTCGCTAAAGAGCGCCATCTCGTCATTCCAGGACGCGATGAAGGGCCTGAGCTCGCTGGATGCATTCCGCATCTTCCAGTCGGAGTCATCCGATGAGGATGTGATGACTGCATCGGCGGCCAGCGAGGCGGCGGCGGGAATCTACAACCTCGATGTGACCCGCCTGGCGCAGAACCACAAGATGGGTTCCGACGCCTTCCTTGAGACAGATACGCACGGTGGTGGCGCCGGTGACGCGTTGACCCTGACGGTCGGTACCGAATCGACGACCATCGACCTGTCCACCGCGAAGACCCTCAGCGAGATTCGCGACGCCATCAACTCGGCCACTGACAACCCCGGTGTGACCGCGACCATCCTCAACGTCGGTGGCGGCAACCAGCGCCTGATCCTGACCGCGGAAGAGTCCGGTTACGACAGCCGTGTGCAACTCTCCTTTGGCGGGGCAATCGGCGCCGGAACCTTCAACTTTGCGACCACCAACCAGGACAGCCAGGGGGCGACGCTGACCGACCTGATGGAGCTGGATGCGTCGTACAGCATTGACGGCTTCGACCTGACATCGTCCAGCAACAATATCAGTACGGTGATCGACGGCCTCAATATTACCCTCAAGGGCGAAGGCAGCGCGATCCTGAATGTCACTCGCGACAGCGGGGCGATCGAGGAATCCGCGAAGAAATTCGTCGATGCCTACAACAACGTTTTCTCGACCATGGCCGCGCTGCGCGAAGGTGATCTGGCCGGTGATTCGACGCTGCGCAGTGTCGAACGCCTGATGCGTGGCGCGCTGAACACCCAGCCCGTTGGCCTGACCGGCAGCTACAATGCGCTGTCGTCGTTGGGTATCAAGACCGACCGCGACACCGGGCAGCTGACGCTCAACAGCAGCGAATTCAGCAAAGCCCTGGACACCGATTTCAACTCGGTGGCCCAGTTGTTCGCCAACGACGACCAGGGGTACGCATTCCGTTTCGAGACACTGGCCGACAGCATGCTCGACAACGACGGCGTGATCGACAGCCGGGTCGACGGTCTGAACAGCCGGGTGAAACGCCTGGAGAGCGACCAGGCGGAACTGGAGCGTCGCCTGGATCTGCGCGAGATCGCGATGCGCCGGCAATATTCCGCGCTGGATCAATTGGTTGGCAGTCTGCAGAGCACCAGTGCCTTCCTGCTGCAGAACTTTTCATCCTGACGATGGCCGATCCAGGGTCGATTGGTGACTCGAATTCCCTCAATTTCCGTCCCTGGTTGCCGTTAGCTTGAATGTCTTGAGATCACTCTGGAAAACCGATAAATGACCTACGGCAAGAAACGCTCAGGTGTTGCTCAGTACGGCAAGGTCGCTGCCGAATCCGAAGTCGCGTATGCCAGCCCGCACCGGCTGGTACAGATGCTGATGGAGGGGGCGCTGGAAAAAGTCGCCACCGCCAAGGGCTGCATCGAACGCAACGACCTCGAAGGGAAAAGCCGCCAGATCACCTGGGCAATGTCCATCATCAACGGCCTGCGTACCAGTCTCGACATGGATGCCGGGGGTGCGATCGCGGTCAATCTGGACGACCTGTATGCCTACATGACCCGTCGCCTGATCGATGCCACGGCGCACAACGATGCCAACGCACTGAGCGAGGTGATCGACCTGCTGCTCGAGATCAAGGGCGCCTGGGACGCGATGCCGGAGTCCGTGCGCAGCGTCGGCGGGACCAAGTACGCGGCCGCGAAAGAGGCGATCTGAGCGATGTCACCGTCACGTCACCAATTGCTGGACGACGCGCTGGGCATGAGCCGGCGCATGGCCGAACTCGGTGACGAAGGCGACTGGGATGCTGTGGTCGCGCTGGAACCGGCACGCCGCCAATTGCTCGAGGAGGCTTTTGCCACTCATGCCCCGGTTGACGAGTTTGTCACCGACCGTGTGCGTGCGATCCTTGATCTGGACAAGCGCCTGATGGCGCAGAGTATCGAGGCACGCGACCGGGTTGCCGCCGAGTTGGGGCGTAGCAGCAAGGGACGCAAGGCCACCCAGGCCTACCATTTGGCCGGGAGCTGAACCGCCGCCGATTTATTGTCGGCGGTTCCGACTGCCATCGCTCAGCGTCGCAGAATCAGCTCGACCACGGCCTTGCTGCCGAAATAGGCGAGCATCAACACCATGAAGCCCACCAGCGTCCAGCGAATCGCCTTGCGTCCACGCCAACCGAAGCGGTAGCGGCCCCACAGCAGCATCGCGAACGCGATCCACGCGACGATGGACAATACCGTCTTGTGCACCAGGTGCTGGGCAAACATGTCTTCGAGGTACAGAAAACCGGTACCGAGGGCCACACTGAGAAGCACGAAGCCCAGGCTGATCATCTCGAACAGCAGGGATTCCATCGTCTGCAACGGCGGCAGTGCGCGAATGAATCCGCCGGGGTGGTGGCGCCGCAGATGATTGTCCTGCACGGCGAGCAGTATTGCCTGCGCACTGGCCAGGGTCAGCAGGCTGTACGCCAGCATCGATGTCAGCACGTGGATCCGCAGTTCCCAGCCGGCGTTCTCACCGAGCAGATGGCTGCCGGGAAAACGCAGGTCGAGCAGGACCATGATGGCCGCCAGCGGCAGCGCCAGGATCGCCAGGTTCTCGACCGGCTTGCTCAGCGACGACACCAGCAGCAGGCCTGCCACCGACCAGGCCGCCAGCGACAGGGCATTGAAGAAACTCAGGTTCAGCCCGGCCGCGGTGAAAAGCCCGATGTATAGAAATATCGCGTGCAGCAGCAGCCCGGCGAAACCGAGCCCGATGCCCAGGCTGCGCGACGGGCGCCAGTCGGCCTCAGCGCCGAACAGCCGCATGCCAGTACTCAGGCCGCCGAGCAGGTAAGCGATGGCGGCCGAAAATGCGATAAGGGTAACGTTCATCCGGACGCAGATCATGGCATAACGCTCCCACGCCTGCATCCGTATAATGGCGGTGCTCCAGGGTCTCGAAGTCAATACTATGTTTGCCAGTCTTTCCGACCGCCTCGGCGGTGTTCTGCAGAAGGTCCGCGGTCAGGGGCGGATCAGCGAAGCCAACATCAAGGACACCTTGCGCGAGGTGCGCATGGCCCTGCTCGAGGCCGATGTCGCCCTGCCGGTGGTCAAGGAATTCGTCGAGCAGGTGCGCGAGAAGGCCCTTGGCGAAGAGGTGCTGCGCAGCCTTACCCCCGGCCAGGTGCTGGTCAAGATCGTCAATGACGAACTGGTCCGCGTCATGGGCGAGGCCAACGAACGGCTGAATCTTGCCGCCCAGCCGCCAGCCGTGATCCTGATGGCGGGCCTGCAGGGTTCGGGCAAGACCACCAGTGTCGCCAAGCTGTCGCGTCTGCTGATTGAGCGCGAGAAGAAGAAGGTGCTGGTGGTCAGTGCCGACGTCTACCGGCCTGCAGCCATCGAGCAGCTGAAGACACTGGCCGCCGAAGTCGGCGCGGAGTTTTTCCCCTCCAGCACCGACCAGAAGCCACTGGCGATCGCACGCGCGGCGATTGCCGCGGCGCGCAAGGGTTTCTTCGATGTATTGATCGTCGATACCGCCGGTCGCCTGCATATCGACGCCGACATGATGGCCGAGATCCAGGCCCTGCATGCCGAGCTGAAGCCGATCGAGACCCTGTTCGTGGTCGACGCGATGACCGGCCAGGATGCCGCCAACACCGCCAAGGCGTTCAATGATGCGCTGCCGCTGAGCGGCGTCATCCTGACCAAGACCGACGGTGATGCCCGCGGCGGGGCGGCACTGTCGATTCGCAAGATCACCGGGCGGCCGATCAAGTTCCTCGGTGTCGGCGAGAAGACCACTGCGCTCGAGCCCTTTCATCCCGATCGCGTGGCCTCGCGGATCCTGGGAATGGGCGACGTGTTGTCGCTGGTCGAAGAGGTCACGTCGAAGGTCGATCAGGAGAAGGCGGCCAAGCTTGCGACCAAGATCCACAAGGGCGAGACCTTCGATCTGGGTGACTTCAAGGAGCAGATGGAGCAGATGGCCAGCATGGGTGGCATGGCCGGTCTGCTCGACAAGCTGCCGGGGATGGGGCAGGTGCCGGATGCGGTCAAGGCCCAGGTCGGCGACAAGGAAATCAAACGTCTGATCGCGATCGTCAACTCGATGACCCCGCAGGAGCGTGCGTTCCCGGCAGTCATCAAGGGTTCACGGAAAAAGCGCATCGCCGCCGGCTCGGGGACCCAGGTGCAGGACGTGAACAAGCTGCTCAAGCAGTTCACGCAGATGCAGAAGATGATGAAAAAGATGAAGGGCGGCGGCCTGGCCAAGATGATGCGCGGCATGAAGGGCAAGATGCCGGGTGGATTCCCTGGCGGCGGCATGCCTCCCGGGGGTGGTATGCCATTTTGAGATCCAGGTGTCGTATTCGTCGTCTGATCCTTGTCGCGTGCTGCATGACTGCGCTCGGTGTGCACGCCGCGGAACCCTGCGAGGCACTGATCGAGCAGGGCAATGCGCAGATCGATGCGATGCGCCGCCACACCGAGGCGATGCAGCAGGGTCTGCAGGAGCTGAATGAGGCCCTGTCTCGTGCAGAGCAGCGCAATGCCGAACAGGCGCGCCACATCGACCGCCTGGAGGCCGAGCTGCGCGCCCAGCGCGGTTACGAACCCGAGGTCCAGCAGCGTCAGCGCCGTGAGTTCTTCCGCGAGCTGCGCCGCCAGTTGCCGGTGTCGGCGTTGTACGAGGTGCTGCCGGACCGCCTGATCATCGCCAGCGATCCGGTGTTCATCTTTGGCAAGGGCGAGCTCGGTGCCGAGGGTCAGGAGCGCCTGGCGCCGGTGGCGGATATGTTGCAGGGCCTGGCGCAGCAGCTGCCGGCGGAGTTCCCGTGGCGGCTACGGATCGAGGGGCACAGCGACAGCCGGCCATTGCGTTCGAACAAGCGCTTCGAGACCAATTGGGATCTCTCCGCGGCGCGCTCGGTCAGCATGCTGCGTTTTCTGGTATCACGCGGGCTACCCGAAGACCGCCTGTCCACGGTCGGTCTGGCCGATACCCAGTTGCGTGATCGCGGTGACAGTTCGGCGGCGCATCGCCGCAACCGGCGGATCGAGGTCCATCTCATTTACGAAAAGGGCGACGAATAGCCGGGTCGATCGCCGATGGGGCTCGGCTCCTGCGGGGTGTTTCGTTTATCGGTGGGATCGCCGAGGGGGCTCGGCTCCTACGGGGTGGTTGATTTGTCGGTCGGGGGTGCGGGCGAGCTGTTTGCAGGAGACCGGCGCCCGATCGATGCGGCGTCTCTGGCCTGTCTCTGGCAAAACCCTGATTCTGCGGCAAATTGCCACTTCACAAAGTACGAATTTTGCGTAGAATACGCCGTTTCTCTCGGGGCGGCTTGCTCCCGGGCCAAACAGACGTTGAATTAAGGCTAACAGAAAATGGTATCGATTCGTCTTGCAAGATCGGGTGCGAAGAAGCGTCCCTTCTATCACCTCGTCGCCGCTGATTCGCGCCGTGCGCGCGGCGGCCGTTACATCGAGCGCCTGGGCTTCTACAACCCGGTTGCGGTCGAGGGTGAAGAAGGCATGCGTATCGACCTGGGTCGCGTTGACCACTGGGTGTCGGTCGGTGCCCAGCTGAGCGATCGTGCGCGCAAGCTGGTCGACAGCTACCGTCAGACTGCCCAGGGCTGATCTTTACGGATAGTCGGTCCCTGCTGGCGCGCGAGGGCAAGTTCCCGTGAGCGATGACGCCAGCACGGACAATGGGAGACCCACCGAGGGTGACGAGCAGCGTTTCGTCACCCTCGGTCGCATTTCCGGGGCACATGGTATCCAGGGCTGGGTCCGGGTGCATTCGGATACCGCTCCGCGCGAAAACATCGTGCGCTATTCACCCTGGCATCTGTTGCGCGATGGTCGGCGCGAGGTCTGGAAGGTGAGTGCCGGGCGGCTGCAGGGCAAGGCAGTGGTTGCCAAGCTGGCAGGTTGCAATGACCGCGACGCGGCAGAGGGCCTTGTTGGTGCCGAGATCACGATCCCGCGCACCGAATTGCCGCGGATCACGCGGCCGGGCGAGTTCTACTGGGCCGACCTGGTCGGGCTTGCGGTCAGGACGCTCGACGGTGTCGAACTCGGAAGGATCGACCAGCTGTTCGAGACCGGTTCGAACGACGTGATGGTGGTGCTGGGTGACAGGGAACGCCTGGTGCCCTACATCTGGCAACAGGTGGTGCGTGAGGTGGATCTCGAAGCCGGCGTGATGGTGGTGGACTGGGATCCGGATTTTTAGGGTGCAGGCATGCGTTTCGACGTGATCAGCCTGTTCCCGGAGATGTTCGAGGCCATGCGCTTCGGGGTCACCGGACGCGCCATCGAACGCGGCCAGGCGACGCTGGCGTTGTGGAACCCGCGGGACTATGCCGAAGACGTGCACCGCACGGTCGATGACAGGCCCTACGGTGGTGGTCCCGGCATGGTGATGATGGTCGAGCCTTTGCGGCGCGTGATCGAAGACGCCCGGGCAGCGGCGCCGGGCAGCCCGGTGATCTGCCTGAGCCCGCAGGGGCGGCGCCTCGATCAGTCGGCGGTCCGCGCGATGGCCTCGGAGCCCGGCTTCGTGCTGTTGGCCGGTCGATACGAGGGGATCGATGAACGCCTGATCGATGCCTATGTCGACCAGGAGTGGTCGGTCGGTGACTATGTGCTGTCGGGTGGTGAGTTGCCGGCGATGGTATTGATGGACGCGGTGATCCGACTGTTGCCCGGTGTGCTTGGGCATGCGGATTCCGCGGCACAGGATTCGTATGGGGATGGTCTGCTGGACTGTCCGCATTACACGCGACCCGAGGAGATCGAAGGTCGCACGGTGCCGGAGGTGTTGAAATCCGGCAACCACGAGTTGATACGCCGCTGGCGCCTGCAGCAGGCACTGGGGCGGACATGGCTGCGCCGACCGGATCTCCTGGAGAACCGCAGGCTGAGCAGTGAAGAACAGGTTTTACTTGACGAATTTATCCGTGCCCACGCGGGCACTTGAGGTATAGGAGCAGCGGCGATGAGCAAGATCATCCAGGAACTCGAAGCAGAACAGATGGGCAAGTCCCTGCCGGATTTCGGTCCCGGCGATACCCTGGTTGTCCAGGTGAAGGTTAAGGAAGGTGAGCGTGAGCGTCTGCAGGCGTTCGAGGGCGTGTGCATCGCCAAGCGCAATCGCGGCCTGAACTCCTCGTTCACCGTACGCAAGATCTCGCATGGCGAGGGTGTGGAGCGCGTGTTCCAGTCATACAGCCCGAACGTGGTCGATGTGCAGGTGAAGCGTCGTGGCGACGTGCGCCGCGCCAAGCTGTACTACCTGCGTGGTCTGGCCGGCAAGGCCGCGCGCATCAAGGAGAAGATCAAGTCTTCTTCCTCTTCCTGACCTGCGGTCAGTGCGCAAGAAACCGCCGCAGTGTATTGCGGCGGTTTTTTTATGCGCATATCTTCCGGCAGCCTGTCGGGCGGATGAGCTATGGCGTCAGCAGCGTCCGCAGCTGCTGATCGATCGCGACGGCGGGCAGCGGTTGGCGGTCGATCAATTCGAGGCGCGAACGGCCATCGTTGGGTGGATCGACCGGTGACCAGTCGTCCTGGTTGAGCGCAAGCCAGCCGTGGTCGGTGAAAAACAGCCCTTTCTTTCTCTCCACCTCCAGCCCGGTCACGAGGTGTTGCAGGTCTGTCGTGGCACACGCCGAACGTTGGTGGATCATCCACCCAACGCGGTGATAGCCGTCGCCACGGCCCTCGATCATCAGCCAGTCTCGTGCGTCTGCCGTGGCATCCGCCGCAGGTATTGCGCCAGTCTCGACGAGAAACGCATGGGCCTCGGGAAAGGCCGCACGCCGATCGGTACTGCGGCCGATGTCCAGCCAGCCGGGGTCGATGGCGCCGCGCTCAACCACCGCGACCCTGCATTTCGCCGGCGACAGCCCTGCGGCGAACCGCTCGAATGCGTCGATGTCATGGTCCGCGTACAGGTCGGCCTTGTTGGCGGCCAGCACGTCGGCGAGGTGGATCTGGTCCTGAAACGTCGGGTGGTCGAGGTGGGGCGGCGACGACAGGTGGCGCGCGTCCATCAGGCAGACGGTTGCGCGGACATCGAGCACGCCCGCATACAGCGGACCGCCGAGGGTCTGCAAAACCTGTGCGGGATGGCCGAGGCCGCTTGGCTCGATCAGGATTCGATCGGGTCTGTGCTGGCGGATCAGTCGATTGAGACCGGTGGTGAAGGCCGGCGCTGCGACACAGCACAGACAACCGCCGGCGACCTCCTGGACCACCACGCCCTGCTGCGCAAGCAGTGCACCATCGACTCCGACCTCGCCAAACTCGTTGACCAGCACGGCCCATTTCTCACCGTCGGGATGGTGGGCCAGCAGGTGGCTTACCGCGGTGGTCTTGCCGACGCCGAGGAAACCGGTGATCAGGTTGACGGGGATCGGCTGCACGCGGATCAGGGTTCGGTCTTTTCCTGCGGCTTCTGCACTTCCTGCATGGCTTTGGCCTCTTCTTCCGCCTTGAAGTAGTAGTCGTAGTTGCTGTGCAGGTGGCTGGTGAACTCCCAGGCCTCGTTGTAAGAAAGGCCGCTGTTTTCGGGGAATATGACCTTCACGTACAGCCCGTTGGTGTTTTCCTGGGCCAGGCGGGTGAGGACCTTGTCGAGCTGGCCGCGCGAAATCGGTTGGTAGGTTCCTTCGCCACCCTCACGCCACGAGATCTGGTAAGCGCTGTCCTCTTTCCAGTAACGCACCTCGATCAGGTGCCGCCCGGATGAACTGCGTGCCGGTCGCACCAGTTTGTCGTATTTGACCTTGAGGCTGTCGAAATCGTCCGCCAGCACCAGGTAGCGCCGCTCGTACTCGAGGCTTTCCTGGCGTGCCTCGTCGAGGCTCTGCCGCTGCTCGGCGACGGTGCGCTGCAGCCGCTCGCTCTCCAACTGGCTTTCGCTATAGCGTGTGCGCAATTGTTGCAGCCCTTCTTCGAGCGTGACGATGCTGCGCTGTGCGGCACTGAGCTGCAGCTGCTGATTGTCGATATTGCGCAGCGCCTCGGTGAGTTGCGTCTGGCGTTTTTCGACGTCGGCCTCCAGGCGCTGACGCAGCAGCGCCAGCTGCGCCGCCTGTTGTGCGAGGTCGTTGCGTTCGTTGGTCAGGCCGGTGATGGCCCGCAGCTGTTCTGCGATCTGTGATTCGTTGTGCAGCCCCTTTTCCTGCATGCGCATCATTTCCAGCTGCATCTGCTGTACCCGCTCTTCTGCGCGATGCAGAGCGCTGGACAGGCTGTCTTTCTCTTCGCCGGTCGCACGCGCCAGCTCGGCGGCAATGCGCTCTGCTTCCATGGTTGCGCGCAGCTGGTTGACCAGTTCCATGTTGCGTACCAGCAGTACCACCATCGCGATCAGGAAGATCATGACCACGACGGTCATGATGTCGGTGAACGATGGCCAGAAACCTTCCTGGGTCTCGTTGCTGCCGCCGTTGAGCCGCAGATCGGTGAACCCGCCCTGGCTCATTCGTCGTCCCGCAGGCGGAAGCCGACACGCAGCTGGTGGACGATGGTGTCGAGCTGCTGATCCAGTCCTTCAGACCTGGCGTGATACATGTGCAGGGTGTCGGCCAGCTGGTCCTGGGTGGACTCGAAGCCCATCTGTGATTTCTGCAACTGGTCGACCAGGCCCTGAAGTGAACGGATCAGCCCGGTGAATTCGTACAGCACGCTGTCGGTCTGCACCTGGAACTTGGGCATCAGGAAGGTCATCGTGACCTGTTCGATGCCGCTGATCAGGTTGGTCTGGGCATCCGTAAGTCGCTGGTAGATGTAACCGAAGAAGACATAGCAGACGATTGCAGTGATCGTGGTCGACAATGCGGTCGACATGCCGTGAATCACCATCCCCATTCCGGTCGCGCTGATCGCGTTCTCCAGCACGTTCGATGCGCCGATCAGGGCCATCGACAGCGATACGATGGTGCCGAACACACCGGACAGGATCAGGATGTTGTTGATGAAACGCGGCAGACCGTTGCGCGTGCTTTCGCTCGCGACCAGGGTTGCTGCCAGCGCGTTCTGGTTGATCGGTGTGCGTGCCTCGTGCAGGCGCCGCATGGTCGCATAACGGCGCGCGATCATGCTGCCGGTGCCGATGCTCTTCAGTGGGTCGGCGTCCGGCCGTTTCTCGACGTTGCGCACGAAACGGGTCAACGCCGCCTCCTCGCGCATGTAACTGAACAGGATGCCGACGGTGCGCAGCAGGCCCAACGCGAACAACACCAGTATGGCGCCGTTGATCACCAGGCCGAGCTGGGTAAGCTGGTCCTTGAAATAAACGGCGTTGACGAATTCGTATTTCCACACCACCAGGCCCGCTACCGCCAGGGCGAGGATGAGCATTCGCAGCAGGGTGTTGCGGCTGTAGTGCCGTCGCAGGTTGATGCTTTCCAACGTGGTGACCTCTCAGAGGGCGCGGTGACGCGGCCGCGGTAACTGCGGGGCTGGCCGCAAAAAAACCGATCAAAGTCTACCATAAGACCCTGCTAATGTACTATCCGCTTGGCGTCGTTGGCCTGGGGTCGTCATCACCGTTTGGGCGTGCCGGCGAACTGGTAGAATCACGCGATGCCAAAGGACCTGTTCGCCACTGCTGCGCAATGTCTGCGCTGTACCGACGTGGACCGCAAGCTCGCGCTGGCGGCTGCGCTGGCCGACGACTGGCAGTCGGGCAGGCTCGGACGCGACCCCTCCGGGATCTCCGGCGGGCTCGAAGAGGCCGGGCGACCGGTAAGGCCCGAGCTGGTGGCCCCGTCGAGGCTGGTCCAGCGCCGGTTGCATACGCCGGAGGGGCATGCGGCGCTGATCCATGCGGTTGCTCATATCGAATTCAATGCCATCAACCTGGCGTGCGATGCGGTGTACCGATTTCGTGATCTGCCGGACGCCTATTACACGGACTGGACCCGCGTGGCGGCCGAAGAGGCGTATCACTTTTCCCTGCTGCGCGAACGCCTTGGGCAACTTGGCTATTCCTATGGCGACTTTCCTGCACACAATGGGCTGTGGGAGCTGGCGCTCAATACCGCGCATGATGCCCTGCTGCGCATGGCGCTGGTGCCGCGCGTGATGGAGGCCCGCGGTCTCGACGTCACGCCGGGCATGATGCAGCGCCTGGCCACGATCGGTGACCAGGCCAGCGTGGCGATTCTCGAGATCATCCTGCGTGATGAAGTCGGCCACGTGGAGGCGGGCAGCCGCTGGTTTCACCATCTGTGCGCGCAGCGCGGCCTGGATCCGGAGCAGACGTACTTTTCGCTGCTCGAACAGCATCTGCCGGGCGGCGTGCGCTGCCCACTGCACAAGGTGGCGCGCCGCGAGGCGGGTTTCAGTGAGTCGGAGTTGGGTCGCCTGGAGGCACTATGCAAAAAATCCTGATGGTTGTTCTGATGGTGGCCACTTCCGCCGCGGTGGCGGCACCTTCATCGCTGCTGGTCTACCGGGTATGGGAGCAGGGCGCCGAACCCTATGTCAGCCGGGTGTTGGTGACAGCGGACCATGTGCGTCTCGACGAGGGCAGCGATACGGCCGGGTACACCCTGTTCGACCGCAGGCAGGAAAGCATCTACAACATCTCGGTGGACGATCGCTCGATCCTGGTGATGGATTCGGCCGAGCCGCTGCCTGCAGCTCCCGACACCCTGATCCTGCAGGAGCAGGTGGAAGGCGACGCCGAGGCGCCGTTGGTTGCCGGGCGCCGGCCCAAACACGTACGTCTGCTGGCCAATGGCGAGCTGTGCGGCGAACTCGTGACCATTGAAGGGGTGATGGACGAGGCCGTGCGCGGTCTTGCGGAACTGAAGCGGGTACTGGCACGCGTGCAGGCAGCGACCTTGTCGTCGATGCCGCTGGATATGAAAACACCCTGCGATCTGGCGGCCAATGTCTATGCTGCGGATCGTCCGTTGCGCTTTGGTCTGCCGCTGCAGGAGCGGGCCACCGGGCGTAGCCAGTCGCTGGTCGACTTTTCCGACAGTCACGATGCCGACGCGGCGCTGTTCACATTGCCCGAGGGGTTCAGCCGCCGGCCGATGTTTGCACCCGGTATATTCTGAGCGCTCAGCGCGGTGCCAGTACCAGTGGATCGAGTGTCGTGCCGTCGTCGACCCATGCCACTGCATTCTTGGCGTGCCATTCGGGCAACACCAGGCGCGTCGCCAGACTGCCGTCTGCCAGGCGATGTTCATGGGTCGCGGGGCGGTGTGTATGCCCGTGTATCAGCTGCCGCACACGGTGCCTTTGCAGGTAGCGCGCCACGGTGTCGTCATTGACGTCCATGATGTCGGCAGCCTTCATCGCTGTCATCTCGCCGCTGCGTCGCCGGTAGTCGGCGGCGATACGGCGCCTGTCCGCCAGCGGCTTGCGCAGCATCAGCCATTGAAACAGCGGATTGCGGAACCTGCGGCGCGCGCGCTGATAATCGACGTCGTCGGTACACAACAGGTCGCCGTGCATCAATAGCGTGCGCTGGCCGGCCACTTCGGTGATATGGCGGTCGCCCAACAGTGTCGCCCCGCAATCGCGCATCAGGCGTCGTCCCATCAGGAAGTCGCGGTTCCCGCGCTGGATCAGCACGCGTACGCCGCGTCTGGAGGCCTCGCGCAGGGCTTGGCGTACACGGCGTGCCAGTTCGGCGTCGTCGTCGTCACCGATCCAGGCGTCGAACAGATCCCCGAGGATGAACAGACGATCACCCGGTTGCGGGTAGGTGGCGACGAAGTGCTCGAACAGGGCGAGTGTCTTTGGCCGTTCGATCGCCAGGTGAAGATCAGAGATGAACCACTGTTTTTGCATGGCGGGGGATTGTAGCGGTTGATGCTTTCGAGCGGGCTTTTTCAATTGAGAACAACCCAGCCGCCACTTATGCTGACCGACAGGTTCATGCACGGGTCCGATCGATGTTCAAGGTATTCGAGATTGTCTTCCCGATCTTTGCGATCGTCTTGCTCGGTTACCTGTATGCGCGTCGGCACGGTCCGGACATGGCGTCCGCCAACCGCCTCAACCTGGATATCTTCACCCCGGCGCTGATCTTCTCGGTGTTGTCGGGCGAGGGCTTCGAACTGGGTCGCTACGCCGAGCTGGCAGGCGCTGCGTTGCTGGTGGTGCTTGGATCAGGCGTGGTCGCCTGGCCGTTTGCACGCCTGTTCGGCTACCAGGCGAAGATGTTCCTGCCGCCGATGATGTTCAACAACTCGGGCAACATGGGACTGCCGCTGGCGCTGTTCGCTTTCGGTGAACAGGCGCTGCCGGCTGCGATGATCCTGTTCCTGGTCGAGAACACACTGCATTTTACCGTCGGTAACGCGATGCTGACCGGGCATCTGAATCCGTTGAAGCTGCTGCGCATGCCGATGCTGCTGGCTACCATCGCCGGTATCGTCGTGGCGGTGTGGCAGTTGCGTATCCCCGGACCATTACACGAGGCGATCGATCTGCTCGGCCAGATCGCCATCCCACTGATGCTGTTTGCGCTGGGCGTGCGCATGACCGGGGTGGATCTTTCGGACTGGCGCATTGGCATGGCGGGTGCGCTGCTGTGTCCGCTTAGCGGACTGCTGGTCGCCTGGCTGGTGACCCGGTTCGTTGCGCTGCCCGGAATACAGGCAGAGCAGTTACTGGTGTTCGCGGTACTGCCGCCCGCGGTGCTCAATTTCATGCTCGCCGAGCGTTACCAGATCGAACCCCGGAAGGTGGCGTCCATCGTATTGTTGGGCAACGCCGCCAGCCTGCTGGTGCTGCCGGCGGCGCTGTTCTTCCTGTTGTAGGACCTCGTTTTGCCTACTCGCTGATCGAGGCGCTCTCAATCACGATCGGTTCGACCGGCACGTCCGAATGGCCGGCCTTGTTGGTCGTGTCGACGGTCCTGATCTTGTTGATCACGTCCATTCCCGATGTCACTTTTCCGAATACGCAATAGCCCCAGCCGTCCTGCCCCGGATAGTCGAGAAAGGCGTTGTCTTTGACGTTGATGAAGAACTGCGCGGATGCCGAGTGTGGCGCCGCGGTGCGGGCCATTGCGATGCTGCCGGTGACATTGCTCAGGCCGTTTTTGGCCTCATTCTCGATCGGATCACGGGTCGCTTTCTGCATCATGTCGGGGAGGAATCCACCGCCCTGGATCATGAAGTTGCCGATCACGCGATGAAAGATCGTGCCGTCGTAATGTCCATCACGGACATACTGCTCGAAGTTCTCGCAGGTCTTCGGGGCCTTTGCATGATCGAGTTCGATCACGATGTCGCCCATGCCGGTTTTCAGGGTAATCATTGGGTTGCTCCTGTACTGATTGATATCGCGGATGAGGCAGCGCCGGTGCGCTGGTCAGGGGAGGCGGGTGACTGACTCGATGATCACCGGCTCGACCGGCACGTCACGGTGCCCGCCACGGCTGCCGGTCGGTACTGCGGCGATGCTATCGACCACGTCCATGCCGGCGGTCACGCGGCCGAACACCGCGTAGCCCCAGCCGTCAAAGCTCGGATAGTCGAGATTCGCGTTGTCTTTGTGGTTGATGAAGAACTGTGCGGTTGCCGAATGCGGGTCGCTGGTGCGCGCCATCGCAATACTGCCGCGTTCGTTCTTCAGACCATTCTTTGCCTCGTTGCCGACGGGGTCACGGGTGTCTTTCTGCTGCATGTCGGCGTCGAATCCGCCGCCCTGGATCATGAAGCCCGGGATCACCCGGTGGAAGATGGTGCCGTCGAGAAACCCGGCATCGACATAGGCCAGGAAGTTGGCGACGGTTTCCGGTGCCTTGTCGGCGTCCAGTTCGAGCGTGATGTCGCCCTTGCTGGTCTTCATCAGTATATTTTGCGGCGCCGCCTGCGCCGTCAGGGTTACCAGGAACAACGCCAATGCGGCCAGCTTCAACAACGGTGATTTCATTCAGGTATGCCTGGAAAGGAAAAAACGGGGCCGCTAGTGTAGCCGCGTGCGTCACGCGGCAAAACCCCGTGCCGGACGATGGAGGGTGGCCGGTTTCTTCGGTGGCGGGATGTCGGCCCGGGCAATGTGCACGCGGTGACGCAATAGGGGAGCCGGCGGGCAGGCAGTTCGGTTAATATCCAGACCTCACACAACGCGTTACGTGCAACGAGTCTCCGATTGCCATGCTGAGCATTTACAACGACCTGACCCGCGCCAAGGAAACCTTCGAGCCGCTCAAGCCCGGACACGTCAACATGTATGTCTGCGGCATGACCGTTTACGACCTGTGTCATCTCGGGCATGCGCGGGTCATGGTGGTGTTCGACGTGGTCGCGCGGTACTTGCGGTCGCGCGGTTACGCCGTGACCTACGTGCGCAATATTACTGACATCGACGACAAGATCATCAATCGTGCGAACGAGCGCGGAGAGCCCTTTCATGCGCTGACCGAGCGTTACATCCAGGCCATGCACGAAGACGCGGCGGCGCTTGGCGTGCTGCCGCCGGATCAGGAGCCCAGGGCCACGGAGCACCTGCCCGAGATCATCGCCATGGTCGAGCGGCTGATCGCACGCGGACACGCCTATGTCGCCTCGAATGGCGATGTTTACTACGACGTCAGGAGTTTTCCCGACTACGGACGGCTGTCCGGGAAGTCGATTGAGGACCTGCAGTCCGGCGCGCGTGTAGAGCCGGGCGAGGTGAAGCGCGACCCGCTGGACTTCGCGCTGTGGAAGGCGGCCAAGCCCGGCGAGCCGGCGTGGGATTCGCCCTGGGGCCAGGGCCGTCCCGGCTGGCATATCGAGTGCTCGGCGATGTCCACCAAGGCGCTCGGCGACACCTTCGATATCCACGGCGGCGGCGCGGACCTGACTTTCCCGCACCACGAGAACGAGATTGCCCAGTCGGAGGGCGCGACCGGGCACCCGTTCGTCAGGTACTGGATGCACAACGGCTTCGTACGCATCAACGATGAAAAGATGTCGAAGTCGCTGGGCAACTTCTTCACCGTGCGCGAGATCCTGCAGCGCTATCTGCCGGAGGAGGTGCGTTATTTCATCCTCACCAGCCAGTACCGCAGCCCGCTGCACTACGCCGATGAACAGCTGGGCAACGCGCGCTCGGCGCTTACCCGTTTCTATACCGCGCTGCGCGGCCTGCGTGATGACGTGCCGGCTGCGGCCGGAGAGACGCTCGAGGCACGTTTCCACGCCGCGATGGAAGATGACTTCAACACCCCCGAGGCGCTGGCGGCGATGTTTGAGCTGACCCGGGAGATCAATCGCGTGCGCGGCGAAGATCCGGCACATGCTGCAGCACTGGGTGTGCTGCTGTGCCAGCTGGGTGGTCTGCTGGGGATACTGCAGGACGACCCCGAGGTCTACCTGCGCGGTGGTGATGGGGGTCCGGCGGGCCTCGGCGATGCCGAGATCGAGACCCTTATCGAGCGCCGCAGCGCAGCCAAGCGAGATAAGAACTGGTCCGAGGCCGATGCGATCCGCGACCAACTCAAGGATGCCGGTATTGTCCTCGAGGACTCGCCGGCCGGGACGACCTGGCGCCGCGCATGAGTACGCCGGCCGCACATCGGGTGCTGCGGGTGTTCTATCGCGACTACGACAATGCGGTCAGCATCGCATCGAGTCAGCCGGAATCACTGTTGGCGAGCCGCATCGTGCCGTTGGCCGAGCGCCTGCTGGTGAAGGAGGATAATTTCCTCGGTGTGGTGGATCGTAATGACGTGATCCTGCAATGCTATGTCGCCGATGAACCGGGCGCGCTCACCCTTGAGCTCGTCCATCCCGAGGCGAATGGCTGCCTGCGCCTGACACTGCCGCGCGATGAGGCGCTGCAATGCCTGGACGGCCTGCCCGAACTGTTCGACGACTCGCTGTTGCCGGGAGCACAGTACATTGACTGACGAAACGCTTCCGGTCGAAGCCGGCGAACAGGGCCAGGAACGCATTCGCGACGTCCGGCCGGTCGAGTTCCGTGGCGAAATCGATGCCGGCCAGGATCTCAGTGGTGCCACCGTGGTCGGTGACTATCTGGTCCTCGGTGGGGATGAGGGCCACAAACTGCAGGTTCTGGAGCGCGATACGGTGGCAAACGCGTGGCGCCCGCAGCGCAGGGTCTCGCTGGCGCAGGAGGACCAGGAAGCGGATATCGAGGCAATCGACTATGGGCAGGGATATCTGTATGTCATTGGCTCGCATTCATTCCGTCGACGGCGCATGAAGCCGGACCTGTCGGTGCGCAAGAACCGCGAGCGCATGCTCGACGTGCAGCAAGAGCCCGCGCGCAACCGCCTGTATCGCCTTGCCTTCGATGGACAGACCGGCAGGGTCGGCAAGGCGGAGCGCATCGATCTCTCCAAGCGCCTGCGCAAGGATCCATTGCTCGGCATGTTTTACGGCCTGCCAAGCAAGGAAAACGGCATCGATATCGAAGGCCTGGCGTTTCGTGATGACCGGTTGTATCTCGGCTTTCGCGGGCCGGTATTGCGCGACAACTATGTCCCGGTGATGGTCCTGGAATTTTCCCGACCGAAGCAGTATCGACTTCGTTTCGTGCGTCTCGACGGCCAGGGCATACGTGACATGGTGGCATTGCGTGACGGCATTCTGATCCTTGCCGGGCCGGTCAATGATGCCCCGGGCCCGTTCTGCCTGTGGTGGTGGGACGGCAGCGATCAGATCCCCGGCAGTGATCACGCTGTGCGGCCGGCGTTGCCGCTGGGCGCGGTGACCACCAGCGGTGGGGCCAAGGCCGAGGGGCTCGCGCTGTTGGCTGAGCAGGACGACTGCGCCGAAGTGATGGTGGTGTATGACACCGATACCGCCGGGCAGGCGGTCAGCATGCGTGTCGATCTGAGTGGCCTGGCGACCTGAGTCCTTCAGTCGCCGGTGGCTACCGGTCGCCCCGGGTCACGAATCCATTCACTCCACGATCCCGCGTACAGGCGGCCGCCCTGCAGGCCGGCGATCTCCATCGCCAGCAGGTTGAGGCAGGCGGTCACGCCCGAGCCGCACATGGCCGCGACATCTGACGCCGGGCGACCGGCGAGGGCGGGTGCGTACAGTGCATGCAGTGCAGCGGGATCCTTGAAGCGGCCATTGCGGTCGAGGTTGTCGACCAGCGGCACATTGATCGCATTGGGGATATGCCCGGCGACCGGGTCGATGGGTTCGGCGTCACCGCGAAAGCGCTCGCGGGTCCGCGCGTCCATCACCAGTATTGCCGCGCCGCGCGTTTCCAGCTGGGTGGCGATGGTCGCGGTGGTCACGACCTGTTTCCAGTCGGGTTGACCGGCAAAGCTCGTCGCCGAAGCGGCCTGTGGAGGGGTGTCCTCCACCGGCATGGCCGCCGCCTTCCAGGCCGGCCAGCCACCGTCCAGCACAGCGACCCGGGTGTGTCCCAGCCAGCGCAGCAGCCACCACAGGCGCACCGCCATGGTGCCGCCGCTGTCGTCATAGACCACGACCTGGGTATCACTGCCTACCCCATGCCGGCCGAGCCAGTCGCACAGCAGTGCCGGGTCGGGCAGGGGATGCCGACCAGACTGTGGCGTGATCGGGCCGGACAGGTCGCGGTCGATGTGCGCATAGAAAGCGCCTGGAACATGGGTGGCGGCGTGTGCGCGTTCGCCGCGTTGTGTGTCCGCCAGGTCGAAGCGGCAGTCGAACACACACCACGACGGGTCGCCCAGCCGGCCGGCCAGCGTCTCGCAGTCGATCAGGGTATTGAAGTTCATGTGCAGTAGTTGTTATTCAAGCCCGAGTATGAAGTCCCAATGGACCTTTGTCAGTGGCATGATCGACAGGCGATTGCCCTTGCGCAGCAGTGGCAGGTCGTCGAGGCGAGGGTCGTTCAGTCCCTTGAGTTCATGCAGCGAGATGTTGCGCTTGAGATGGCGTTTGTATTTCACGTCGACCATGTACCAACGCGGATTGTCGGGGTCGCTCTTCGGGTCGTAATACTTGGTGTCGGCGTCGAACGCCGTGTGATCGGGATAGCCTTCCCGCGCGATCTCCATGACGCCGACGATGCCGGGCTCGTCACAGTTGGAGTGGTAGAAGAACACCAGGTCGCCTTTCTTCATCTGGTCGCGCATCATGTTGCGCGCCTGGTAGTTGCGCACGCCGTCCCAGTGTTCCTTCCTGCCGGGCATCGCCTTGAGATGGTCGATGCCGAAGACATCGGGCTCGGATTTCATCAGCCAGTAGTTCATTTTGTGGCACTTGGTTAGGATTTCCCGCCTATTCTATGGAAACCGCAATGGCGCGGCGAGCAGGCGGGAGGCCGGATGACGTTTGGCGCGATGTTTCACCATTTCCACGACGCGGGCATGCATCGACGCGGCCAGGGTTCGCTGTCGGCTGATGGTTTCAGGGCACTGCTCGGCAACCTGAGCTCGGAACACAATATCCTTGTACCTGGCGACTATGTTGAACGCGCCCGGGCCGGCGCGCTTTCGGCCGACGACATCTGCCTGAGTTTCGACGACGCGTTGTTGTGCCAGTACGACGTGGCCGTGCCGGTGCTCGACGAGTTCGGTATCAAGGCGTTCTTCTTCGTCTACAGCAGCATCTTCACCGACACACCGGACAGCCTCGAGCTGTACCGTGATTTCCGTAATGCAAGTTTCGACGATATTGAGGACTTCTACAGGGTGTTCTTCGAAGAACTCGCGCAACGGTTGCCGCGGGCCCAGTGCCGGTATGCCGACACCTACCCGGCGGACTACCTGGCAGACTTCGGCTTTTACACCGACAACGACCGGCGTTTTCGCTTTGTGCGCGATCAGGTGTTGACGCAGGGCGAATACGATCACCTGATGACAGACATGATGGACCGGGTTGGCTATCCGCGCGAGGAGCGCAAAGCGCAACTGTGGATGACCGCGCAGCATGTCGCCGAACTGGACGCGGCCGGTCATGAGATCGGTCTGCACAGTCACAGTCATCCGATGCAGATGCGAATGCTCGATCGCGCCGCTCAGGAGGCAGAGTATCGTCTTAACCGGCGCATGCTCGGCGATATCTGCGGCCGGCCGCCGCGCACCATGTCGCACCCCTGTGGCAGCTACAACGACGATACGCTCGACGTGTTGCGCAATCTCGGAATAGTCCTGGGATTCCGCTCCAACATGTCGCCGGTGCACGGCGGTTCGTTATGGGAAATGCCGCGCGAAGATCACGCCAACCTGATGCACAGGGCCACATGAAGATCACCGTATTCACTTCCAACCAGGCGCGGCACCTGGCCCTGGTCGAGCGACTCTGCGCGATCTCGGATCAGTGCTTCGCGGTCATGGAGTGCAACACCGTATACCCGGGAAGGCGCCAGGACTTCTTCAACAAGAGTCCGGTCATGGAACGTTACTTCGGCCATGTGATACATGCCGAGCAGACCCTGTTCGGCGATGTCGGCTTCATCACCCCGGAAGCACGCACGATGGCGATTCGCATGGGCGATCTGAACCTGCTGCGGCAGGAAGACCTGGCACCCTGTCTCGATGCCGATGCCTTTGTCGTGTTTGGCGCCAGTTTCATCAAGGGCTGGCTGTGCGACCACCTGGTGGAACGCGGCGCCTTCAATATCCACATGGGACTGTCGCCTTACTATCGTGGCTCATCGTGCAACTTCTGGGCGATGTATGACGACAGACCGCACATGGTCGGCGCCACCATCCACCGCTTGTCGAGTGGGCTGGACAGTGGCCCGATGCTGTTTCATGCATTACCACGGTATGACGGCGGTGATCCGTTCCTGTACACGATGCGTGCGGTCGTGGTGGCGCAGGACGCATTGAGCGCACGCATTGTCGACCGGTCGATATTTGATCTGCCCGCGGTGCCGCAGGATCGGTCTGCGCAGATGCGTTACTCGCGCAACGCCGAGTTCACCGACGAAGTGGCGCAGGCATTTCTCGATCGCATGGATAGGGGGCAGGCGGTGACAGCGCCGGCCGGCCAACCGGTCTATCCGGCCGGCCTGCTGAGTCCCGTGTTCGGTTAGCCCGGGTTCACCGGGGCGCCGGGGGCTTTGTCGTATCACTCGCCTGATCAATGGTTTGCGGCCAAGGAACATGCCTCGGCGCATGCCCGTCGATCGGGATAATGAGTTCGGCGCAGGTTCCCCCTCCCGCACGCCCATGCAGTCGCACGGTCCAGCCGTTGGTATTCGCGAGTTGGCGCACGATGGCCAGACCCAGGCCGCTTCCTCCGGTCTTGCTGCTGCGCGATTTCTCCAGCCGGAAGAATGGCTGAAATACCGCTTCACGATGCTCGGCCGGTATGCCCGGCCCATTGTCCTGCACCTGCAGCGTCAGCGATTCCCTGTCGCAGCTGCAAAGGATGGTGATTGGCTGACCATTGCCGTAGCGAACGGCGTTTTCCATCAAGTTGGAAAAAATGCGCTGCAGTGCCAGTCGATTCAGGACAAAGCTGCAGGGCTTGTGCGCTGACCATTCCACCGTTTGACCGCCTTGCCGGGCAGCGTCGACGACGGGGTCCAGCACGTCGGCGATGTTCACCAGTTCGGTTTCGTGCCTGTCCAGTTCAAGACTCACCTCCAGTGCCTGCCCAATCAACCGGTTAACCGATCCGAGGTGGCGACGGATCTTGTCCATCAGCTGTGTATCGCCGCCATCGTTTGGCAGCATCTCCAGTGCCAGTTGTATCTGCGTTAGCGGAGTTCGCAGGTCGTGCGATATCCCTGCCAGCAGGGTTGTCCGGTTGGCGAGTAGTTCGCGGACCTGAAGATTCATGCGGTTGAACTCCCTGGCCAGGACCACCAGTTCCTCGGGTCCCTCTTCCGGTACCGGGTCTGGCCATTGTCCCTTGCCGATCAACCGTGCGGCACTGTAAAGGCGCTCGATGGTCACGGTCAGGCGTCGTGTCAATAAAGCCGCGGTGACCACGGTCAGGAACATCCCTGTCGACAACAGCACGAAGAAAGCCACGGACGGCTTGACCCCGATGCGTGAACGCGAGAACCCAAACCGCAACACGCCGTTGGCGGTGGGGATGTCCGCCCAGTACCAATCCTCGCCATTGACATCGATGCTGGTCTTGAGATGAACGTCCTGTCCGAGTTGCCGGCGCAATGATCCCTCAAGCAAAAAAAGATAAGGCAACAGGCTGCTGGAGTCAGACAGGGCTGCCGCTGTGTCCGTCACGACGAGGTCATGCTTCAGCCACATCTTTTCTGTGAATTCCTCGCGCGCAGTATCGTCCAGTACCGACCAGGTCTCGGCGGCATGGGAAACGATACTTGCCAGGTCGTCGGTGGCCCGTTGTCCAAGCGGGACAACCATGTAATAGGCGATGGTTGAAAGCACGATCAGCATGAAACCAACCGACACCACGCCAATGGTCGACAGGATTTTCCAGAAATAGCTCTGAGCCGGGAGAAGTTGCATAAGGGCTTTGCTCAAACGCCCTTTGCAAACAGGTAACCGGCGCCCCACACGGTACGCAGGTACACCGGTTCAGCAGGATTGGCCTCGATCTTTCGACGCAGGCGTCCGACGCACACATCGATGCTGCGGTCCATCGGAGATCGATCGTAACCTTTGCTCATCTCCAAGAGGGTGTCACGGCTCAGGACGCGGTTGGGGTGCGTCAGAAAAATACGCAACAGTGTGAACTCGCCGGTCGTCAGTGGAATATCCTGATCGTTCCTGCTCAACCTATGCGTCTGAACGTCGAGGCGGAATGCGCCGAAAGTCAGCTTGTTGTCTTTTGGTGTCGAGTCGCCCCCATCGACCACGTCGCAGCGACGTAACACCGAGCGGATTCGGGCCAGCAGCTCCCTTGGGTTGAACGGCTTGGTGAGGTAGTCGTCTGCCCCCATCTCCAGGCCGACGATCCGGTCAAGCTCCTCGCCCCGTGCAGAGAGAATGATGATCGGAAGATTCTTCTGCTGGCGCAGTCGCCGCCCGATCGAGAGGCCGTCTTCGCCCGGCAGCATCAGGTCCAGGATCACCAGGTCAACGACTTGCTCTGAAAGAAACCTGTCCAATGCCGTGCCGTCTTCCACAGCGGTGACGTCATAGCCTTCTTTGGACAGATAAGTCGTCAGCAACCCCCGAAGTTCCGGTTCGTCATCGACGATAAGGATTCGCTGCCGCTTTGTTTTCACCGGAAATCTCCGCACGTTTATCGCATCGAAACAGTCTTGAAACCGGACTGTTACAACTTGTTACAACTGCGCAATTGCTCAGACAAATACCCGATTTATTGTAGTTGCGTATTGAAACAGCGCCAATTAACCGAGGAGCCAAGGAAATGAAAGTTGAGCGTATCTGTGCGGATGAGTCGTCTATCCGGTCGTCGAAACTCATGGGGCTGCGCTGTTCTGCGATTGCAGCCGCGATGATCGTCGGCAGTGTCTTCATCGCTTCCGGCGCAGTTGCTGCCGAGCCCGGTATGGATGAACTGAAGCAGGTGATGCAGGGCCAGTTGGAGATGATGAAGCCTGAGCTGAGAACAAAGGTGGAAGGACTGTCCACGGACACCAAGATGTCATTGATGGCGATCCTGGCGATGCATAGCCGCTACAGCGAAAGAGCAACGATGCGACAGGTCATGACCGAGGTCCTGTCGGACTTCCAGAGCATCCTCGCGGGCATCATGACCGACAACCCGGAGCACACGGCGGACGCTGCGCGACGTCTCGCGAACCACCGAATTCCTGTCGGCGGGCTGCTGCCGTATCTGGGGCTCGAGAATATCAGCGACGAACGCCTTTCCATCCTTACCGGTTTCAACGACAGCGTCGAGGGGAATGCCCTGAAACTCGCCGCCGCCGCGGATAGCGGTGACATGGCGATGGCCGCGTCTCTGGTCGGGCCGATCGCGACCGGGTGTGTCGCATGTCACGGCGTTTTCCGCAGTCAGCCCGGTGTCTCGGATCTTCTTCGTTGATGCAGGCGTGACTGCCTGGCAACGCATCGATTCCGAGAACCAGAACAACACTCGACAAGACTCGCGGTAACCGAGGGGGGAGACCTATGAAAATTCGTGGCGCCATGATACCGATCTGTCTGGGGTTGGCGTGCACCCTTCCGACGTCTGCTCTGCCAGCAGAAGAAGGCTCTGGCGGCGGTATGACGTTCGAAGAGCGTCGAACGCTTTCGAACAGAATCAAGCAACTTCGGGAATTGAGAAAGAAGCTGCCGATCCCTGTCCCCTCCGGTCTGTTCGGGATCTACGCGTTCCCCGAGAAGGGTCAGGGCGTTGCCGGAATCAACTACCAGCATCACGAGTTCGAGGGGCTGATCCAGGGCAGCAACTCCATTTCTGCACAAACGGCAGTAACCACCGCGCCGAATCGCTTTTTCGGCGACCCGATGCAGCCTCCCACGTTGCGCGTCGTACCCAAGAGCGCCCAGGCAGACGTGGTGTTTCCATACGCCAACTTCGCGATCAATGACAAGGTGGCACTGGTCGGCCTGATCCCCCTGATCAAGAAGAAGACGGTACTGGAGACATTTGCCGGACCCGTTGGTACCAACAGCCTGGGTACCAATGCGGTCAGAACCGAAGGACTCGGTGACATCAAGTTCGGGGCCATACTCAAGGCGTATAACAGCGACGACTACCGACACAACATCATATTGGATGTGGTGTTAAGTGCGCCGACAGGCAGCATCACCGAAGAGGACTACAACCTCACCCCTATGAACACCCGGGTGAAAACCCGACTGGCCTACGGGATGCAGTTGGGCTCCGGTACCTGGGACAGCCTGCTCGGCCTCGTGTACTGGGGCAAGACAGAAAAATGGGGATGGGGTGCGCAGTACCTCGCGACCTTGCCGCTCGAGAGTGAAAACGAAGAGGGCTGGCGTTATGGCGACAAGCATGAAGGTACGGCCTGGGTGTCCTATGAATGGAAGTCTGACCTCGTTACCTCGCTTCGCCTGCGTGGTGAGACGCAGGGCCGGATCAGTGGTATCGACCCGAACATCTATGGGCCGGGGCTGGGTGCCAACCCGGACAACTACGGTGGCGAACGGGCCGAGATCGGCGTGGGGGTCAACTGGATGCCGGTACTTGGAAACAACCTCAGCCTAGAGCTGTTGATGCCGGTCTACGAAAATCGCAATGGCGTGCAGCCGGCACACGATTTCAGCCTGGCGTTCAGCTGGCGCAAGGGGTTCTTCTGACGGCTAAGACCTGCGGCAAGAGTGTGTGCAGCGTGGCTTGCAGGCCGACGGATAGGTGCGGGGCGATGATTCAGGCCCCGCGCCTCATCAGTCGACGCAGGTCTGCTGTCGCGTCATAGCCTTCATAACGATCACGCAGCACCTGTCGCTGGATCTTGCCCAGCGCGGTACGCGGCAGTTCATCGAGAATCTCGTAGGCCTGCGGCTGCTGAAAGTCCGCCAGTCGCTCGGCGCAAAAGACCCTGATGCGGCGTAGGTCTATGTCGCTGCTGTCGGTGGTGATTACCGCAAGGGTGGCCTCACCGAAGTAGCTGTCCGGCACGCCGATCACGCTGCAGTCCTTTACTCCCGGTGCTTCGCGCAGCACTGCCTCAACGTCGTCCGGATAGACGTTGCTGCCGCCGACGATGATGATGTCCTTCTTGCGGCCGGCGAGGTGGAGAAAGCCGTCTTTATCCACGTGGCCCACGTCACCGGTGCAGAAGTACCCATCGCGCATACTGGTCGCGGTGGCGTCGGCCCGGTGGTAGTAGCCGGAGAACGCGGTCTTCGTTCTGCAGGCGATCTCGCCAATGTGGCCGGACGGCAATGCCCGGCCTGTTTCATCGAGGATCGCCAGTTCGACATAGTCCAGCGCCTTGCCGACACTGGCGAGATTGTCGCGGCAGTCGGCGGGTGCAAGATTGGTCACGATGCCGACCTCCGATGCGCCATAGCATTCGTGGAAGTCGCAGTCGAACAGGTCGATGCAGCGTTGCTTGATATCAGGGCGCAGCAGTGCCGAGGACGACACCACGGTTTTCAGACTCGACAGCGATGCCGGATGCTCGCTCAGCCACTGTGCAATCAATTCCAGGTGTGACGAGACCATGATCGCGAACGATACGGCGTGGCTGTCGACCGCATCTATCCAGCCTTTCGGTGTGAAGCGCGGCAGGATCACCGCAGTGGCGCCGATCAACAGCGGCAACAGGGAGAGACGAAATCCCAGCGAGTGATACATCGGGGTCGAGGTGATGATCACGTCATCGCCATCCAGGCCATACAGGTCTCTTGCCCCGTCCAGCGAACGCCGGATCTTGCCGGTCTGGCTGAGCGTGATCGGTTTCGGATCGCCGGTCGAGCCGGAGGTCATGGTCAGCAGGTAGTCCAGTTGTGGGTCGGCTGGATGGCTGCCCAATCGATACGTCGCATCGTTTCGCTCCAGCTGGCTGAAGTCGTGGCAGCCGGCGAGCGGCGCACCGACTACCAGCATCGAGAGATCGTCCCCCCGGCCCGCGGCGCTGCCGAGCAATCGCCGGCAGACAGGATTGCTGGCAATCACGAATCGCGCGCAGGTCGCGTCCAGCGAACGCCGCATCGCAACTGCCGGCATGCTGGTGGCGACCGGGGCCAGCATGGCGCCGAGTTCGGCGGCGGCGAGCATCGTCAGTGCGAACTCGATGCCGTTGTCCAGCGCGACGAGGATGCAGTCGCCTTCGCGCACACCCATCGCTTCCAGCAGGCCGCACAGGCGTTCGGTCCGGTCCTGCACCTGGGCGTAACTCAGGGCGCTGTCGCCAAATACGATCGCGGTCTTGGCTGGCGCTGCGGTCGCGTGTTGCAGAAACAGATCGACGATGTTCACGACTGTGCCACGCGCCGCTGTGTGAACGACGGCTGCATGGCGTCCGGGCGGTCGAAGTTCGGCCGATCCTGGTCGCCGTCGGCGCGGCACAATCGGGGCTTGATGTCGGCGTTGCGGTCGGCAACGCCATACACGCGTACGTTCGACTGCACGAAGGGCTCGAAGTAATTCGGAATGATGACGTCATCGTGGTCGAAGTCGAGCCGGTGCCAGCCCGCATCGGCCATGACCTGGCCGGTGAAGCCGCTGCACACGAAATCCACGTACTCGTGGCCGTCGTTGCGCATGACATCCGACAGCGCTGCAGCGATTGCCGGCATGTGCTGTTCGTCGCCGTAGAAGTCGACGACACGCAGTGCGGAAGCGCCATCGTGCACCGCCTCGCGACAGACCACGATGTTGACCGGTTCGCCACCTTGCGCGACATGAAATACGCGGTAGTCGTTGATCGGGTGTTCGAAGAAGCGACGGCTGACATAGTCCCAGTCTTTGTATGGCCCGATCTGTTGATGGCTCGCGAACGGGAACCCGGTAAGTTCGTGTGCGTCACAGACCTCGATGAACTCAATATCGGCGTGATCCTGCATCGTCGGATGCGTTGTCTCGGCGTTACCCACACGCGCCAGCGTGCGTCGCGTGACATCCGGATTCACGATGAAATACTGCTCCATCGCGATCCATTCCATGTCGATCAGGCGATAGATGGCACGTGTCTGCAATCCGGCGCCCGGAGCCGCGAAGTAGCGGTGCGGCACGTTGGCGATGACGAAACGGCGCAACCGCAGGCCCAGCATCGGTTCACCTATGTCTTCGCGTACCTTCCAAAGCGAGCCCGCAAGATCCGGCAGATCCAGACTGTTGTACTTCATGAAGCCGAACAGGCCGACGATCTCGTCACCCTTGGTGGCAATGGCCAGGTTCAGGCGGTCACCGTCCTGAAAGTCGTAGCGGAACAACGCCTCATTGCGTGAAAGGATGTGATCAGCGCGCCAGTGCCGGTGCATGAACGCCATCAGGCGCGTGGTGTCGTCAGGAGTCGCGAACCTGATGTCGGCCATCTCAGTGCCCCCGTTTGCCCGCGATGATAGCGGCAAGGCCGCACACGGTATTGATATTCGGGTTGATCAGGTCGTCCTCAATGAATCGGATACCGAACTCATCCTCGAGTGACAGCATCATGTTGAATACGCCGAGCGAATCGACATAGCCGTTGTCGAATAGATCGGCATCACGTCGGATCTCGTCGGTGGTGATGCCGTGTTTGTCGGCGATGTGGCGAACGATGAAGTCTTCGATGGGGTTGTTCATGGCTTCAGTTTCGAAATGGCGGATTCACGATAGGGTGTGCAGTGCACGCGTTCCCAGCGGCGACGCGAACTGGCCAGCCGGGCCGCGTGGAACAGGGCCAGGCCATTGGTCGCATGCTCGATGCCGAATACGTGTGGGTTCGCGCTGCGGCCGTTTTGCCGCCATTCGATCAGCGCGTCTGCACAGTCGGTATACAGGTTGGCGAAAGCCTCGATGAAGCCCGAGGGGTGGCCGACCTTCATGCGGTTGTAGCGCGCCTCGCCGGCGATGCTGGCCTGGCCGCCACGGTCGATGGTCATGTGCATGCCGTCGACAGTGGAGATGTTCAACTGCTCGGGTTCCATCTGGTACCACTCGGCGCTGCCGAGTTCCCCGAAAAGGCGGATACGCAGGCCGTTGCGCCGTCCGACCGCGGTCTTGCTCATCCAGAAGTTGGAGGTCATGCCGCTCGGGTAGTCCAGCCACATCGAGATGTTGTCGACGATGTCCTTGTATTGCGAATAGGTGTTGAATTCGGCGTTGACGTTCTCCGGCTCCTCACCGCAGAGGAAGTACGAAAGGTGGTGCAGGTGCACGCCGAGGTCGAGGCAGATGGTCGGGATGAAATCGTCTTTCAGGCGCCAGCTCTGCGGTGGTGCGGCGCGGCCGGCGATCGCGGGCGGGCGCACGAAGCCCTCCTGCGGCATCTCGATGTGCAGCTGGTGGATCTTTCCGAACTGTCCGGCGCGGATGCGCTGGCGCAATTCGCGCACCATCGGGTAGCCGCTGTAGTTGAAGGTGACGGCGAGGAAGTTTCTTGCCGGGTTGTATTGGGCGAGCAGGGTGCGAGCGTCGTTCAGGTTTGCCACCAGCGCCTTCTCACAGATGATCGGGATACCGGCCTTGAGCAGGGCCTGCACGATCTCGTAGTGATTCGGTGTCGGTGTCAGCACCACCACGGCGTCGAGACGCGAGCGCTCGGCAAGCAACAGATCGCGCCAGCTGCCGTAAAGCCGGTCGGGTGCCACGTTCCAGTGCTCCGCCGTCTGCCGGTTGGTGTCTGCGTCGCGGCTGAACACGCCGGCATCCAGCGACCAGCGGCCATCCATCCGGCTGGCGGCATAGTGTGTCTGTCCAACCGCTGAATTCAGGCCGCCACCAATGAAGCCGAGCGACAGCCGCTGCGCGAGTTCGTGCTCTGCCATGTTTCCCCTCATCTTCAGACGACGTGGCGCCAGTGGCGCCTTTGTGTCAAAAAATTGTTGCGTGACCGCGTCGCTGCATATTCCGTACCAGAATGGGAAATCCCTTCCCCGGTTCTGCCGGTGCGGATGGGTGCGGGGTATCGGACGTGAAGCCGACGCTCAGGCGCCGACCACGAGTTCGGCGGCCATGTGCTGGTAGCTGTCGAGGCGGCTGCGATGGATCTTGCCGGCCGCGGCGGCAGCGAGGATCGCGCAGTCGGGCTCGGCCAGGTGGGCACAGTTGTGAAAACGGCACTGGCCGAGATAGGGCAGGAATTCGCGGAAGCCGCGTTCCAGCTCGCGGCGGTCGAGCTGGCTGAGACGGAAGCTGCGCACGCCCGGTGAATCGATCAGTTCGCCGCCGCTGTCCAGGGGATAGAGGGTGGCGGCCGAGGTGGTGTGGCGGCCCAGCCCGGTGGCATCGGACAGCCTGCCCTCGGCAATATCCTGCCGCGGGATCAGGGCGTTGATCAGCGATGACTTGCCGACCCCGGACTGGCCTACCAGGATGCTGGTGTGACCACGCAGTCTTTGCTGCAGCGGATCAAGGCCGTGTTCGGTCTTGGCGCTGATCTCGATCACCGGATAACCGATGTCTTCGTAGTGACTGAACGCCGCGCGAAAGCGCGTGCGCCCGGCGTCGTCGAGCAGGTCGGCCTTGTTCAGGCACACCAGGCCGCCGACCTTAATGCGCTCGGCGGCGACCAGGTATTGATCGAGCAGGTAGCCGGTGGGCTCGGGCTGCGAGGCCAGGACCACGACCAGCTGGGTGATGTTTGCGGCGATGGTTTTTTCCTGGCCGCCGAAGCCCGGTCGTGAAAGCGCCGTGTGACGCGGCTGCACTGCGACCACCACGCCCTCACCATTGGCTGTCGGTTGCCACACCACGCTGTCGCCACACACCACATCACCGAGGTTGGCCCGGAACATTGCGTGCACCGTGTTGCCATTGGTGTCACGGATCAGCAGGCTGCGTCCATGCCGCACCACCACGCGACCATCCTGTTGCTGCCCGTCGCCGGCCGTCGACAGAGCGTCTTCGGCACGCGCGGCGGCATCCTGCCGCCGCTTCTCCTGAATACCCGCGATGCGCGCCTTCTGCTGATCGTTGAGCCTGCGGCGCGCCATGCGTGTTACTTGGCGAACCTGTAGTACTGGGTGTTGAGGTGTTCGACCAGCAGCGAGAGGTCATCGGGAAACAGCTTGGTCGCGAGGTTGGCGTCGCAGCGCGCGACCTGCGCCTCGAGCGCCGGGTAGTTGCGTACCCGGCGATCCTCGCGCGTATAAACCGAGGTGTCGTGGCAACGCATGCACTGCGCATCATGGTAGGGGCCGGCCGCGAACTCCGCATGCACCGTGGTTGCGGCGAGACCGAACAGGGCGGAGGCGAGGGCGGAACGGGCAATCGTAAGCATCGTGATCACTCCAGTGTGAATTACGCGGGAATCTTAGAGGACAGGTGCGCGATACGCACAGGTGCCGGCGGGTGGCTGTGGTGAAACGCCGAGTACAGCGGGTCCGGCGTCAGTGTACTCGCGTTGTCGCGGTACATCTTGACCAGGCCGCTGATCAGGTGTTTCGGGTCGGTCTGCGCGGCGGCAAAGTCGTCCGCCTCGAATTCGTGGCGACGTGACAGCCGCGCCAGCAACGGACTGACAAACACCGTGAACACCGGCATTACCAGCATGAACAGCACCAGTGCGGCCGCATTGCCGGGGCGGGCCACTCCGAGCCCGGCGTAAAACCATTGCTGCCCTGCCAGCCAACCGAGCAGGGCCAGGCCGAGCAGCGACATCAGCGCCGAGATCGCCAGCATCTTGACCACGTGGCGACGTTTGAAGTGGCCCAGTTCGTGCGCCAGCACGGCCTCGACCTCGTCGGCCTCCAGGCCATCGAGCAGGGTGTCGAAGAACACGATGCGCTTGTTTGCGCCGAACCCGGTGAAATAGGCATTGCCGTGTGCAGAGCGCCGCGAACCGTCCATTACAAACATGCCGTTGCTGGTGAAGCCACAGCGCTGCAGCAGCCCTTCGAGACGTGTGCGCAGCGCGGTGTCGTCCAGGGCCTTGAACTTGTTGAACAGGGGCGCGATCCAGATCGGGTAGGCCCAGGTGATGAACAGCGAAAACGCTATCCACAGCAGCCACGCCCACAGCCACCACAGATCCCCGGCCCGCGCCATCAGCCGCAAGATGGCGGCGACCAGCGGCACGCCAAGGATCAGGCCCAGCACGAGTCCCAGCAAACGGTCTTTGGCGAATCCGCCCGGGGTGGTGCGGTTGAACCCGAACCTCGCCTCGACGCCGAAGGTACGCCAGATCGAAAGCGGCAGATCGATCAGCGAACCGACAAGCACCACACCGATCACCAGGGCGACGCCGTGCCAGAGGGTGCCCAGGCCGATCGATGCCATCGCGTTATCCAGCCATCCGAGACCGCCGGCGAGCGTCCAGCCGAGCAGCACAGCGCTGCCGAGCACCAGGTCCCAGCGCTCGACGCCCAGCCGGGCGAGGCTGTAGCGTGCGGCCGTCCGGTGCTGTTCGAGAGAAATGTTTGCCGCAAACGCCGGTGGCACCGTGCCCATGTGGCTGATGATGTGTGCGGCCTGACGACCTGCCAGCCACAACTGCACGGTGAGCCCGGCAACGACAGCGAACAGGAAGATCATGGTGAAAGTACTCATGGCGCCGATTCTACGACAGCCGTTGCCGGGTCGGGGGTTTCTCCCAACGGTTACAGGGTTGTCGATGTGTGTGTTGACCGCGGTGCCTGGCAGCGGTCATTACCGCTAAACTCCACCGATCAACTGTTGCAGCACGAGGAGTGGCGCCGATGGCGGTTTCTGAGAACAACCTGATCTGGATCGACCTGGAAATGACCGGGCTCGACCCGCAGAACGACCAGATCATCGAGATCGCCACGGTGATTACCGACTCTGAACTGAACGAGCTTGCCGAAGGGCCGGTGCTGGCCATCCATCAAAGTGACGCGGTGCTCGGCGCGATGGACGAATGGAATACCCGGCAACACGGCAATTCAGGACTGACGGAACGCGTGCGTCTGAGCAAGGCCGATGCGGCCGCGGCCGAACGTGAGACCCTGGCGTTTCTCGGGAACTGGGTGAGCAAGGGTGCGTCGCCGATGTGCGGCAACTCGATCTGCCAGGACCGGCGCTTTCTGGCGCGCCTGATGCCGACGCTCGAAGACTTCTTCCACTATCGCAATCTCGACGTATCCAGTCTCAAGGAGCTGGCGCGCCGCTGGGCGCCCGAGGTGTACAAGGGCTTCAGCAAGGATTCGACACATCTCGCACTGCAGGACATCCGCGATTCGATCGCCGAGCTGCGGTATTACCGCGAACACCTGTTGAAGGTCTGAACAGCCACGCGACGCGGGTAAGCGTTGCATCAGGAGGGCGGGGATGGAATACGCCGTGTTTCTCAGCTACAGGCGCGCGGACACCGCCGGTCATGCGGGCCGTATCTGCGACGATCTGAAGCGGCGTCTTGGCTACGACGCGGTGTTTCGTGATATCGACGCGATTGCCGCGGGCGCCGACTTCGTGGGCGCATTGCAGAAGGCCATCGGTACCGCGCGGGTGTGTATCGTCCTGATTGGTGACACCTGGCTGCAGGTGCAGGCGGCGAACGGTGGGCGGCGCCTGGATGATCCTGAAGACCATGTGCGCCGGGAAGTTGAGTTGGCGCTGACGACACCGGGTTTGACCGTGATCCCGGTGCTGGTCGAGGGTGCGCAGATGCCGCAGGCACAGGATCTGCCGGCCTCACTGCAGGCGCTGACACGTCTTCAGGCGATCGAACTGTCGGACAGCCGTTGGGAATACGATATGGCGCGACTGATCACGGCGTTGCAGCGGGTCGGCATCGGTGGCGCGGCAACGGCCAGGCTGCCGCGTTGGTTCGCGCCGCTGATCGGTGCGATGGCGGTGCTGGTGATTGCCATCACGGCATGGTGTCTGCGCGATACCGCAGCAACTGTCGAGCATTACAGCGGGCTTTGGTATCTGCCAAACGGCAGCTACTGGACGGTGCGCCAGGATACCCAGGGCAAGGGGCTGTGGGTGGAAGAGACCCACTACGAATCGCGAGAGGTGTGGAAACGCGGTCCCGCGCAAATCGACGGGGATGGGCTTGCTGTCGATCTGCAACTGGTTTTCGACAGGGAACCTTTCAGTTACCGCTACCGCTTGAAGCTTGCAGATGACCGGCAGACGCTGCTTGGTTCGGTAACGCGATCGGACCGCTCGACGGAATCGTCGCTGGCGCTGACACGCGACAGACGTTGAAGCGGCCCTTGGTCTTGTGCGTCACCACCCCCGTTGGATTCAGCGTTGCGGACGTGGCGAATTATTTTCTCGCGTGTCGATCCACGTGATGATCTCCCGCAGCTGTGCCGCCTCCCGCACGCCCTGGCCTCGATGAACGATGCACGAGCGGGCCCCATCTGCCCCATGTGCAGGTAGGCCATCCCCGATCGGCTTGGCGTATTTCTCGTTGTAAAGCACCACCACCACTTCGAACCTTGCGTCACTTGAATAGATATCAGCTTGTGAATTGGTGGCGTCTTGATTGCGGCTGGTTTTGATCTGCATCAATCCTTCGGCGGGGACCGATACGACAAAAGTCAAGTCCCGCCGTTTTCGTTTATTAGAGAATCTTGATGAACCGACGCAGCCGTACCGCGTTGCAATACGAATTCTCAGGGTGCGGGGTTACGATGCATTCGACGGGCATACCTCTGGATGCCGATCTTCTGGCAGGGCTGTCGCTGTTCACCGACCTGGACAGGGGCCAGGTCGAGGCCATTGCACGTGGTGGATGGTTGCAGGAAGAGTCGCGGGCGACGCGTATTCTGAGCAGAGGCGACTATCTGGACGGCCTCTACACAGTGCTCGAAGGACACCTGAAGCTTTACATGTTGTCGTGTAACGGCGATGAACGCGTCCTGCGCGTTTTGGGGCCGGGAGACAGCTTCGGTGAGGCCATCATGTTCAATTCCATCCCGAGCCCGGTATTCGTTGAGACCCTGTCGGTGGTGAATCTTGCTTATCTGCCACGCCAGGTGATCAGCGACGCGCTGGCGCGCAGTCCGGATTTCACCGCGGCGATGCTCAGGGGGATGAGTGCCCTGATGCGCGAGTTGATTACGGATCTGGAGACATGCTGCCTGCAGAATGCGCTGCAGCGTACTGTCAGCTATCTGTTGCGCAACGCGGCCGATCGGCCATCACCGCATCTCGAGGTGTGCCTTCCGGCGCCCAAGTCGGTAATCGCCAGCACCCTGAACATCTCGGCTGAGACGTTCTCCCGCGAGCTGCACCGGCTGCAGGACGAGGGCTTCATCGAAATCAACCGCAGGACCATCTACCTGCGAGATCGCGATGGGCTGCTCGCGCTGGCGGAAGGTACGGGTCGCGTCGGCGCGGGGAATTGATCGGGCTTGCTCAGCTGTGCCCTTCGTGGCGCCGCAGTGCCCATTCGATGTGTTCACCGACCAGCGGATCGTCGATGTCGCGGCGCGCCTGCAGCGCCGCGACGGCGCTTGCCGAGGATGTGGCGTTGCCCAGCGCCACCGCGATGTTGCGCAGCCAGCGCTGGTAGCCGATGCGCCGGATCGCCGATCCTTGGGTACGTGCAAGGAAAGTATCCTCGTCCCAGGCAAACAGCTCGCACAGCGTTGCAGTATCGAGCCCGTGCCTGGGCATGAAGTCCTGTTCCGGCGTGGCGGTGGCAAAGCGGTTCCACGGGCAGACCTGCTGGCAGTCGTCGCAGCCGTAGATGCGGTTGCCGAGCAGTGAGCGCAACGCGTGCGGAATTGCGCCCTTGAGTTCGATGGTCAGGTAGGAGATGCAGAGGCGCGCGTCGACCTGGTAGGGCGCGACGATCGCCTGTGTCGGGCAGCAGTCGATACAGGCGCGGCAGTTGCCGCAATGATCGGTAACGGGGTGATCGACCGGTAATGGCAGGTCGGTGTAGAGCTCGCCGAGAAAGAACCACGATCCGGCTGTGCGATCGAGCAGATTGGAGTGTTTGCCGATCCAGCCGAGCCCGGCCTTCTGCGCGATCGCTTTTTCCATCACCGGTGCCGAGTCGACAAAGGCGCGATAGCCGAACGGTCCTGCCTCCGCCACGATGAGGTCGGCCAGGCGCTGCAGGCGTTTGCGTAGCAGCTTGTGATAGTCGCGGCCGAGCGCATAACGCGAGACGAAAGCGCGTGAAGGGTCGTCGAGAATGGCTGCCGGGTCGGTCTCGTCGGGCAGGTAATCCATGCGTACTGAAATGATGCGCACGGTGCCGGGTACCAGTTCAGCGGGGCGCGTGCGCTTGCTGCCATGCTGGTGCATGAAGGCCATTTCGCCGTGAAAACCGTTCCCCAGCCAGTGATCGAGGTGCCGTTCCGCGTCATGCAGGTCGGTGTCGGTGATCCCGACCTTCTGAAAGCCCAGGGCCTTGCCCCACGCCTTGATGTTTAGGGCGAGCTGATTGAAATCGATCGTCGATTGGGGTTCCATCGTATAAATAAGATAAACCGATAAGCTCCCCGGATGCCGATGAAGTTTCGAACCCTCCCCGCCACCGACGACTTGCCGCGCGCGCTCTATACCAGCGAACAGGTGCGTGGCTTCGATCGCCTGGCGATCGAGGAGTTCGCGATTCCGGGCCTTGAGTTGATGGAGCGCGCCGGGCGCGCCGCCTTCGATCTGCTGCGCCGTCGATGGCCTCAGGCGAGCAGTGTCGCGGTGCTTGCCGGCACCGGCAACAACGCCGGCGACGGGTTCGTCGTTGCGCGTCTGGCGCGGGAGGCGGGCCTGGGTGTGACGGTATTGCAGCTGGGCGATCGTGAGCGGCTGCGCGGCGATGCGGCCGTCAATGCCGCGCGCTGGCAGGAGGCGGGCGGCGACTGGAGACCGTTCACCGGGATACCGCAGGCCGTCGACCTGATCATCGATGCGCTGCTGGGCACAGGGCTCGACCGCGCGGTCACCGGATACTGGGCCGAGGCCATCGCGGCGATCAATGCGCACCCCGCACCCTGCCTGGCGGTCGATATCCCGTCGGGGCTTGATGCCGACAGTGGGGTGGTGTTGGGGGATGCCGTACGCGCCGCCGCCACCATCAGTTTCATCGGACTCAAGCCGGGCCTGTTCACCGCCGACGGGCCGGACAACGTCGGCGAGGTCGTGTTCGACAGTCTCGGCGTACCGGCCACGGTGTATGCCAGCAGCCTGCTGTCCGCGCGCAGGATCGATTGGCGCAAACAGGGGGCGTTGCTCGGTCCGCGGCGGCGCAATGTACACAAGGGACATTTCGGCCATGTGCTGGTGATCGGTGGCAATCACGGCATGGGCGGGGCACCGCGACTCGCGGCCGAGGCCGCGCTGCGTGTGGGTGCCGGCCTGGTCAGCCTGGCGACGCGGCCCGAGCACCTGGCACCGGTGCTGGCGATGCGCCCGGAGGTGATGGTGCACGCGACTGACGACCCGGCCGCGCTGCTGCCGCTGCTGCGCGCCGCGACGGTGATCGCGATCGGTCCCGGCCTGGGTCGTGACGCCTGGGCGCGTGCACTGTGGGATGCTGCGTGCGGTGCCGCGCGGCCGCTGGTCGTGGACGCCGATGCACTGCATCTGCTGGCTGAGGCGCCGGTACGACGCGACGACTGGGTGCTCACACCACATCCCGGCGAAGCGGCCGCATTACTGGCGGTGTGCAGCGCCGAGATCCAGGGTCAGCGCCTGCAGAGCGCGCGGGACCTGCAGCATCGGTTCGGTGGCAGCGTGGTGTTGAAGGGGGCTGGCAGTGTGGTCGCCAGCACCGGCAGCACCCCGCCTGCGATCTGTAGCGACGGCAACCCCGGCATGGCCAGTGGTGGCATGGGGGACGCGCTGACCGGCGTGATTGCCGGACTGCTGGCACAGGGATTCGGGGTGCGCGATGCGGCCGAGGCCGGTGTCTGCCTGCACGCAGCGGCCGGTGACGTTGCGGCCGATATGGGCGGTGAGCGCGGTCTGCTCGCCGGCGATCTGATCAACTGCCTGCGCGGCCTGGTGAATCCCCGATGACAACGACTGCCGGTTGCCGCATCGAGCTGCCCGACGAATCCTCGCAGGAGATGCTGGGCGCGCGCCTCGCCGATGTCTGTGTGGCGCCGATGCTGATCTTCCTCGAGGGTGACTTGGGCGCTGGCAAGACCACGCTGGCGCGCGGGTTCCTGCGCGGCCTGGGGCACCGTGGCGCGGTCAAGAGCCCGACCTATACCCTGATCGAGCCCTATGAGATCGACGGCAGGAAGGTCTATCACCTCGACCTGTACCGGGTGGCCGATCCGGCCGAGCTGGACTACCTCGGTCTGCGCGAGATGCTCGCCGAAGAGGCTGTGATACTGATCGAATGGCCGGAGCGTGGCGCGGGATGGCTGCCGCCGGCCGACCTGCGAATCGTGATCCGGCATCGTGCCGCGGGACGCGAAATCGTGCTGGCGGCGCCCGGGCCGCGCGGTGAGCGGCCGTTATCGATTCTGTGTCGACACTTCCAGTGACTTTCTAGAAAGATGGCCTAGATGGCCGGATTATCTAGGAAAAACTTTTTTGCTGTGCTAACTTCAAGACACTGGCTCAGGGAAAATTCAGACCTCTGAACCCATGAAAAAGCTACTGACCCTAATTGCATTGTTGCTGTTCGTATCCCAGCTCCCTGCCGCGCAGGTGGCGGGCGTACGCCTGTGGACAGCCCCTGATCACACCAGACTGGTGTTCGATACGACGGGCCCTGCCGAGCACAAGGTGTTCTCTCTCAGCGGGCCGGACCGCCTGGTGATCGATTTCGCCGATGTCACGGTGGCCGACGGTTTTTCCGCCGCTGCGATCGAAGACGTCCATCTTGGCGGTTTGCGCCACGCCCCACGGCCTGATGGCGGATTGAGGGTGGTGCTCGACCTCAGGCAGGCGGTCAGGCCCAAGACCTTTCTGCTGAAACCGAACGCGAGTTATGGGCATAGATTGGTGGTGGATCTGTACCCGGTCGAGGCCACCCGCGTGCCGCGGGTGGCCAAGTCGACCACTGACATCGAGCGCGCGCGCGACATCGTGGTGGCGGTCGATGCGGGTCATGGCGGTGACGACCCCGGTGCCAGCGGTTCACGTTTCCGCACCGAAGAAAAGGACGTGACCCTGCAGATCGCGCGTCGCCTCAAGCGTCTGATCGACGCCGAGCCCGGGATGCGCGCGGTGCTGACCCGTGATGGCGACTATTACATCGGCCTGCGCAAGCGCATGGCCATAGCGCGTGAGCAGCGCGCCGATCTGTTCGTGTCGATCCATGCCGATGCGTTCAACGACAAGCGGGTGCGGGGTTCCTCGGTGTATGTGCTGTCGCAACGCGGTGCGTCGAGCGAGGCGGCACGCTGGCTGGCGGAGAAGGAAAACTCCTCTGATCTGGTCGGCGGGGTCAGCCTCGACGATAAAGACGATGTGCTCGCCTCGGTATTGCTCGACCTGTCGCAGTCGGCCACCCAGCATGCCAGCCTGAGCGCCGCCTCGCGCGTGTATGGCGAGTTGGGGAGGGTCGGCCGGGTCCACGGTCGGCGGGTACAACAGGCAGGCTTCATGGTGCTGAAGTCGCCCGATGTCCCGTCGATGCTGGTCGAGACGGGTTTCATCTCCAATCCCGAGGAGGAGCGCAATCTGCGCGACCCGCAGCACCAGGAACGCATGGCCAAGGCGATCCTGTCCGGAGTGCAGAAATTTTTCACTGAGGCGCCGCCGCCCGGAACCCGGCTGGCCGAGCGTCAGCGCGCGATACTCAAGCACGTGATCAGCAAGGGTGACACGCTCTCCGAGATCGCCGACCGCTACCAGGTGAGCCTGGGTTCGCTGCGCCGCCAGAACGATATCCGCAGCGACAACCTCATCCGCATCGGCCAGGTCCTCGTCATCCCCGATACCTGATCCCATCCGGCGGGAATAACCGCCGTACCTCCGCGTCTTACTGGGGAGCCGGGCAAATTACGATTAAGCAGCCCGGACCCGATTTGCAATTGAGCAGGAGAGAGAGATGCGGTTTCTTACCCTAATGACGGCGTTGTTCCTTGCGGCCACGGTGAATGCGGCCGACAAGCATCGGATTGTGTTGCACCTTGACGAGGCCGATCCGGCGCGCCAGGAACTGGTCCTCAACAACGCGTCCAACATCAATAAGTATTACCAGGACAAGGGTGAAGAGGTTGAAATCGAGATCGTCGCCTACGGTCCCGGTCTGACCATGCTGGTCCCCGGTAAGTCACCGGTTGAGGAGCGCGTCGTCAGCATTGCGCAGAATTTTGAGAATGTCAGCTTCCAGGCCTGTGCGAATACGCTGTCAAAGATGTCACAGAAGGCCGGCAAGCAGGTCGAGCTGATGCCGCAGGCCAAGATGGTCCCATCCGGTGTGGTTCACCTGGTCGAGCGCCAGGAGCAGGGCTGGTCTTATATCCGCCCCTGACAGTGCCCTTTTTCTGAAGGAAGGCTTGGCCCGCGTTCGCGCGGGCTTTTTTCGTTGTGCCCGCGGGTGGCAGAATGCGCACATGCCCGCCCGTATTCATGCCCTGCCTGCCCAGCTCGTCAACCAGATCGCCGCCGGCGAGGTGGTGGAGCGTCCGGCTTCCGTGGTCAAGGAGTTGGTCGAAAACAGCCTGGATGCGGGTGCTCGGCGGGTGCAGATCGATGTCGAACAGGGCGGGGTCAAGCTGATCCGCGTCATTGACGACGGGGCCGGGATCGACAGAGATGACCTTGCGCTGGCATTGTCGCGCCACGCGACCAGCAAACTGGCTTCGCTGGAAGACCTCGAGCGCATCGCCAGCATGGGTTTTCGCGGCGAGGCGCTGCCGGCGATTGCCTCGGTGTCGCGTCTGACCCTGGCGTCGCGCGCCAGCGGCGCGGATCTGGCCTGGGAGGTGGTCGGCGAGGAGCAGCAGGTGCGTCCGGCGGCCCTGTCCGGCGGCACGGTGGTCACGGTGCGCGATCTCTTCTACAACACCCCGGCCAGGCGCAAGTTCCTGCGGACCGACAAGACCGAGTTCGGTCATCTGGAACAGGTCGTTAAGCGACTCGCACTGGTGCGTCAGGATGTGGCGTTCGTGCTGATGCACAATGGCCGCGAGGTATTCAGTGCCAGCGTGGCCGCCGACCGAAGCGGTCATGAGCGACGCCTGTCCGACCTGCTGGGACCGGCGTTCATCGAACATGCATTGTATTTCGACTATGAGGCTGCGGGCCTGCGACTGGCCGGCTGGGTGGCGCGTCCGGCATTCTCGCGCAGCCAGGCCGACATGCAGCATTTCTATGTCAACGGGCGCATGGTGCGCGACAAGCTGGTCGGCCACGCGGTACGCCAGGCATTTCAGGATGTGCTGTATCACGGACGCCATCCGGCCTATGTGCTTTTTCTCGACCTCGCACCGGCACTGGTGGATGTGAACGTCCACCCGACCAAGCATGAGGTGCGATTTCGCGAGTCACGACTGGTCCATGACTTCCTCTACCGAACGCTGCACCGGGTGCTGGCCGAGCCGGTCGGTGACACTGCAGATGGCGGGCGGATGGTGCCCGCCACTCCCCCCGAGGTGTCCGTGCCGCACATCGGCGAACCACAGCAGTCGAGCATGCCGCTGCGCGTCGCGGAGCGTCGCGAGGCCTATGCGGCGACCCTCCGGTGGCAGGCGCCGCCGGTCGAAGACGCAGTGGCGCCACCGGCGCCGGCAATGCAGGCATCGTCCGGGGCTGATGCAACGGACGACCATCCGTTGGGATTTGCGCTGGCGCAGCTGCACGGTGTCTACGTGCTGGCGCAGAACCGGCATGGGCTGGTGCTGGTCGATATGCACGCCGCGCATGAGCGCATCACCTATGAGTCGTTCAAGCGGGCGCGTGACGCCGAGGGGATCAAGCGTCAGCCGCTGCTGGTGCCGGTCAGCGTGGCAGTCAGCCGGCGCGAGGCCGAACTGGTCGAAGACAATGTCGCTGCGTTGTCCGCCCTGGGCATGGAGGTCGACCGCCTGGGGGATCAAAGCCTGGTGGTTCGCGCATTGCCGGCGCTGCTGCGTCATGCGGATGCGGAACGGCTGCTGCGCGACGTGCTCGCAGATCTGGTGGTGCACGGCAGCAGTCAGCGCATCCTGGAGCATATCAACGAGGTCCTGGCGACCATGGCCTGCCATGGCTCGGTGCGGGCCAACCGCCGTCTCGGTATAGAGGAGATGAATGCGCTGTTGCGCGATATCGAACACACCGAGCGCAGTGGCCAGTGCAATCACGGCCGTCCGACCTGGACCCAGCTGGATATGCAGTCGCTGGACCGGCTGTTTCTGCGCGGGCGCTAGCGGCCAGTGACACAGGAAGTGACCGCCGCCCCGCCAGCGATCCTGCTGATGGGTCCGACGGCGTCGGGCAAGACCGACCTGGCGATTGCGCTGCGCCGCCACCTGCCGGTCGAGCTGGTCAGTGTCGATTCGGCGATGGTCTATCGGGGGATGGATATCGGCTCGGCCAAGCCGAACGCCGATGAACTGGCGCTGGCGCCGCATCGCCTGATTGACATCTGTGATCCGGCACAGGCGTATTCGGCCGCACGTTTCCGTGACGATGCGTTGCGCGAGATGCGCGACATCACCGCCAGCGGCCGCATACCGCTGCTGGTCGGCGGCACCATGCTGTACTACCGGGCGCTGCAGTACGGTCTTTCCGCCTTGCCCAAGGCCGATCCGGCGGTGCGCGCCGCGTTGCAACGCGAACTGGCGATGCGGGGACTGGAGGCATTGCATGAGCGACTGGCACGGGTAGACCCGCTGGCGGCGGCAAGGATCCATCGCAACGATCCGCAGCGCACCCTGCGCGCGCTTGAAGTCTGGGAGCTCAGTGGTCGGCCGTTGAGTGAACTGCAGGCGACCGCCGGGCAGCCGATGCCTTATCGTGCAATCAAGCTGGTGCGCTCGCCGGCTTCTCGCGAGGAGCTGCACGAGCGGATCAACCGGCGGTTTCTGGCAATGCTGGACAACGGTCTGGTGGAAGAGGTCGAAAGGCTGGTGGCGCGCGGTGATCTGCACCCGGACATGCCGGCCATGCGCTCGGTGGGGTACCGCCAGGTCTGGGCGTGGTTGCGCGGGGAATTTACCCGCGACGAAATGGTCGAAAGAGGCCAGGCGGCGACCCGCCAGTTGGCCAAGCGCCAGATGACCTGGCTGCGCAGCGAGCAGGCGTGTCACTGGCTGGACGAATCGGGCGATGTGCTGCAGCAGGCGCGCGCGCTGATCGATAGCGGGCTGGGCCGGGTAGTCTCCGACTGAGGTAATAATCAATCTTGTGAAACACGTCTAAAGGCGCGCGAAATATAGATAATTTGCAATAGAGAAATACCCGGTATGCTATAGTTTGCGTGCGTCGAATTGAACGAGAAGTTGGTGCAGTGACGCTGGCCCGTTTAGCCTGAACTGCTGCGCCGTATCTACGTCCCGATTTCTTGGGATGTAATGAGAAATTTAACGAAATCAATAAAATAGGGAGCCCTCCAAATGTCAAAGGGACAAAGTCTGCAGGATCCGTTTTTGAACGCACTGCGCAAAGAGCGCGTGCCGGTCTCGATTTTCCTGGTGAATGGAATCAAACTTCAGGGAACTGTCGAGTCTTTTGACCAGTTTGTCGTGCTGCTGAAGAACAGCGTCAGCCAGATGGTATACAAGCATGCCATCTCCACCGTGGTTCCGGCACGCAACGTACGCATCCAGCATGCGCACGGAGAAAGCGAAAGCGAAAGTGACGGTGACGCGGAACCCGGTAACACCTGATCACCGGCCCTGCCCCGACTGCAAGCGACAACCCCGCGGCAAGTCCGTGGGGTTGTTTGTTTGCGCGTGTTTCTTTGTTGATTGAACGATATGTTTGAACGTCCCAAGAGCGGCGAGAAGGCGATACTGGTTCACATGAGTCTGCACGGTGTCCCGGAGCCGGACGCGTTGCAGGAATTCACCGAGCTGGCACGCTCCGCCGGTGCCGAGCCGCTCGCCCTGGTCGCCACCCAGCGCAAGGTCGCTGATTCGCGGTTGTACATCGGCAGTGGCAAGGCCGAAGAGGTGCGTGATCTGGTCACCCTGCATTGCGCCGACCTGGTGATCTTCGACAACACGCTGTCACCGAGCCAGGAACGCAATCTCGAAAAGATCTTCGAGTGCCGGGTACTTGACCGTACCGGGCTGATCCTCGACATCTTCGCCCAGCGCGCGCGCTCCCATGAAGGCAAGCTGCAGGTCGAGCTGGCACAGTTGCGCCACCTCTCGACACGCCTGGTGCGTGGTTGGACGCACCTTGAACGACAGAAGGGCGGCATCGGTCTGCGAGGGCCGGGCGAGACCCAGCTCGAGACCGACCGCCGCCTGCTCAGTCAGCGTATCGACCAGATCGGCCGCCGTCTGGCGCGAGTCGACAGTCAGCGTGAACAGGGCCGGCGTGCGCGGCGGCGCAACGAGGTGCCCACGGTGTCGTTGGTCGGTTATACGAACGCCGGCAAATCCACGTTGTTCAACCGGCTTACCGAGGCCGGCGTTTATGCAAAGGACCAGTTGTTCGCGACGCTCGATCCGACGCTGCGCCGGGTCGATCTGCTCGATGGCGGCGCGGTGATCCTCGCCGATACGGTCGGTTTCGTTTCGCGCCTGCCGCATGAACTCGTGGCCGCTTTCAAGTCGACGCTGCAGGAGACGGTCGAGGCCGATCTGCTGCTGCACGTGATTGACGCGCACAGCCCGCAGCGTGCGGCCCAGGTGGCTGAAGTCGAGGATGTGCTTGGGCAGATCGGTGCGCTCGAGGTACCGCGTATCGAGATCTACAACAAGATCGATCTTGACGCCGAAGCGGTCCCGCGGGTCGAGGACGATGCGCAGGGCGAGCCGCTCAGGGTGTGGCTGTCGGCCGCTACCGGCGCCGGCATTGACGGCCTGCTCAGCGCGCTGACCCGGCATTTTCACAGCGATATCGTAAGCGGGCAGGTGCAGCTCGGTCCGCAGGACGGCCGCTTGCGCGCACTGCTGTTCGAACAGGGCGCCATCGTGCGCGAAAACCCTGTCAAGGATGGGGGTTGGGAACTCGAGGTCGCTTTGCGGCGTCGAGACTACGAGCGATTGAGGAAGCACGAACCGCTGCTCGCGGGGAAGTGGCAGGAATCCCCGCAGATCGTTCGGGAAGCAGTGTAATGTCCATTACCGCGACTTCGTTGATAGAATCGCGGTCAACGCCTTCGGGACTTTTAAATACCAGCGCACGGGAGTAATGCATGGCCTGGAATGAACCGGGTGGTGGAAACCGCGATCCTTGGAACAACAAGGGCGGGGACCAGGGACCACCGGACCTCGATGAAGTCGTCCGCAAGCTACAGGAGAAAATGGGTGGCCTGTTCGGCGGCAAGCGTCGCGGCGGCGGCAATGGTGACGAGGGCGGCGGCCCCGCCGGCAGCGCCGGGAAAAAGGGTATCGGCCTCATTATCGGGCTGGTTGTGCTCGCGGTATTGGCGATGGAAGCCTTCTACATCGTGCAACCGGCCGAGCGTGGTGTGGTCAAGCGCTTCGGTGCCTACCACATCGTGACCGCGCCAGGCCCGCATCTGAAGCTGCCGTTCATCGATACGGTCGACGTGGTCAACGTCGATCAGGTGAACAAGTTCCAGCACCGTGCGCAGATGCTGACCAAGGACGAGAACATCGCAGACGTGACGCTTGAGGTGCAGTTCCGCATCCAGGACGCTGCCGACTTCCTGTTCCAGGACGCCGACCCGGGTGCGACCATCCATGGCGCGATGGAGTCGAGTCTGCGCGAGGTCATTGGCAAGAGCCGGCTGGATGACATCATCACCGAGAACCGCAGTGCCATTTCGATCTCGGTACAGCAGGGCACACAGGCGCTGCTCGACCTTTACCGCACCGGCCTGATCGTCACCAACGTGAACATCCAGCGTGCCGAGGCGCCGGAGCAGGTGGCCGAGGCGTTTGCCGATGCGATCCGTGCGCGTGAAGACAAGGAGCGCCTGCAGAACCAGGCCGAGACCTATGCCAACGACGTGGTACCCCGTGCACGAGGCGAGGCGGCACGCCTGGTCGAGGATGCGAAAGGCTACAAGGCGCGGGTGGTGGCCGAGGCCGACGGTGAATCGCAGCGCTTCCTGGCGCTGTTGCAGGAGTACGAAAAGGCGCCGAGCGTGACCCGCGAGCGGCTGTATCTCGAAACCATGCAGGACGTGTTGAGGAATACCGGCAAGGTGCTGCTGGACGTCAAAGAGGGTAGCAACCTTACCTACCTGCCGCTTGATCGCATGATCCAGCCGAGCACGCGTGCAGCGGAGTTCAAGGCTCCCGACTCACCGCGTATCGCGCTGCCGCCCACCAACAACCAGCGCGGCACCGGTTCGTCGAACGACGGACGGAGTTTTGACCGCTCGCGGAGGGAACGTTAATGAATTCCGGAAAAGGCATGTTGGCGGTTGTCGTTGTCGCCATCCTGGCACTGGTCGGCAGCTCGTCGCTGTTCGTCGTTCAGGAACAGCAGCTGGCCCTGCTGCTGCGACTGGGTGAAATCGTCGATGCGGACTTCAAGCCCGGCCTGCATTTCAAGGTGCCGGTGATCCAGGACGTGGTGAAATTCGATAAGCGCATCCAGACCCTGGATGCGAACCCGGAACGCTTCCTCACCGTCGAAAAGAAATTCGTTGTGGTGAACTCCTATGCCAAGTGGCGTATCGCCGACGTGGCGCAGTTCTTCCGCTCGACCCGCGGCAGCGCCGACGCCACGTCACGACTGCTGTCGGCTCGGATCAACGCGGCGCTGCGTGACGAGTTCGGCAAGCGCACGGTGCAGGAAGTGGTGTCCGGCGAGCGCACCGAGATCATGGCCACCCTGGCCCGCAATGCCAACGAGCAGGCGGCAGACCTCGGGGTCGAGATCGTCGACGTGCGTATCAAGCAGATCGATTTCTCGGAAGACATCAGTGAGAACATCTACGAGCGCATGCGCACGGAGCGTCACCGGGTGGCTGCGGAACTGCGTGCACAGGGAGCAGAGGCGGCAGAGCGTATCCAGGCCGACGCCGACCGGCAACGTGTCGAGATCGTCTCCACGGCCTATCGCGATGCCGAGTTGCTGCGTGGTGAAGGCGATGCGCAGGCGGCCGAGACTTACGCCAGGGCATTCGAGAAGAATGCCGAGTTCTATTCGTTCTGGCGCAGCCTCACTGCCTACCGTGACGTCTTCTCGGACGGCGGAAGCATGATGGTGCTGGACCCGGATTCGGAGTTTTTCCGTTATTTCAAGGCCGACGGCGGCCGCTGACGCGAATTGCGGGTGATCGAACGAGGCCGGGGCCTGATCGTCCCGGCCTTTTTCATTGGCCGCCAGTGGCAAATGGACAATGCGGTATCGATCTGGGAAAATTCGCGCCGTTTGGTGATCCCGGGCCTGCCCGTTGTCACCGATGGTCGAACCGACAACGGCCGGGTACCCGGGAACCTGCAGATCTGACAGGCCCCCAGCCCCGGCTTTTTTATGGACGGAGCGATGTGGCAGGACCTCTGGGCGGCGCTGGCGTTGATGCTGGTCATCGAAGGCATACTGCCATTCGCCAACCCGGCGGGTTTCCGCAGAATGCTGCGGATGGCCGGCGAGATGGATGACAGGTCTCTGCGCAATGGTGGTCTTGTCACGATGCTGGCCGGCCTGTTGCTGTTGTACCTGGTGCGCTGAGGAGCCCGGAACGAGCCATGAACACAGAGTCGTGCACCCGTATTGCCGGTAACCGGCGCGCGGCAGCGGTGTGGCGTTCGGCCGCCCGCAAGGTCCAGAGATATCCAGAGGCCATTAGCAAGTGATCCAAGACAACACCTGGCTGTTGCCCGAAGGCATCGACGAACTGCTGCCCGCGCAGGCGCGCACCCTGGAGGCGCTGCGCAGGGCACTGCTGGACCGCTATACGAGCTGGGGTTACCAGCTGGTGATGACGCCGTTCATCGAGTTCCTCGAATCGTTGCTGACCGGCACCGGCAGGGACCTCGAACTGCAGACTTTCAAGCTGACTGACCAGGTCAGCGGCCGTCAGCTCGGTGTGCGCGCCGATATCACCCCGCAGGCGGCGCGCATCGATGCGCACCGTCTGCGTCATGAGGCGCCGACCCGGTTGTGCTACATCGGCAGTGTGCTGCGCACGCGTGCCGATGGTCTGTCCGGATCGCGCAGCCCGCTGCAGATCGGTGCCGAGCTTTACGGCCACGCGGGTGCAGAGAGCGATGTCGAGATCGTGTGCCTGATGATGGAGACACTGCGCCTGGCCGGCCTTGATGATATCTATCTGGACCTGGGCCATGTCGGCATCTACCGCGCGCTGGCGGATGCTGCCGGCCTCGGCGACCGGCAGGAGGCGCAGTTGTTCGAGGCCTTGCAGCGCAAGGCGACGGCCGAGATTGGCGAACTGCTCGACGGTTTCGGGCTGGATGGCGACATGCGTGACATGTTGTTCGCACTGGCGGAATTGAATGGCGGCGACGAGGTGCTGGTGCGCGCACGCCAGGTACTGGCGCGGGCGCCGGTCGAGGTTGCCGCGGCGATCGATTATGTCGAACAGGTCGCCGGCCAGCTGCGCCGCTGTCAGCCGGACCTGCCGGTGCACTTCGACCTCGCGGAACTGCGCGCCTATCACTACCAGACCGGTGTGGTGTTTGCGGCGTTTGTCCCGGGTGAGGGGCAGGAGGTCGCGCGTGGCGGACGCTATGACGAAATCGGCGACGTGTTCGGGCGCGCGCGTCCGGCGACCGGTTTCAGCGCCGACCTCAAGACATTGATGCGCCTGGGCAGCCATACGCCACAGTCACTTGGTGACGCGATACTCGCGCCGCCCGGCGATGCGCCGGGTCTGCCGGAGAAGGTCGCCGAGCTGCGGGCCGGTGGCCGCGTGGTGATCTGCGAACTGCCTGGACAGACCGGTGACCCGGTCCAGATGGGTTGTGCATACCGTTTACAGAAACAGGCCGGGAGCTGGGCAGTCGTCCCACTCTAGCCGCGAACCGAGAAGAGACTTTCCAATGGGCAAGAACGTAGTTGTCATTGGCACCCAGTGGGGCGACGAAGGCAAGGGCAAGGTCGTTGATCTGCTGACCGACAAGGCCGATGCGGTGGTGCGTTTCCAGGGCGGGCACAATGCCGGCCATACACTGGTAATCCAGGGGCGCAAGACTGTCCTTCACCTGATCCCGTCCGGCATTCTGCGCGACAACGTGCGCTGCCTGATCGGCAACGGCGTGGTGTTGTCACCCAGTGCGCTGCTCGAAGAGTTGGAGATGCTCGAGTCCGGCGGCATCGATGCGCGTGGTCGCATGGGGATCAGCGAGTCCTGCCCGGTGATCCTGCCGTATCACATCGCACTCGACCAGGCGCGCGAGGCCGCACGCGGCAACAAGGCGATCGGGACCACGGGGCGTGGTATCGGGCCGTGTTACGAGGACAAGGTGTCGCGCCGCGGTATCCGCCTGGGTGAGATGCTCGACACGGAGCATTTCAAGGAACGACTGCGCGAGGTGATGGAGTATCACAACTTCGCGCTGCAGCATTATTTCAAGTTCGACACGGTCGATTACCAGCAGGTGCTGGACCAGGCGCTGGCGCAGGCCGAACAGATCAAGCCGATGATCGAGGACGTGCCGGGTACCCTGCATTCGCTGCGTCGCCAGGGTCGCAGTGTGATGTTCGAGGGGGCACAGGGTGCGCTGCTTGATATTGACCATGGCACCTATCCCTACGTCACCTCGTCGAACACCACTGCCGGTGGTGCGGCCAGTGGCAGTGGTGTCGGCCCGCGCGATTTCGACTATGTGCTGGGGATCGTCAAGGCGTACACCACGCGTGTCGGCGCCGGACCGTTCCCGACCGAGCTGTTCGATGATGATGGTGAGCATCTGGGCGTCAAGGGACATGAATTCGGTGCCACCACAGGGCGCAAGCGTCGCTGCGGCTGGCTGGACACGGTCGCGCTGAAACGCTCGCTGCAGATCAACAGTGTCACCGGGATGTGTATCACCAAGCTCGACGTGATGGACGGCCTGGATACAGTCAAGATCTGTGTTGCCTACAAGCTCGACGGCCAGGAAGTGGCGACACCGCCGGTCGGCGCCGACCGCTTCGAGCGATGTGAGCCAGTCTATATCGAAATGCCGGGTTGGAAGGAATCGACGGTTGGCGTGAAGACCCGCGACGCGCTGCCGGAAAACGCGCGCAGTTACCTGCGTCGCATAGAGGAGCTGTGCGAGACTCCGATCGACATAATCAGCACCGGCCCGGACCGCGACGAAACGATCGTGCTGCACCATCCTTTTGACTGAAGCGGATCCGCCTCGCCGGTTCCCCGGGCCCCGTCGCCTCATGTGGGTGACGGGGCCTTTGCGTTTCTGTCGGGTGTGCGAAAAGCCGGCGCGGGCCGGCCCGCGGTTGCTTCACCTATAATCGAGACAGGAGTCCCGTCGCCGTGGCGATCTTGTCAATCCACCGAATGTAGGCGATCGGGTCAGCGAAGGGGAATCAACTATGGTCGCGGTGAAAAGGCTGGTTCTGGATGTGCTCAAACCGCATCAGCCCAATGCGCTGGAGTTTTCGCAGACGCTGGCCGGGACAGGTCCTGGTTATCACGTTCAGGTGACCGTTTGTGAGGTCGACGAGCACACTGAGACCCTGCGTATCGTGATCACAGGCGATGCGCTGGAATTCGACGCGCTCGAGTCGGCGATCAAGCGTATGGGTGGCTCGCTGCACAGCATCGACGAGGTGGAGGTGCACAGCGGCGATGACGCGGACTGAACGGGCATGAGGCTCGTCGACAAGGCGCATCTGTTGCTGCGCATCACCAGCACTCACGGTATCGCGCGGCGTTATTTCGTGGTCAACGGGTTTGACGGCGCGCTGACGATGCTCGGCCTGATCATCGGCTTCATGGTCAGCGACCCCCCGCCGGTCGCCATCATCATCAGTGCCTGTCTCGGCGCTGCCATTGCACTGGCGGTCAGTGGTGTCAGCAGCGCCTACGTCAGCGAGTCGGCGGAACGTCTCCGCGCGCTGGAGCAGTTACAGGATGCGATGGCGGTGGACCTGGGTGAGTCGTTTCACGGCGATGCAGCACGCTGGGTGCCGATGATGATTGCGCTGGTCAACGGCTTGGCGCCGCTCGTCATATCGATGCTGATCATGATGCCGCTGTGGCTGGCGCACGCCGGGGTTCAATTGCCGGTCGCGCCGCTCAAAATGGCGGTGCTGGTGGCGTTGGTGCTGATTTTTTTCCTCGGTGTTTTTCTTGGGCGGATTTCCGGCGTGTCATGGTGGCGCAGCGGCCTGCAGACGCTGCTGGTGGCGCTGCTCACTGCAGCCCTGATCACGTTTATCGCGAGTAACTGATGTGACGCGCACCACGACGGCTGTGCTCACGACCCTGGCAATGCTCGCGTTTGCCGGCAATTCACTGCTGTGTCGCCTGGCACTGAAGGAGACATCGATCGATGCGGCGAGTTTCACTGCGTTGCGTCTGCTGTCGGGTGCAATGACCCTTTGGCTGATCGTGTACCTGCGCGGTGGTATGCGTCTCGTCGCAGGCAGTTGGCCCTCGGCATTCGCGTTGTTCGCCTACGCAGCGGCGTTTTCTTTCGCCTATGTCAGCCTGTCGGCCGCGACCGGCGCACTGCTGCTGTTCGGTGCAGTGCAGGCGACGATGATCGGGTACGGTCTGTGGTCTGGTGAGCGGATGAGCCGGCGCCAATGGATGGGGCTGCTGCTGGCGCTGCTTGGCCTGGTCGGTCTGTTATCGCCGGGCCTGTCGGCACCGCCATTGTCCGGCTCGCTGTTGATGCTCGGTGCCGGGATCGCCTGGGGTGTGTATTCGCTGCGTGGCCGAGGTGGGGGTGATGCCACCGCCGTGACTGCCGGAAATTTCGTCAGGTCGGTGCCGATGGCGCTGGCGTTGAGTCTGTTTGCACTGCCGGTGTTCTCCCTGGATTCGAAGGGGGTCTGGTACGCGATCGTTTCGGGCGCACTGGCCTCCGGCGTCGGTTACGCCGTCTGGTACAGGGCATTGCCCGGCCTGCGCCCGGTCAGTGCGGCGACCGTGCAACTCAGTGTGCCAGTGATCGCAGCACTCGGCGGGGTCATGTTTCTCGCCGAGGCGCCGGGCGTTCGACTCGTGCTGGCCTCGCTGGCGATCCTCGGCGGGATTGCCCTGGTTATCGTCAACCGGCGGCCCGTGGGCGCGGGGAGGTAGTCATGGGTCCACGGAGACGATGATGCGTGATTTGCAGTAACGAAGTAGCGGAAGTGGAGGAGACAGATGCGTCGACACAAGGAAAAGCATTACGCGGAGCGCATTGGTTGGCTGCGTGCCGCGGTACTCGGGGCGAATGATGGCATAGTGTCCACTGCCAGCCTGCTGGTCGGTGTCGCGTCGGCGAACGCAGTGCATTCGGACATCCTGGTGGCAGGCGTTGCGGGCTTGGTGGCGGGGGCCATGTCGATGGCTGCCGGCGAGTATGTGTCGGTCAGTTCGCAGGCCGATACCGAAAACGCGGATCTGCATCGCGAACGCCGCGAACTGGCGGAGAACTACGAGTTCGAACGCAGGGAACTGGCGGACATCTATGTGGGGCGAGGGCTGGAGCCGGTACTGGCGCAGCAGGTCGCTGACCAATTGATGGCGCACGATGCCCTCGCGGCCCATGCGCGCGACGAGCTGGGTCTGACCACCATCCACAGCGCCCGCCCGATCCAGGCGGCACTCGCATCGGCGGCGACCTTCGCCGTGGGCGCTGCACTGCCGCTGTTATTGGCGGCACTGAGCCCGCGCGATGTGTTGGCGTCCATCGTCGTGGCAGGCTCGTTGCCATCGCTGGCGCTGCTCGGCGGTCTGGCGGCGCGTGCCGGCGGTGCCAGGGTGTGGGTAGGTGTCTCCCGTGTAACCCTTTGGGGGGCACTGGCGATGGCGGCGACGGCCGGGGTCGGCTCATTGTTCGGTACGGTCGCCTGAGTGCTCGGCCCACAGCGCCGTTTCTTTGTTAAAACGCAGGACTCTTGGGTAAACTCGCGTGACGGGACGCGCTGAGCGGGCGCATAAAACGACAACAGACAGCGCCGAAATGTGGCCAGACCGTCCCGGTCTTTTGGATTTTCCGGATTTGCCGCCAGCGATGGCGGATGACGCGGTAACTACAACGTGTCGTCGGCCTGTTCGTGGAGATGGGAACGGCGGCCTGCGCGTTTGCCGCGGAGTGGTGACGGCTCGGGAGGGCATGGAAGTGGTATCGATCGGTTTAGGCAAACAGCAGCGGCCCAAACAATTCCCGAGTCTGGTGCGGCAGTTGCGCGCGCATGCCGAAAGGGCCAGCGGGGCCCGACGATGAGTTTGGCAGATGGGGCCTTGCAGGAAAAAAGCCGGCCGTTGCTGAGTTCGAATCTCTGGGTGCCGCTGCTGCTGATCGCTGCCGCCTGTATCGCCGTCGTGTACTACGGCAATCAGGTTGCGGAGACGCTCAAACAGTCGGCGGCTGCCAATGCCCGGACCAGTGGACGCGCGACGGCACACGAGATCGCCGGATTCATCGATCGCGAGCACGAGCGTCTGCGCGCGTTTGTCGACGAGAAAGAAGCCGAGATCCGCCGGATCGTCGGCTCAACTGACGACTGGGCAGCGATCGATTCGCTGCAGGCCAGCTTGAAGCGTCTGTTCCGCGGCGCCTTTGCGTTCACGGTGACCAATGCCGATGGCGAGCCGCTGTTCGAGGATTTCGACGGCCTGGTCGGACCGGTGTGCCAGTCGGCCATGAATACCTATGCGCAGTCCATCGAATTCGGCCGGGCCGGGGTTGAGATCCCGCCGATCCACCCGGTACCCGGTGCCTATCATTTCGATCTCATTACCCGCTGGAACCTTTCCGATGGCGAGGCAGGGCTGTTCTTCGTCAGCATGTCGCCAAGCCGCATCGCCGAGCTGATCGCGGCTGCCGAGGAGGTCTCGGGTATGCGCATCCTGCTGGTCAATCGAGACGACCCCGGCCTGATCGAGGTGACAGCTGCCGGTGCGCGTGATGTGCTCAAGGAGCATTTCCGTCTTTCATCCGATGCCCTGGTGCCGGGTCACTTCATGGCCGACCTGCCCGGTACGCATTGGAAGCTGCTGGTGCTGCCGGATACGGCGGCCCTGTCGGCTGCGGTGAGCGCCGTCCATCTCAATGTCGCGGCGCTGGTGCTGGCGCTGTTGCTTATCAGTGCGGCATTGCTGTTCGTCATACGCCGTGCCGAGCAGCGCAACAGCTCCCTGTTCATGCGCAGCCTGCAGTCGAGTGTCAGTCGGCAGCGGGCGATCCTGCAATCGATGGTGGACGGGATGGTGACCATCGACGAGAAAGGCACAGTGCTGCATGTCAACAACGCCGTGACGCGGTTGTTCGGCTACACGTCGAGCGAACTGCTGGGCAGTAACGTGCGGGTACTGATGCCTGAACCGCACCGTGCCGCACATGACGGCTATCTGAGAAACTACCTGAACACCGGCGAAAGCAAGATCCTTGGCAAGGGGCGCGAGGTGATGGGGCGGCGCAAGGACGGCACTGTGTTTCCGGTGCTGTTGACCCTGGGAGAGTCCATCGAGGGCGAGCAGCGTATCTTTGTCGGCATCCTGCACGATATGACCGCGTACAACGATGCCCAGCGGCAGATCGTCGCGCAGTCTATGGCGATCAAACGCACGCGCCAGGAGCTCGACGAGATCGGCCAGATCGCGGCGAAGAACCTGCAGATGCCATTGCAGCGAATCGCGTCGCTGGGTGAACTGCTGGCGTCCGAGCGCATGAACGTGCTGAGCCGGCACGAGAAGGCACAGCTGAAGACGCTCACTGCCGAGGCACGCGACATGAGCGAGCTGGCCAGAGGCATCGCCGATTACACACGCACCGAAGGTCAGCCGGTCGCTCAGACTGTCGATCTCGACAACATCCTGGTGGATGTCAAAAAGGGACTTGCCGCAATGATTGCTGAATCCGGCGCTCAGGTGAGCGTGGATGAGGGGCTCGGGGTGGTGACGGGCAATGCCAAGCAGTTGCGCCAGGTCTTCTGGAACCTGCTCGAGAACGCGCTGAAGTTTCGTGACCCGCAACGCCGACCGCTGATACGTGTGGCCCTTGCCCCGCCCGATGCGGCCTCGGATGCGGTGGATGACGAACGGGTCAGTGTGCTGGTGTCTGATAACGGCATCGGGATCCCGGCGGACAAGCTCGAAGCGGTGTTCGAGGCATTCTGCCGATTGCATTCGCGTGAGACGTACCCGGGCATGGGTCTTGGCCTGTCGTTCTGCCGCAAGATCGTGGAAGGGCTCGGCGGCCAGATCAGCGCCGAAAGCGCGCCCGGTGAGGGCAGTACGTTCCATGTCGTGTTGCCGCGCCCGAGACCTGCGTAACCGACGACCCTGATTCCACACCGGGGATCGTTCCGGTGGGATGGTGCCGTTGCTCAATCGGTGATGCCGATCGCGCGGTCCCAGGCAGGCAGATCGCCGAATCGGCTGGCGAGATGATCCGCCAGGGCGAGGACGCGCCGCGGCAGCATCCGCCCCGGCGGGTAGACTGCGTAGATGCCGACGGATTCACGTCGGTATTCATTGAGCACTGGCACCAGTTCGCCACTCGCGATTTTTTCGCTGACGATGAATGTCGGCGAGTTGACGATCCCGAGGCCCGAAAGCGCCGCGGTCGCCAGTGCATCACCGTTGTTGGCACGCAGCCGGATACCGGGAATCGCCGTCACCGGCTCGTGCCCCGCAGCCGAAAACCGCCAGGCCTGGTTCAGTGGCACGTTGGCGTAGTGCAGCCCCACATGGCCGGCCAGGTCATCCGGCCGCTGTGGCACGCCGTGGCTTGCCAGGTACCCGGGGCTGGCGCAGGTCACGAAACGCGCGGTTCCGAGGCGTCGCGCCAGCAGCGTCGAATCGCGCAATGCGCCGATGCGTACCGCCATGTCGAAACCTTCCTCCACCAGGTTGATCTCGCGGTCGTTCAGATCCAGGTCGAGTTCGATGCCCGGGTGGTCGCCCATGAACTCAGTGAGCGCATCGCTGAGGTGATGCAGGCCGAACGACAGTGGTGCCGCCAGTTTCAGGCTGCCGCGTAACGCCGCCGAGGCATCGACGACTGACTGCTCGGCCTCGTCGAGTTCCGCGAGCAGGCGCGCCGCACGTGGATAGAACAGGCGCCCGGGTGACGTCAGTGACTGGTTGCGCGTGGTGCGCTGCAGTAACTGCACCCCGAGTTGTGTCTCGAGCAGGCTGACGCGGCGGCTGACCAGGGATTTCGCGATCCCCAGGCGCTCGGCTGCACGGCTGAAGCTGCCGCTTTCGACCACGCTGACGAAGGCCTCGATATTGGCAAACTTATCCATATTGTTCGAAAAAATGGAACAGAGTTGCCGATATTCACATATTTATCTTCATCAGGGTAACAGTAATGCTCCAGTCACCGGGTAGCCAAAGCGGCCACCCCCTCAGTCAGGCAGGAGTCAGCAAATGAACCAACAGGTAATGAACAACATCTTGCGAATCGACAGCAGCGCATCTCTGGATGATTCAGTGACCCGGGAGATCGGGGATGAGGTGGTCCGCCGTCTGGTCGCGCAGCAGCCGACGGCCAATGTGGTCAACATAGACCTCGCACACGGAATGCCGCACATCGATGCCGATTGGATCGGCGCCAACTTCACCCCCGCCGGGCAGCGCGACCAGCGGCAGCTCGCCCGTCTGGCCGCATCCGACGATGCAATCACGGCGCTGCAACGGGCCGATGCGATCGTGCTCACGGTGCCGGTCTACAATTTTTCGGTACCGTCGGTGCTCAAGGCCTGGATCGACCATGTATGTCGCGCCGGTGTCACCTTCCGGTACACGGACAAGGGACCTCAGGGCCTGCTGCGCGACCGGCCGGTCTACCTGGTGATGGCTTCCGGCGGTGTGCCGTTTGGCAGTGCGGCTGATTTCGCCAGTACCTACCTGCGCCAGGTGCTGCACTTCATCGGCATCGAAGATGTGCGTCTGGTCGGTGCGGAAAGGGTTGCGGTGGATGCCGGTGGCGCGCGCAAGGCGGCACTCGGTCAACTGGACAGATGGCTGCCGGACCTTGCCGGCCAGGCCGCCTGAGGAGGATGTCATGCAACAGTCTGCCAACAACAGCGATCCCGATATCCGCCGCGTCTCACGCGTGGTCCGCGGTATGCCGGCCACCGATGGTGCCGGTGTCGAACTCACGCGGGTGATCGGTCAGCCGGCCCTGCCGATGCTCGACCCGTTCCTGCTGCTGGATGCATTTCGCTCCGACCGCCCGGGCGACTACATCGCCGGATTCCCGCAGCATCCGCATCGTGGATTCGAGACGGTGACCTACCTGCTGGCCGGGCGTATGCGCCACGAGGACAGCGCCGGTCACCAGGGAGTGATCGAACCTGGCGGTATTCAATGGATGACCGCAGGCAGGGGAATCGTTCACTCAGAGATGCCACAGCAGCAGGCGGGTCTGCTCGAGGGCTTTCAGCTGTGGGTGAATCTGCCGGCGCAGCACAAGATGGACGCGCCGGCCTACCAGGAACACCCGGTGGATGCGATACCAGTGGAAGTACGTGCTGGCGGGATCCGGGTGAAGGTGATCGCCGGTGTCACGCAGACCGGGACGCGCGGCCCGGTGGTGCAACCGCTCACCGAGCCGCTGTATCTCGATGTCGAATTGCCGCCGGGACAGGTCTTTTCCGAACGCCTGCCGAGTGCACACAACGGCTTCTGCTATGTCATCGAAGGCCAGGTCGAGGCCGAGGATGCGGATGGCGGGGTTGTCATGCTGCAACGCGACGATCTTGCCGTGCTGTCACACGGCAACTCGGTGGAGTTGCGCAGTGGCGACCTTGGGGCGCGCTGCCTGCTGATTGCAGGGCGACCACTGAATGAGCCGGTCGCCCGAGGCGGGCCGTTCGTCATGAACACCAAGGCGGAAATACGCCAGGCCTACGACGACTATGCGGCGGGGCTGTTCTGAGGGGGCGCTGTCCGGCTGCTTTTTCATTGCCGCCCCTTTTCGCTTAACCTAGGCGGACAATAAACAAGCGGGGGGATGGATATGCGTTTACCGGGTCTTTGTGCAAGTGCCATGTTGCTGTCGTCGGCTGTCTTTGCATTCGACGATTCCGATTCGCTGGATCGGGATGCCGTCATCGAGCTGGTCAGCAACAAGACCATCGAGTGTCGCAAGGAGAAGGATCAGAGTCTGTGCTCCAACTTCTTCAGTGACGAGGGTGTGGTCGTGCAGGTGCTGCGGGAAGATGGTGAGCGCAAGGATGGCGTCTGGTTTGTCGATGACCAGGAGCGCCTGTGCATTCTGTGGAAAGGCAGGATCAAGCCGCTGTGCTTCAGCGTCTATCACCAGCCGGACGACACCTGGCACCTGATCAAGAACGACAAGCACATCACGACGATACTGCATGCCGAAGACGGCAACCCCGGCAACCTCTGAGTCGCGCGGAGGCTGATCATGTCGGAACAACAAGAGGCCACATCCGCGACAGCGGATGTCGTGCGCAAAGGCGGCGCTGCCGTATTGGTTGTGATCATGGCCCTGGCCTTTGCAGGTATGGGCCTGTTCATGTGGAACATGGGCCGGGACATGGGCACGATGACCGAGTCGGTCGTACAGATGGGGCTGGATGTCGGGCGCATGAGCCGCAACATGGAAGGCATGGCCGGCAACATGAACCAGATGGCAAAGAGCATGGTCGAAGGCCAGGCGCGTATGGGCGATGACTTCTCCCGTGTGCGTATCGGCATGGAGTCCATGACTGACAACATGGCCAACATGAGCCGCGACATGGGCGAGCTGAATCAGAACATCGCCGGTATGAGCGGGCGCATCCTCAACATGTCGGTCGATATGCACCAGATGAATCAGTCGATGGCTGTGATGACCAACTCGATGGGGCACATGGGCAGCGACATCAACAAGTTTTCCAACCCCGAACGCATGCTGCCGTTCATGCGTTGAGGTGTCGGTTCAGCCGAGCCAACCGAGCCACTGGAGCAGCCACGGCAGTATCAGGGCCGTGGTGAAAGTCGACAGCGCCATCGCCAGACCGGAGAACGCACCCATCTCCGGACTGACCTGGAATGCGCGCGCCGTGCCTATCCCGTGGGCGGTGATGCCCATCGCGATGCCTTTAATGCTGTCATCCCGGATGCGCAGCAGGGCGAACAGTCTGGTCCCGAGTACGGCACCCAGGATGCCGGTCGCCACCACCATGACCGCGGTCAGCGACGGCAGGCCGCCGATCTGTTCCGATATACCCATGGCCACGGGTGCCGTTACCGACTTGGGCGCCAGTGACATTTGCGTCTGCAAGGTTGCGCCGAACAGCCTGGCGAGGGCGACCGAACTCAGCGCGCCGATCGTGACACCCGAAACGAGCGTGATCAGTACCGGCAGCCACAAGCGTCGGATCTTCGGCAACTGCTGATACAGCGGTATCGCCAGCGCCACGGTCGCCGGGCCCAGCAGGAAGTGCACGAACTGGCCACCGGCAAAGTAGGCCTCGTAGGGGGTGTCGGTGCCAACCAGGAACAGGATCAGCAGCGTGACTGCCGACACCACCGGGTGCAGCAGCGGGTTGGATCCGGACCAAAGGTAGGCGCGATAGGCGATGCCGTAGGCTACCAGCGTGATGGTCAGTCCAAGCAGCGGCGTGGTCGACAGATAGACCCAGATCGTGGCGATGCCGTCGTCAGTCATCCTGTCTGTCCCCGGGCGCAAACAGCCGGCTGGTGCCGGCCATGATCAACGCGCTTGCGAGCATTGTGATCACGGTGCTGCCGAGCAACGCGACCGCGATCGGCAGCCATTCGCCGGCGATGCGTTCGAAATGAATCATCATGCCCACGCCTGCCGGTACGAACAGCAAAGACAGGTGGCCGAGCAATGCACCGGACGCGGTTTCCAGCGACGGCGCCACCGAGCGGCGTGCGATCAGGGTGAGGAATAGCAGCAGCATGCCGACCACCGGTCCGGGTACCGGGATATCCAGCAGGCGCGCGCCGAATTCGCCGATCAGCTGGAATATCAGTAACAGCGTGATGCCGTTCAAAAACTGCATAGTCGATCCTGCAACCGATCAAAAACCCTCGAGCACGATCTTACCCCGCGACCTGCCGCTTTCGATCAGCTTATGCGCGCGTTTGAGGTTGTGCGCATCGATCGGGCCAAGATGCTCGGCGACCGTGGTACGGAGGATGCCAGCGTCCACCAGTGCCGCCACCTCGCACAGCAGGCGATGCTGGGCGATCATATCGGCGGTCTCGAACATCGACCGGGTAAACATCAGCTCCCAGTGCAATGACAGGCTCTTTTGTTTGAGTTGGGCGACATCGATCGGGCCCGGATCGTCGATCAGTGCAAATCGGCCTTGCGGGGTCAGGGCCTTGACGATCTCGGCGAAGTGCAGGTCTGTCTTGGTGAGGCTCGCGACATGCGACACGCCGTCGATGCCGATGCGATGCAGTTCCTCCGAAAGCGGGTGGCTGTGATCGATCACCGCATGGGCGCCCAGTGTGCGGACCCATTCGGCGGTCTCGGGGCGCGAGGCGGTGCCGATGACGTGCAGGCCGGTGAGCCGACTCGCCAGTTGGGTCAGGATTGATCCGACACCGCCCGCGGCACCGACAATCAGCAGTGAGTCATTGCTGTGTGCCTTGCCTGACGGCACCTGCAGGCGTTCGAAAAGCAGTTCCCAGGCGGTGATGCTGGTCAGTGGCAGGGCAGCGGCCTGGGCGAAGTCCAGCGATCGGGGTTTGCTGCCGACAATGCGTTCATCCACCAGGTGCAGTTCCGCGTTGCTGCCCTGGCGCGTGATCGATCCCGCGTACCACACCTCGTCACCTGGCCGGAACAAGGTCACCTCGGCGCCGGTCTCGAGGACCACGCCGCTGGCGTCCCAGCCCAGGACCTTGGCCTCGCCGTCGGCCGGTGCGCTGCGCATCCGCACCTTGGCATCCACCGGGTTGACCGAGACCGCCCTGACCTGCACCAGCAGATCGCGCGGGCCCGGTTTCGGGTCAGGCAGTTGCAGGTCGAGCAGGGACTGTTCGTGGGTGATCGGAAGCGATTGTCGGTAGCCGACGGCCTTCATCGCGATTTCCTCCTGGCAGCGTGGGATCGAATCAGCCGGGCTTTACGACGATGTGCGGCGCGACCGGGTGCGTGAGTGGTGATTGTAGCCGGCGACGCTCAACGCGATACCAGGGTGACCAGGCGGTTGCCGCGCCGCAGCTTGATCTGACTGATGCCGTCCACTGCAGCTTCCTGCAACGCCTGCAGCGACCTGACCCGAATGTGATTGACCTGGAAAAGCACATCACCTTCGCGCAGCCCGCTGCGCCAGGCATCGCTGTCCTCGACCACCGGGCCGACCGCGATCCCGGGGTTGGTGCCGAGGCTCGACTCGTCCACAACCTCGCCAAGGCGCGCGCCGCGCAGCTGGCGGCCGATGGTCCTGCCGTCGACGAAATCGGCGTAAGGGTCGGCGATCTGCGCACTCATGGTGCGTGGTTGACCGTCACGCATGATGCCCAGCGTGATGCGTTCGCCTACGCGCAGCAGTGCCAGCGTCGTATTCAGATCGGTGGCGTTACCGATCGGCTGTCCGTTCAGCTGGACAATAAGATCGCCGGCACGCAATCCCGCGCGCGCGGCGGCCGATCCCGATTCAACGCCGCTGACCACTGCACCTCGGCTGCCGGCGGGGAGATCCAGGGCACGAGTCAGATCGGGCGTCAGGTTCTGCACCGTCGCGCCGAATACGCCACGCAACACGCCACCGTGCTCGGCGATCTGGCGTCTGATCGCCTCGGCCATGTTGATCGGGATGGCGAAACCGATTCCTACATTGCCACCGTTGGGCGCCAGGATGGCGGTGTTGATCCCGACCAGTTCGCCCCGCAGGTTGACCAGTGGGCCACCCGAGTTGCCCGGGTTGATCGAGGCGTCGGTCTGGATGAAGTTTTCATAGCCCTCGATCCCCAGGCCGCTGCGCCCGAGCGCGCTGACGATCCCTGAGGTCACGGTCTGGCTGAGCCCGAACGGGTTGCCGATGGCCACCACGAAGTCGCCGACACGCAGCTGCCGGGAGTCGGCCAGGGGGATTTCCTTGAGGTTGTCGGCCGGGATCTGCAGCAGTGCGATGTCGATCTCCGGGTCGGCGCCGAGCAGTTCGGCCTTCAGTTCGCGACCATCGTTGGTGGTCACGCGGATCTCGTCAGCCTGCTCGATTACGTGGTGGTTGGTCAGCACGTGTCCGAGCTTGGCGTCCACGATCACGCCCGACCCCAGGCTCTGACTGCGTTTGCGCTGCGCGTCGCGCGGGAGCTCGAAAAACCAGCGAAATACCGGGTCGCGCAACAGCGGGTGGTTCTCGGTGCGCACCAGGCTCACGGTCGAGATGTTCACCACCGCCGGTGTGATCTTCTCCAGCATCGGCGCAAGACTGGGCAGCGGTGTGTCGTCGACCTGGACCGGCAGTGCTGCACGGGCGGGCAGTACGGCCAGCAGCAGGCAGGCGAACAGCAAAAAACGGGCATTGTGCAGGGTCATGCTGACATCCCGGTGGAGCGCCCCGGCAGGTGGGCTGCCGGGGCGATTGGGTCATGGCTTGATCAGGCGGCCGCCTCCTGCGGCTCGTCGCTGCCTGCAATCAGCCGCTCGTCGCCGCCACGGATCTCGATACGTCGCGGTTTCATCGATTCAGGGACCTCACGCACCAGGTCGATGTGCAGCAGGCCATCCTTGATGTCGGCGCCACTGACGCGCACGTAGTCTGCCAGCTGGTAGGCGCGATCGAAATTGCGCTTGGCGATTCCCTGGTGGAGGAACCGGCGGTCGGCAACGTCGGCACCTTTGCGGCCGCTGACGCTGAGCAGGTTCTCCTTGGCCTCGATCTCGATCTCATCGGCACTGAAGCCGGCCACCGCCATGGTGATCCGGTACTTGTCCTCGCCCGTCAGCTCGATGTTGTACGGGGGGTAGCCACCGGCGTCGGCCCGATTGGCCGATTCGAGTGCCTGTGCCAGGCGGTCGAAACCGATGGCAGTGCGGAACAGGGGGGTGAAATCAAATGCAGTCATGGTGTTGTCCTCTGAAATAAGCAACAAGGTTTGAGTGGCGTTCATTCGAACCGCCGGATCGACGGGCCCGTGCGGCGCCCGTACCCCCGATTTAGGGGCGATCACTGCTATTTCAAGAGGTGGCGGGAAACGCCGGGTATGCCCTTACAGCCAGCGCACCAGGTAATAGATGCGCTGGCTCTCCGAAGAGACTGACGGGCCGTAGACCACCGCGGGATGCAGGTTCCTGCTGCTGTCGGCGGCCGCGCGCGCGGCGTCAGGCGATTCGACGATCTCGACGCAGCCTTCGGGGTAACGCTTACGTGATTTGCGTGGCGTCTTGATCAGCGCGAAGCGCTCCTGCAGGGAAGTGGATTCGGGGTCGACGATGACGTGCGGCATCGGGCGATGTTACCACCGTGTGCAGATCGGAGCCGGCGCGTGCGCCGCAATGTCCAGCCCCAATGAAAGCGTGCGCTTCTCAAGGCCTTGGGATATATATTAGTAATATGCCAAATACTTGATTAATGTCATTGCAGGGCCTATATTGCATTGCAACAATTCGCCGAACAGAACGTTCAACGGACGTCAATCGACACCCGCTCACGGTCTGCCGGTAACCCGGGATAGAGGTGCAAGACTATGTCAACAGAGACGAAAATCGATAAGGACATCCCGGACTTCGAGACGCTGGAGATCGTCGATTTCCCAGCGCCCGACGATAAGACACACCACGATCAATACGTCGAGTACAGCCACGAGTTGTCCGAGGATTCCGCTGAGGCGACGTCGCGTGCGCTGGTCCGGTTTGTTCCCCTGGCCTATGGCGGGCTGCTCGGCGGGCTGACCGAGGCGATGCCACTCGGCATCCTGGGCGGCATGGCGATGAGCATCGCGTTCGATCTCTACATGGGGCCGAACTCGATCACGCGTAAGGTCTCGCAGCGCATCGTTGCCCACCTTTGCCCGATGGTGGCGCTGCTGGCGCGTCGACTGGCGACGGCGTTGCAGCGCCGCGGCTGGAGCGTGCCGTCGATCTTGAAGGACAGACACTGCGGCGCGGCCTGAGCCGCCCGACGGGCCGGAGGCGTACCCGGGTCTTCCAGGGTATGCTTGGCGCATCGGGACCAGCAGGTGCACAGAAGGTCGCACCCCGGCTTGCCCCGCCCGCCGTCAGAGAAGGGGGAGTCCTCATGCCCGGTGGCACAGGCCCGGTCAGTGCATCCACGATAGCCGCCTGCACAAAGCAGGACCGCGCGATCGCGCCGGTCGTCAACGCCAACGAAATCTTCTTCAATCTCGATGCGCGCCGCGTGTTCTACGACGGTGGCACCTCACAGCTGTATTTCGTCGGCACAGTGCAGGAGCTGGTGCCGCGGACCATCCGGGCGACGCTGGCCGCTCAGTGCCTTGACCCGGTGTTCGAGCAGCTGCACCTCGATTGCCATCACCTGATCAATGGCGCACAACGCGTGACCCTCGGGTGGGAGCAGGTGGATGCCGTGCTGGTCGCGTTACGTCTGGTCGGTGTCCGCACGACCGTTCGGTAGCCGGTCGAGCAGCGCGTTCAGCCCGGGATAGTCGACGGCGTCGAGCTGGTATTTGCGCCCGGCGCTGCCCCAGGGTACTGCCTGCGCCAGTTGCGCCACCAGCTGCTCACGGCTGGCGAAGCCGACGCCGCCGACCGCGGTCACGCCGCGGGCAAACAACGGGTCCGGCAGGCCGCTGCCGCTTGGGCCGATCAGGGTAACCGGTGTGTTTCCCGCCAGCGTGTCAAGCAACCCGTCGAGCGTGTCGTTGATCAGCGTCGACGCGGTGCACAGCACCTGCCGGCAGGCACGCAGATCACGCGGGTCCGCGGTGGCACTGACCGCGGCGTGCGGGGTGACGCGCTGCGGCGATTTTTCCAGTACCAGCACATTGCAGCCGCTGGCGATCAGGCGCTCCACCAGCGGCGAGAAATAGCCGACCATGCCGATCAGGTCACCCGGCGCCGTGTCGCCCAGGCCGGCCTTGCGGTCGCGTTCGGGTGGCTCGAAGCCGGCGCGCCGATACAGGCTGGCGCTCAGCGCGTTATAGGTACCAACGGCGAGCGCGCGACCTGCCGGATCGCCGTGTGCAAAGCCCTGCAGCAGCGAGGCGACGTCACCGCAATAATCTGCCGGGTGCGGGTGGCGTTGCCACAGTTGCCTCAGCAGTTCGCCCAGGCTGACGTAGAAGGGACCGACGCTGCCATCGTCGAGGAACACGAAGCCGAACTCGTCGCGAAAGGTCTCATCGGCCACCGGCGCGGGCAGGTACAGACCGCCGATCGCCGGACCACCGAGCCGCCTGGCGAGCAGTGTCCCGATGCGTTGGTATTCATCGTTCAGTGCCATGTCGTCCGGCCGGTCCGTTGTTTCACCATCACCTGATCAGCCGGCATAGTCCCAGACCCGCCAGTCCGGGAACAGCGGAAAGTACAGGGCGAGGCGGATCGGGCGGTCTTCGAGAGCACGCACGATACGTCCATAGTTCTCGAGCTGCGCGCGGTAACGTTCCTGTTCGCTGTCGAGGAAGGCATCTCGGTCGCCGTCGAGGTGTTCACCGGTCTTGTAGTCGATGATCCAGCGCACTCCCTTTGGATCGACAAAGCTGCGGTCGATCACATAGTGGCGGGCTGTCTGTTCGGCGAACGTGAGTGGCCATTCGCAGCGCGCATCCTTGTGTGCATCGAGTATCCAGCGTCCGGTTTCATGGGCAAGCGTCTGTTGCAGGGCGCGCAGTGTCCTGGTCACCGCTTGCTCCACCTCGTCGGCGTCGACGCCCAGGTTGCGCAGGCCCAGCCTGACCCCTTTTTGCAGACCGGCGATCCGCTCCGGTGTCCAGTGTTCGGGGCCCTGCGTGGCAATCTGTTCGAGGTGCCGGTGGACCAGGGTGCCGACGTGTCTTGCGGTGTCACCGGCCCAGTCGAAATCGACGTCGGCCAGCACTGCCCCGGTGTCGGGTGGGGCGGTCGTCACGGAGGACAGTGTGGCGCCCGCCGGTCGCCAGTCTGCCGGCAGGCGCCACAAAGCCGCTGCGTTGACGGCCGGGAGATCGGCCCTTGTCGCCGGTGGCGCCTGCAGCGGCGTGAAAGCGTCCCCGATCACCGGCCAGAGTTTCTCCAGCAGGGAATCGGCGACCGGCTTGCCGGCGTCTCCCTTGCTGTTGAACGTGATGTGCCCGAGCAGGTGCAGGCGTCGCTTGGCGCGTGTGGCCGCGACGTAGAGCAGGCGCGAGGTCTCGAGGCGGCCCTTGTCCCGGTCGAGTTCACGCAGGTAGCCGGAGATCGGATCGGCGGCCTGCTCGGAGGCGCGGATCGGTGCCATCAACAGCCGGGTGCGACCGTCAGCGCCGGTGCGCTCCAGCCAGTACAGCAGCTCGGCAATGCTGCCGCGCGGGCGGCGGCCGAGGCCGGGCAGGATCACGGTATCGAATTCGAGTCCCTTGGCCTTGTGCATGGTCATCAGCTGGACGCGTCCGTCGGCGTGGCTGTCCGGGGTTGCGTACAGGCGCGCCAGCGCCGCCTCCAGCTCCGCAAAGTCGAACAGCCCGCCGGCCTGTTCGTGGAGATCGAGCAGCCGCAGGTAGGCCTGGGCGTCGGGCAGCGCCACAGTCGTGGCCACTGCCAGGCCACCAAGACGCAGCCAGATCCCCTCGACCCATTGGCGCAGAGGCCGCCGGCCGCGTGCCGGCAACTGGCGGTCGAGGATCTGCAGCAGGCGCTCGACCCGGGCGCGCCCGTCGGTACTCAGTGCCGCCTGCACCGCGGGGTCGCGCAGCCGGGCCGGAATGCAGCGGGGTGATGCCTCGGCGATTGTCAGCAGGTCGGGCAGCCCGAGCCCGAGCCAGGGAGCGCGCAGCACCACCATCCACGCGAGACGGTCGGCCGGATGCAGCAGTGCCCGGGTCAGGTGGTACAGGTCGCGCACCACCGGCTGCAGTGCCAGCGGGTCGACGTCGACCGCCTGGAACGCGATCCCCGCCTCCTTGAGCGCCAGCGCGATCGCGTGCAGGTGGCTGCGGGCGCGGGCCAGCACGGCCACCTGACCATCTGCGGTTTCGCGCAGCGCGGCCCTCACCAGTTCGAGCACGTGAGCTGCTTCCGCCCGGGTGTCACTGGCAGCGAAGGGGTGTACCTGCACCGCCAGCGGGTCTTTATGCACGTCCAGCGCGATGGCGGCCGAGTACGGCACGGCGCCGCGTCCCGGATCCTCACTGTGCGGAAGGATCACCGGAAACGCCGCGTTGACCCAGTCGACGATCGCACCGGTCGAACGGAAGTTCACCTGCAGCCGCAGCGCTGTGAGTCTGAGCTGACCGATGCCATGTTCGCGGGCGCTCAGGTAGAGGCCGACCTCGGCCTCGCGAAAGCGGTAGATCGACTGCATCGGGTCGCCGACCGCGAACAGCGTGCGGCCATCGCCCTGCTGCCAGCCGGCGGTCAGGGTGGCAAGCAACTCGTACTGGCTGCTGGAGGTGTCCTGGAACTCGTCGACCAGCAGGTGTTGCAGCCGGTAGTCGAGACTCAGTGCCAGGTCTGTTGGTTCGTCCGGGCTGCCCAGGGCGCGGCGTGCGCGCATCTGGATCTCGGCGAAATCCACTTCGCCATTGTCTGCGAATACCAGTTGCAACTCCGTTGCCGCGTGCAGCAGCACCGCAAACAGGCTGTTCAGTACCGCCTGTTGCTGCGCGTCCAGACCGCTTTGCGGCAGCACGCGCAACCCCGCCCACAAGGCGACTGCGTCTTCATCGGCATACAGCTGTTCACACAGCTCCCTGATCGACGCCTTGTCCTGTTGGCGTTGCGCCTTCGTGGCAGCCCCGATACCTGCCTCGCTCGGCGCCGGAAAGCCGATGTCGGCATTCCACTGCTTGCGGGGCGTGTTGCCGCGGGTCAGCACCAGTTCGGCCAGGCCGAGCCACTGCGGCAGCGCAGACCACTGTGTGCCGGGTACTGCGGCATACTCGCGCCAGGCACCGAGTGAATCGGGTTCGGGTGTGCCCGCTCGAGTGGGATCCAGCCGGTCCGCCGCATGGTGTGCGATGTCGCACAACTGCTGCAGCAGGCCCGGTCCGCAGGCGTCGTGCAACTGCCGCAGGTGCGAGGTCACGGCGTCATCGAGTGCCTCCTCGATGTCACTGCGCTGCGGGGCAGCGAGGGTATGTCCCAGCCACTGTTCGCGTCGTGCCAGCATGCCGCACAGCAGGTCTTCGAGTTGACCCTGGCGGTTGTCGAGGTGGACCAGCAGGCGTTCGACGTGCGGCCCCAGTGTGTCGTCATCGAGCATGCGCAGCGTGGCGCGCGCCGCCTCGCGGTAGTAGTTTGCCGGTTGCTCGCTGGTGCCGGGGGCAGCACCCAGTGCGGACAGCAGCGGCATCTGCCGCGCCAGCGCGTGGCTCAGGCTGTCGAATGTCTGGACACGCAGCCGGTTCGGATTGCTGGCGATCTGCCAGCCCTGGCGGGCATCCTGCGCCAGGGCGGCGCGCGCCAGCTGCCAGGTGCGGCGGCGGTGCGGTTGTGTGGGTTGCTCATCGCCAGCAGCGTCGAGCGCGGCCAGGATGCGGTTGCGCATCTCCGCCGCGGCCTTGCGGGTGAAGGTGATGGCATAGATCTCTTCCGGATGCCGTACCTCAGCCAGCAGGCACAGAAAGCGCTGCGTCAGCAGTTCGGTCTTGCCCGAACCGGCCGGCGCCTGGACGATGAAAGACCGGCTGACGTCAAGGGCGCGTTCGCGCTCGGCGGCATCGGCAATCGTTTGCTCAGTCACCGTTGTCCTCCAGCAGCATATCGCGCACCCGGCACAAGGCTCCCAGCGGGCAGAATTCGCAGGCCTGCGGTGATGGCGTAGGGTCTGCGCGGCCGTCGGCGATCTCGCACGCGAGGCTGTTCAGTGCGTGCTGCCATCGGGTCAGCAGCGTGGTCCAGTCGGTGCCGTCTTCGGCCTGTTCGGGTGTGGTCAGGCCTGGCGCGGCCCCGGGTTCGCGGCTCAGTCCGACGAAGCCGCAGCCCTTGTCATCCCGCCTGACACGCGCCAGCAGCACTGCGCTGACGTCGTTGCCGCCCTGCACGCAGTACAGCGGCAACTGCGGTTCGGTCAGGCGCTCGTCGAACCAGCCGGCATTGCTGACCTTGCGGCCGGTCTTGTAGTCGATGATCGCGAGACTGCCGTCGCCCAGCCGGTCCACGCGGTCGATGCGCATCGACAGCCGCAGCCCCGCGATTTCGAAAACCTGATCCTGCTCCAGCGCGACCACCTCGAACCCCTGGGCGCGTGCGCGTTCGACGTTCAGCCAGTCGATCACCAGGCGTGTCAGGCGTAGGGCCTCGATACTGCGAAAACGCGGCGTGAACAGATCAGGACGGCGCCGTCCGATATCCTCGAGCGTCGCTGCGGCGAGTGGTGCGACCAGGGCCTGCAGACCGGACTCATCGAGCGCCGCGAGCGAATGCGAGGCGTGCAACACCTGCCACACCCGCTGCAGCAGTTCGTGGATCAATCGACCCAGCAATGCCCCATCGGCGGCATGGCTGGGTTCGTCGAGCGGCGTGGCGCCGAGGCGATACTGTGCCACCGCGCGGAAAGGGCAGTTGGCCTGCGCGCCCAGCAGTGAGGCGCCGCCACGGACCTCGGCCGGTGCCCGACTCGCCTGGGCCGGCGGCAGCGCCTCGCGCCGATCGACAGCGGTGCAGGCCGCATGCAGTCCCGCCGGATCCGGCGGTGCGATTGCCGACCGTGGGACAGAAGGCCAGTCGCGTACCAGCGGGCTGATGCGCAGGACACGGTCACCATCGCTGAGCGCATGGCTGGCGATGATCATCCGGGTGTCATGCAGCAGACGGTCGAGCAGGGTGTGGGCGAATTCGAGCTCACGTGCCGCCGACGCGTGCGGCATACCGAGGTCTCGTTGCAGTTGCGTGGGCAGCAGCGGATCCGGACGCGGTGCAGGTGGCCAGTTCTGGTCGTGCATGCCGAGCAGCCAGACGGCATCGAACGCCATGCCTGCGGCCTCCAGCGGGCCGAGGACCTGTACCGGTGTGACCGCGGACTGTGCCTGGAACACCGTGTCGCGGGCCAGGGCGCGCAATTGGCTGACGGCCTCGCCCAGACGCATGCGCGGTCGTACCTTGCCGAGCGTGGCGAGCTCGCTGAACAGCCGATGCAGGCGTTCGACCTGCTGGAACTCGTCACTGTTCAGGGTCTGCTCCCCGGGCCAGCCCAACAGGTTCAGCAGCTGCCGAAGGTGTTGCGCCCAATGGCTCGGCGAGTCGGTGCCTGGCAGCTTGTCCCGGCGCTGCGTGAGCGCCTCGAGGCGTGCGGCGAGGTCCGGACAATGGCGCGGGTCGTCACGATCGAGGTGGTTGAGGCGGTGTCGCAGGCGGTGCAGGTCGATACGCGGCATGCCCTCCCTGCGCAGCATCGCATCGAGCAGGGCGCGGCCTTCCCACTCGGCCTGGTGACTGCCGATAAACGGGCTGCGCAGCAACTGCCCGACGAGGTTCAGCGGCTGTTCGCCACACAGCAGGTCCAGTGCCAGCAATGCATGCGCAACCAGGGGGCGATCCGATAACGGCTCGCCGAGCGAGATGTTGAAACAGTTCTGCACGCTGTCAGGCGCCAGGTAGGCGGCAGGGGTCAGGATCTCTGTGAACACGCGTTCGAGATCGCGCCGCTGCTGGGCCAACTGCGTCGAGACGATGGCGATCCGCGGCTGTTCCCGAGTGGCCAGCTGCTCACGTGCCCAGGTGGCGGCCAGGCGGATCTCATCGTCGGCGTCAGTCGCCTCGACGCGTATCTGTTCCGCCGCTGCACCGCAGTTGTCGTGTGCGCATACCTTGCAGCCCTTGTGCTGCAGGCGTTCGAACAACCCGTGTTGCGCAGGTGACAGGGCATCGAAGCCGCTGTGCACCAGGCTGCGCGGCGGCGTCAGCGCGTCGTTCGCATACGCCTCGGCGATCAGCGATGTCAGGCCTGCCGTGCTGAGCAGCTGGCGTTGCGCCAGTTCGGCCTCGAATGCGCGACGCCATTTAAGGAATGTCCGCGTCTCGCCGCCGCCAAGGGCCTCAAGTGGGTGTTCGTCCAGCTGCCAGTCGCTGCACAGCCGGTGTGCGGTCTGTGCACTCTCGGCTGCGGCCGCCGGGCGCAGCAGCGCACCCGTTTCGCCGCTTCGCTCGATTACCTCCCGCCACACGAGACGTTCCTGCGCCGGATTGAGCAGGTCGAGACAGGTGTGGCCGGTGTCCAGCAGCTGTTGATACTGCCGGGTCAGCCAGGCGTGCCATGGCAGGATGTCGGCACTCGGCCAGGCCTTCCGCCCGACGGCCAGCTGCATGCTGTCGTAACGCGCCCGCAACTCAGTGGCCAGGCGGTTGTTGACCGTCAGCAGCGTGGTTCCCTCATCGAGGTCAGCGAGTGTCCAGGTCACAATGCAGGGGGTCTCTTCGGTCGGTCGCGGGTGATCAGTGTAGCGCCCGGTATTGTGGGAGCCGAGCGTTCTGGTCGATCCCATCGCCGGCCGAACGGCCAGAGGCTGGTCTTGCGTGCCGCCGAACGCTTTATGCTTCAGTCTTCCAGAATGCGGATCCGCGCCGGTTCCAGGCCCACCGTCACCTGGTCACCGATGTGAAGCGGCATGGAGGTCTGCCGCGACAGGTCCATCCACACCGTCGTTTCGTCGAGGTCGATGCCGTAACGCAGGGTATCGCCGAGGAACTCGATCTGCCCGATCCGCCCGCTGAAGCGGATCAGGTCTGCAAACAGGCCGTCTTCATCACCCATGAGGTGCAGATCGCGTGGGCGAAACATCGCAGTGCCGGTGCGCGAGCGTCTGACCGCACGGTCGAACAGTGGGAAGACGATGCCGCTGGTGGTGTGAAAAAGCGGCTGTTCGCCTGCGTATTCGATCTCACCATCGAGCAGGTTGCTGTCACCCATGTAATCGGCGACGCAGCGGTTGCGTGGCTCGTCAAGGAGGTCCGCCGGAGTCCCGATCTGCTGTAGCTCGCCGTGATCCACAAGTGCGATCCGATCGGCGAATCGCAGCGCCTCCTGGTGGTCCTGGGTAGTGAACAGGGTGGTCGTACCACTTTGCTGCAGCCGGTTCTTCAACAGGCGCAACAGCCGACCGCGCAGCCGCGCATCCTGCATGCTGAACGGTTCGTCCAGCAGGATGAGTCGCGCACCGGTGGCTATCGTGCGTGCCAGTGCCACACGCTGTTGTTGGCTCGCTGACAGCTGCCACGGCCTGTGTCGTGAGAAGTCCCGCAGACCCACGAGGTCGAGTTCGTGCTGCACGCGTTCACGCACCTGCGCCCTGGACAGACGCAGCCGCCGCAGTGCAAAGGCGATATTCGCCGCGACCGTCATGTGCGGCCACAGCGGGTACGACTGCAGCAGTATCGCCACCGGTCGCCGCTCGGACGGTATCCCGGTGACCTCTGAATTATCGATCCAGATTTCACCGGCAGCCGCCGCATCCAGCCCGGCGATCGTTCGCAGCAGTGCGCTCTTGCCCGACCGGGCGCCACCGAGCACCGCCAGCAGCTCACCGGGCAGTGCGTTGAGGCTGATCTTGCGCAGGACCTCGCGTTCGTCGAGGGTGACGTCGACCTCGTGGAGGTCGAGGCTGCATGGTTCTGCCAAGCTCATATCGCTTTCCTCATCAATCGGCCTCCCGGGGTGCACGTACGCGGCCCAGGTTGGTCAGTGCCAGGACCAGCAGCAGGCCGAGCGCCAGGGCGACAGTAAGAATCATCCCTGCAGCCAGCCCATGCAGTACCTCGGAGGGTGTGCCAAGCGCGTGAAAGACAGCCAGTGCGACGGGCGCATCCGTGTTGCCCATCAGTGCCAGCGCGACCGAGAGCTCCGCCACGGCAGCGCCACCTGCGAGCACGAATACCGCCCCGAGGGTGGCGGACAGTGCGGCCAGACCGAAGCGTCGGCGGATACCCGGACGCCTGACGCCGAGACTACGCGCCGCATCGGCCGGCAGTACGGCATGGATCTGCAGACGATACTGCAGCAGCCGGTGTGCCAAAGGCACCTGTTTGAGGCCAACCACCAGCGCCAGTGTCAGCCACCCGATACCGGCGGGCAGCGGAACGGGTATTCCCAACATGCCTGCGGTGTACAGACAGGCGCCAGCCAGCACCACTCCAGGCACCGCAAACAGCGCTGCGACGGTAAAGCGAGTCGATCTGCCCAGCACATCGGCTCTCGCCGATACCACCGCGGCGCTGGTCCCGACGAGCAGGACGAACACCGCAACACCAGCGGCGTAGCGCAGCGTCGTCGCCAGCATCGGCAACCAGTCCTGCGCCACCGTCTGCAGTGCGTTGACGCTGACGACAGCGGGCAACAGGTCACCGCGCCATTCGCTGCCAATCGCTGCGATGACCAGCCAAAGAAAAGGTGCAACGGCCAATGCACCGACGAGGGTAATCAGCAACCAACCGCTCGCTTCCGAGTGGCGGGGTGGCGGACGGGGCGCAAAGGTGCCGCCTGGCGAAGGTAGTGGTGCAAGCAGGGCATTCCATGCGAGGGCGGCCACGGTCAGGGACAAGACCAGCAGGAGCGCGGCGCCGAGACCGAACAGCGGGTCGGCCGGGCCGCCGCTACCCAGCCACTGCAACACCAGCGGCGCCAGCATCCCGTCGACGCCGAGTATCAACGGTGTACCGACGTCTTCGAGGATCCGCAGCATCATCAGGCCGGCAGCGAATGCGTAGGCCGGGCCGGTCAACGGCCAGAGGATGCGCCAGTGCACCTGGAGGCGGCCGGCACCCAGGTTGCGAGCACTTTCCTCCAGCGAGCGATCGATCCGTTGCAGGCCGTGGATCACGCTGAACAGGATCAATGGGAAGTAATGCAGCGCCAGCAACATGGCCAGCGCGAAGTCACTGCCTTGCACCCGCAGTGAGCCGGTCGTGTGTGCCAACGCGCTCTGATTGAACACGTCGACGCCATGCAACAGCAGCCCGGCGCTGACGAAGGGGGGCATGGCCAGCGGCAGCACACCAAATAGCTGGACCAGGTGCCTTACCCACGGTCGTGCGCGCACCGCGACAAAGGCCGCCGGTATCGCGACCAGGCTTGCTGTCGTGCACGCCAGCAGGGCCACGCCCAGGGTCCGCACGGCAGACGACTGCAGCGAGGCGTCACCGGCCATATGGCGCAACTCGCTGATGCCAGCCGGGTCGGTAGGCAGGTTGCCAAACAACAGGACCCCCAGCGGGCCGGCGACACCGAGGACGAACAGGGTCAGCAGCGGCATTGCGATGCCGAGACGTATCCCTGTCATGTGCAGCCATTGAATCATCGTGCTACCGGACGCCTGTGTTGGGTGATGACTTCCGGTGCGGTGCGGCACCCGGGGCCGGGCAGGATCCCTCGGCTTCAAGACGCCAGCTGTTTCGGGATGACATCACAACAGATCAGAAGATCGTAATTTAATCATAGAAATGCGTGTGCCTTTTGCTTTGTCGGCGTGATCGTCGCAGCCGCTATACTCGATCGAATCCGTGCTCGCTGAAAGATCGATAAACAATTGCGCCTTGTCCATTCCACCACCACCGTTGGGCTGCTGTTGATCACTGCCTCCCTGCTGTTGGCGTGTGACAGGGAACAACCACCGCAGTCCAGGTCCGCCGCGGCATCGACGGTCGACGCCGTTGACCCGGAGTCATCGGACCCGCCGGTTGCGCCGGCGCCACAGGCGGCCAGCGATGATGCCCCCGGTGATGCAGTGTCGGCCGATCGCTTCGTCGGCGATCTTGCGCAACTCAAGCGGCGTGGCCGCTTGCGAATCCTGATCCCCGCCAACATCGGTGGTGCGTTTTACCTGCCGCGGGCAGGCTGGCCCGTCGAGGCGCAGCACGAGGCCGCGGAGAGTTTTGCACACAGCCAGGGCCTGGAACCCGTGCTGGTCCCGGTGGAACGCTTTGCGGACATGATCCCGGCGCTGCTCGAGGGTCGTGGCGACGTGATCGCGGCGAATCTTGGCGTCACCGAGGGCCGGCGCAGGAAGATCGCATTCTCCGTCCCGCTGACCACGGTGCGGCAGCAGGTGGTGGTCGCCAGGGCGCGCATAGACCTGCAAGGTACCGCCGACCTGTCGGGGCAGCGCGTCATGGTCGACCGCAGCTCTTCGTTCTGGGAGCACCTGGGGTCGTTGCGCAAGCAGTTCCCCGGCATCACGCTGGTGGAACGGCCGGACGGGATGTCGGACGAAGAGGAACTCGATGTGGTCGCCAGCGGAGAGGTGGACGCAACCGTGCGTGACAGCAACGTCGCGAGCATGTATCTCAGCTACCGCGATGACATCCAGGTCGCCTTCGACCTGCCCGGCACCCACGACATCGCCTGGGGGATACGCCCAGACGCACACAAACTACGCGCGGCGTTGAACAAATTCCTGCATCTGGAGTTTCTCGCGGAAAACGAACGCGCGCGTTACAAGGACGGCTGGGAGGGAATCAAGAAGCGCAAGGTCCTCAGGGTGCTGCTGCGCAACAATGCGGCGTCGTATTTCCTCTACAAAGGCGAACTGCACGGCTTTGAGTACGAGTTGGCGAAGGCCTTCGCCGATGCCAACAAGTTACGCCTCGAGGTGATCGTGCCGGATACGCACGAACAGCTGCTGGATTGGCTGGTCGAAGGGCGCGCCGACGTGGCGGCCGGTTTCCTCGAACCGACTGATGAAGCGGCGGAGCGCGGTCTGGCTTTCTCACAGTCTTATCATCACGCCCCGCGTCACCTTGTAGTGCACGCGGGCGATGATTCGGTCTCCTGTGCCCGCGACCTTGAAGGCCGCACGGTCAGCGTGCGGCGTTCCAGTCCCTACTGGAAAGATCTGGTCGAGTTGCAGGCACGGGGCATCCGTTTCACGTTGCAGGCGGCGCCCGAAGTCATGGAGACCGAAGAGTTGATCGCGCAGGTGGCAAGTGGCGAACTTGATGCCACGGTGGCAGATGGCCATCTGCTGGATATCGAACTGGCGCGCGGGTTGCCAGTCAGGTCCGGTCTGCAACTCAGCGACGACCGTTCCCATGCGGTGGCGGTGAGAAAGCAGAACGGCAAGCTGCTGGCAGCGCTCAATCGGTTCATCAAGAAAGAGTATAAAGGCCTCGTCTACAACATCCTGTACAAGAAGTATTTCGGCAACCCGAGCAATGTCCGGGATCTCGCGGACGGTCGGCCCGGCGGTGCCACGAGCAACGGGCTGTCGCCTTTTGACGACATCACGCGGAAATATGCGGAGCAGTATGGCTTCGACTGGCGACTGATCACCGCGCAGATGTACCAGGAAAGCCGTTTCGATCCACAGGCCAGGTCGTTCGCTGGAGCCAGTGGGCTGCTGCAGGTGATGCCACGTACCGCCAAGTTCATGGGTTTCGCAAAGGTACAGGAACCCGAAGTCGGTATTCATGCCGGGATCAAGTACCTGGATTGGGTGCGCAACCGATTCGATCCGGAACTGCCGTTCAATGAGCGGATGTGGTTCACCCTTGCGGCCTACAACGCCGGGCACGGCCATGTGGAAGATGCGCGGCGTCTGGCGCGGCAGCAGGGCATGGACGGTGATCGCTGGTTCGACAACTCGGAAAAGGCGATGCTGCTGCTGTCGAAGAAGCAATATGCTGGCAAGGCACGCCATGGTTATGTGCGTGGAACCGAGCCGGTGGCCTATGTGCGCGACATCCGTGAGCGCTATCGAGCCTATGTCGAGATCTCCAGCAAGCGACTGCCGGAGTTCGGGTCGGCAGCGGATCCGGTCGCACCGTCGACCACAGTGCCCGAGGGCATTCGTGCAGCCGCCCGCTAGCCATGGCACCGGCGCTGCGGTTTTTCCTGATAACCAGGTGATGATGCGTGATCTCTATCGATTATTTCTCGGACATCCTTTGTGTATGGGCCTACGGTGGACAGGTCAGACTGGACGAGCTGATGCGGAACTTCGGCGACGATATCCGGGTCAGGCACCGTTTCATCCCGCTGTTCGCCGATACCCGGGCGAGGATCGGCGAGGGTTGGAAGGAGCAGGGTGGCTTCGCCGGGTTCGGTGGCCACATGCAGGAGGTCTGCGGGCAGTGGCCGCATACCCGACTGAGCCCGCGGGCATGGACGGAGTGTCGTCCTGTGACCTGCATAACGGCGCATGTGTTTCTGAAAGCGGTGGAGTTATGCGTGCTCGGCGACGGGCAGGCGGACGAGGCTGGCGGCGAGCTGCATCGTCGTTTCGCGCAGTTGATCGACAAGACGCGTGCCGCTTTTTTCGAACAGGCGCAGGACATCTCGCAGCTTGAGGTATTGTTGGCCCTGCTCGATGGCGACCTGGTCGGACGTGATGCCGTGACTGCCAGGATCGACAGTGGCCAGGCCTATTCGGCGCTGTATCACGACGAGCAACTGGCGAAGGGCTATGCCGTCCAGGGCAGCCCGACCTATGTATTCAACGAAGGTCGGCAGCTGCTGTACGGCAATGTCGGTTACCGCATCATTGAGTCCAATGTGCGCGAGCTGTTGTCGAAACCTCAAATGGAAGGCGAGCCGAGCTGGTGTTGACGGTGTGCCGATACGGGTGACGCACGGCAGCGGGTCACTGGTAAATCCGTCCCTTGTGTTTCAGCCAGCCATCGACGTGCCTTGCGCCGGGATCGTGGTGTGTCCAGTGCACCACGCCGCCCTGATTGTTCCATTCGTATTCGCCGAAGAATCCCACGGTGTCGCCGTTCTGCAGATTGTCGATGCGCGGTGCCAGGTCGATGTTGTGCGCGATCAGCACGGTCTGCCTGTTGTCGAGCTGCAGCAGGAATCGTTGGTGCCGACTGCCGTCGAGATCGTCGCTGAGCATGCGCTTGACGATGCCTTCACCCGTCACCTGCACATCACTGCGCTGTGCGCGGTAGGCATCGCCGATAGCCTGGTTGCCTCGGGCGATATCCGCTGCCGGTGCGCCGTTCGTTACATGGGTTGAGCGGTCGAGCGGGACCAGCCCCTGTTCGTTGAGGTAGGCGACCAGGGCGGCCAGGAGGGCGGCCAGAATGCCGAGCGTTCTCTTGTTCATGAAGGCGTGCTCCGCACGGTTGTTTGGTCGCGGTCAGGCGTAGATGGCAAGTTCGCGGGACTGTCGCTGCGGGTCCGGGTCTTCGATTGACTTGACCGCGACAATTGCTGCGACATACGCGGCCGGCAGGCCGTGTTCATTTGCACCGCGCAGGACGTGTTCGTGATACCAGGCGAAGGGTTTCAGGCACGGGTCGATGTGAGTCGCGCAATAGGTGAAAGCGGTCAATGCAGCGGCGCCTGCACGGTAAACGGTGATGGTTTTTTCTTCATAACCGTTGCCGAGACCTTCCGCTGCATCCAGGCGCGACTTGTGCGAGGGGTCGATCTGGTAGACAACGCCGAACACGCAGTCCTCGGCCTGTCGGCTCTGTGCGGCGTCGCACTTCGCAGAACCGTCACGGCCGGACTTGTGAAAGGCCAGGCGATGGCCATGCAGGATGCCGGTTGCGACCACGCGCGCCGACGGGACGCGCTGCTGCAGCCGTCGGCAGGACATATTCGATCCGTACGCGAAGTAGTACATCGACCGTCAGGTTGCCCGCGCTGTGAATCGGGGTGCGCGACGTCACGCCACTGCAGGCACTCAGTGGTGCGCAATGGCCTTGTCGGTGAACAGGTAGTCCTTGAGTTCCTTGTCGAACACAGGGTCCTTGCGACGGATCCATTCGAGGACCATCGCGGCGTGCTCTTTTTCCTCGTCACGGTTGTGCGCCAGTATCGCCTTCAATTCGGGATCCTTGCAGGCATCGACGCGCTGGTTGTACCAGTCGACAGCTTCGAGTTCCTCCATCAGCGAAACGATGGCGCGATGCATGTCGCGGGTCTCGTCGGAGAGTTCTGCAATCGGCTCGTGGTAGCCTTCGTTCGACATCTCTTGTCTCCTCGGAAAATGAAGTTCAGCGTCGATCGCATGATACCGAATCCCGATCGCTCAGCCCAAGCGGGGCGCCGGCGGCGTCAGGCCAGCGAGTGCAGCGGCTGCGGCTTTTCCAGGATGGATTGGTATACGGACAGGTCCTGGTCGGACCAACAGCAAAACACGATGAGTTCGACACAGTCCTGAAGGGCGGACATGGCGCGCACCGTCTCGACGGCAATCGGCGCCGCAAGCGCCGGCGGAAAGCCGTACACACCGGTGCTGATCGCGGGGAAGGCGACGCTGCCCAGTCCATGCGCAATCGCCACTTCCATACAGCGGCGATAACACGAGGCCAGCAGTAACGGCTCGGCTTTGTCGCCACCGTGCCAAACCGGACCGACGGTGTGGATGACGTATGCCGCCGGTAGCGCGAAGCCGGGGGTGAGCTTGGCGTCACCGGTCGCGCAGCCGCCCAGTTGCCGGCAGGCCTGCAGCAGTTGCGGTCCCGCGGCACGGTGGATGGCACCGTCCACGCCACCACCACCGAGCAACGCCGTATTGGCAGCATTGACCACTGCGTCGACACGCAGTGTGGTGATGTCGGCCTTCAGTGCGCTGAGCCTTGCTGGCATGGGTCCTTGGCGCTCCCGGGTGTGCGAGCCATCTGGTTCTCACTGGCAATTGTGGACCACCCGTTGCCGATATTCAGTCTGCCGGCGCCCGGCCCCTGGGAATCTAAAGAACCAATCGCTAAACCCGGGCGGCAACGTGCCGCCACATAACCCGTGAACGTGCTCATTTCGGCCAGGAACGGCAGATAGCACACCGCTCTCCTCTGGCGCAAAGATGGCGCTTGACGGGCCTCCGCTCTCCCCGCGGTCGCCCGTTTTTTTATGCCCGTCTTTTGTTGGGGCCGGTCGGGCCGGGGCGCTGCGCAGACGAAAAAGCCCGGCTCATTGCTGAGCCGGGCTTTTCAATATGGTGCCGAAGAGAGGACTTGAACCTCCACCGGGTTTCCCCGACATGGACCTGAACCATGCGCGTCTACCAATTCCGCCACTTCGGCCGTGTGCTGGGGTGGTCCCCAAAACGGAAGCGCGGACTCTACAGCGACACCATGGGCCTGTCAACGCTACAATGGCCCGAGTTTCCTTCTATCAGAGCACCCTATTTCAGTGTCAAAACGCAAACCACGTAGCGCCGACCGCGCCCGTGACCCCTACCAGGCCCGCGAGGCGAAAAAATACGAAAACCCGATCCCCAGCCGGGAGTTCATTCTCGGCCTGATGGAGGAGCACGGCGCGCCGCTGCGCTTCGACGATCTGGCGGCGGCGCTCGAGCTGTCCGACCCGCAACAACTCGATGCATTGTCGCGTCGCGTGAATGCGATGTCGCGCGACGGCCAGGTGGTGTGCAACCGCCGTGGTGGCTACTGCGTGGTCAACCACGAGGATCTGATCCACGGGCGCGTGATCGGGCATGCCGACGGGTTTGGTTTCATGCACCCGGACGAGGGCGGTGACGACCTGTTCCTGAGCCCTCGCGAGATGCGTGTGCTGTGGCACGGCGACCGCATTGTCGCCCGTGTGGCCGGCATCGACCGGCGCGGCCGCCGTGAGGCCGCTGTGGTCGAGGTACTGGAGCGTGCCTTCGAAAACATCGTCGGCCGCCTGCAGATAGATGCCGGGGTGGCATTCCTGTTGCCGGACAACAAACGCATCCCGCAGCAGGTGCTGGTCACGCCGGATCGGCTGATGGGGGCCAAACACGGCCAGATGGTGGTGGTGCGTATCACCGATCATCCGCAGCAGTGGCGCCAGGCGCTCGGTGAGGTGGTCGAGATCCTCGGGGACCACCTCGCACCCGGCATGGCGACCGATGTGGCGATTCGCGCCAACGACATCCCGCTGCAATGGCCGGCGGAGGTGGAGCAGGAGATCGCGGCGCTCAGACCCGAGGTACCGGAGGCGGCAAAGTCGGGACGGGTCGATCTGCGTGCGACCCCACTGGTCACGATCGACGGCGCCGACGCGCGTGACTTCGACGATGCGGTATTTTGCGAACGCACCAAGAAGGGCTGGCGCCTGCTGGTGGCGATCGCCGATGTATCGTCCTACGTGACCCCGGGCACGGCGCTCGACGAGGAGGCGTACAAACGTGGCAATTCGGTGTACTTCCCCGATCGGGTGATCCCGATGCTGCCCGAGATCCTGTCCAACGGGCTGTGTTCGCTCAATCCCCACGTCGATCGCCTGTGCATGACCGCCGAGCTTTATTTCGACGCCGAAGGCAATCTGTTCCGCTCACGGTTTTTCGAGGCCGTGATGAATTCGCATGCTCGCCTGACCTACGACAAGGTCGGGGCGATGCTGCTCGATGGCGACCCGGCGTTGTGTGCCGAGTACGCCGCTGTGCTGCCGCACCTGCATGACCTGTACGGCCTGTACCAGCTGCTGCACACGGCGCGCGCCGAGCGTGGCGCCATCGATTTCGATACCGTAGAGACGCGCTTCCGCTTCGATGATCAGGGCAAACTGGCGGCGATCGAGCCGATGGTGCGTCACGATGCGCACAAGGTCATCGAGGAGTGCATGCTGGCGGCCAACGTCGCCGCGGCGCGCCACCTGCTTCGCCACAAGATGCCTGCGCTCTACCGTATCCATGAGAAGCCCAGCGCGCAAAAACTCACCGACCTGTCGGAGTTCCTCGGCGAGCTGGGCCTGCGTCTGGAAGGCGGCGAAAGCCCGACCGCGAAGGACTATGCGAACCTGCTCGATCGCGTCAAGGTACGTCCGGATTTCCACGTCATCCAGGTCGTCCTGCTGCGTTCGATGATGCAGGCGGTGTACTCGGACAACAACGTCGGCCACTTCGGTCTTGCGTTCCCGGCGTATGCCCATTTCACTTCGCCGATCCGCCGCTATCCTGACCTGATGGTCCATCGTGCGATCAAGCACCTGCTGAGCGGTGAGGCGCTGGAGGCGTTCGACTACACCCACCAGCACCTGACGGCGATGGGCGAGCACTGTTCCGCGACCGAGCGACGTGCCGACGATGCGACCCGTGATGCCGCTGATACCCTCAAGTGCGAGTACATGCTCGACAAGGTCGGCGAATCCTTCGACGGGGTCATCTCCGGGGTCAACAGCTTCGGAATCTTCGTCGAGCTCGACGGTATCTATGTCTCCGGGCTGGTGCATATCACCGCGCTGGACTACGACTATTTCCACTTCGATCCGATCGGCCATCGTCTGACCGGTGAGCGGACCGGCCGCGTGTATCGCCTCGGCGACACCCTGCGGGTCAAGGTCGCCGCGGTCAGCATCGACGACCGCAAGATCGACTTCATCCTGGCGGAAAAGATCGAAGGTCCCGGCAAGGGCAGAGGCGGGGCGGGGAAGGGTGACCGCCGGCCGCGCAAGGCGTCGGGCAAGGGCGGCAAGGCCGAAGCCGGGCCCTCCGCACGCACCGATGGCGGTGGCGGACGCCGGAAGCGTCGTCGTAACAAGGGCTGATCGATGTCCGGGCAGCTGATCGTTGGCATCCACGCGGTACGCACGGCCTTGAAGCACGGCGCGCAGCGCGTCGATACCCTGTGGTTTGATGCTGCGCGCAGGGACCGGCGCCTGCGTGAGCTGCTGGACGAGGCCCGCGCGGCAGGACTGCGCCCGCAGGCGAGCGACAAGGTGACACTCGATCGCATGACCGCGGGCGCCAATCACCAGGGCGTGGTGGCGCAGGGCGAACTGCCGACCAGCCTGGGCGAGGCTGCGCTGGACGCACTGCTCGGGGCGCTCGACGTGCCACCGTTGCTGTTGGTGCTCGACGGGGTCACCGACCCGCATAACCTCGGGGCCTGCCTGCGCAGCGCCGACGGTGCCGGCGTACACGCGGTGATTGCGCCGCGTGATCGCGCCGGGGGCCTGACGCCCGTGGTGTGCAAGGTCGCCAGCGGTGCCGCCGAGACCATCCCCTTTGTTCAGGTCACCAATCTGGTGCGTACGCTGCGTTACCTGCAGGACAGCCATCGCGTGTTCGTGGTCGGTACTGCCGGTGATGCCCCGCTGGACCTGTACCAGGCCGACCTGACCGGTCCGCTGGCGCTGGTCATGGGTGCCGAGGGCGAGGGGATGCGGCGCCTGACGCGCGAGACCTGCGATCAGTTGGTGTGCCTGCCGATGGCGGGCCAGGTCGAGAGCCTCAATGTCTCGGTGGCCACCGGGGTCTGCCTGTACGAGTCCGTTCGCCAGCGCCGTCAGGCACGTTGAGCGGCGGCGGTCGCCGGTGCCGTTCTGACGCGCCGGTCGCCGCGTAAACGTTTGCAATCCATCGCGATTTTCCGTAGACTCCCGCGCCTTTCCGGCCAGCCTTGAGTTGGCCCTCCTTGCCTCACCGCGATAGCGGGAGGCTGCTTAACCCGTAAGGAGCAACAATGCGTCACTACGAAATCGTGTTTCTGGTGCACCCCGACCAGAGCGAGCAGGTGCCTGCCATGGTGGAGCGCTACCGCGCAACCATCGAGGGCAGCGCCGGCACCATCCATCGCCTGGAAGACTGGGGGCGCCGCCAGCTGGCCTACCCGATCAACAAGGTGCACAAGGCACACTATGTGTTGATGAACGTCGAGTGTGGCGCCGAGGCGCTGGCCGAGCTCGAGAGTGCATTCCGATTCAATGACGCGGTACTGCGCAACCTGATCATCCGTCGCGACGCGGCCGACACCGAGACGTCGCCGTTGGCCAAGGAAGACGACAGGGACGAAGCCCCGGCCGCTGCGCCGGCGCGTAAAGAAGAACCCGCCGCAGAAGCCAAAGCCTGACGCACTGGAGTCATTTGCCATGTCACGTTTTTTCCGTCGCCGTAAGTTTTGTCGTTTCGCCGCCGATGGCGTCAAAGAGATCGACTACAAGGACCTGAACCTGCTCAAGCAGTATGTCAGCGAGTCCGGCAAGATCGTCCCGAGCCGGATCACCGGCACCAGCGCCAAGTACCAGCGTCAGCTGGCCGATGCGGTGAAGCGCGCGCGCTTCCTGGCCTTGCTGCCGTACTCCGACAGTCATTGATCGGGGGTTGCGGTTGAACCCGATGTCTGGGTGTCAACCGCGATGGAGCAGCGCATGAAGGCCTTCGCCGCGTGGGTGATGAAGGGCCGCATGCAGGCGGTGATCGCGGCCACGGTGCTGGCGATGCTCGCGCTGCTGGTCACGCCGCTCGCCTTGCTGAGTGCCGCGGTGATCGTGCTCGCGGTGCTCCGCCAGGGCTGGAAAGAGGGCGCGCTGGTGGTGGCGTCCGCGCTGCTCGCGATAGCGGGCCTTGGCGGGCTGCTGTTTCAGATGCCGTTGGCCACGCTGCTGATCGGCGGTCTGTTGTGGGGCCCTGCCGCGCTTCTGGGCACGGTGATGGGGCGCACCGGCTCGCTGCGACTGGCAATCGAGGCGGCGGCACTGGCAGCGGCAGCGATCGTGTTCCTGCAGTATGGGCTGTTGGCGGACCCGGCAGCCTTTTGGGGCGATGCCCTGAACGAGTTCCTGGCGCAGCGGGTCGACCCGCAGACGCTGGATTCGTCAAACATCGGCGCTCTGGTCGATATGATGGCCGGCTGGATGCCTGGCGGTGTGGCGGCCACCTGGTTGCTGGCGACGGTGTCCTCGCTGGCATTGGCGCGCTACTGGGCGGCGTTGCTGGATCGCCCGGGGGCGTTTGGTGAAGAATTTCGGCAGCTGCGCTTCGGGCGCTGGCTGTTGCTGGTGGTGCCGGTATTGCTGGTGGTCGGTGTGCTGCTCACCGGTGGTGAGCCCAGCCTGATCGGCCAACTGTATCTGATCGGCATGGTGGTGTTCCTGATCCAGGGGATCAGCGTGGCCCACGGCCTGGTCGGTGAATTCGGTGCGTCGCCCGCCTGGCTGGTGGGCCTGTACCTGTTGTTGGTGTTTGCGGCGCCGCAGGGCGCAACCATGGTCGCCCTTGCTGGTTATGCAGACGGGTGGCTGAATCTTCGGGCGCGTGCCCGGGCACGCCGGTCTGGGACCGGCGGCAGTTGAATCGCATGTAGAGGTTGAGAACGATGGAAGTCATTCTTCTGGAAAAAGTGGCGAACCTGGGTGGCCTGGGTGAAAAGGTGTCGGTCAAGTCCGGCTTTGGGCGCAACTTCCTGATTCCGCAGGGCAAGGCGGTATTTGCCAGCCCCGCAAACGTCAAATTGTTCGAAGAGCGGCGTGCAGAACTCGAACAGCAGGCCGCCGAACGGCTGGCTGCTGCCGAGGCGCGCAAGGCGCAGATCGAGGCATTGAGCGACGGCGTCACGATCGCCCACAAGGCCGGCGACGAAGGTCGTCTGTTCGGCTCAGTCGGTACCTCCGATATCGCGCACGCCTGCGCCGCGGCAGGGGTCGAGGTCACCAAGGCCGAGGTGCGCCTGCCCGAGGGCCCGTTCCGCGTGGCCGGTGAGTACGAGGTGGCGATCCACCTGCACACCGATGTCAATGCGGCGTTGCGGGTGATTATCGTCGGCGAAGCGTAAGCCGGGTCTCCGATCGGCGCATCGCGCCCATTGGCGGGCCTCGTGCCCGCTGCGCAAGCCCGGCTTTTGCCGGGCTTTGCATTGCTGCCTTGCCTGCCGCCGCGTCGGTGCTGCGCATCGTCACCGGCATGTGGTGTAATCGGTGTCTCCCCCCGGACTTCTTGGCAGCGGCATGGTTGACGCGGTTTACGATTCTTTCCCCGAGGCGGCGCCCGATTATGCGCGTGATGCGCAGATGGAGGCGCTGCGCGTCCCGCCGCATTCGATTCAGGCCGAACAGGCCGTGCTCGGCGGCCTCATGCTCGACAACGGCGCCTGGGACAAGGTCGCCGACCAGGTTGGCGAACAGGACTTCTATCGCCTTGAACATCAGCTGGTGTATGCCGCGATCGCCAGCCTCGCAGAGGCAAACCGGCCGTTCGATGTCGTGACCCTGGCCGAGGAGCTTGGGCGGCTCGAATCACTCGACGAGGTCGGCGGTCTGCCGTACCTGGGGATGCTGGCGAACGAGACGCCGAGTGCGTCCAATATCCAGGCGTATGCGGCGATCGTGCGCGAGCAGTCGGTGGTGCGGCAACTGATACGGGTTGGCAGCCAGATCGCCGAGGCCGGGTTTCGCCCCAAGGGCCGCAAGGTCCACGAACTGCTCGATCATGCCGAAAACCTGGTGTTCCAGATCGCTGAGCAGCAGGCACGTGGTGGCGGCGGTTTTCGACCGATCACCCGCCTGTTGACCGAGACCATCAACCGGATCGAAGAGCTGTACGGCAGCGATGATGCCCTGACCGGGGTGCCGACCGGGTTCACCGATTTCGATGCCAAGACCTCGGGTCTGCAAAAGTCTGACCTGATCATCGTTGCCGGACGGCCGTCGATGGGCAAGACAACGTTCGCAATGAACATTGCGGAGAACGTTGCCGTTGCCACGGGTTTGCCGGTCGCGGTGTTCTCGATGGAGATGCCGGGCGAGGCACTGACGATGCGCATGATCTCGTCACTTGGACGGGTCAACCAGCAGGCGGTGCGCTCGGGCAAGCTCGAAGACGATGATTGGCCCCGGGTCACCTCGGCGGTCAATATCCTCAACAATACCAAGCTGTTCATCGACGATACGCCGGCGCTGACACCGACCGAGCTGCGTGCGCGGTGTCGTCGCCTGACCAAGGAAAACGGCCAGCTGGGGCTGGTCGTGATCGACTACCTGCAACTGATGCAGGCACCGGAGTCGGGCGAAAACCGCGCCACCGAGATCTCGGCCATATCGCGTGCGCTCAAGGCGCTTGCCAAGGAACTCAACGTGCCGGTGATTGCGCTGTCACAGCTCAACCGCTCGCTCGAACAGCGTCCCAACAAGCGGCCGGTGATGTCCGACCTGCGCGAGTCCGGTGCCATCGAGCAGGATGCGGACGTAATCGTCTTCATCTATCGCGACGAGGTCTACAACGAAGACAGCGCGGACAAGGGCAAGGCCGAGATCATCATCGGCAAACAGCGTAACGGCCCGATCGGCAAGGCTGTCCTGACTTTCCAGGGGCAGTTCACGCGCTTCGACAACTTTGCCTACGATGCGTACGGCGATGATCAATACTGACAGCCGTGGCGTCTTGCCCCCCGGGAACATGAAATGGCAATACGCCATGTCCGTTTCCCTCACCCCGACCCTCTCCCGCCTGCGGGAGCGGGGGACGAGGAAATGCTGCGCGTCGTTTCACGTCAACGCGCGTGCCTGGGCCTGACGGCGCTGTGAGCAAGTCTGCAAAGACCGTGTATGCGTGTACCGAGTGTGGCGCCCAGTCGCCCAAGTGGGCAGGGCAGTGCGGCGACTGCGGGGCCTGGAACAGCCTGCAGGAGACAGTCGCCGCTCCCACGGCCAAGGCTGATTCGCGCTTTGGCGGCTACGCGGGCGGCGCCGACGCGGCGGTAATCCGCAACCTGTCCGACGTGGTCGCACAGGATACGCAGCGGATACCTACCGGCCTCGACGAGCTCGACCGGGTGCTCGGCGGCGGGCTGGTGACGGGTTCAGTGGTGCTGATCGGCGGTGACCCCGGCATCGGCAAGTCGACCCTGCTGGTACAGGCGCTGGCGCTGCTGTCGGACCGCATGTCCGCACTGTACGTCAGCGGCGAGGAGTCGGCGGAACAGATCAGTCTGCGCGCCCATCGCCTCGGGCTGCCGACGCAGCGCCTGCGTCTGCTGACCGAGACCTGCGTCGAGCGCATCCTCGCCCTGATCGCCAGGGACCGGCCGCGTGTGCTGGTGCTCGATTCCATCCAGACCCTGTATACCGAGTCGTTGCAGTCCGCCCCGGGCTCGGTGGCGCAGGTGCGCGAGTCGGCGGCGCGCCTGGTGCGCTTTGCCAAGCAGACCGGGACATCGCTGTTCCTGGTCGGCCATGTGACCAAGGAAGGCGCGCTGGCCGGGCCGCGTGTGCTCGAACATATGGTCGATACGGTGCTGTATTTCGAGGGTGAGAGCGGCAGCCCGTTCCGCCTGGTGCGTGCGATCAAGAACCGCTTCGGTGCGGTCAATGAACTGGGCGTGTTCGCAATGACCGATACCGGCCTGCGCCAGGTCAGCAACCCCTCGGCGATTTTTCTGTCGCGACATGAGCAGGAGGTCGCCGGCAGTTGCATCCTGGTGACCCGCGAAGGCACCCGGCCGCTGCTGGTCGAAGTGCAGGCGCTGGTGGATCAGAGCCCGCTGGCGAACCCGCGGCGCGTCGCGCTTGGGCTGGAGCAGAATCGCCTGTCGATGCTGCTGGCGGTGATGCACCGCCACGGTGGTATCGCCGTGTTCGACCAGGATGTGTTCCTGAACGTGGTCGGCGGTGTTCGGGTGACCGAACCGGCGGCCGACCTGCCGGTCCTGCTGGCGGTGTTGTCCAGCCTGCGCGACCGGCCGGTACCAGGCGGTCTTGCGACGTTCGGGGAGGTAGGGCTTGCCGGAGAGATCCGTCCGGTGCCGAACGGCCAGGAGCGGCTCCTCGAAGCAGCCAAGCACGGTTTCAGGCGCGCCATCGTGCCGCGTGCAAATGCACCGAAGAAACCGATCGCGGGGCTGGAGGTGGTGGCTGTCAGCCGCATCGGCGAGGCCATCGACGCGCTGGGCTGAATTGATCAGCCGTTGATCAATTGTTGCAGGTTGCGGTCCAGGAGTGCGCTGTCGGCGAGATTGAGTTCGACCATTCGCCGTAGCTTCGCGGCACTCTCGACGTCCATTGCCAGGCAATGCAGCCCGATGTGATCGCCTTCGATGTGTGCGACCTCACCGTCCATGTCGATACAGCAGAGGTCGCCCTCGAGCCGCACCTGGACACGCAGGTGCGCGCCATGTGAAGGGCGCCAGCTGCCCGATAGCGTCAGCAGCATGCCGCGAAGCGATACGTCGCGCACGACGCCGGTAAATTGGTCATCACCGTGATGCACCACCACTGGCTTGTCGGTGGCGATACGATCAAAGCGGCGCCTTTCGGCGGAGTGTTCTGACATGCCGTGGCTCCTTGTCTCTTGACCAGGGTTAGCGGCCGCACCTCCGGCACCTTGATGCAGCTGCGGCCGGTTGCCGCCGGTGCGTACCGGTGTCAAATGCCGGGGTCAGTCCCCACTGTCCGGTTGTCGTCGATCCTGAGGGCGGATGCGCGCCGTCTTCACGGCATTGTCCTGGATCTGCACGACTTCGATCGGATAGCCGGCCACCATCAGCGAGGTGCCGGTGTCCGGCAGGCTCTCGAGGTACTCGACGATCAGGCCATTGAGCGTCTTGGGACCGTCGGTCGGCAGCTCCCAGTGCATGGTCCGAACCAGTTCCCGCAGGTTGGCGCTGCCGTCCACCAGGAAGCTGCCGTCCTCCTGTGGCAACACGTCGGCGATTGCGTCGGATGGATCGGTGGCGAACTCGCCGACGATCTCTTCCAGCAGATCGGCCATCGTCACCAGTCCCTGGACATCGCCGTATTCGTCAACGACCAGTGCGGTGCGGCGCCGGTTGCGCTGGAAGTTCAGCAGCTGCCGGTTGAGTGGTGTGCCCTTGGGGATGAAATAGGGCTCACGGACCAGCCTTTCGAAGGTTGCACGGTCGAGCTCGCCGTCCAGCAGCGAGTGCATCGCACGACGCGAGTGTACGAATCCAACAACATGATCGATACTGCCGCGATACACCAGGACGCGGGTGTAGGGCATCTTCTCCAGCTGTTCGAGAATCACGTCGAAGGGGTCGTCGAGATCGACGCCGTCGATTTCGCTGCGCGGCACCATGATGTCGTCGACGGTAACTTTTTCCAGGTCGAGGATGTTCAGCAGCATCTTCTGGTGACGTTTCGGGATCATCGCACCGGCCTCGTTGACCACGGTGCGCAACTCTTCACGGCTCAGGGCGTTGCCTTCGGCGTCCTCGGGGAAGATCCCGAGCAGACGCAACACCGTGTTGGCCATCAGATTGACCAGCCAGACCAGCGGAAACAGCAGGCGCAGCAGCGGCGTATAGACCCATGCGGCGGGAAAGGCGATGCGTTCCGGGTACAGCGCGGCCATGGTCTTGGGCGCCACTTCGGAAAAGATCAGCACCACCAGGGTCAGCAGCCCGGCGGCAATCGCGATCGCGCCCTCGCCACCGAGACGGATCGCGATGATGGTCGCCAGCGACGACGCCAGGATGTTCACGAAGTTGTTGCCCAGCAGGATCAGCCCGATCAGGCGGTCCGGTTTGTCCAACAGTTGGCGCGCCAGTTTCGCCCCCGGGTGGCCGGCATCGGCGAGGTGACGCAGTCGGTAGCGGTTGAGCGTCATCAGCGCGGTTTCGGAACCGGAAAAGAACGCTGAGAGGATCAGGAGGAACACCAGTGCGCCGAAAAGGGCACCGAGAGGCAAATCGTTCAAGAGGGCGGGTCCGGTTTTCTGCAGTCAGGTGCACTTTCTATGAGCCGGGGCGGATGCTGTCAAGCACCGTTACCGGCGGTTACCGATCGGCGGCGTTTCGTCAAATGACGTAATTTTGACATCATGGGAAATGCATGCTTAACTTCGGAAACACAAGCATTTTCTGGGACCTATATGTCTACCGCGAGCGACGGTGCCAGTTGGGTGGCGACCGAAAACAACAAGGGGCAGGCATTCAATGCAATCACTGTGATGCTGGTGCTGTCCGAGCCCGCGTCGCTCGATTATCTGCAGAACGTGTTGCAGTTCATCGATTGCGATGTGCAGGTGCCCGAATCGGCCGACGACCTTCAGCGACTGGTGCAGCGCTTTGCCGACCGCTCGACCGCGGTATTCCTCAGCGGACAATTGCCTGACCGTGATCGCAGTGCCTACCTGAGTGCGATCAACGCCTGTGAAACGCGCCCCGCGCTGATTCAGGTGCAGGAGAAGAACGGCGACGAGATGCTGGTCAGCGGTGACGTGCTCGGCACGCTGCGGCTGCCGTGCCACTACGAGGCCATCGCGGGGCTGTTGCACAAGGCCCAGGTGTATGACGAGTCGCAGCGCCACGGTGAGGCACCGCGCCGCCCGCTGGAGCTGTTCCGCAGCCTGTCGGGCAATGGTCGCGCGACGCGCGGCATCAACAAGATGATCGAGCAGGTGGCCGATTCCGAGGCCACGGTGCTGATCCTGGGCGAATCAGGTACCGGCAAGGAGGTCGTGGCGCGCAAGCTGCACTATCACTCCAAGCGCCGTGGCCGGCCGTTCGTGCCGGTGAACTGTGGTGCGATCCCCGGTGATTTGCTCGAGAGCGAGCTGTTCGGGCACGAAAAGGGCGCCTTCACCGGTGCCATCACCGCGCGCCAGGGGCGCTTTGAACTTGCCGAGGGTGGGACGCTGTTCCTCGACGAGATCGGCGATATGAGTATGCACATGCAGGTCAAGCTGCTGCGCGTGCTGCAGGAGCGCACCTTCGAGCGTGTTGGCAGCAACCGCACCATCCACTGCAACGTGCGCATCATTGCCGCGACACACCGCAATCTCGAACAGTCGATCAAAGAGGACCTGTTCCGCGAGGATCTGTACTACCGGCTGAATGTGTTCCCCATCGAGGTGCCGCCACTGCGCGAGCGCGTCGAAGATATCCCGGTGCTGGTCAATGACCTGATCCTGCGCATCGAGCATGAAAAACGCGGCTCGGTGCGCCTGACGCCGGCCGCAGTCACCGCACTTACGCATTACCGCTGGCCGGGCAATGTCCGCGAACTCGCCAATCTGATCGAGCGCCTCGCGATCCTGTTTCCGTATGGCGTGGTCGATGTCGCAGACCTGCCGGAGAAGTTTCGCGCAGGGATCCCGGTCTCCTCTTCGTCCGAGATCAGCGACGACGACGTGTTGCCGGTGGTCAGTACCCACGGCGACCAGCCCAACACGGTCTCCAGCATGCCGCGACTGCCGGCCGAGGGGATCGACCTGAAGGTCCACCTCGCGAACATGGAACAGAGCCTGATCCGCCAGGCCCTGGAAGAGGCCAACGGTGTGGTGGCGCATGCGGCGAAGAAACTGAAGATGCGCCGTACAACCCTTGTCGAAAAATTGCGCAAGTACGGTCTGCAACGTGGCCAGGAGCTGACGGGCCTTTGACGTAATCGTTTTGTTCGTTCTCCAAGTAATTGTATTTTAATAATAAATAATCATGGCACGTGTCTTGCTGAGTCTCTGCCGGAAGCACACCGGAGACGGGATTCGGCCACATGGGCACAGCGCAGATACAACCGAAGCAAGATCCTCAGGCACTTGAACAGGCCTTCGGCGTGTTCAACGCGCTGTCGCAGCAACTCACCACCGCGTATGCCCAGTTGGAAGGGCGCGTCGTCGCCCTGACCGAGGAACTGGCCGGGACGCGGCGCGAGCGGCTCGATGAGCGTGCGCAGAAGGAACATCTCGCGGATCAGCTTGGCGTGTTGCTCGAGGCCCTGCCGGCCGCAATCGTGCTGGTGGATGTGCGCGACCGGGTGGACCGTTTCAATCCCGCTGCCGAGCAGCTGTTTCCGAGCCTGGCCTGGGGCCGTCGCTGGAGTGAGGTCAAGGAGGAAGTCGTTGCGGCCGAACCGACGCCCGGCGACTGGCGCCTGCGCGACGGCAGACGGGTAAGTGTCTCGCAACGGCCTCTCAACGACCGCGGACGCATCATGGTGGTCGTCGACGTGACCGATCAGCGTCGGCTGCAGGAACGCGCCGAACGCCAGGACCGGCTGACCGCGATGGGCGAGATGGCGGCACAGCTGGCGCACCAGGTGCGCACCCCGCTGTCGACCTCGGTGCTGTATGCGGGCCAGCTGGCCAAGGGCAGTCTCAGCGACCAGCAGCGCCAGCAGTTCAGCGAGAAGCTGCTCGACGGCCTGCGCCACACCGAGACCCTGGTGCGTGAGATGCTGGCATTCAGCCGCGGCGGCAGCTTCAGCAAGCAGCCGATCCACGTCGACGACGCGATGATGACCGCGCTCGCCGGCCTGCAGCCGCGACTGCGCGCCCTCGGCGCGCGCCTCGACATCGACCTCGAAGCAACACGCCGCGGACAGATCGCCGGCAACCTGGATGCGTTGGCCGGCGCACTGAGCAACCTGATCGACAACGCACTCAATCATGGCGGTCAGGGTGTGGCGATCCGCATCACCACGACGGCCGATGATGCCGAATTTCTGACGCTGAGCGTCGAAGACGATGGTCCCGGCATCGACCCGGTGGCGCTGCCGCGTGTCTTCGATCCCTTTTTCACCACCCGGGAGCGCGGTACCGGCCTGGGCCTGGCGGTCGTCCAGGCGGTGGTACTGGAGCACGGCGGCAGCCTGCGCGCCGCGAAGTCCACACTCGGTGGTGCACGTTTCGATATCCAACTGCCGTGGCTCCCCGCCGCGCAGGCACCGCAATCACCTAGGAAGCAAGTCTGATGAAGCCGTCGCGCATTCTGGTCGTGGAAGATGACAGCGCACTCGCGCAGGCACTCGCCGACACCCTTTCCCTGTCGGGATACGAGGTGGTTACCGCCACCGATGGTGAACAGGCGCTGGCCAAACTGGATCGAAACCAGGTCGACATGGTGCTGACCGACGTACAGATGCGCCCGATGGACGGCCGTGCCCTGCTGCGTAACCTGCGCACGCGCTTTCACGAGTTGCCGGTGTTGGTGATGACGGCCTACGGCACGGTTGAGCAGGCGGTGGAGGCGATGAAGCTCGGGGCAGTCGACTACCTGGCCAAGCCGTTCGAGGTCGCTGATCTGTTGGACAAGGTGGAACGCTATCTGCCACAGCGCCACCTCGAACCGGGGCAGATCATCGCCGAGGACCTGCGTAGCCGTGAGCTGGTGGAACTGGCACGCCGGGTCGCTGCCAGTGATGCCACCGTGATGATCGGCGGCGAATCGGGCACCGGCAAGGAGGTGCTGGCACGCTACATCCATTGCCACTCTGCGCGTCTCGACGGCCCGTTCATCGCGATCAACTGCGCAGCGATTCCTGACAATATGCTGGAGGCCGTGTTGTTCGGCTATGAGAAGGGCGCCTTCACCGGTGCCGTGCGCGCCAGCGCCGGCAAGTTCGAACAGGCACAGGGTGGCACCCTGCTGCTTGATGAGATCTCGGAGATGAGCCTGCCCTTGCAGGCCAAACTGCTGCGTGTGCTGCAGGAACGCGAGGTCGAGCGGCTTGGTGCCCGCGACGTCATCCAACTCGATGTGCGCGTGCTGGCGACCTCGAACCGCCATCTGCGCGAAGAGGTGGCCGCCGGGCGTTTCCGCGAAGACCTGTTCTACCGGCTCAACGTCTTCCCCCTGACGCTGCCGGCCTTGCGCGATCGCCCGCGCGACATCCTGCCGCTGGCGCGCCACCTGATGCAGCGGCACCTGCGCAACGGCGAAGTCTTGCCGCCCTTCGAGCCGGAGGCCGAGGCGCGCCTCGTGGCCCACCGCTGGCCGGGCAACGTACGCGAGCTCGACAACCTGATGCAGCGCGCGCTGATCCTGTCCGATGGTGAAGGTATCCGCGCTGCGGATATCCATTTCGAAGTGCTCGACGGTGACGTCGCGGTCGCCATCGGCACCATGCCGCAGGCGCCTGCGGCGGCAGTGTTTGACGATGCCATGGGCAAAGGACGGCTGAACGACGATCTGCGCAATGTCGAAGAGCAGATGATTCTGGACGCGCTGCGCAACGGCAAAGGCAGCCGCAAACAGGCCGCCGAGATCCTCGGCATCAGCCCGCGGACACTGCGTCACAAGTTGCAGAAGCTGCGCGAGGCGGGCGTCTCTATTCCTCGAAACTGAATTGGCGCGAAAACTGCAGCTTTTCCCGATGGGAACGCCACGCGTCAGAAAACCGTACAGAACGATCACAGGTCAGCAACCATGAGCACACCGGAAATCAACCAGGTCCTGGCACAGATGCGGGTCGCCCGCGCCCAGGCCACCGGAGGCGCGGCGGTCAACGAGACGCCTCAGACCGACTTTCGCGACCTGCTGAAGAAATCCATCGACGCGGTGAACGAAACCCAGCAGACCGCCAGTGAGCTGCGTACCTCGTTCGAAAAAGGCGACGACAGCGTAGACCTGGCGCAGGTCATGATCGCGGCGCAGAAATCCAGCATCTCGTTCGAGGCCATGGTGCAGGTGCGCAACAAGTTGGTCGAGGCCTACAAAGACGTCATGAATATGCCGGTGTGACCGCTGCAACGCGGCGCATGACTTAACCAGGAATCGGAACCAGAAAAATGGCTGAAGCAGCTGACAGCAGAAACCTTCCGTCGCCGGAACTCGGCGGCGGTGTGGCGGCGATGACGGAAAACCCGTGGCTGCGCCAGGTCGCGGTCATGGTCGGCATCGCGGCCAGCGTCGCATTGGGCGTGGCGGTGGTGCTGTGGTCGCAGGCGCCGAACTACGCACCGCTGTACGGCAATCTCGCGGAAAAGGACGCGAGCCAGGTGATGGAGGCCCTGCAGCAGGTCGGCGTCGACTATCGCGTGGACCAGGCCAGCGGCATGGTCATGGTGCCTGCGGCCAAGGTCAAGGAACTGCGTATGCAGCTGGCCGGTCAGGGGCTGCCCAACAGCGTCGGCATGGGCTTCGAGCTGCTGCAGCAGGATACCGGCTTCGGGACCAGCCAGATGGTCGAGAAGGCCCGCTACCAGCAGGCGATGCAGGGTGAGCTGGCACGCACCATCGCCACCATCGGTGCGGTGCAGAGCGCCCGCGTGCACCTGGCAATCCCCAAGCAATCGGTGTTCGTGCGCAAGCGCCAGCCGCCGAGTGCCTCTGTCGCGCTGCGTCTGCACAGTGGGCGCATCCTCGAGGAGGGCCAGGTCGAGGCGATCGTGCACATGGTCGCGTCCAGTATCCCCGAACTCGAACCGGGCCGCGTGACCGTGGTCGACCACAAGGGTCGATTGCTCAGCGGCGATCCGGAGAGCCGCGAGATGAAGCTGTCGGCGACGCAGTTCGAACATACACGTCGCATCGAGGAACACTATCGCGAACGCATCGAATCGCTGCTTGCGCCGATCGTCGGCCGCGACAAGGTGCGCGCCCAGGTCACCGCGGATGTCGATTTCACCGTGACCGAGCAGACCCAGGAACGCTACAACCCGGATCAGCCTGCGCTGCGCAGTGAGCAGGTCAACGAGGAGCAGATGCGGGGTGCCGGTGCAGGCGGGGTGCCGGGTGCATTGAGCAACCAGCCGCCCGCCGCAGGCAATGCACCGGAGAACGCGCAGGGTCCGGAAGGACCGGCGGCAGACGCCATCAACTCCAGCCGTCAGGCCACCCGCAACTACGAACTGGACCGTGTGATCAGTCACACCCGGAATTCGCCGCTGTCGCTGCGTCGCCTGTCGGTGGCAGTGGTGGTCGACGATATCAGCAGCGTCGATGCCGATGGTAACGTCAGTGTGCGTGAGCGTACTCCGGAGGAGATCGAGCGCCTGACCGACCTGGTGCGCGAGGCAGTCGGTTTCGACACGCGTCGCGGCGACAGCGTGCGCGTACTCAATAGCTCGTTCCTCAGCCCGGAACCTGTTGCGGACCTGCCCGAGATCCCGATCTGGGAGCAGGGCTGGTTCCTCGACACCGTGAAGCAGGTCGGCGGTCTGTTGCTGGTCCTGGTGCTGATCTTCGTGGTCCTCAAGCCGACCATGAAGCGGTTGACCGCCAGCCATGCCGAGTTCGCAGGCCAGACGGCCGGCGGCGCACGCGTAGAAGGTCCGTTGGGCGACCGCCAGGCCGGCGGCACGCAGGCGGGTGAGGAAAGCCTGCTGCTGGGCAGCGATGGTGAGCCCGTGCAGCTGCCTGGTGGCGGACGCTACGAGAACATCATGGATGCTGCGCGCAACCTGGTCGATGAAGACCCGAAACGGGTTGCCCAGCTCGTCAAGACCTGGATGCACGAAGAAGCTGCCTGATATGGAACAGAACGCTGCCGCACAAGCGGTCAAGAAACTGAGCGGTGTCGAGCGATCGGCATTGCTGATGCTCGGCCTCGGAGAGAAGCATGCGGCCGAGATACTGCGCCACATGGGCCCGAAAGAGGTGCAGGAGATCGGCCTGGCGATGGCCAGCCTGAGCAACGTCACCAACTCGCAGATGGAACTGGTGATGCAGAAGTTCGTCGATGCAATCGGCGAACAGACCTCGCTCGGCATGGGATCCGACGAGTACATCCGCAACATGCTGACCTCGGCGCTTGGCGCAGACAAGGCCAGCGGCATCATCGACCGCATCCTGCTGGGGCGCAACAGCAAGGGACTGGAACAGCTCAAGTGGATGGACCCGCGCGCGATCGCCGAACTGATCCGGCTCGAACATCCTCAGATCATCGCGATCGTGATGTCGTTCCTCGATCCCGATCAGGCCGCCGGCGTATTGTCCGAATTCCCCGATCGTGTGCGTACCGATGTGATCATGCGCGTCGCCACACTCGACGGTATCCAGCCTGCGGCGTTGCAGGAACTCGACGAGATCCTGGAGAAGCAGTTCTCAGGCGGCAGCAACGTCAAGTCCTCTGCGTTGGGTGGGGTGAAGAAGGCGGCGGATATCCTGAACTTCGTCGATGGCGCGATTGAGAGCAAGGTGATCGAGCAGATCAGCGAGGCCGACGAGGAGTTGTCGCAGGAGATCCAGGACAACATGTTCGTGTTCGAGAACCTGATCGACGTCGACGATCGGGGCATGCAGACACTGCTGCGCGAGGTCTCCTCGGATCAGCTGTTGCTGGCGCTGCGCGGCGCACCCGAGCCGTTGCGCGAGAAGATCTTCAAGAACATGTCGTCGCGTGCGGCGGAGATGCTCAAAGACGACCTCGAAGCCGCGGCACCGGCCAAGCTCAGCGATGTCGAGGCGTCGCAGAAGGAGATCCTCACGGTCGCACGCCGCCTGTCGGATGCTGGCGAGATCAACCTCGGCGGCAGTGGCGGCGAAGAGTTCGTGTAAAGGCCGGCATCGATGAACGAACGCAGACCCGGTGGTGTACAGGTGATACGCGGCGACGAGGCGCAGGTCACCCAGTGGCAACCGCCGCATGTGCACCGCAAAGGTGAGACTCCGGTCGAGGAGGCGCACGGACTGCTGACCGCGGCGCAGCTTGACGATATCCAGAAGGCTGCACATGACGAGGGTTTTGAACAGGGACGCAAGGAAGGGTTGGCCTACGGTCATCGCGAGGGCCTTGAACAGGGCCGCGCAGATGTCGGCGCCAGGGTCGATCGGCTCGACCAGGTGCTCAAGGCCCTGGACAAGCCCTTTGAACAACTTGACCAGCAGGTCGAAAACGAAATCGTCACCCTGGTGATCAGCATGGTGCGCCAGTTGATCCGCCGCGAGGTCAAGCTCGATCCGGGGCAGATCGTCGGTGTGGTGCGTGAGGCCCTGGTTGTACTCCCGGTGAGTGCACGCAATATCCGTTTGGTATTGCACCCGGAAGACGCCGAACTGGTGCGTGAGGCCTATTCCCTGGGCGAGTACGATCAACAATGGCAGATCGTAGAGGACCCGGTCATTCAACGTGGTGGTTGCCGCATCCACACCGACACCTCGCAGATCGATGCTACGCTGGAGTCACGGCTGAACAGCCTGATCGCGCCGCTGCTCGCGGGCGAGCGCATGCGCGACAGCGACGAAGGCGAACAACGTGACAGCTGATCTGAACCGCAACCCGATCTGGGCCGAGCGAATCCACCGTCTTGGCGAACGCATGGGCGGCACGCGCGGCATGGTGGTCGAGGGGAAACTGACGCGCATGGTCGGTCTGACCCTGGAGGCGGTCGGTTGCCGTGCCGCCATCGGCGGCCGCTGCGATGTGATCAACGCGGCCGGTGAACGTGTCGAGGCCGAGGTGGTCGGGTTTGCCGGCGAAAGCCTGTACCTGATGCCGACCGGTGACATCCGCGGCCTCGAACCGGACGCCCGGGTGGTCCCGACTGGACGCGTCAGTGAGGCGGCCGTTGGCGACGAACTGCTCGGTCGTATCATCGACGGTAGCGGTAAGCCGCTCGACAGCATGGGCCCGCTGCATGCGACCAAGCGCTGGCCGTTGAACGGTGGTTACATCAACCCGCTGGCACGCGCACCGATCCGTGAGCCGCTGGACGTCGGCATCCGCGCGATCAACGCGTTGCTCAGCGTCGGCCGCGGACAGCGCCTCGGCCTGTTTGCCGGCTCCGGTGTCGGCAAATCGGTGCTGCTTGGCATGATGACGCGCTATACCGACGCCGACGTGGTTGTGGTTGGCCTGATTGGTGAGCGTGGCCGAGAGGTAAAGGAGTTTGTCGACAACATCCTCGGCAAAGAGGGCCTGAGGCGTGCGGTCGTGGTTGCTGTACCTGCGGATCAGCCGCCATTGCGCCGGATGCATGGTGCGATGTTGGCGACGGCGATTGCTGAGTATTTCCGTGACCAGGGCAAGCACGTCCTGTTGCTGATGGATTCATTGACGCGTTTTGCCCAGGCACAGCGCGAGATCGGTCTGGCGATCAACGAGCCACCGGCGACCAAGGGCTATCCGCCCTCGGTGTTCGCCAAGCTGCCGCAGCTGGTGGAGCGTGCGGGTAACGGCGACCGCGGCGGCGGCTCGATCACGGCGTTCTATACCGTGCTTGCCGAAGGTGACGACCAGAACGACCCGATAGCCGATGCGGCACGAGCGATTCTCGACGGGCATATCGTGTTGTCGCGCCGTCTCGCCGAGTCGGGACAGTATCCGGCGATCGACATCGAGGCCTCGGTGAGCCGTGCGATGAACGAGATTACCGATGTGCCGCACCAACGGGCGACGCGCGAGTTCAAACAGCTTTACAGTCTGTATCAGCAGAACCGGGACCTGATCTCGGTCGGCGCCTACGAGCTGGGTTCGAATGACCGCATCGACCTCGCTATCGGTGCCATGCCATCGTTGCAGGAATTCCTGCACCAGGACATGCACACGCGTTTCGACCTCAATGACAGCCTTGATGACTTGATGACCTTGTTTCCCCAAGACACACTGCCAGCCACGCGGCGGGCCGGGTAAGCGCACATGGCACCGCCTTCAGACCGTTTCAAGCCTATCCAGAAGATCGCGTTGCACAAGGAACGCAAGGCGGCCGCCGCGCTTGGCGAATCGCTGAAGACCCGCGAGGCGGCAATGCAGCGCCTCGATGAGCTGAGACAGTACCTGGCCGAGTACCAGGAGCGCTTCGCCAGGGCCGCGCGAAACGGTCTGTCGAGCAGCCAGATCCTTGAATACCAGGTGTTCATCAGCAAACTGGAGACGGCCATCGCGCAGCAGGAGGGAAATGTTGCGCGGACACAGAAGAACTGCGACTCGAGCAAGGCTGACTGGCGAGGTCGCTACACCAAGTCGAAGGCCATGGATAACGCGGTTGGGCGCATGATCGACGAGGAGCGTCGGTCGGACGACAGGAAAGAGCAGTCCGACAACGATGAGCACGGACAGCGCAAACGCTGAACCGGTGCGCGTCGCACCTGCCTGTTGAAGAGACTCTAGTGTGGCAGGTGCGCTGCCTGCTGAGAAGCCAGCAGATCCTGCATCTCCGCCGACGGCAGCGGTCGATGAAAAAGAAACCCCTGGCCGAACTGACAACCCTCTTCGAGCAAGAAGCGTCGTTGGATCTCGGTCTCCACCCCTTCACCGACCAGGCCCAGATTGAGGCTCTTCGCCAGTGCGATGACTGCACGGGTAATCGCCATGTCGTTGGGATCATCGGGGATGTCGCGAATGAACGACTTGTCGATCTTGAGCAGATGGATGGGCAGGGATTTCAGGTAGGCCAGTGAGGAGTAGCCGGTGCCGAAATCGTCAATTGCCAGTGTCACCCCGAGGTCGCGCAGCGCGTGTAGAATACGAATTGCATTCTGCGACTCGCCCATGATGAAACTCTCCGTGAGTTCCAGTTCGAGTTTGCCTGCGGGCAGGCCGCTGCGCTGCAGCACGCGGCGCACCACTTCCACCAGATCGCCGCGTCTTACCTGCACACCGGAAATATTCACCGCCAGTGTGCCGGGCAGCATGCCGGCGTCCAGCCATTCGCGAGCCTGTCGACAGGCCTCCGAGAGTATCCACTCGCCCAGCGGCAGGATCAGCCCGCTGTCTTCAGCGATAGGCAGAAACTGATCGGGTGACATAGGGCCGAGTACCGAACTGTTCCACCGCAATAATGCCTCCATGCCGACGATACGGCCTGTGGTCAGGTCGATCTGCGGCTGGTAGGCGAGGTGGAATTCGGCATCCTGAATCGCCTTGCGCAGCGCGCCGTCGATATGGATACGCCGCGTGGCCAGCGCAGTGAGTTCCTCGGTGTAGAACTCATAGGTGTTGCGCCCAAGAGACTTGGCGCGGTACATGGCGGCGTCGGCGTTGCGCATCAGGGTCTCGGCGTCGGTGCCGTCGTTGGGCGAAATACTGACACCCAGGCTGGGGGTCACGCGGATCGTCGAATCGCCAAGAACGAACTCACGATCGAATGCCTCTAGGATTTTTTCGATGACCGAGGTCAGCCGGTTGCGGTCGCAAACTTCCTCGATCAGGATCGTGAACTCGTCGCCGCCGATTCTCGCCACCGTGTCGTCGTTGCGCAGTCGCGACGAGAGTACACGGGCCACCTCGATCAACAGGCGATCACCGTAGGAATGCCCGAGACTGTCATTGACGTGTTTGAAATGATCGAGATCGACGAAGATCACTGCCACGCTGCCATCGCGGCGCGAAGCACGATCGAGCGCGTGTTGCAGGCGTTCGTGGAACAGGATGCGGTTTGGCAGGTTGGTCAGCGGGTCGTGGTGCGCCAGGTGCGCCAGTTGGTCCTGTGATTCCTTTATCTGGGAGATGTCGGTGTAGATCGCGACATAGCTGGCCGGTTCGCCGTACTCGTTGTACACGGTGTTGATCGCGACCAGTTCCGGCGTGACCGAACCGTCTCTGTTGCGGTTTATGATCTCACCGCGCCACTGGCCGGTCTCGGTGATCGATGCCCACATGGACTTGTAGAACGACTCGTCGTACAGATCAGATTTCCACAGGCTGGGTTTGCGCCCGACGACCTGTTCGCGGGTATAACCCAGGATTCTGGTGAAGGCGGGGTTGACGTCGATCACCTGACCCTGTGTGTTTGTGATCACGATCGCTTCGGCCGAACAGTCAAATACCGTGGCCGATTGCCTGAGCCTGCGTTCTGATTCATGCCGCTCCGAGATGTCGTGGACGATCGCGATGTAGAACTCCTGCTCGTCGAATGCCAGGTGATTGGCATGGACTTCGACCGGAAAGGTTTCGTGGTCGCTGCGCTGAAAGCGTGTCTCGTAGTGCAGGCTTCCCAGTCGTTTGAGCGACTCCCAATGCGCCTTCCACGCGGTGGCGTCCAGTGACGTGGCTACGTCGGCCAGGCTGAGGCGTGGCAGTTCGTGGCCAGCGAGCTGCAGCAACTGGGTGGCGGCATCGTTGAGGTAGATCAGCTGGCCGGTGGGGTCGGCCCAGAGCACCCCGACGTTCGCCCTGTCCACGGTGCGTTGTGTGAGCGCCAGGCGGCGTTCGACACGCTTGCGTTCGGTTATGTCAGCGGAGATGCCACAAACCGCATTTGCCTGACCCTTGGCGTCGAACAGCGGAAACTTGGTAGAGAGATAGTCGTGCATGCCGTCGCGGTGTGGCGCACGTTCGTCGACGGCGATCGAATTGCCGGTTGCCAGCACCTCGAGGTCGGTGTCGCGCGTCGACTTGGCGATACTTTCGGGAAACAGCTGATAGTCATACTTGCCGACGATCTGCGTGCGTGGCATCTCGACCAGACGTTCGTAGCTGCTGTTCACCAGCAGGTAGCGGCCGGACGGATCCTTGATGTAGATGACTGCAGGCGCATTGTCGATCACCGCCTGCAGTTTGCTCTCGTTGGCCCGCACGGTGTCGAGCAATTCCTCGTTCTGCTGCAGCAATCGCTGCAGGCTGCGCGCCTCTGCGGCCACATGGTCAACCAGCGGCCGAATGACCCGGTTGGTCAGCAGTATGCCGAGCATCGCCAGGACGAGGACGGTGAGCGCCGCAAATGCGGCTTGCGTGCGTGCGCTGCCGAAGAAGTCGCCAGGGTCGGCATAAAACATCATTGCCCAGTCGCTCGTGCCGATCTTGCGGTGCGCCATGACGAGGCCGCTGCGGGCCTGTGAATCGGGATAGTGCAGTGCCTCGTCGAGGCCAAGTTGTAGCTGCTCGATCAGTTCGGATTTCAACGCCTCCTGGGACAACGGTTGCTCGTCGTGTCCGATGTCGTAGAAGTGGACCGCGATGCCGTCCTGCAGGGTCGCGACCTGGACGCTGCCGCTGGTCTCGATATGGTCAAAAAAGCCCTGCATGATTTTGCGCAGTCGGTCGTCCCTGAACATCACGAGATCGATTCCGACCGTCTGCATGGAGCGGTTGCGGATCGGTGCGGAGACCACGACCAGGCCATCCCGCGGTATCCCCAGGGCCGTCTCACTATGGGAGGGATGTTGCGGCCACAGCGAAGCGGGTATCGGCTGACCGACCTCCACCAGGGGTTGCAGTTGGGGTGACAGGCGGGTCACGCCGAGGATGTCGTCGTCCGAGGCGATGGCGTCGGCGAGTTTCGGCACCGAGAAATCGATCAGCATCTGGCGGCTGATCTCATGGCGCTGGAAACGTTCGAGCTGCAGACGGATCTGGGTACGACTGGTGATCTGGGTGGCGATGTTGTTCAGCCGCGCGAGTTCGGTCTCTATCGCTGCGGTCTGCAGCTCGATGGCGAAAAACAGCTGGCTGGTCAGTGAGTTGGTATGGGACTTGTACAACAGCGCGGTCGCGATACCGCCGATGATGCTGCTGGTCAGCAGGATGCCGAGGAACGCCATCAGCCGTACCCGCCGTTCGACGAAGTCGGTCGGTGCGGCCTTGGCCGGCGCTGTTTGCTCAGGACTCTGGGGCATGGTGCCGAACAGGGATTTTCGCATCCCTCCTTAGCGGCATCGGGCGCCGTTAATTAAGGTTGGGAAAAAGCATCCGACCGCGGCAATGCCATGGCGTGTCTCAGCCGTGTGATCAGCGGGCCGCGTTGGCCTGGTTCGCATCGCGCAGACGCTTGATCTGGAACAGCGTCCCGCGCTCCTCTTCCTCGAGCGCCTCGGCGATCTGCTTGATCACCTTTTTGTACGACGGAATGATGTTGTATTTCAGTGCATTGACCCTTTTCTGCGCCTTGCGCTGCTCGCTGATCAACCGGTACAGCGCCATTTCCACTGCCGCCAGCTCGGCCAGGTGCACCGCGGCCTCGGCAAAAGCGCGGCGTGCCTCGTCGAAACTGGGGTCGGTACCGAGCAGGCCGACCGGCTGTGGGGCAACCACCGAGGCCTCCACCGACGGGTACTGCACACCCAGTGAGCGGCGTGGCAGCACTTTCATGCGCGTCGATGCCGAGGCGCCGAGCGTGGCCTGTGCAATGCTGCGGTCGCCCATGCGCAGCTGCGCGATGCTGAGCCAGCGATAGGCGATGCGCAGCGACTGATGTGCCGTGCTTTTGCGTGCCTGGTAGTCCTTGATGTGCTGATAGACCAACCGTGTAAGCAGTTCCCGCTTGCGCTCGAGCAGCGCGTGCCCGTCTTCGAGAAACCTCACCTGTTTGCGCAGGTTGAGGAGTGCGCTCTTGGTCGGTGCCGTGCGCAGGCGGCTCATGCCGGGGTTTCTCCTGCACGGTGGTAGTGCGCGAGGTCGGTCTCGCTTACGCGTGTAAGTGCGTCCCGCGGGAAGCGCGACAGCAGCTCCCATGCGAGGTTCAGGGTCTCGATGATGCTGCGGTTCTCGTCCTCGCCCTGGCCGACGAAGCGCTGGTCGAAGTCGCGCGCGAACTCCAGGTAGCGTTGATCGCGCGCTGAGAGTTCCTCGGCGCCGATGATCGAGGCCAGGTTGCGCGCCTCCTGAGCCTTGGCGTACAACGCATACAACTGGTTGGCCACACGCGGGTGATCATCGCGCGTGTCGTCCTTTCCGATACCGTCTTTCATCAAGCGGGACAACGATGGCGCGATGTCGACGGGGGGATAGACGCCCTGGTTGTTGAGCTCGCGCGAAAGCACGATCTGTCCCTCGGTGATGTAGCCGGTCAGGTCGGGGATCGGATGGGTGATGTCATCAGAAGGCATCGATACCACCGGCACCATGGTGACCGAGCCATGACGATCACGGATGCGGCCCGAGCGCTCGTAGATCTCTGCCAGGTCGGAATACAGATATCCGGGATAGCCCTTGCGCGCAGGTACGTCGCCCTTGGCGGTCGCAACCTCGCGCAGTGCTTCCGCGTAGTGGGTCATGTCGGTCATCACCACCAGCACATGGCGGTCGAGGTCGAAGGCGAGGTACTCGGCGGCGGTCAGCGCGACCCGGGGCAGGGCGAGGCGCTCGACCGGTGGGTCGTCGGCGTGATTGATGAACATCACCACGTTTCCGAGTACCCCGGAGTCGGAGAACGACTCACGGAAGAACCGCGCATCGCTGTATGACACACCCATCGCGGCAAACACGATGGCGAAATTGGTCGCCTCGCCGGGCAGGCGGGCCTGGCGCACGATCTGTGCGGCAAGTCGGTTGTGTGGCAGTCCCGAGGCCGAAAAGATCGGCAGCTTCTGGCCGCGTACCAGCGAGTTGAGGCCGTCGATGGTCGAGATGCCGGTCTGGATGAACTCGCGCGGATAGTTGCGTGCGGCCGGGTTGATGGCCGAGCCGCTGATGCCGCGTGCCTCGCCGTCGACAATCGGCGGGCGCCCGTCGCGCGGATCGCCGATGCCGTTGAACACCCGGCCAAGCAGGCCCGGGCTGACTGTCAGGGTCAGCGGCTGGTCGAGGAACCGCACCCAGGTATTGTCCATGTCGATGTCGTCGGTGCCCTCGAACACCTGGATCAGGGTCTCCTGTTCGGCGGCCCGGATCACCTGGCCGTTGCGTTTGCGCCCACGGTGATCGCGAATGCGCACCCGGTCGCCGAACGCGATGCCTTCGACGCCCTCGACGATCAGCAGTCCCCCCTGTGCGGCCTTGGCGCGTCGGTATTCGACTTCACTCATGACAATGCCTCCTGGCCGGACGCGTATTCGCTGCGCAATGCGGAAAATGCCTTGTAGACTTCGCTGGCGAATGCGGCCAGCTGTTCGCCCTCGTCACTGCGCCATGTCGATTTGGCACGACGGACGCGGGCGAGAATGGGGTGCTCGGCAAGTTCCTGCACCGGGGCACCGAGCGCGATCAGTTCCTTACCCTGGTCGAATACCTGCATGACCAGTTCCAGCAGTTGGAACTGTTTGTGTGGCGAGCAATAGGTGTCGGCCTCGTCCAGCGCGCTCTGCTGCAGCACCGCCTCCTTCACCAGCGCGGCGCCCTCCAGCTCCCAGCGCTGCGCCGAGGACAGCGCTTCCGGACCCACCAGGTTGACGATGCGCGACAGCTCGGCATCGCGCGCGAGCAGCGACAGGGCCTGCGCGCGCCGGCCGTTCCACGCGCCACTGATCTCTTTGGCCCACCAGCCGGCGGCGATGCCCACGTCCTGCGAGAAGCTGTCGACCCAGTCGACCGAGGGATAGTGACGGGCGTCGGCCAGTTCTTTGGACAACGCCCAGAATGTCTGGATGATCTCCTTGGTATGGCTGGTGACCGGTTCCGAGAAATCGCCACCCGGCGGTGAGACGGCGCCGATAAGCGTGACAGAGCCACGTTCGCCTTCCAGTGTCTGGACGCGGCCCGCGCGTTCGTAGACCGCGGCGAGGCGGCTGCCGAGGTAGGCGGGGTAACCTTCCTCCACCGGCATGTGACCGAGTCGCCCGGCGACCTCGCGCAGCGCCTCGGCCCAGCGCGAGGTCGAATCGGCGAGCATCACTACGTCATAGCCCTGGTCACGGAAATATTCGGCTATGGTCATGCCGACATAGATCGACGCCTCGCGGGCCACTACCGGCATGTTCGAGGTGTTGGCTATCAGCAGCGTGCGCTCCATCATGCCGCGGCCGGTATGCGGGTCCTGCAGCTGCGGGAAGCTCTCGAGCACGTCGACCAGTTCGTTGCCGCGTTCACCGCAACCGACGTAGATCACGATGTCGGCATTGGACCAGCGTGCCACCTGCTGTTGCACCATCGTCTTGCCGGCTCCGAACGGCCCCGGTACCGCCCCTTTGCCGCCCTTGAGCAGCGGGAAGAAGGTATCGAGGATACGTTGTCCGGTGATCAGGGGTTCGACGCCATGGTCACGCCGGCCATATGGCCGTGCCTGGCGTACCGGCCAACGGTGATAGAGCGTCATTTTGTGTACGCTGCCCTGCGCATCACGTACCCGGGCGATCGTGCTGTCGAGGGTGTAGTCGCCGGCGGGTGCGAGGTCGATCAGTTCGCCGCTGATCGTCGGCGGTACCAGGATGCGGTGTTCGATGGTCTCGGTTTCCTGCACCGTACCCAGGCGCGCGCCCGCTGCGATGTGTTTGCCGGGCTCCAAGCCGTCGGCCGGGACGAATGCCCAGGCACGTTCGCGGTCGAGTGAATGAATGCGCAGTCCGCGTGGGATGTTGTCACCGGCGATGCTGGCGATCTCCTGCAGCGGGCGTTGGACGCCGTCAAAGATCCCTTGCAGCAGGCCGGGGCCGAGCTCGACTGTCAACGGATGGCCCAGGCCGTGCACCGCCTCACCGGGTCGCAGTCCATCGGTCGATTCGTACGCCTGCACGATCGCATCACCGCCCTCGAGGGCAATGATTTCGCCGACAATGTCGAGGCTGCCGATGCGCACCTGTTCACCGTTGCGCCCACCCGGCAGGTGGATGCGAAGAATCGGACCGTTGATTTCGCGAATGTAACCGCTGCGCGACTCCGTCATTGCGGGCCTCCGATGCGTGCGCTGGCGTTGATGTCCGCCGGGAACAGCTGCTGCAGGATCGAGCGCTGGATGGCCGCTTCGAGGCGGCTGATGCGGCCCTCGAAACGGTTGTCGACCTGGGCGCGGTTGTCGGCGGTGCGCAGTTTGACGCCGCCGCTGCCCCAGGTTGCTTTCTCGGCCAGGTGAATGGTGCGTTCCGGGGCTGCCTCGGTGGCCAGCGCCTGCCACTGGGTGCTCAGCCAGGACAGATCATCGGCATTCACCTCGGCCGTCAAATCGCCCGCAGGCAACAGCGCAGCTGCCTGACGGATCATCTCGACCAGCCAGGCGCGATACACGGTGTGGTCGGCACACAACTTCTGCATGCGCTCAGTCAGGCGTGTCTGGACCGTCTGCACCATCTCCCAGCGCAGTTGATCGAGCCGCGCCTGCAGCTTGAGTTCACTGGCCTGGGTGACCCGGCGAAAATGTCGTTCGGCTTCCGCCTTGGCGACCAGGACCTCACGTTCCTCGGCCATGTGCAGACGCTCGGCGGCATCGCGCAGGATGGTGTCTTTCTGCCGCTTGGCCTTGTCGTGGAACTCCTGAGCCAGATCTTCGGCCCGCGCCATGATGGCGCGTTCGAGCGCGACCAGTTGACTCTCTCCGTCTCGACTCATGCGTTTTCTCCGTCCATCCCGAGAAGCGACCGGATGTGATCATCGACCGAGCTGCGCATCTGCTGCGGTTGCGCCAGCGGCGGGACCTGAGTCAACAGGATGCGCCCGCCTTCACTGCGTACCTGATCGATGCGAAGACTGCCGGACTCCGCCAGGTCCTGATCGACTACGACCACGGCGGGTGTGCGTGACGCCAGCAACTCCTCGAGTATCCGGTCCAGCTGCGCAGCGTCGGCATCCGGGAATACCTCGAAGCCGGCCAGACGAAACCCGGTGGCAAGGGTGCCTTCGCCGAGGAACAACTGACGTGTCTTTTCCATGCCGGTCACTCAGACCTTGTTGAGCAACAGGATCGACAGGACCAGGCCGTAGATCGCGATGCCTTCCGCGAGCCCCAGATACACCAGCGTGCGGCCGAATATCTCCGGCTTTTCCGATACTGCGGCCAGTGATGCGGCGCCGATCGGTCCCACCGCGAGTCCGGCGGCGATGGTGCTGAAGGCCGTTGGCAGGGCGATGCCGATGAATGCCAGGCCCATGCCGATGCTGATCTCACGGGGGGCCGCCAGTGCGCTTTCCATCTCCGGTGCGGCGAGTGCGTCGCCCACGCCGAGGATGGTGACGACCAGTTGGGCGCCGAAGAACAGGGCGATGTTGAGCGTGACTGTGGGCATGAACCAACGCCTTGCCCGGTCGGGGGCGAGTGGCCGGAAATGCAGATAGCTGCCGGCTGTGATCACGCCCAGCAGTGCGATGGTCATGAGGGTGATGATTGTGGACATGGATGCTCCTGATTCAGCGGTTTATAGATCGGCCAACGCGCAGCGGCCGAAACGGTGTTCCGTCGCCGTAAAAGTAACGGGAAAAGCCTTCGTAATACTCCAGTCGAAGCGTCTGGATCGCTACGATGACGCCTTCGAGGACGATGATGAACAGGTTGCCCAGTACCAGCGTCACCCAGTGCCCAATCGTGCCCATGCTGTCGGCCAGTGTGAACACGGCCAGCGAGAGGGCCACATGATTGAGGCTGAAGGCCGCCACGCGAAGGAACGACAGCGAACTGGCTATGTAGCCATTGACGATCTCGAAGGTCTCGATCAGCGTGGTGAAGATGCGTTCGCCGTAAGGTGTGTCCGATGACTGCCATTGGTAGCCGGTCAGCAAAATCAGTGTTGCGACGATCACCAGTGTTGCGGCGGGGGGAAACCCATCGCCCTGGGCAAGGTTGATCAGGCCGCCGAGCAGCGACAGGTAAAGGATCAGGGAGAACAGCCCGCCGGGACCGAACAAAGCGCCCGCCTGGTCGCCTGACAGCAGGCGGTTGGCGATCGCGATCACGGAACCCAGGGTGAGAAACGCAACGCCCCAGGCCAGGGCGACGGTGAGCATGTAGATCGGATCTGACATCGGCGCGATCCACAGAGGGTGCAGCCAGTGCTCGACACCGAAGATGCTGCCATACAGCCAGCCGAACAGCATCGCTGATGCACCGGCGAGCACGAACAGATAGGTGAATGTGCCGATCTTGCGGTGCAGAGCGATGCCTGTCAGCAGGATGATCGCCCCGTGTCCGATGTCACCAAACATCATGCCGAACATGCCGGCGAAGGTGACTGCGAAAAGGATGGTCGGATCGAATTCGCCGAAGCGTGGAACACCGTACTGCTGCACCAGCACGGCGAAAGGGCTCAACAGCCCATGGTTCTGCACCGGCACCGGAACCAGGTGACGCTCGTCCGCACGTGGTTCGCGCGATTCCAGCACGAACGGAAGGCTCAGTGATTCACTCAGCCTGGCCTCGACGTCGGGCAGGTGGGCGGCGCGAATCCAGCCCTGCAGTGCCGCCAGGGTGCCACGCGAGCGTGCCGCGCCATGCAGGCTGACATAGGGCTCCGCTGCCACGAGCAACTGTCGTGCGCGCAGAAACTGCCGGTGATTGGTGTCGAGCCAGTTTGCCAGCTGACCACGCAGCTGCTCACATTTGCGATCCAGTTCGGCGCGCCGGTTGCCCAGTTCTTCGCGCAACGCTTCAGGATTGTCGTGAAAGCTCTCGGGAATTATCAGTGGTTGAAACGCCGCGGCATGCAACACGCTGTCGAGTACCGCTGCATCCTCGCGGCGCCCGGCCACCAGAATCCGCAGGGTCTCGCCTTCTCCGGCTACGTTGAGGATCAGGTGATTGGATAACTCGAGCACGTCCCTCAGGCGCGCCAGGTTGTCGGACGGCACGGAGCCAATGCGCATGTCCAGGTGTGCATGTCCCCCCTGCAGGCGGCTCAGGTCGATGTCCAGGCCGGCGAAGTCGTGCAGCGACTGTTCGAGATGATGCAGTTCCTGGTAATCGTCCTCGATCTGGTGCAGGTCCTCTTCGCAGGGTGTGCATTGCTTCCAGGCGTCGGCCAGCCACTGGTCGATCTCGACAAGCTGCTCGCGACGCAGCACCAGCAGCGGCTCGGTGTCGGCATGCGGCGGGTCGCCGAGCAGCGCCACCAGGCGGTCGAGGTGGCCCCAGGCGCGGCGGATGCGGTCACGGAACGTGGAACCCGGTATTTCCGGCAGCTCCGATTCGAGCAGTGGCCGGTCGTCGGGCGCGAAAGTCTCGAGTTCGGCCAGCACGAGGCTGGCGCGCGGCAGATCCTCACGCATCATCGTGACGGTGACATGCCGCATGTCGGAACCGGCACGCATCAGGCCGCCGCCTCGTGCAACGGATCCAGCGCCTCTTTCAGCAGCTGTCCATCGAGCCCATGGATACGTGCATGGGCGATGGCATACAGCGCGGTAATCTCACTGTGGCGGATAACCAGATAGGCCAGCACGCTGGTCAGCACCGAAGGGCTGGCACGCATCGCCCGCCTGGCATACAGCAGCAGATCGCTGCGCAGTGTGGCCTCGATCAAGGTGATCTGCTCTGGCATCTGGCGTTTACCGGTCATGCTGTCCGGCAGGCGCTTGAGGGCTTCCGCCAGCGTGTCGGCGTTCAGGATCTGCTGCAGTACGGCACGATTCAGCACCCGCCCGCCGTCAATCGCCAGATACAGCACTTCGCTGGGTTGCAACCCGTAGTTGAAACGGTAACGCAGGCTCCACACAAGATTATGGCGGTCAACAATACGGCCGATCAGGTTGAGTATCTCTTCGCGGTCGGTGCTTGCGAGTTGCTGGGCGCGGTCGATCAGCTCTCCGTAGAACTGCTGGTCGAGTGTGGCGTCGAGCAGGAACGGGTCGGGCCGTTCCTCGTAACGGCGCAGGGCCTGTGTCGCGATTCGCTGATAGCGTGTCTTCTGCAGGTGGCGCAGCAGTTCGGGGACGCTGTCGGTATTGAGCAGGTCGTCGTGGTTGAGGCTGAGGAAGCCGGGCAGTCTGAACAGACTGCGTTCGATCTCCTCATTCGGCAATTGGCCAATCTTGCCGCGCACCAGCGCCTTGATGTTGAGCAGTTCGTAACGGCTTGCCCATTGCATGAGCAGGCGTCGGGCCGGGCCGCCGAGCGGTCGCAACAGCGCGCTCAGTTCGTCCAGCCAGGTTTGCGTCAGTGCGCGCTCGAAAGCCGCCAGCCGGGCCGCCTGGTTGGATCCGCTGATCGCATCCAGGCCGCTGGCGGTTTCCAGCTCATCCAGCGGCAACTCGGCCAGGGCATCGAGTCTGTCTTTGCCCATCAGGTTGGCGCTCATGATGGCCAGGCGGGTACGCAGGTAGGCCTGGTCGGTCAGTCTGCTCACGTTGTGCCTGCAGCACCATTGCCAAGCAGTTCACGAAACGCCGCCTCCAACGCGATGTCTTCGCGGGCCTCGGCGGCGTCACGCAGCTGCGTCAGACGTTCATCGAAGCGGCGCTCCATCTCCGCAACCGTCTGGTTTGCCCGTTGATCCGTCTTTTCCAGGAATGCCGCGTGCAATTCGGGAACCCTGGCCTGGAAGCGTTCTTCCTGCTGTTGGGCATCGTGCAGCGCCGACTGGATCAGCCGCTCGCTGTCGCGTTGTGCTTTTTCGACCAGCTCGCTGGCGGTGCTCTCCGCAGTCAGCAGGCGTTTCAGTGCGTCATCCATGGTCGTTCCGACTCTTTGTGTTTCGGTTGCTTATTTTTGTCCATTCTAAGTCCACGCGCCGCGCAGATGCTTTGCAGAGCCTGCCTTTGTTGACCTGCGTCATAGCACATTTTTTTGTGCCGCACTGTATGGCGATCACTTTCCGCTGCCATCGAGCATCAACCCCAGTGCCGCGCGTCGGCCTTCGGCCAGCAGGACATTGTAGGTGCGGCAGGCAGCGGCATTGTTCATCACCTCGAAGCCGATCCTGTTGCGCATCAGCGGCGCCAGGATCGCGGAATCGGGGAAAACCTGGGTCTCGCCGGTACCAAGGATCACGATCTCCGGTTGTGCGTCTGTGATCGTGTCGAGGTGGCTGGCGTCAAGCCCGGCGACCGATTTTGGCGCCCAGTCGGGAAACAGCCGGTCGGGTAGCGCGATCAGGCTGGCGGTAAACAACCTGCCCTGGATCTCCACGCGACCAGGTGCGTACGAGGTTATGGTGTTGACGCCGGAAGCGCCGTCGAGAGCCATTTTCATCGGCAATTCCCCGGCCTGTTCAGTGATGCGCGAAAAGGCCTGCAACAATGATCTAATCGGTTAATTTTATTGACATTTTATTTGTCGTTCATGTAGCGTACGCGGTTTGCATTCGTGTCCCAATCTGCAGCCGAGGTTGTCCCGTGTCGTCGCCCGAAATGGAAGATTTCTCCAGAATCAAACGCTTGCCGCCGTACGTGTTCGCCATTGTGAACGAGTTGAAGGCGGCTGCGCGAGCGCGGGGTGAAGACATCATCGATTTCGGCATGGGCAACCCGGACCAGCCGACCCCCCGCCACATCGTCGACAAGCTGGTCGAGGCGGCGCAGCGCGAGGACACCCACCGGTACTCGGTGTCACGCGGCATTCCGCGCCTGCGCCGTGCCATCTGCAACTGGTACAAGGACCAGTTCGACGTCGTTCTGGACCCCGAGACCCAGGCCATCGTCACCATCGGCTCGAAAGAAGGTCTGGCCCATCTGGCGCTGGCCTGCATGGGGCCGGGTGACTCGGTGCTGGTACCAAACCCTGCCTATCCGATCCATCCGTACGGCTTCATCATCGCCGGTGCCGACGTGCGCCACGTACCGATGACGCCCGAACACGATTTCTTCGAGGAGTTGCACAAGGCGATCGACGAGTCGTGGCCACGTCCGAAGATGCTGGTCGTCAATTTCCCCGGCAATCCGACGGCGGAGTGCGTGGACCTGGATTTCTTCGAGCGTGTGGTTGAGATCGCCCGCGCCAACAATATCTGGGTGATTCACGACCTCGCCTATGCGGCCATCGCGTTCGATGGCTACAAGGCCCCGTCCATCCTGCAGGTGCGTGGTGCCGACGAGATCGCAGTCGAGTTCTATTCCCTGTCCAAGACCTACAACATGCCAGGATGGCGGGTCGGCTTCATGGTTGGCAACAGGACCCTGGTCGCGGCATTGGCAAAAATAAAATCGTATCTGGACTATGGGATGTTCACCCCGATCCAGGTGGCGGCCATTGCCGCGCTCGAGGGGCCGCAGGACTGCGTGGTCGAGATCCGGGAGATGTACCAGAGTCGCCGCGATGTGCTGTGCGACGGCCTCAACGCGATGGGCTGGAAAGTGAAGAAACCCAGGGCGACAATGTTCGTCTGGGCGCCGATCCCGGAGCCTTACCAGCAGATGGGCTCGCTGGAGTTCTCCAAGAAGCTGCTGCGTGATGCGAAGGTGGCGGTGTCGCCCGGTATCGGTTTCGGGTCATACGGTGACGACCATGTGCGCTTCGGACTGATCGAAAACGAGCACCGCACCCGCCAGGCGATCCGCGGTATCAAAGAGATGTTTCGTCGCGACGGCGTGGTCAAATCCGCCGGCTGACGCCGGGCAGTTGCGTTTACGCTGAGAGAGTACGAAGGGAGAGTATCTTGAATCCTGTCAAAGTCGGCCTGCTGGGCCTGGGAACCGTCGGCGGCGGCACCCTCAATGTGTTGGTGAAGAACGCCTCCGAGATTGCACGTCGTGCCGGGCGCGAGATCCTGGTCACCCATGCAGCTGCGCGCGAATACCGGGCCGAGGGTCTGCTGGGTCTGGACAAGGTCAAGTTGACGGACGATGCCTTTGAGGTGGTCGACAATCCTGATGTCGATATCGTCGTCGAGCTGATCGGCGGCTACTCCCCGGCGCGCGAGCTGGTCATGAAGGCGATCGACAACGGCAAGCACGTGGTCACGGCCAACAAGGCGCTGATCGCCCTGCATGGCAACGAGATCTTCGCGGCCGCGCACGAGAAGGGCGTGACAGTGGCGTTCGAGGCCGCGGTCGCCGGCGGGATCCCGATCATCAAGGCGTTGCGGGAGGGGCTGGCTGCGAACCATATCGAATGGATTGCAGGGATCATCAACGGAACCGGTAACTTCATCCTCACCGAGATGAAGGACAAGGGACGCGATTTCGCCGATGTGCTGGCCGAGGCGCAGGCGCTGGGTTATGCCGAGGCCGACCCGACCTTCGACGTGGAGGGGATCGACGCGGCACACAAGTTGACGATCCTGGCCTCGCTGGCATTCGGTATCCCGTTGCAGTTCGACAAGTGCTACACGGAAGGCATCAGCCGAATCGAGCCGCAGGACGTGACCTATGCTGAACAGTTCGGCTACAACATCAAGCACCTGGGCATCACGCGGCGCACCGACGCCGGTATCGAGCTGCGCGTGCATCCGACCCTGATCCCGGCCCGCCGGTTGATCGCGAATGTCGATGGCGTGATGAACGCCGTGCTGGTGAAAGGCGACGCGGTTGGCCCGACGCTCTACTACGGCGCAGGGGCGGGCTCCCTGCCGACGGCTTCCGCGGTGGTGGCCGATATCATCGATGTGACACGCACGCTGACCACTGATCCCGAGAACCGCGTGCCACACCTGGCGTTCCAGCCCGGCGAGTTGTCCGATCAGTCGGTTGCATCGATGGATGACGTCGAGACGGCCTATTATCTGCGTATGACCGCGGTCGACAAGCCGGGCGTGGTGGCCGCCGTGGCCGGCATTCTTGCGGACGCCGGTATCAGCATCGAGGCGATGCAGCAGAAGCAGCCACCGGAGGGTGAGACCGAGGTGCCGCTGGTGATGCTGACGCACCGTGTGCGCGAGCGGCAGATGAACCAGGCGATCGCGAAGATCGAGGCGCTGGACGCTATCCGGCCGGGTGTCACCCGGATCCGGGTCGAGCGGCTCAAGTAACGGTTTGATCCGCCACCTGTTCGTGCCCGGTCTGCTCGGCCCCATGCCGGGAGTCGAGCACGAGGACCGACAGACGTTCCCGCATCTGGAGATGCTGCTGGCGCGCGCCGACCGGCATGTCGAGCCTGTCGGCTACGCCAACGGGCTCTTTTCCCTGTTCGGCATCGAGGTGTTCGCCGGTGCCGACATTCCCACCGCCGCGGTCTGTTTCCTGGCCGACACCGGCGAGGCGCCGCAGGGATTCCTGCTGCATGCCGATCCCCTGCAGCTGTTTCCCGACCGGGATCGGCTGCTGGCCTTCGACCTCGACGATGATCCGCTCGGCAGCGAAGAGATTGCCCAGCTGGTCGCAACCTTCAACGCCCATTTCAACGACGACGGTTTGCGTCTGCTTGGCAGTCCATCGGGGCGAATCTATCTGCACTGTGACCGGGCGCCGTCTGTCCGGACCCAACCGTTGTCGGCGGTGATCGGGCGTGACCTTGATCGCAACCTGCCAAATGGCGAGGACCAGGGACGATGGCGTGGCCTGCTCAACGAGACGCAGATGCTGTGTCACACGCTGGAACTCAATCGTGAACGCGAGACGAGAGGCCGCCTCGTACTGGGTGGCCTGTGGTTCAGTGGCGGGGGAGAACTGCCGCCGGGGAGGCGCGCGTCGGTCACCCGGCTGGCCGGTGATTGTGAGCTGGCGCGCGGGCTGCTCGCGCTGTGCAAGGACGCGGGCGGCGACGAGCTGATCGTCGAGCGTGCACCGGGCAGGGCGGTGATGCGTGCCGATGCCAGGGCCTGGCTGCAGGCGCTCGAAGAACTCGAAGGTCGCATGCCGGGGCTGCTGCGGGACTGCGAGGCCTTGCATGTCCATCCCGGCAACGGGACAGTCTACTGTTGGCACGCACGCGCGGCCCGGCGCTGGTGGCGCAGGAAGCGCTCTCTGCTCGACTGCCTGGACGCGAGTCGCGAGGCACCTGGCGGCCCGCGCGACGTCAAAGGGTTATAATCCCGCACTTTGTTGGACACGCAGCGCGCACCATGAATTTCATCGAAACCCGGGGCAACGATGGCAGCCGTCCGTCGTCTGTCAGTTTTTCCCAGGCCATCCTCAGTCCGATGTCCTCGTTTGGCGGCATCTATGTGCCGGAAAGCCTGCCCGAGCTGGGTGAGGCGTTCCTGCGTGCGCACCTGGACAGCGACTACAAGACACTGGCCCGCGCGGTGCTCGATGCGTTCGGTCTGGACATAGAGCCGGCGGTAATCGCACGCGCTCTGGACCTGTACGATGGCTTCGACGACCCGGCGCACCCAGTGCCCGTGGTGCGGGTGCGTCAAGACCTGTTCGTCACCGAGCTGTACCACGGGCCAACGCGGGCCTTCAAGGATATGGCCCTGCAACCGTTTGGCGTGATCTTGTCCAGCCTGGCTCAGGCACGCGACGAGCAATACCTGATCCTGGCGGCAACCAGCGGGGATACCGGGCCGGCGACGCTGGAGACGTTCAAGGACCGCGCCAACGTCAAGGTGGCCTGCCTGTACCCCGATGGTGGGACATCGGACGTGCAGCGCCTGCAGATGGTGACCGAGGACGCAGCCAATCTGAAGGTGATCGGCATCCACGGTGACTTCGACGATGCGCAGTCCGCGTTAAAGACCCTGTTGTCGTCCGACACCTTTCGGGCCCGGCTGCGCGAGCGTCACACCCACCTGTCCGCTGCCAACTCGGTCAACTTCGGCCGTATCATCTTTCAGCAGATCTATCACATCCACAGCTACCTCGAACTGGTGCGCCAGGCTGCGATCACGATCGGCGACAAGGTGTATCTGAACGTGCCCAGCGGCAACTTCGGCAACGCGCTTGGCGGATACTACGCCATGAAGATGGGCCTGCCGGTGGAGAAGATCCTGATCTCCTCGAACAGCAACAACGTGCTGACGGAGCTGATTCGCAGCGGGCGCTACGATTTGCGTGACCGCAAGGTGATTGCGACCAGTTCACCGGCCATGGATATTCTCAAGTCGTCAAATGTTGAGCGTGTGCTCTACGATCTTTTCGGCGCACAACGCACGCGGGAGCTGATGGCCGAGTTGGACGAGAAAAAGGTCTACCGATTGACCGGCGAGGAGCTGGATTCGCTACAGGCGGTGTTTACCGCCGACTACGCCGACGATGCCGAAGTCGATGCCTACATCCGTGACACCTTCCGCGACGACGGTTACCTGATGGACCCGCACACCGCGACCTGTTTCAAGGCACACGCCAGCTGCCGCGACACACCGCTGCCGAGCATCGTTTATTCCACCGCGGAATGGACCAAGTTTTCGCCAACCATTGCTCACGCCCTGACCGGCGAAGACGACAGACACGACATCGATGCCCTGAAATCGATATCCGCCACTGCAAGCACGCCTATCCCGCCCATGATCGAGGCACTGTTCGACAGGCCGGTGGTGCAGGATACGATCGTCGACAAGCAGGATATCGAGCGGGAAGTGCTGGCGTTCATCTGACACAGCCATCCGCTGACGGCTCTGGCGGGCAGTCTTTTCAGGCCTTGTAGTAGTCGCGATACCAGGCCACGAAATTCGCCACGCCTTCTTCGACCGAGGTGGCGGGTTTGTAGTCGAGATCGTTCACCAGATCATCCACGTTGGCATAGGTATCCGGAACGTCGCCCGGTTGCAGCGGCAGCAGTTCCTTTTCCGCCTGCATGCCCAGGCATTTCTCCAGTGTCTCGATGTAGTGCATCAGTTCGACCGGGTTGTTGTTGCCAACATTGTAAAGACGGTAGGGTGCGCGGCTGGTCGCTGAATCCGGCTCGTCACCATTCCATGCCGGATTCGGTTGGGCCGGCTGGTCCAGCACGCGGATCACGCCTTCGACGATATCGTCGATATAGGTGAAATCGCGGCGGTGCTTGCCGTAGTTGAACACCGGGATCGATTCACCGGCCAGGATATTTTTGGTGAACTTGAACAGCGCCATGTCGGGCCGGCCCCATGGGCCGTACACGGTGAAGAAACGCAGCCCGGTGGTCGGGATGTTGTACAGATGGCTGTAGGTGTGCGCCATCAGCTCGTTGGCCTTCTTGGTGGCGGCATACAGGCTGACCGGGTGGTCGACGTTGTCGTGCACCGAGAACGGCATATTGGTGTTCGAGCCGTAGACCGAACTGGACGAGGCGTATACCAGGTGCTCGATGCCATGGTTGCGACAGCCCTGCAAAATGTTGCCGAATCCGACCAGATTGCTGTCGACATAGGCGTCCGGGTTTTCGATCGAATACCGCACCCCGGCCTGTGCCGCGAGGTTGATCACGCGCTGCGGCTGGTAGCGGGCGAAAGTCTCGGCCATCGCCGAGCGGTCCTCGATGCGCGCGCGCACGTCTGTATAGCTGGCATGGTCGCGGGTGCGTGCCAGGCGTGCCTCTTTCAACGTGACGTCATAGTAGGGGTCGAGACAGTCCACACCGATGACTTCGTCGCCGCGTTCGAGCAGGCGCAACGATAGTGCGGAGCCGATGAAGCCTGCGCTCCCGGTGATCAATACGCGCATGAGATTTTTCCTTCTGGCTACTTAGAGTCGTCCGTCCGTCGCCGCCGCGGGGAACAGATATTTCACATCGAACAGCACCGAATCGGGCGTACCGAGTTTGCGGATGCTCTCCAGTCCGAGCTCCACGAACTGGCGGTGGGCAACGGCCAGCACCACCGCCTGGTAGGTCCCGTCCTGCGGGCTGGCGATTGGGGTGATGCCGTATTCGTGCTCGGCCTCCGACACACTGACCCAGGGGTCCCATACGTCGACCTGCATGCCGTAGCTGTTGAGTTCGTCGATGATGTCGGTGACGCGCGTGTTGCGCAGGTCCGGGCAGTTTTCCTTGAACGTGAGACCCATGATCAGCACGCGTCCGCCGTTGACCTTGAGTCCGCGCTTGAGCATCAGCTTGACCACGCTGCCGGCGACGTGCGAGCCCATGCCGTCATTGATGCGCCGTCCCGCGAGAATCATCGCCGGGTGATAACCAATTGCCTGCGCCTTGTGGGTCAGATAGTAGGGGTCCACGCCGATGCAGTGCCCGCCGACCAGGCCGGGGCGGAACGGCAGGAAGTTCCACTTGGTGCCTGCGGCCTTGAGTACCTCCTCGGTATCGATGTTCATCTTGCCGAAGATCAGCGACAGTTCGTTGACCAGCGCGATGTTTACGTCACGCTGCGTGTTCTCGATGACCTTGGCCGCCTCCGCCACCTTGATGCTGCTGGCCTTGTGCGTCCCGGCCACGATGATGCTGGCATACAATGCGTCGACGAAATCCGCGATCTCGGGTGTCGAGCCTGACGTGACCTTTTTGATCGTTGTGACCCGGTGTTCCTTGTCTCCCGGGTTGATACGTTCAGGGCTGTATCCGGCGAAAAAGTCCTTGTTGAATACCAGTCCGGACGCGTTTTCGATCACCGGGATGCAGTCTTCTTCCGTGGCGCCGGGGTACACGGTGGATTCATAGATGACCACGTCGCCTTTGCCGATCACCTGGCCGACCGCGCGACTGGCCGAGATCAGTGGGCGCAGGTCCGGGCTCTTGTATTCATCGATCGGCGTCGGCACGGTGACGATATACACGTTGCAGTCGCGCAGATCGTCCAGTTGTTCGGTGAATGCCATGGAAACGGCGGCGAGTTCTTCGGGCTCGACCTCTAAAGAACTGTCCTTACCCTGCCGCAATTCTTTAATGCGCGGGGCGCTGATATCGTAGCCAACCACGGGAAACTTTTTGGCAAACTCGACCGCGAGAGGCAGGCCGACATAGCCGAGGCCGATCACAGCGATCTTTGCGTCTTTGATATCCATGGGGAGAAAACCTTCCGATTATATTAAGTAGTCGCGGGACGTCCCGCGGCGCGTGGATGATACCCCGGGCCTGCCACGCAGGCGAGACAGTCCCGGCAATTGAGTGATCCTGGTATGAATTTTCCGATTATTGGTTTGATTGCGTCACAATGGTTTGTCAGGCTCGGCGCGCGTATCGCAGGTCAGGAACCCTTTAACCCATGATGTTCAGGCTTTTCGGCCATTACGTATCAAAACTTTACCTGCTTCTGGGCGTGGTCGAGTTTCTGGTGATGTTCTACTCGCTGCTGGCGGGGTTCTATGTGCGTTACGCGCAGGGCAGCCTGTCGCTGGTGGACGCACCGGAAACCTTGTCCTACACCGCGATGGCCTATGCCACGGCGATGACGATTTCGATGATCTCGGTCGGCCTTTACCAGCGCGGCCTGCCTTTCAGCGCCGGTCTGCTGGTGCGGGTCGGGCTGAGCTTCCTGATTGCCAGCGTGGCGATGAGTGTGGTGTTCTACACCTTCCCGGATCTCGTGGTTGGGCGCGGCGTGATGACCTACGCCATGCTGTTTACGTTCGCCGGTGTGTTGGGCTTGCGCAGCCTGTTTTTCCGCCTGACGAACAGTGATCTGCAGGCGACCAAGGTGCTGGTTCTGGGTACCGGCCGGCAGGCCAGGATGATTGCCGACCTGGAGCCGCGCCAGCCTGGATTCCGGGTGGTCGGCTACGTACATGTGAACGCGTCGGAGACCAGCATCGCCCGCGAACGCTGGTTGAACCACGACCGTACCCTCATGGACATGGTCCTGGAATTCGAGGTCGACGAGATCGTGGTGGCACCCGATGACCGCCGTCTGCGTCTGCCGGTCGATCAGATACTCGACTGCAAGATGTCCGGCACCATGGTCCTCGATCTCTTGAGTTTTTTCGAGAAAGAGACCTCCAGGATAAAGCTCGATGTGCTGCATCCCAGCTGGATCTTCTTTTCCGACGGCTTCCGCCTCAGCGGTGTGGCCCAGTACTCCAAGCGTGCCCTCGATCTGGCAGCCGGCGTACTGATCTTCCTGGTGGCCTGGCCGTTCATGCTGCTGGTGGCCGCGGCGATCATGCTGGAGAGCGGGGGCAAGGGCCCGGTGTTGTTCCACCAGGTGCGCGTCGGACTGAACGGACGGCAGTTCCGGGTACACAAGTTCCGCAGCATGCGTACGGACGCGGAGGCCGACGGCGTGGCGCGCTGGGCGACAAAGAATGACAACCGGATCACCAGAGTCGGCGCCGTTATCCGCAAGACGCGCCTCGACGAACTACCCCAGGTGTTCAACGTGTTGCGTGGCGAGATGAGCCTGGTCGGCCCGCGGCCGGAACGACCGGAATTCGTCGAGCAACTGGAAAAAGAGATTCCTTTCTATGCCGAACGGCACAGGGTGAAGCCGGGACTGACTGGCTGGGCACAGTTGTCATATCCGTACGGTGCGACGATCAACGATGCACGCAACAAACTCGAGTTCGATCTCTACTACGTCAAGAACGCGAGCGCGTTCCTGGACCTGATCATCCTGCTCGAGACGGTCGAGGTCGTGTTGTGGGGCAAAGGTGCGCACTGAGCGCCGCCGGGCCTTCGGTCGGCTGGCGCATCAGCGGCCCTGCACGCGCCGCCTGTTGCCAGCTGAGGCAGAGGCGTCGTGCTGAATTCGTTGGCATTGTACGGATACGGCCTGGCCTGCGCGGCCTATACCATTCTGTTCCTGCTGCTGCTGACCGGCTGGCGGGCCCGGTTCCAGGGCTCGCAGCTGTTGATGGCGGTTGGTGCCTCGGCGCTGTGGAGTCTGGCGGCTGCCGCGCAGGCGGGATACGGGGTGCCCGGCCTGGAGATCGTTTGGGCAGCCGAAGTCGTGCGCAACCTGCTGTGGTTGTTTTTTGTGCTGCACCTGCTCAAGCCGTTTGCCGAAGGCAACCCGCTTTACACACGGATGCTCGGCTATGTGCGCCTGGGCTGCCTGTTGCTCGGGTTCTTCATGCTGGTGGCGCTGGTCGAAATCCCGCAGCTGAAGGGCCTGCTCCACGATACGGAATTGCACCGCGATTTTTCGCTGATCGGCCAGCTGCTCTATGCGGTGCTCGGGATGGCGCTGGTCGAACAACTGTTCCGCAATACGCCGGTGGACCAGCGCTGGGGCATCAAGCATCTGTGCTTCGGGCTGGGCGCGTTGTTCGTGTTCGATTTCTATCTGTACACGGATGCGGTTCTTTTTCATCGCCTGGACGACGCCATCTGGTCGGCCCGTGGTTTTGTGAGCACGATGGCCATCCCGCTGATCGGGATCACCGCGGCGCGCAATCCGGATTGGAGCCTGCCGGTCTTTCTATCGCGCCGCATGGTGCTGCATTCCACCACGCTGTTCAGCGCCGGCCTGTACATGCTCCTGATGGCCCTGGTCGGCTATTACATCAAGCTGTACGGTGGCGAGTGGGGCGGAGTCTTGCAGATCGCCTTTCTGTTCGGTGCCGTGGTGGTGTTGGTTGCACTGCTGTTTTCGGGGCAGTTTCGCGCCCGCACCAAGGTTTTCTTCAACAAGCATTTCTTCAGCTACCGTTACGACTACCGCGAGGAATGGCTGCGGGTCATTGGCCTGCTGGCCGGAAAGCAGGGTGACCTGCCGCTGAACGAACGCGTCATCTGGGCACTCGCCGAGATCGTCGAAAGCTCGGGAGGAATGCTGTGGACGCGGTCGGAGAAGGGTGCGTTCCGCTTCCGTGCGCGTTTCAATTCGCAGCATACGGTTGAGCCGTTGATCGGGGCAGACGAGCCGATGCTGCCGTTCATGGAGAACCAGCGCTGGGTCATCGATCTCAATGAATTCCGGCATGCGCCGGATATCTATGGCGACCTCGCGGTTCCCGCCTGGCTGGTCGAAAACGCCGATGCCTGGCTGATCGTGCCGCTGGTTCACGATGAGCGCCTGTTGGGCGTCGTCATGCTGTTGCAGCCACGTGCGCCGCAGTCGATCAACTGGGAGAACCTGGACCTTCTCAAGACGGTGGGGATGCAGGCTGCCAGCTACCTCGCGCTCAATCAGGCCGCCGAGGCGCTTGCCGAGGCTCGGCAGTTCGAGGGATTCAACCGTCTGTCAGCGTTCGTGATGCACGATCTGAAGAACCTGATTGCGCAACTATCCCTGGTGGCCAAGAATGCGTCCAGGCACAAGCGCAACCCGGAGTTTATCGACGACGCCATCAGCACCATCGAAAACGCCGTGCTGAAAATGAACCGCTTGATGGCGCAGCTCAAGAGCGCTGACATCACTGGTGATAACCAGCAGGTCGACCTCGTAAGCGAACTGCGCGACGTGGTCACGGCGAAGTCGGCGGGCAGGCCGTCCCCCGCATTCACCACCGAAGTCGCGACAGTGTTCGTTCTCGCCGAGCCGGACCGGCTGTCGTCGGTACTGGGGCATGTGATACAGAACGCCCAGGATGCGACGCCACCGGAGGGCCGCATCGACGTCGGGCTGCGGGTGGCGGGTGATCACGTTATAGTGGATATCCGTGACACTGGCAGTGGCATGGATGCTGAATTCATAAAGACTCGGCTGTTTCGGCCGTTTGATTCCACCAAGGGTCTGACTGGCATGGGCATAGGTGCCTACGAGTGCCGTGAGGTCATATCGGCGCTCGGGGGCCAGGTCGTGGTCGAGAGTGCGCCCGGGCGCGGCACCCTGTTTCGTATCATGTTGCCTCTGGCGGACGGCCCGCTGCCGAATTAAAGCAGTGGACGGTCTGCACGGGGAAGGATCGGTGAATTAGTGGCGGACAGCAAAGACAAACTCCTGATCGTTGAAGACGATCCTGGCCTGCAAAGCCAGTTGAAGTGGAGTTTTGAAAACTTCGATGTCGTGGTGGCTGAGGACCGCGAGGGTGCCATTGCGCATCTGCGCCGGCTGGAGCCGCCGGTGGTAACGCTGGACCTCGGTCTGCCACCCGATCCCGGCGGGGTCACACAGGGCTTCGCGGTTCTGGAGGAGATCCTTGCGCTTGCACCCGACACCAAGGTCATCGTGGTCACTGGCCATAATGACAGGACCAACGCGATGCGGGCGATCGCGATGGGGGCATACGATTTCTATGAAAAGCCGATCGATCCCGACCTGCTTGGGATGACCGTGCAGCGCGCCGCGCGCCTGTATCACATCGAGCAGGAGAACCGCCGGCTGCAGAGTGTTCACGGATCGTCGGCGCTCGAGGGCCTGATCGCTTCCAGTGCCGAAATGCACAAGGTCTGCCGCACAGTGGAGAAGCTGGCGCCCACCGATGTATCCACACTGATCCTGGGCGAAAGCGGCACTGGCAAGGAGGTGCTGGTCAAGGCGCTGCACAATATGAGTGATCGGCGCGACAAGCGACTGGTTGCGATCAACTGTGCCGCGATCCCCGAGGCCCTGCTCGAGAGCGAACTGTTCGGTTATGAGAAAGGCGCTTTCACGGGTGCCGCCAAGACCACGCCCGGCAAGATCGAAGTGGCCAATGGCGGCATGTTGTTCCTCGATGAAGTCGGTGACCTGCCATTGCCACTGCAGGCCAAGCTGCTGCGTTTTCTGCAGGAGCGGGTTATCGAGCGCATCGGTGGCCGCGCCGAGATCGCCGTCGACGTGCGGGTCGTGTGTGCCACCCATCGCGACCTGCCGGCACTGATCCAGCAGGGGGATTTCCGCGAGGACCTGTATTACCGGATAAACGAGGCGACGATCCGTGTCCCGCCATTGCGCGAGCGTCAGGGCGACAGCCTGTTGCTGGCGCGTGCGTTTCTCGAACGCTTCGCGACACAGTTCAAGCGTCCGGTCAAAGGGTTCATGCCACAGGCGGTCGAGGCACTGGAGGCCTACAACTGGCCTGGCAACGTCCGCGAACTCGAAAACCGGGTCAAACGCGCGGTGATCATGGCCGATGGCAACCAGGTTACGCTCGAGGATCTCGAACTCCCGGGACTGGCAGACGCCGGAGAGCAGGAGCCGTTCAACCTGCGCGAGGTGCGCGAAAGGGCGGAATCGCAGGCGATCCTGCGTGCTTTGGCGCGCACGGACGGCAACGTCTCCAAGACCTCCGAGTTGCTGGGGGTGACCCGTCCCACCTTGTACAATCTGATGAAGAAGTACTCGATTGGGGACTGAGCCGGCCCTCGGCAGCGTGGCTGCCGTTGATGCCTGTGTGTTTCATGGACATTTCATCTGCCCCGGATAATCTGCGGGTGTCGAATTGGATCAGAAGGGAGTTTGCCGCGTGTTATTGACTGGCCAAGTTCGGACTTTCGTGGGTGTGCTGAGCCTGTGCGGGCTTTTGCTCAATGCCGGGGTCGCGGTGTCGGCATCGGCCGACCGTTATGTCGAGGAGGCCCGCCAGCACCTCGCCAAGGGTGAATCCAAGGCGGCCGTCATCGAACTCAAGAACGCCCTGCAGGCCGATCCGGCCAATGTCGAGGCGAGACTCATGCTGGGCTCGCTGCAGTTGCTTGGCAATGACGGCGCGGCGGCGGCCAAGGAATTCGGACGCGCCCGTGACCTTGGGGCGGCCAAGGCGGACTGGCTGTCCGGCTATGCGCGTGCGCTGATGTTGCAGGGTCAGTTCCAGGCGCTGCTGGACGAGGTACAGGTAGACGACACGCTCGACCCGATGCAGCGTGCAGAGTTGCTGGCCCTGCGCGGCAATGCGCACCTCGGGTTGCGTCAGATCGAGGATGCAGTTGCCGCGTATGACGCCGCGCTTGCGCTGCAAGGTGGCAACCCGATGGCGCGCCTGGGCAAGGCCCAGATCCTGCTGGGCGAACGGCGTGAGGAAGAGGCGCTGGCCCAGATCAATGAGGTTCTGGTCGACAACCCCAGGCATGCGGAAAGCCTGCTGGCGCGAGGCGACCTGCTGCGGCGCATGCAGCGTCTCGATGAGGCTGCCAGCGACTATGCGCTTGCCGCGGTGGAATCGCCCAACAATCCGCGGGCACATGTCGGTTCTGCACTGGTGCATATCGCGCAGCGCGATATCGCCGCTGCCAAGCAGGATCTCGCAGTGCTCAATCGCATTACGCGCGACCTGCCGGCGGTCAATTACCTGCAGGCACTGGTGTCGTTCCAGGAAAAAGACTTCGAGCGAGCCTCGGACGAGTTGCAGGTATTGCTGCGCGCCGCCCCGTCGAACCTGCAGGCACAACTGCTGTATGGCATCGTCAGTTATGGGCGCAACCAGTTCACGATCGCGGATGACTACCTGACGCGCGTTTTCGCGAGCACGCCGGGGAATCTGCAGGTTGCCAAGGTCCTTGGTGCGGCGCGTCTCAAGTTGCGCCAGCCGGACCGGGCGATTGCAGTGTTGTCGTCAGTGGTCGATGACGAAACCCGGGACGCCCAGTTGCTGGCCCTGCTGGGTACGGCGTACATCCAGGTCGGCGACAATTCGCGGGGTTCGGAATACATCCAGCGCGCGGTCGAGATAGACCCCGATCAGGCAATGCTGCGCACCCAGCTGGCGGTGGGCAAGATCGCCACCGGCGACACCTCGGGGGCAATCACACAGCTCGAATCGGCGGTCGCGCTTGGCCAGGACGTGGTCCAGGCCGACGTGCTTCTGGTCCTCAGCTATCTGAACAAGCGCGAATACGACAAGGCGGTAGCCGCATCCGAGGCGCTCGAGCAGCGCATGGCCGACAGCCCGATCCCTTACAACCTGACCGGTCTGGCATTTCTTGCGCAGCGCAGGTTCGACGACGCCAGGGCACGCTTCGAGCGTGCGCTGGAAAAAGACCCCGCGTTCCAGGTGGCGCGGATGAACCTGGCGCGGCTCGCGCTGGCGGCACAGCGTCCCGACGATGCAGCGGCAGCCTATGAACAGATCATCAAGCAGGACCCCGGTCACCTGGGGGCGCTGATGGGGATGGCGGTGCTCGCCAGTGCCAGGGACGACGAGGCCGAGGCCGAGCGGCTGCTGATGCAGGCCAACGCGGCCAATCCGCGGGCGCTGCAACCCATTGTTGTGCTGGCCGAGGCCTATCTGCGCAAGAACGATGGTCTCAAGGCGAACAGTCTGTTGTCCGGACTGCCGCCAGAGCAGTCAGAGGTGCCGGCGGTGTTGCGCCTCAAGGGTATGGCGCTGCTGCAGACCGGGGATTTCGCCAGCGCCATGTTTACGCTAAACAAACTGACCGAGACACAACCGGACTCGATCGAGGGATGGTTTCAATTGGCGCGTGCCCAGGCGGCCGCAGGCGATGCAGCGGCCTCGCGCGCGAGTTTCGGCAGGGCCGTCGCGCTGGACACCGAGTACAAGGTCCCGGTGGTCTGGGTCGGCTTGGCGGAACTGGAGTTGCGTGAGCAGCGGTTCGATGCTGCCCTTGAGATCGCGCAACAGGTCAAGACCCATTTCCCCGACAGCGTGTACGGCCACGATATCGAGGCGGCGGCCTATCGCGGCAAGGGTCTCGCAGCCGAGGCATTGCTGGCTGCCGAAGCCGCGCTGCGGATCGAAAGCAACTCCAGGCGCGTCAATGCCTTTGCCGGCCAGCTTGCTGCCGACGGGCAGACGCCGCGAGCGGCTACGGTGCTGCAGGAGTGGTTGAAGAACGCAGAGGAAGACGGCCAGTCCTGGGCAAACCTCGGCATGATGCAGCAGCAGATGGGCCGCGACACCGAGGCCCTGGCGGCCTACGAGCAGTCACTCAAGCATGCCGATCCGAATCCGGTGATTCTCAACAACATGGCCTGGCTCTATCTTGAGCGTGACGGCAGGCGCGCAGTTGAGTTGGCGACCCAGGCCTATGAGCTGTCCCCGTCACGCGCCGAGATCGTCGACACCTACGGCTGGGTCCTGTTCCGCCAGGGGCGCAAGAGCGAGGGGCTTGCCGCGCTGCAGCAGGCCCTGATCATCGCCCCGCGCAATGCCGAGATCGCGTTGCACACGGCAGAGGCGTTGCATGGCATGAACCGTGACAGCGAGGCCCGTCCGATGCTCGAACGCATCATCCGCGAGCAACCGAACAGCGCCTTTGCAGTCTCGGCGCAGCAACTGCTGGCCAGGCTGCGCGGCTGATCCTGTCGGCGAGCCCAGGTCACCCCCGGCCTCGCGGATCCGCCGCGTCATTGACGATCGCCGCGCGCGCCAACAGCGCCGTTCCATAGGCAGCCTCGCCGTGCATCGCAGGCACGACCGGGACACCGAGTGCGCGCGCACGGATCCGCTGCCACACCCGGTTTTTCGCGCCACCACCGCTGGACAGCACGCGCCGGGGATACGGCGCCCCCAGGTCTGCCAGACGGTGATAGCCGGCGGCCTCGATCGCCGCGATGCCCTCGAAAAGCCCCTGCAGAAACGCGTGATCGGATGCCGGGCGGGGCTGCATCCGCGGTTGCCTGTCGGGGTCGCTGAACGGAAAGCGTTCACCGATGCCGGGCAGCGGATAGTAGTCCAGGCCGGTCGGCCGATCGGGATCGATGCGCTTGCTGAGCGCGGTCAACTCGGTGTCCGAAAAAAACTGCCGCAGCACGGCGCCGCCGCTGTTCGAGGCGCCGCCTGCCAGCCATCGGCCGCCGATTCGATGGCTGTAGACGCCATAACGCGCCGAGGCGATCGGGTGGTCGCTGTAAATCTTCAGCACCAGGGTGCTGCCGAGTGACGTGACCGCATCGCCGGCCTGGCTGATGCCGGCCGCCAATGTGGCCGCGTTGCTGTCGGTGGTGCCCGCGACCAACAGCACGTCGTTCGGCAAGCCGAGTGACGCGGCCACCTCTGGGGCAATCCAGCCGGTCACACCGCCGACCGGACGCACCTCGGGGAGCAGGGGCGGCACCATCGGAAATGCCTGCAGCCAGGCCGGCCATTGACCGGCAACCGGGTCATAACCCAGTTTCAGGACATTGTTCTCGTCGGCGATGCCGTACCCGGCACCCAGGCGCCCCGCGATCCAGTCTGCCTGGTGCAGCGCGTGTGCAGGCGTCGTATCGTGCGCCTGCTCGAGCAGGTACAGCAGTTTGGCCAGCGCCGATCCCGCGCCGCGGGCTGGGCTGTCGGGCGGGGCGACCGCGTCGATCGCCTGCGCCTGGTCGCGTGCCCGGGTGTCGTCGTACATCAATGCCGGACTGCAGGGCGCGCCGTGTTCGTCACACAACAGCAGCGTCGAGGAGGTGCCGTCGACGGCGATTGCGCGGATGCGCCCGGATGCCTGTGAGGCGAGTCTGCCGAGTACCCGGGTGATGGCCGGCCACCACGTTTGCGGGTCCTGTTCGCTCGCACCCGGTGTGGGGTGTCGTGACGCAGGCAGCGCGGCGCGGGCCTCGGCGATGCTGTGGCCCTGACGGTCGATCGCGATCGCGCGACAGCCCGAGGTGCCGAGATCGACACCGACGTAGCAGTCGGGCCGCGAGCGCAACGGCGTCATGGCTCAGGGCAGGTGGATGGCCTGTGGTGTCGGCCAGTCATCCGCGCGGTGCTCGGCAATCACATTGGTATAGACGCCGCCGCGCACATTGAACTCGGCGGTCAGACGCATGAAGCGGGGTGCGGTTGCCGCCACCAGGTCATCGAGGATGCGGTTGGTCACGGCCTCGTGAAACGCCCCCTCGTCGCGAAACGACCAGATATAGAGTTTCAGCGATTTCAGCTCGACACATTTCGCATCCGGAACATATTCCAGATGCAACGTCGCGAAGTCCGGCTGTCCGGTTTTCGGGCACAGACAGGTGAATTCCGGCAGGCGGATTCGGATGGTGTAATCGCGCTCAGGGCGCGGATTTTCGAAGGTCTCCAGATCTTTGCTGGCTCGGGTGGACATGGCATTTCCTGGCAACAGTTCGCAGATTGCCGCGCATTATACGCGAGGCGCCAGGCGGGTCGTGCGAGAAATCACTTTAGGTGACCCACGAAAACCATCTAAAAACATAGGGATACATGCGGTTTGTGTGGTCATCCCACAGCAACGACCGGCGTCTTGTATCCGCGCCGAGGCATCCTGTATCTTTGCCCGCCATGCGTCTGGAAAAAATCAAGCTGGCGGGCTTCAAATCCTTTGTCGACCCGACCACGGTCCTGTTCCCCAGTAATCTCGTCGGTATCGTCGGACCCAATGGCTGCGGCAAGTCCAATGTCATCGACGCGGTACGCTGGGTCATGGGCGAGAGCTCGGCCAAAAACCTGCGCGGCGAGTCGATGGCCGACGTTATTTTCAACGGCTCGACCAGTCGCAAGCCGGTCGGCACGGCCACCATTGAACTGGTGTTCGACAATGCCGACGGCGGTGCGGGCGGGCAGTATGCGCAGTACAGCCAGATCTCGGTGAAGCGCCAGGTCTCTCGCGACGGCCAGTCTCTGTACTACCTCAACGGCGTGCGCTGCCGGCGCCGCGACATCACCGACCTGTTCCTCGGCACCGGGCTGGGTCCGCGCAGTTATTCGATCATCGAACAGGGCATGATCTCGCGCCTTATCGAGGCACGTCCCGAGGACCTGCGCGTCTACCTGGAAGAGGCCGCGGGCATATCGAAATACAAGGAACGCCGTCGCGAGACCGAGAATCGCATCGGCCACACGCGCGAAAATCTTGAACGCCTCGACGATCTCCGGGAAGAGGTGCAGAAGCAGCTGCGGCACCTCGAACGGCAGTCCGCCACGGCCCAGAAATACAAGGCCCTGCGGGAAGAAGAGCGCCGTGTGCGTGCCGAACTGCTGGCGCTGCGGCTGGACCAGATGCTGGCGGACATGGAGCAGCGCGACCGCACCATCGCTGAGCAGGAGAACCGGTTGCAGGCGGCGGTCGCCGAACAGCGCAATACCGAGGCGGAGATCGAGCAGCAGCGCTCGGCGCACACCGAGGCAAACGACGCCTTCAACACGATCCAGGGTCGCTTCTATGCCGTCGGCTCGGAGATCGCGCGCCTCGAGGAATCGATCCAGTATGCGCGGGAGGCGCGTCGTCAGCAGGAGTCAGACCTGGTTCAGGCCCGCCAGGCGCTGGCCCAGGCGATGGCGTTGAGCGAACAGGATGGCAATCGCCTGGCGGAACTCGCCGGCGAGCTCGAGCGCGATCAACCGATGCTCGATGCGGCCAGGACTGAATCCGACGGTGCGGCAAAGGCGCTGCAGGATGCCGAGGCGGCGATGCTGGCCTGGCAGACCAACTGGGACAGCTTCAACCAGGGTGCCAACGAGCCGGCGCAGCAGGCGCAGGTGGAGCGTACCCGGCTCAATCACCTCGAACAACAAGAGGTGCAGCTGAAGCGCCGCCTGACCCGCAACGACGAGGAGCGCGGGCATCTCGCCGATGTGTCATTGGCAGCCGAGATTGCCGACCTGCAACGCCGTGAATCCGAAGGCGAAGCCGCACTGATAGCCTTCAGGGGGCGTGTCGAGGCACGTGTGCAGTCGATCGCGACCTTGCGCCAGCGCGGCCAGGAGGCGCAGGAAGAACTGGCCACGGCACGCTCCGAGCTGGAGACGCTGCGCGGTCGGCTGGCATCACTCAATGCCCTGCAGCAGGCCGCGCGCGGTGAGGGCGACAAGGGTATCGAGCGTTGGCTGCGCGACAAGGGTCTGGGCGAGGCGCGCCGCCTGCTCGAGACGATCGAAGTCTCTGGCGAATGGCAGAAGGCTGCCGAGGTGGTGTTGGCCGAGCAGCTGCAGGCGGTCATGGTCGACGATCTCGATGCCCCGGCCGCGGACCTGGTGCGCCTCGAACGCGGGGTCCTGACACTGTTCGAGACGGGCGCCGCGCGGCCACAGGCACGCGAAGGCACGCTCGCGGCACATGTCAGCGGGCCTAGCCCGCTGCTGCACCTGCTCAACAGCATTCACACTGCGCATGACCTGGCGGATGCGCTGCAGCGACGCGATACGCTGGCGGCCGGCGAATGCCTGGTCACGCCGGACGGTGTGCGGGTTGGACATGGTTGGGTCAGCGTGCAGCGGGGCAGTGATGCCCGTGCCGGGGTGCTGGCGCGGGAGCAGGAGATCCGGGTGCTGACCCAGCGTCTGACCCAGCTCGAACCGCAGGTCACACAGCTGGCCGACCAGCTGGCGGCCGACCGCCGCGCCCTGGTCGAGGCAGAGCAGGCACGCGAGGTGCAGCAGCGCGAGCTGGAGGCCGCGCAGCGCAAGGTGGCCGAGGTGCGCGCCCTGCTCAGCGGCAAGCAGGCGCGTGCGGAGCAGATCCGGCATCGCCTGGAGGGTCTGGACAGGGATGCCCTCGATCTGCGCCAGCAGTTGGAGCAGGGCGTGACCGATATGCAGGCCGCGCGCGGCCGCCTGCACCAGGCGCTCGCCTCGATCGAGGACCTGGCCAAGCATCGTGAGGAACTGGTCGCCGAGCGGGATGCGCTGCGGGCTGCACTGGATGCGGCGCGCGGCACAGCCAGTGCGGCACGCAACCGGGTGCACGAAATCGCGTTGCGCGTGGAATCGATGCGCAGTTCCGAGGACTCGTTGCGTTCCGGGATAGGGAGGATGCAGCAGCAGCTGACTCAAATGCAGGAGCGCTGTGGCGGCCTGGAGGCCCAGCTCGATGCCGGCAAGGCGCCGATCGGCGAGCAGCAGGTGCGCCTGGAGCAGCAGTTGCAGGTACGTGCCGAAGTCGAGGCCAGCCTGTCGCAGGCCCGTAAGGGTCTGGAGAGCATCGACCACAGACTGCGTGAACTCGACCAGTCGCGGCACCGCGTTGAACAACAGGTGCAGGATGAGCGCAGCCGCCTCGATGAGACCCGGATGGCACGCCAGGAGATCCTGGTGCGCAGCCGCACACTCGAGGAGCAGTTGGCGGAAACCGGCTTCGAGCGCGAGCAGTTACAGCAGGATATGGCGCAGGACGCCGCCGTCGACGCATGGCAGGCGCGGGCCGAGGACCTGGGCAACCGTATCCAGCGTCTCGGCCCGATCAACCTCGCGGCGATCGACGAGTTTCAGGAACAGAGCGAGCGCATGGCCTACCTCGATGCCCAACATGAGGACATCAGCAAATCGCTGGCGACGCTGGAAGAGGCGATCCGCAAGATCGATCGAGAGACCCGCACGCGTTTCAAAGAGACCTTCGACCGCGTCGATGCGGGGTTCAAGGAGCTGTTCCCGAAACTGTTCGGTGGTGGTCACGCCTATCTCGAACTCACCGGCGAAGATCTGCTCGACACCGGCGTGACGGTGATGGCAAGGCCGCCGGGCAAGCGCAACAGCAGCATTCATCTGTTGTCCGGTGGTGAAAAGGCACTGACCGCGGTGGCAATGGTGTTCGCGATCTTTCGTCTCAATCCGGCACCTTTCTGTATGCTGGACGAGGTGGATGCGCCGCTCGATGACGCCAATGTCGGGCGCTACTCGGCGCTGGTGAAGGAGATGTCCGCGCACGTCCAGTTCATCTTCATCACCCACAACAAAGTGACGATGGAGATCGCCAATCAGCTCAGTGGCGTGACCATGCATGAGCCTGGTGTTTCGCGCATGGTCTCGGTCGATGTCGAAGAGGCGGCGGCGCTGGCCGCGGTTTGAAGGATCCGTCGATGACGAAGATGGATCAGCAATCTGGAGACCGTTAGACGGCAAACTGCGATGGATTCGAATCTGGTCAGGTTGGTTCTGATAGCGCTCGGCGTGGTGCTGGTGGTGGGTATCTACCTCTGGGATCGCTACAAGCGGGCAGCACCTCGCGTCAGGCGGGTCAAACGTGTGCCTGCGGCAATGTCGATCGATCCGGACGGCCTGCGTGACGAATCGCTGGCACTGACCGAATCGGGCATGGAGGACGCCGTGGAGTCTGTTCCGGAGATGCGTGTCGACGATGAAACCGAGGCCGCGGCGAACACGAAGCCGGTGCGGCGTGCCAAGCCTGTTCTCGACCCGGATCCGACAGACCTGGGTGAATGGTCGACAGCGCAGGGCGATGCCGAGCCGCAGTTCTCGATGGATCTGCGTTTCGATGCGCACGGCGAGAGCAATTACCTGCACGCCGACCCTGCGCTTGCCGACGACGTCGAACGCAAGATCATCGTGATCAATCTGAAGGCAGTCGACGGCGTGCTCGCCGGGAGTGCAATCGAGAGGGCCTGTCGCGAGGTTGGTCTGGTGCATGGCGAGATGTCGATCTATCACCGCCACGATGGCAGCAGTGACCGGGTCTTGTTCAGCATGGCGAGCATGGTGGAGCCCGGGACCTTCCCGATCGATGAAATGGCGGCATTCACCACCCCGGGGCTGTCGCTGTTCACCCAGCTGCCCGGTGTGCGCGACGGCATCGAGATCTACAATGACATGCTGGCCATCGGTGGCCGCCTGGCCACCCTGCTGCACGCCGAACTGCAGGACGAGCGTCATAACAAGCTGACAAGGCAGATGCAGGAGCACACGCGGGAATCCGTCATCGAACACCGGCGCAAGGTGCGTCTGGCACGGAGTCGCCATTGATCGCGGACCCGGCCGTTCGCGCAAAGGCTGAACACCTGCGCGAGCAGATCGAAGACCACAACTACCGGTACTACGTGCTGGACGACCCGCAGGTTCCCGATAGCGAGTTCGATCGGCTGTTTCGCGAACTTCAGGAACTCGAGGCCAGATACCCTGAACTCGTTTCGCCGGACTCGCCGACCCAGCGGGTCGGCGGTGCACCACTCGCTGCGTTCGGCGAGGTCGAGCACCGCGTCCCGATGCTGTCGCTCGACAACGCCCTGTCGACCGAGGCGCTCGCGGATTTCGATCGGCGCGTACGCGAGCGCCTGGAGCGGGATGGTGATGTTCGCTATGCGGCCGAGCCGAAGCTCGACGGACTGGCGATCAGCCTGCGTTACGAACAGGGGCTGCTGGTCCAGGCAGCCACGCGTGGTGACGGCACGCGAGGCGAGAACGTGACGCAGAACGTGCGCACTATTGCGTCAATACCGCTGCGTCTGCGCGGTGACGACTGGCCGCCCGTGCTCGAAGTGCGCGGCGAGATCTTCATGCCGCGCAGGGGATTCGAGGCGCTCAACGCACGCCAGCGGGCACAGGGTGACAAGGTGTTTGCCAACCCGCGCAATGCGGCCGCTGGCAGCCTGCGGCAACTCGATCCCGGCATCACTGCGGCGCGACCACTGGCGATGTTCTGCTATGGCCTCGGCGAGGTCGAGGGTCGTGCGATGGCGCTGACGCACAGCGGCAACATGACGCTGCTCAAGGGTTGGGGGCTGCCGGTCTCTCCTGAGATGCGCGTGGTCAGCGGATTGCCACAATGCGTGGCCTATTTCGAGGACATCGGCGTGCGTCGCGCACAGCTGGCCTACGAGATCGACGGTGTGGTGTTCAAGGTGGACAGTATCGCCGATCAGCGACAGCTCGGATTCGTGTCGCGGGCGCCGCGTTGGGCGATTGCCAGAAAGTTCCCCGCGCAAGAGGAGCTCACGGTCGTCGAGGCGGTCGAGTTTCAGGTCGGGCGCACCGGCGCCGTGACCCCGGTGGCCCGCCTCAAGCCGGTGTTTGTCGGCGGGGTGACCGTCAGCAATGCGACCTTGCACAACATGGACGAGGTGCAGCGTAAAGACGTGCGTGTAGGCGACACCGTGGTCGTGCGCCGTGCCGGCGACGTGATCCCGGAGGTCGTGCGCGTGCTGACCGAGCGCCGCCCCACCGGCACCCGGAAAGTGAAGCTGCCTGCGCAGTGCCCTGTCTGTGGTTCGGATATCGAACGCATCGAAGGCGAGGCCGTGGCGCGTTGCTCCGGTGGACTCTACTGCGCCGCGCAACGCAAGGAGGCGGTCAAGCATTTCGCGTCACGCCGGGCGATGGACATCGAGGGTCTGGGCGACAAACTGATCGAACAGCTGATCGACCAGTCCCTGATCGACGACCCGGCCAACCTGTTCACGCTGCAGGCCGACACCCTGGCCGGGCTGGAGCGTATGGGCGAGAAGTCGGCCACCAACCTGGTCGGGGCACTGAGCAAGGCGCGCGCCACGACATTGCCGCGCTTCCTGTACGCGCTCGGGATCCGCGAAGTCGGCGAGGCCACGGCACAGGCCCTGGCTCGCCAGTTCGGCAGTCTGGACGCGATTGCTGCAGCGGAGGAAGACGTGCTGCAACAGACCCCCGACGTCGGTCCGGTGGTGGCTCACCATGTCCATACCTTCTTCCGCCAGCCGCATAACCTGGCGGTGATCGACAAGCTGCGCAAGGCGGGTGTGTATTGGACCGAAGGCGAGCCGACCCCTGTGCCCGAATCACTGCCGTTTGCTGGCAGGACCTTCGTCCTGACAGGTGCCCTGTCGGAACCGCGTGATGTGATCAAGCAGCGGCTGCAGGCACTCGGTGCGAAGGTCGCCGGCAGTGTCTCGAAAAAAACCGACTACGTTGTTGCCGGCGAAGACGCCGGTTCCAAACTCGAAAAGGCGCGGGATCTCGGTGTCGAGGTGCTGGACGAGAATGGCCTGAACCGGCTGATCGCCGGGGTCGCGGTCAGCTGATCCTCGGCAGGTGCCGGCAGGGTGTTCTTGACGCACCAGGCGCGGGAAGAGACACTCGGGCCACGATGCCTCGACCGCTACCGCGGAACACCGCCGTACAGGTTGGGTCATCAGAAACACTTTAATAAGAAACCAGCGGTGCACAGACGGGCCGCGGTATTTGGGAGGAGATGCGACATGCAAGCAACGAGATACGTGATGGGGCTGGGTGCCGCCCTGATGCTTTCCGGTGCCGTGAATGCCGGCGCCACGCTGGATGCGGTCAAGAGCAAGGGCTTCGTGCAATGCGGCGTGAGTACCGGGCTGCCCGGTTTCTCGAGCGCCGACGACAAGGGCCGGTTCACCGGTATCGACGTCGATATGTGTCGTGCAGTGGCTGCAGCGATCTTTGGCGATGCGGAGAAGGTCAAGTACAACCCGTTGACGGCAAAAGAACGCTTCACCGCGCTGCAGTCCGGCGAGATCGACATGTTGCCGCGCAACACCACCTGGACCTACACGCGCGATACCTCGCTCGGCCTGAACTTCACCGGCGTCAACTACTATGACGGGCAGGGCTTCCTGGTCACCAAAAACCTTGGCGTGAAGAGCGCGTTGGAGATGGACGGTGCTTCCTTCTGTATCCAGGCCGGTACGACCACCGAGTTGAACCTTGCCGATTATTTCCGCAGCAACAAAATGAACTACACGCCGATCACCTTCGATACGTCGGACCAGACGATCAAGGCGTTCGAGGCCGGTCGTTGCGATGCGCTGACATCCGACCAGTCGCAGCTGTATGCCCTGCGCATCAAGCTGAGTGACCCGAAGAGCGCCGTGGTGCTGCCCGAGGTGATTTCAAAAGAGCCGCTGGGGCCTGTGGTGCGCCAGGGTGACGACGAGTGGTTCAACATCGTCAAGTGGTCGCTGTATGCGATGGTCAATGCAGAGGAACTCGGCGTGACCTCGGCCAACGTCGACGAGATGAAAGCGGGTTCCGCCGATCCCAATGTGCGTCGCCTGCTGGGCGTCGAGGGTGTGAAGGGTGAATGGATGGGTCTGCCGGATGACTGGGGCTACAACATCATCAAACAGGTGGGCAACTACGGTGAGGCTTTCGACCGCAACGTCGGTGCGGGCAGTGCGCTCGGCATCGCGCGTGGTCTGAACGCGTTGTGGAGCAAGGGTGGCCTGCAGTACGCACCGCCTATTCGCTGAACCAAGGCGATTCGGCAGGTTCGGAGACTTTGCCTCCGGACCTGCCCCGGGTTTCCTCAAGCGTGATATCCGCTGACCTCAATGGCCACTGAGCACTATTCTCAGGATTCGACGGGAAAGGTCCCGCTTTGGCGTCAGCCCACTTTCCGGGCCATCGTCTTTCAGGTCCTGCTGGTCCTGTGCATCCTCGCCTTTGGCAATTTCCTGCTGAGCAATACGCTGCAGAACATGGAGCAGCGTGGAATCACCACCGGCTTCGGCTTTCTCGACAACGCGGCCGGGTTTGGGATCCTGCAGAGCCTGATCCCATACGACGAGACCTACACTTACGGCCGCACCTTCGTCGTCGGCCTGCTCAACACGCTGCTGGTGGCGGCGCTCGGGATCTTCTTCGCGACCTTCCTGGGATTCTTCATTGGGGTCGCGCGGTTGTCGCACAACTGGCTGGTGGCACGGCTTGCCACCGTCTATATCGAGACCTTTCGCAATATCCCGCTGCTGTTGCAGATCATGTTCTGGTACTTCGCGGTGCTACGCCCGCTGCCGCTCCCACGGCAGAGCCTGAGCATCGGCGATGCCGTCTTCCTCAACAACCGTGGCCTGTTCGTCCCCAGGCCGATTGCCGAGGACGGCTTTGGCCTTGTCGTCGCGGCATTGCTGCTGGCAATCGTCGGTGCGGTGGTGCTGGCGCGCTGGGCGCGCAAACGCCAGGAGGCGAGCGGGCAGCAGTTTCCTACGGGCTTGAGTGCATTCGCCCTGATCGTCGGTCTGCCCTTGCTGACCTACTGGGTCAGCGGCTCGCCGTTGCACTGGGACAACCCGGTGCTGGGGGGCTTCAATTTCCGCGGTGGACTCGAGGTGATCCCCGAGTTGGCGGCATTGGTGCTGGCGCTCAGCATCTATACCGCGGCGTTCATCGCCGAGGCGGTACGCTCCGGCATCCAGTCGGTCAGCCACGGCCAGACCGAGGCGGCGTACGCGCTGGGACTGCGGCCACGTGTGACGTTGAAACTGGTGATCATCCCGCAGGCGATGCGCGTGATCATCCCGCAGCTCACCAGCCAGTATCTGAACCTGACCAAGAACTCTTCCCTGGCTACGGCCATCGGCTACCCGGACCTGGTCAACGTGTTCGCCGGGACGACACTCAACCAGACCGGACAGGCAGTCGAGGTCATCGCAATGACAATGGGTGTCTATCTATTGATCAGCCTGGTCATCTCGCTGTTCATGAACTGGTACAACAAGCGCAATCAGCTGGTCGAAAGGTGAAGGCATGACGACGCACGTCCCACATCCGGATCTGCCACCGCCGTCGACCAGTATCGGGGCGATCGCATGGTTGCGTGCCAACCTTTTTTCGTCCTGGCTCAATTCCCTGCTGACCCTGGGTGCTGCCTATCTGCTGTACCTGACCATCCCTCCGTTGGTTCAGTGGGCACTGATCGACGCCGACTGGTTCGGCGATTCGCGTGAAGCTTGTGAAAGCGGTGGCGCCTGCTGGGTGTTCGTCGGCGTGCGCATGAACCAGTTCATGTACGGCCTGTATCCTGAGACTGAATACTGGCGGATCAACCTGGCCGCCATATTGCTGGTCCTGCTGATGGTGCCGCTGTTCATCAAACGCTTCCCGTGGAAACGTTGGCTGGTGCCGTTCGTGCTGTTCGGTTATCCGGTGATTGCTTTCATGTTGTTTTCCGGCGGTGTGTTCGGGCTCGAATATGTCGAGACCAGTCGCTGGGGCGGTCTGACGCTGACCCTGATCCTGTCGTCGGTGGGCATGGCGGCATCGCTGCCGCTGGGTATCCTGCTGGCGCTGGGCCGGCGTTCCGATATGCCGATCGTCAAGTCGGTATCGGTGGTGATCATCGAGTTCTGGCGCGGCGTCCCGCTGATCACGGTGTTGTTCATGTCGTCTGTCATGCTCCCGCTGTTCCTCCCTGAAGGGACGCATTTCGACAAATTGCTGCGGGCCATGATCGGCATCGCGCTTTTTCAGTCGGCATACATGGCGGAGGTGGTGCGCAGCGGTCTGCAGGCGATTCCCAAGGGGCAGTACGAGGCGGCGCAGGCACTCGGTTTGAGTTACTGGCAGAGCATGGGCCTTATCATCCTGCCGCAGGCGCTCAAGCTGGTGATCCCCGGGATCGTGAATACCTTCATCGCGCTGTTCAAGGATACGACACTGGTGCTGATCATCGGCCTGTTCGACATGCTGGCGATGATCCAGGCCGCGCTGGCCGACCCGAACTGGCTGGGGTATGCCATCGAGGGGTTGTCGTTCGCGGCCCTGGTGTATTGGGTCTTCTGTTTCAGCATGTCGCGCTACAGCCTTTCGCTCGAGCGCAAGCTGCATACCGGTCACACCCGCTAGGGTACGGAGTAGAGAATGTCCGATGCCAATACCTCCCGCCCGGACGTCGACGCGTCAGAGCGGTTGATGATCGAGTTGCGTCACGTGCACAAGTGGTACGGCCAGTTTCACGTACTCAAGGACATCAATCTGGGCGTGTCCAAGGGCGAGCGTATTGTCATCTGCGGGCCGTCCGGGTCCGGGAAGTCGACGATGATCCGTTGCATCAACCGGCTCGAAGAACATCAGGATGGCCAGATTATCGTCGACGGTACGGAACTGACCGACGATATCAAGCATATCGACCAGATCCGCCGCGAGGTGGGCATGGTGTTCCAGCACTTCAACCTGTTTCCACACCTGACTGTGCTGGAAAACTGCTGTCTTGCACCGATCTGGGTGCGCAGGATGCCGCGCAGGGAGGCGGAGCAGGTGGCGATGCAGTACCTCGAAAAGGTCAAGATCCCGGAACAGGCAAGAAAGTATCCCGGCCAGCTGTCAGGTGGCCAGCAGCAGCGCGTCGCCATCGCCCGCAGCCTGTGCATGAATCCGAGCATCATGTTGTTCGACGAACCGACGTCGGCACTCGACCCGGAGATGATCAAGGAGGTGCTGGACACCATGGTGGAACTGGCCGAGAGCGGTATGACCATGCTGTGCGTGACCCACGAGATGGGCTTCGCGAAGACGGTGGCCAACCGCGTCATCTTCATGGACGGCGGCGAGATCATCGAGCAGAACGAACCCGAGGCGTTCTTCCATAACCCGCAGTCCGACCGGACCAAGCTGTTCCTCAGCCAGATACTTGCGCACTGAGGGCGCTGCCCTGGGTGTAGCGGTCGAAAAAGATCCTCACCAGGTCGGAGCGGGTGATGACGCCCGACACGTGCCGTTCGTTGTCACACACCAGGACCCGCTTTACCCGGTGCCGCTTCATGGCATCCAGCACATCGTGCACGTCCTGTTCCTCTCCCACACAGATCACCTCGCGAACCATGTGCTCGGCGACCGGGTCGTTCGGGCCTTCCATCCCCGCATGATGGGCGAGGTGGCTGAACATCGACTCCAGCGTCTGCCAGATGCTGTGTGTGGGATGGTGCGCAGGCACGCCGAGGGCGCGCAGGAAATCCGCCTCGGTGATGATGCCGAGCAGGCGATTGGCGTCATCAACGACGGGCAAGCCGCTGATGCGTCCTTCGACCATCAGGTGTGCCGCTGCAGACATCGTCGTCTGTGGCGAGACCACGGTAACCGGTTTGCTCATGATCTGTGTCACACCGATTGACGCGGTCACGCGCCGCACAGCGAATTGCTGGGCGCGATCGGCGAGCATCATCAGATCGTTCACCTCGATGTCCATGAAGGTGTTCATGCTCGACAAGGCGCGTTGGTAGTCCTCGCGCCGGGGTTTGGCCGTTTCGGTATCTCTGCTCATGACATCAATCCTCCATCGGTGCGTCAGTTGTGTTGCGTATCCGGTGCTTTGCGCTGCGCCAGTGCGACCGGGTAGCGTCGCCACGGGAATGGCAGGTTGAACAATACGGCGACGAACAGGATGGTGATGGCGTTGAGCAGAACCGGCGTCAACACGAACTCGAAGCCGAGCTTGTGCACGCTGTCACCCCCGATCACGACCGCCAGGGCAGTCGCACCACCGGGTGGGTGGATGCAGCGGAGATAGTGCATGGCACCGATCGCCAGCCCCACAGCGAGAGCGGCGGCCAGCATCGGCTGGTGGATCAGCTTGACGCAGGCGACACCAACGAGCGCCGACACCAGGTGCCCACCGAACACTGACCAGGGCTGTGAGAGCGGGCCATGCGGGACCGCGAAAAGCAGCACGGCAGAAGAGCCCATCGAGGAAATGATGCTGACGCTGCCGCTCAGGCCGAGTTGTGCCTGACTGATCAGCATGACGCCCAGTATGCTGATGATGCCACCGACGGTGGATACCCCTTTCTCGAGGTGGCTCGCCTGTTCAGGCGCGAAGCCGATGTATCGTCGCAGTGCCGCCAGTAAATTGACCACGGGTGTCTCCAGAGGTGGTTGTTACGCGCAGCATATTGGTGCAATCGGAATTTGGACAAACGATATTTAATTGCTAATACTATCGGTATAGTCGATATAAAAAGGTGTGATTGGAAACGTGGATATCGATCAGGCGAAGACCTTTCTCGCGATTGCCGCGCACGGCAGTTTTCTCGAGGCCGCGAAAAGACTGCACGTGACGCAGTCCACAGTCAGTGCGCGTATACAGAACCTCGAAAGCGAACTGGGGACGCGGTTGTTCACCCGCAACCGCGCTGGCGCCAGCCTCACCCCGCCAGGCCAACGCTTTCTGCAACATGCCAAGACTCTGGTATTGACGGTCGAGCAGGCGCGTTATGACGTCGGTCTGCCAAACCGGTTTCGCGCTTCGATCAGGATCGGTGGGCGGATCGCGCTATGGGACGATTTTCTGCCCCACTGGGTCGGATGGATGCGTGAGCGGGCACCCGACGTCTCGATCAGCAGCGAGATCGGATTCGAAGACGACCTGATGCGGCGCCTGATCGAAGGGACCCTGGACATCGGCGTCATGTATACACCCAGCCATGCACCGGGGCTGATCGTCGAGCATCTGTTCGACGAGACACTGGTTATGGTCAGCACCCGTCCGGACACGCGCTGGCCTGGCGAGGACTATGTCTATGTGGAGTGGGGGCCGGGTTTCTACGCCAAGCACCGGGAAAACTATCCCGATCTCGAGCGGCCTCCGCAGGTCGTCAACATCGGTTGGCTCGGCGTGCAGCTGATCCTCGCCAACGGTGGCTCGTGCTTCCTGCCGATCCGCATGGCCAGGGCGCTGATCCAGGCGGGACGCCTGTTCCAGGTCACCGAGGCCCCGGAGTTCCCGCACCCTGCCTACATGGTGTTTCCGCGCAAGGCCGACAGCGAGGTTCTGCAACAGGCGGTGGAAGGTCTTCGCGAGTTGGGACGCGAAGAAAAGGCGCGGGCCTGAATGGCCGATCTCGGAGGTTGCTCCGGCAGGTGCCGTCAGACCAGGCGGTGACACCTGTGCCCGCGTAAGGGCTCAGTGCTCACCCTTGGTGCGCAGCAACCCTGCCACGCGATTGCCCTGCTTTTGCGGACCGCCGCGAGGAAAAATCCTGTGCAGGTAACGGCTGGAGCCTTTCTCCGGACCCCAAATGTTGCGGAAATGGCGGATCATGTCGCGCACGCTGGCCTGGTGTCCGTGATTCGAATAATGCTGACGCAGGAAGCGGATCACCTCCCAGTGGTCCGCCTCGAGTCTCAGGCCCTCGCGTTCGGCCTGTGCCCTGGCGAATCCTTCTGACCACTCGGCCGGGTCGACCAGATAGCCTTCGCTGTCGGTCAGCACGCTGCGGCCGTCAACGTCGATCAGGCGGGTCGGCATGTCGGGATAGGCGTTGCTGCCGGCCGGGAATTCACCGGGTGCACCGGCCGAGTTGAGTTCAGACTGCGTGATCGACCACAGGTCCACGAGGACCTCGCCGTCCAGGCGCCCATGGAAACGCTCGACGCCCGAAACCAGGACCTTGCCGCTGCCGGCCGGCAACTCGAAGTGCGCGACGCCACCGCGGTCGGTAAGAACGGGCGGGGTCTCCACGCCGTCGGCATCCATACGCAGTACCACCGGGGTTCGCTTCAGCGGCTCTCCCGTGACCTTCATTTTCACTCTGACCGAGATCATTGCGTTTTCCCTCGCTTGTCTTCCAGCTGCCCGATGTACGGCGACCGCCCGGGATCGGGGCCCTGGAAAAAGGATGTCGTGTTGCGTCTATAAATACACTGCGGTTGTTGCAGACGACAAACGAATGTTTTTGGCATCGTTTATCGATGTTGACGATATGAAGAACCCGTTTCAGGTACGCGCACCATCTGACCTTGCGGTTCTGCATCAGGCATCCGGTCGGTGCGAGGAGCAAACAGGGATGACCAAGTCTGAACAGATCGGCCTGGCCGAGAAGGTCCGAGACGCCTGCCTGCGTGCAGCGCTGGAAGCCCACGAAGATGCGGGTATCAGCGGTCTGTGCGCTGAAGGTCGGTGGGAGATCGCGGTACAGGCCATACGCACGCTGGATGTACAGGCGCTGCTGATGCCGCCGGATACAACCGCAGAGCGCTGAATCGCCGGCCTCTACCCCTCCTTTCACCTCGCCCGCTGATGCAGCCGGGTCAACTATCGGGTGGCGTGAAGCCTTCCGGGAATTTCCCGGCGAGTATGTAGGCGAAGGCGATCACCTCGGCGATCGCCTTGTACAGGTTGTCCGGGATTTCGTCGCCGAGGGGGATCTGCGACAGGATCATCGCCAGCTCCGGGTCCGGGTACAACGGGACACCTGCCTGTTCGGCGGCCTCGACCATCCGGTCGGCAAGCTGATGTTCTCCCTTTGCCGTGACCCGCGGCGCGTTCTTGCCGTCATAGCGCAGCGCGACTGCAATATCGCTGTGGCCCCCGACGGTGCGGTTTCCGCGTTTCATCTCAGGCCCGCTCGTCCAAAAGCGAATCTGGTATCGGCACCTTGATCAGCGGTTCCGGGGGCGCGCCGAGTACGCCGGCAAGACGGATCACATCGAGGCCCTGTGCCTCGAACGCCTGCCTCAGTACCGGCAGCCGCTGTTCTACGTGCGCCAACGTCGTGGTGCGTTCGCACCAGAACGTCGCCGAGACATGATCTCCCGCCAACGCGATACGGCACTGCAATGTGCCGATGGTGTCGAACTGGAAGGCGAGGTTGACTGCCCAGGTGGATGGTGTGCCGCCGGCCTTGCCGGCGTCGTCACGCTCGATGCGCAGCATCGCTTCGTGGGTCTCCCCTGGCAGCCTTATCGGCAGGTCCAGCTGCCAGGCCTGACGCTGGCCTTCTTCTGCCGGCAACGCGACAGCCTGTTGCAGCTGGATACGGGCGATCGACCCTTCTACCAGCCGGATCAGACGGTTGAGCAGCGAATCGACACCCATGTCGCGCGCCGGGGCCTGTTGTTCGATGGCCGCGCCGGCCTGGCGCTCGGCTTTCGGCGGCAGTTTCAGGTCCTCACGCAATACGACCAGCAGCCTGAGCAGCTGAACCTTGGTGTCGGCCGGGTTCGCCGGCAATCCGGCGGCCAGGCGCGCTTCGTGAAACACGCCGCTTTGCGCGATCGCGCGCTGCAGTTGCGTCGCGGCGGGCTGGGCCGGGCGTACACCGCTTTCCTGCACAATTGTCGTGAGCTGACGCAGCGCCTCGGCCTGGCGCGGTGTGCTTGCCTGGGCACGCAGCTCGCTGACTGCCTGTCGAAGCTCCTGCGGTGACAGCTGGCGCGCCATCGCTGATCGCACCACCTGTTGCTGCCGCTGCTGTGCATCGGGCTCACGCAGTACCCGCAGTTCGGGCAGGGGCTGTCCCTTGACCACTTCGAGCTTCAGACGGGTACCCGGCGCGATTGCCACCTGGCTGCGGGCCAGTACCTCGGCGCTGGCGATCTGCAGGCGCAGCAGGCCTGGTTGTATCTGATCCAGTACCCTGGCCTGCAGCAGCTGTCCGACCTGCAGCTGTTTGAGCAGCGACGGGGCGTCGCGCCGGGTGGCGTCGATCAGCGGTTGCAGGGTGGAGGGGATCTTCAATGTCACAGTTTTCCGAGGCGCATATCGCACAAGTTATCGGCGGTATGGTCGATAAATCCAGCATCTTGCGGGTTTGGAGTGCAGATGTCGTCAGCCAGCACTAAGGGTAGTGGGCTCGAGTGGTTCGTGCGCCGAGGCGCCAGTGTGCGCGGCCCGTTCAGCAGCACCAAGGTTCGACACTTCGTCCTCGAAGGCAAGCTGACTCTTGATGACGAGGTCAGTGCCGATCGTAATGCCTGGCAAGCAATCGGTTCGGTGGACGAGGTGGTGCCGCTGCAGATGCGCACGGATGCCCAGACGCTTGCACCACAGCGGGCGGCAGAGCGTGCCGGCGACCGACTGCGTGCGTTGCGTGCGATTGTGATCGCACTGCTGGTCGTTACCGCACTGGTGGTCACCGTGACCATGGTCGGTCCGCAGGAGGAGCCGGCCACGCGAGACTGCGCTGCGCTGCCTGTGCCGGGTGTGGTGCTCGAGGGCTGCCAACTGGATGGCGCACAGTTCGCCGCGGCGCGCCTCGGTTCGGCACGGATGGCCAATGTTTCTCTTGCCGGTGCCAAATTGAGCGGCGCTGATCTGAGCGCCGCCGATCTGCGGTACGCCAATCTGTCAGCGGCTGATCTGTCCTATGCCCGGCTCAGCGGTGCAGACCTCAAGGGCGCCAACCTGCGTGCCGCCGACCTGACCAATACCGATCTGTCGGCGGCGGATCTGAGTTTTGCCGACCTCGGTGGCGTGCGCCGTGGCGGGGCACGCTTTGATGGTGCAAGGCTGGAGGGGGCGATCTGGGTCGATGGTACACGCTGCGGCAAAGCCGACTGCCCGCGCTGAGTTCCGACTTGAGCGCGCGGTCGCAAACGGTTTAAGATCGCAGCCGACGCCCGGATTGGCGTCGCATACGTTCAAAGGAGAGAACACCATGCATTTGCATTTCACCAATATTTCGCTCGTCCCCTTCCATGCGGCACTTTTGGCCGCGGCGATGATCACTCCATCAGTCTCCAGCGCGGCGAGCCCATGCAAGGGTTTGGCGGTGGATGCCTGTTCGGCGGACACTCAGTGCACCTGGGTCAATGGCTACGCGCGCAAGGATGGCCGATCCGTTGTCAGCCATTGCAAACTCAAACCCTCCGGGAAGGGTTCGGCCATGGCGGATGACGACACCGTGAAGCTGAGTAAGGCGAAGTAACGCCTGGCGCCTCGATGAGGCACCCGGACAGCGAAACGCCCGCCGTCAGGCGGGTGTTTTTTTTCTGTACCGTTGCTATCGTGCATTACCAAGTGCCAGCCCGCGGTACCATCCGGCGATGCATCAAGACCCGATTGTTTTCACCATTTTTCTCGTGTTTACCGGTGCTGCGGTATTCGCGACGATCGCGTTGTTCGCGCGCCAGTCGCTGCTGGTTGCATACATCGTGCTTGGCGCTCTGTTCGGCCCCTCCGCATTGGGGTTGGTGTCCGACCCGGAGCTGATTCGCAACATCTCCGAGTTTGGCATCATGTTCCTGCTCTTCCTGCTGGGCCTGAACCTGCAGCCACAGGAACTCGTGCGCATGGTGCGCAAGACCACGCAGGTCACGCTGCTCAGCTCGCTGGTGTTCTTTGCCGTCGGCTTCCTTGTATCGAAGGCATTCGGTTTTACCTCGATGGAGGCGCTGCTGGTTGGTGGCGCGGCGACGTTCTCCAGCACGATTGTCGGTCTCAAACTGTTGCCGACGACCATGCTGCACCATCAGCGCACCGGCGAGGTCATCATCAGCATCCTGTTGATGCAGGACCTCCTCGCCATCGTGCTGCTGCTGGTGGTGCAGGGAGGTGCGAACGGTGGCATGCAGCTCGTCGATATCGCCAGGTTGTTTGTCGCCCTGCCGGCGCTGATCGGTTTCGCCTGGATGGTCGAGCGTTATGTTCTGATCCGTCTGATACGCAAGTTCGACAAGATCCAGGAGTACATCTTTCTGGTGACGATCGGTTGGTGTCTGGGTATGGCCGAACTGGCCGGTCTGCTGGGTCTCTCGGCCGAGATCGGGGCCTTCATTGCCGGCGTGGTCCTGGCATCCAGTCCGATCGCCATGTTCATCGCCGAGAGTCTGAAGCCGCTGCGCGATTTCTTTCTCGTGTTGTTCTTCTTTTCGCTGGGGGCGGGGTTCGACATCAGTGTCATCGACAAGGTCATTCTCCCGGCGCTGATCGTGGCCACGGCGATGATGCTGTTGAAGCCGCTGGTTTTCCGCTGGTTGCTTCTGCGTACCGGGGAGTCGGAAAAGCGTTCTCACGAGGTCGGCTACCGGCTCGGGCAGATGAGTGAGTTTTCGTTGCTGTTGGCGGTGCTGGCATTTGAGACCGGGGTCATCGGTGCGGAGGCCTCGTACCTGATCCAGCTGTCGACGCTCCTGACCTTCCTTGTATCGTCTTACATCGTGGTGCTGCGCTTCCCCACACCGATCGCGGTCAGCGATGCGCTGAGGCGCGACTGAGGGGATGTTTTTTCTTTCTGTCATGCCATTTTCATATATAACGTCTAGACTTAGGGGCGAAACATAAGGGAAATAAGAGCATGCAGAAGTGTCGTCCACGCCATCGAGCCAACCGGGTTGCCGCCAGCCCCGGGCGTCTGCGCGAAGAGATCGCGACCATCGAGAAACGCCTTGCGCAACTGGGGCCGGATGGTGACTGCGGTTACGAAAACGCGATGATCCGTTTCTACGAGCAGCAGTTGGGGATGCGCCGCAAGCTGCTCAGTGCCGGCGAACTCTAGGGTCTGGCCACCCGCCCACTTTGCGCCAGCGTCCAGGCCGACGCTGCGCAGGTCTCACCTGTCTGGACACACGGTCACTGCATCAATTCGCACACCTATTTCCGCAGTGGCATACGCTGGCTGCTGTGGCCCTCGACCCGCGGCGGCATGTCGGCCAGCGCATAGAGGTCGGCGCTGAAGCGGAGTTCTTCACGGAAAGTTGCACAGGACATCGGTGGGCGGCCCAGGTATCCCTGGTAGTAGGTACACTCGGCATCACGCAGGAACATCAGCTGTTCGCGGGTCTCGACGCCCTCGGCGATGACCTTGAGGCCGATGTGTCGGGCCATCGACAGGATGGCGCGCACGATCGCGGCATCGTTGGGGTCGGTGCCGAGGTCGCGGACGAAGGAACGGTCGATCTTGAGTGTGTCGATCGGCAGCCGGCGCAGGTCGGCCAGCGAGGAATAGCCGGTGCCGAAGTCGTCGATCGCGAAACGGATGCCCATCTGCTTCAGGGCGTTCATCCGATCGATTGAATCTTTGACGTCCTTGATCAGGATGGTCTCGGTGATCTCGAACTGCAGGCGCTTCGGATCGGCGCCGGTGTCGCTCAGTATCTGTTGCACGCGCTGCACGAACTCCGGCTGATGGAACTGCTGGTGACTGATGTTCACCGCCAGACAATCGGGTGCCGCCACTTCGGGATCGCGTTGAATCCCCGCGAGCAGTTGGCAGGATTCCAGCAGCACCCAGTCGTCGAGCTTGAGCATCAGTGCGCAATTCTCGATGTAGGGCAGGAACTCTGTCGGTGCGATCATGCCACGGGTCGGGTGCCGCCAGCGCAGCAGGACCTCGGCACCCAGAATATGGCCATCGCGGATCCCCAGCACCGGCTGCAGATAGAGTTCGAACTGGTGGTCGCGCAGGCCGTTGCGGAGCTCGTTCTCGATGCGCAGGCGTGATGTCGCAACCTCGTCCATGCGGCGTTCGAACACGCGTGTTCCGTCTCGTCCTGCCCCTTTCGCGTGATACATCGCGGTATCTGCATGACGCAGCAGCGTGTCGACCGTATCGCCGTCATGCGGGAAGGTGACCAGCCCGATGCTGGCTGTGACGTACAACTCGTGACCATCGAGACGGTATTCGTCGGCAAACAGGCCGCGCAGCTTTCCGGCGATCTCCATCGCCTTCTCGACTGCGCGCTCCTGATGCTGACCGAGCCCCTCGAGCAGCACGACGAACTCGTCCCCACCGAGGCGTGCCACAGTGTCTTCCTCGCGCAGCGCATGGCGCAGGCGGTTCGCCAGTTCCTTTAGCAGTTGGTCGCCCACCGAGTGCCCCAGCGAGTCATTGATGCGCTTGAACTTATCCAGGTCGAGGAACAGCAATGCACCGATCTGCCCGGTACGACGCGCACGCACCAGGGCACGACTGACCCGGTCGGTCAGCAGGGTACGGTTGGGCAGGTTGGTGAGAGTATCGTGGTAGGCGAGGTGCTGGATGCGTTGCGCGGCGTCCTCGCGATCGCTGATGTCACGCGCGATGCACAGCAGGAGATTCCCGGTATCGAGTTGGATCCGTGATACCGATGTCTCGGCCGGGATGATGCGGCCGTCCCCCGCGCGGTAGTTGATTCGGATGGAGCGGCCCAGTGGCTGGTCCATCACGTCGTCGATCAGGCCGCGCAGGTAGGCCTCATCCTCGTCGTGCAGCGTGATCAGACTGATGCCCAGCAGCTGCGAACGGTCCATCCGCAGGTACTCTTCGGCCCGCGGATTGCAATCGACCAGGCGGCCGTCCGTTGGTTCGAAAATCAGAACCGCATCGTGCGACTGGCGGTAGATGGCCTTGAGCCGCTCCAGCTCACCGCGCAGTCGGCGCGTGTAAGCAGCCAGCCGTTTCTGCCGGGCGCTCAACAGCGTGTCCACGCCGGTGCTGTCGCCTGCGGCGTGTGCCTGTGGTGTGCCGGGAGTGCTCCGCGGTAGTGAAAGTTGGCGTATCCGCCGCTGCAGGCGTCCCATGCCGTGCCGCACCGGACGCTGCACGGTGAAATCCCAGGCCCAGACGATCAGGGCAGCGACCGCGGTGAGCAGTGCCAGGTGTTCGGCGGTCAGCGCCTCGATCCCGGCGGCACCGAGCAGGGTCAGCACCTGACCGGAAAGCACGAGCAGGAACAGTGCCAGGGGTTTGCGCAGGGATTGCAGCATCAGGTGCGTGGCATGTAGCCGGGCGAGGGTTGCGAACTGGCCCGCGGCGTCTGTGCCCTGGTCATGGTGAAACCTCCTGATTCAGGCCAATAGCGACTGAATCGTCGATAGCTTTAGGGCACACTTGCGGGAATCCGCAGATCGTTGCCAGGGAGACAAGATACCGCAGCTTGGCACCTCGATCTGCGGTAATTTGACCACCCATCCGATAGGCCTGTACCACCAGGCGCCGATGAGCTCGATTATGGATGCCATTCAGGAAATAAAGCTCGAACCGGTTGCCGTCATGCGTTCGCCGTTCGAGGAAAAATTCGCGGTCCCGCGCCAGTCCGGGCTGGTTTTGGAGGCCACCGGAGAAGTCGTCTTCCTGCCCCCGTTCGACGACCCGGCGATGCTGCAGGGGCTGCAGGGTTTTTCCCACGTCTGGCTGACCTTTTTATTCGACCGTTGTGTGGATCAGGGATGGCGGGCCAAGGTGCGGCCGCCGCGCCTCGGCGGCAACCGGGAGGTCGGCGTGTGGGCGAGCCGTTCACCGTTCCGGCCCAATTTTCTCGGCCTGTCGGCGGTGCGTCTGCTCGACGTCGTGAGCGGCCCCTCACCGCGTCTGCGGGTATCCGGGGTGGACCTGCTCGACGGCACGCCGATCCTCGATATCAAGCCATATCTGCCGTACGCCGATGCGATTGCCGATGCGGCCGGTGGGTTTGCGCCTGAGGCACCGGTGCCACCGTTGCAGGTGGCGTTCTCTGCCCGCGCCGAGGCCACGCTGGCGCAGCTTGTGGATGGTGCCTCGCTGCGGGCCTTGATCAGCGGGGTTCTCGCACTCGACCCGCGGCCGGCATACCGCCGCGGTGCCGAGCCGGAGCGGATCTATGGCGCACGTCTGGCCGGCCGCAACGTGCGCTGGGTGGTCAATGAGGCGGGGCTGCAGGTGCTGGATCTCGACCTCGCTGAAGCCGATTGAGTGGTCAGTGCAGCAGCGTGAACATGCGTGCCCGGTAACGCCTGATCGCCGGGTCGTCGCCCAGCATCTCGAACAGCCGCAGCAGCGCGTTGCGCGCGGCGTCGTCACCGAATTTGCGGTCCGTCTGCATGATCTGCAGCAGGTCCTCGAAGGCCGACTCGATATCGTTCGCCATCACCTCGTGCGCTGCCAGCTGGTAGCGCGCGGCGCTGTCGTCTGGCGTCTCTGCGACCCGTCCTGCCAGCGTCTCCATGGGTTCGGCATCCAGCGCGATCCGGTCGAAAAACAGCTGGCCTCGCAGCCGCTTGGTCTCGGGGGTGTCCTGCTCAGCGGCGGGCAGTGAATCGAGTGCCTGCTCGGCCGCAGTGATATCGCCGGACGCGGCATGTACCTGCGCCATCGTCAGGATGATGCGCGGATTGCCGGGATCTGCCGACGCAGCCTCTGACAGCAGTTCGAGTGCCCCTGCCGCATCGCCGGCCAGCAGACGTTGCTCTGCCTGAGCCACCGATCCATCCGAGGGCCGTGGCAGATGCTTTTCGAGGAAGGTGCGGATCTGTGCCTCCGGCAGGGCACCCATGAACTCGTCCACCGGCGCGCCATTCTTGAACAGCTTCACCGTGGGAATGCTGCGGATGCCGAACTGGGCGGCAATCGCCTGCTGCTCCTCGGTATTGATCTTGGCCAGGACGAAGCGGCCCTGAAACTCGTCGGCCAGCTTCGCCAGCAAAGGCATCAGCAGTTGGCAGGGCTGGCACCAGGTGGCCCAGAAGTCGACCAGCACCGGGACCTGGTGTGATCCCTGCAGCACGATCTGCTCGTAGTTGCTCTGATCGACGTCGAAGACGAACGGTGAGTCGGTCATGACAAGGCTGCTCCCGGGTTATGGCGATCGCGCGAAGGTGCGGGCCGCGGACCACAATTGCAAGTCCCGCACGGCACTTGATTTACGGACGCTGCGCCCGCATCTGAATTTCAGTCCCAGGTCAGCCGGAGAAAGTCGTGAGTGATTCCAGGCATGTCGTTTGTGCACATTGTGGTGGTGTCAACCGGGTGCCGGTCGAGCGACTTGGCGCCGGGGGCAAGTGCGGGCGCTGCAAGGCGGCGTTGTTCGAAGGCCATCCCGCGGAGGTTGGGGCGAGCGGATTTCAGACCCAGTTGACGCGCAGTGACATCCCGCTGCTGGTCGATTTCTGGGCGCCCTGGTGTGGGCCCTGCCGCGCGATGGCGCCCGCTTTCGAAAAAGCGGCCAGGCAGCTCGAACCCGGTTACCGTCTGCTGAAGGTCAACACCGAGGAACAGCAGGCGATTGCCGCGCAGTTCAATATCCGCAGCATCCCGACGATGATCCTGTTTGCGCGCGGCCGCGAGGTCAGCCGGATGTCCGGTGCACTCGATGCCGCCGGCATCGTCGCCTGGGCGCGGCAGCAGCGGGCCTGATCTGTCTCAGAACGGCGTTCCTTTGTGGGTCATGGTTGAATCCCGCGGTCCTTAACGCCCGTCAAATAACCTTAATTGTATCGGGGTTAACCTGAGCGCTGAGGGCTGTCCATGTCGGGCAACCCGATGCCGGCCGGTCGGATGTCGCCCGGCCCCCTGGGGGACGAATGCAGCGTTGGGGCAAATCCCTCCCTGGCACTTTGGGTGAGATCACACGCGCAGTGCGCTTCGCCTGGCGCGCCTTCCTGCTGCTCCTGCTGTTGCTTGTCGCCGTGCCGCTGCATGCCGACCCCCTGGGCGCGTTTCTGCTCGAGGCCATCGTAAAAAACCCGGGCAAGCCACCCTCTGATGCGACCCTGCTCCTGCTGACGACCGACCTCGGTTGGTACGAACAAAACATGTCCAGGCTGCCGCAGGCGATCCAGGATCAGGTGCAGCAGCTGCGTGTCCGCGTCGTGGGTGAGTCGGCGCGCCAGGCGGCGGAGTCCCTCGGCGAGTCGGCCGATGTGTTTCTGGCCAGCGGATCGTGCAAGGCGGGGCGCGATATCGACCTGCTGTATGTCGGCAACAACACGAGCAAGGCGCGGTCGAGCATCGATGCCGCAATAGGGGAGACCACGGCGGCAATCCTGGCCAACGACGCCGGCGATGATTTTCTCGCGGCGGCGCGCAGCAATGGCCTGACGATCCCCTCCCGACTGAACAGTGATGCGCTGGAGGTGGTGGCCTCCGATCTGCCCAACTTCGGATACGCGGATCTCAAGGACGCACTGGCCAGGGCCAAGGCGGCCCAGCAGGCGGGAGACGCGAACGCCATCGAGTTGCTGGAGAAGGAACTGCGTGAAGCACTCAAGAAGAACCTCGAGGCGCAGGTGAGGTCGTCGGCCAAGGACATGTACCGCGGCGGCGCAGGCCAGCGTTTCTTCGTCCTCGATTATCTGGGCGACGAAAACAAGGTCCGATGGATCGCCCAGGACGCAGCCGGCAACTGGGTGCTGAAGCCGGGAGGGTTCGAGGCCCTGTCCGACAACCTGCGTGAACAGGTGATGGCCCTGATGCCGACCAGCCGGCGCGCCAAGTTCGCTAAGGTCGCCAGCGATTACGCGATGTTCTTCAAGCACGGCGAAGGTGGATTGGGGGGTACCGCAAAGTACGTCGACCGGATCTGGGGCGATGTCGACGACGTCGCACTGTTGCTGCACATGGATGCGGACGAACAGGTCGCGTTCATGGTGGCCCGTGGTATTGCCAGGAACCCCGAGAATGCCTCGGCGATGCTCTCCCAGCTCGGGATGTGGGAGGAGCAGGTAACACAGGGCGTGCAGCGGGCGATGCGCCAGGCGGTGCAGAATCAGCTGATCCTGGATGTCGACCGCCTGGTAAAGGAACTCGACCAGATCCAGGGCGACGGCGCGCTGGACGTCCTGTATCGCAAGCACCTGCTCCAGTTTGACCTGAATGACATGGCCAACGGCCTGGCCGCTATCGCCGACGTGCCCGGTGAAGACGCCAAAGAAATCCTGAAGGTCCTCAGCGGCAAGTTCGGCGGATCGGAGTCGGGCAAGCGGGTACTGGGCTATATCGAACGCCAGCTCGATCTGCTGCGCGGCGACGGTGGCAGCCATGTCGCGACGCGCCTGCTGCGACACCTGTGGGCGACCGGGCAGATCGAGCCGGCCGATTACTACGAGGCACGGATGCACCTCTCGACCGGCCAGAGCCTGCCGGACGGGCCGGTTGCCAGGAAGCTGCAACAGGCCAGGCAGGAGATCCTGGTGCTCGGTGCGGTCGACATGATGGACCTGACCGATGATCCCAGGTCGATCGAAAACCTGATCGAAGAGTGGAAGCGCCAACGCAGTGGGGCCCTGATCGTCACCGGTACGCCGGAGGTCCGCCAGACCATCAGGGAGCTGGGCACGTTGCCGGCCGAGGATCTGAAGAAGCTCGGCTGGCTCGATGTCGAGATCCAGCTGCCGATGGAGATGCGCCTGCGTCTGAAGCTGCTGCCCGAGCAGGTGGTGGATCTCGGGCAACGACTGGGACGTCGCCTGTCCAGGCAGGCTATTGCACTGGCCGCCTGGCAGCGCCGTACGCGCGAGTACATCTTCAGTCTTACCCCGACCCAGTTTGGCTCGGAGGGTGACCTGGGGCCGATGGACGCGGTGTTCGCGGTGGCCAGCGGGATGTTTCAGACCTACATGATCCTGAACAGCGATCCACCGATGACGGCGGAAGAGGAGAACCTGGCGCTGGCAAACGCCTGGGTGACCTCATTGCCGATCGTCGGTGATTTCGCCGACGGCATCATCGGTGGTATCGAGGCCGGTTTCAGCGGCGATCGGCGCAAGGCGCTGGAGTCCGGTCTTTATATTGCCATCGGGGTGATGGGCGTGGTGCCCGGTGGCCAGATCCCGGCGATGGTCACAGGTCTGCTGATGGCGACCGCGCCTATCGCCGAGGGTGTGCTCGACGCGCGCAACGCCCAAAGCCTGATCCAGGCATGGATCGCGTCCGGCAGCTGGGAGGGTGGCGGCGACCAGCCGCTGGTGCTGAACGGCCTGTTCGATCGTGCGCAGGCGTTTCACGACCTCACCTACCAGGACCTGCTCAGTGAAAAAGGGGACCGTCCCTATCAGTCGGAGCTGGCCGATGGCCTGTTCACCGTGCCGACGATCAACGCCTCGATCCGCGATTATGCCGAACGTTACGTGTTTCCCCAGTACCCGAGGATCGCGGTCCTGCGGGATACGCTGAAGACGGTGTTCACCGACACCGATGAGCAATACTGGGACCGCCTGTTCGGTGTGCGCCTGATGGACAACGATGCCGGAAAACCGGTGTTGCGGTTCGATACTGACTGGGTGGCGAAGAACGGGGGCAAAGGGGCTGTCCTGCTGGTCCGCGAGTATGCGCAGCTGCGTATCCAGGCGCTGAACCAGACCATCGCCCGCCTCAAGGAGTGGGCCGAGGAGGAGCGCCGGGTGGCGCAGAACTACGACGGCGAGGTCGAAAAGCTCAGGCAGAAGCTGCGCGAACTGCAGACGGAGCTGAACATCGGTTCGCTGGTCGGACACGCCGAGCGCAGCGCCGACAGCTACGCCAAGGTGATCAAGAACGCGATGGAGCATGAGACCCTGCCGCTGTCGCGCTACCGCATCTACAAACACTACGTCCAGGAATATCAGCAGATCGTACAGTTGGTGCGCAGGATCAAGGCGCGTATGGCCGAGATCCCGAACGGCTATCAGCCGGCCAACTGGTTTCTGACCGGTTACCCGGAATTCGACCGGCCGCGTATCACCAAGTTGGCGGCGATGATCGAGAACGGCCGCAAGGGCGTCGTTGAAAAGGTCACCAGGCTGATCGATGACTTCGGTTTCCGCGGCAAAGGTGGATTCGATCCGGGAAATCCCTGCCACAGTGCTGCGTTCAATACGCTGGCCGCGTTGCGCCACAAGGTTTCGTTCATTGAGAACCTGGCTGAGTACTACCAGACGCTGGCCGACAACGAGTCTGCCTGGAGTGACGCCTACGAGGCGGCGCGGGTGCGTTATGTCGAGGTGCGCGACACCTACGCCGGGCTTTTGCCGTTGAAAGCGAGCGAGGTCGAGAACAAGGCGCTCAGCGACGCTGCGATGACCTTCGTCTTCGCGATGCCGTACGCGCTGGCCGCCGGTGAACGCGATTTTTATCGGCGCACCGCCAGCGATTACGCGATCCGCCTCGAGACCGCCAAGAGAGAGTACGAGTTTGCGGGGTTCCTGACCGGCGATGCGGGCAAAACGCTTGAGCTCTGCCTGCTGCAGTCGCTCAAGGTCGAGGTCACGCTAAAACCGTACAACCCGCTCAAGGGTAGTGCCACGATTGCCACGGCGAGCCTGACGTCGGGCTCGCCGCCGTCGGAGTACTACTGGCGGTGGCAACTCGATGGCCCGTTGAGTTCGCAGTCACCTTACGGTGAAAAGATCGAAGTCAAGGTCGACGGGGCCGGTATGGTGGTGGCTCAGTTGACCGACCACTTCAATCGCGAACGGGCCAAGGTGCTGGCAGAGGGCCGCGCGACGGTCGTGCCATCCGAGCTTGGGGACGAACCGGGAAAGGGCGATCCCGACAGCGGGAAGGAAGGTGGCAAACCGGCTGATGATGACGGCGGCAAGGTCACGGCGACCGCAGCCGCAGGTGACCTTGCGGCAGCAGTGGCGGCGGCGCGACAGGCACGCGACTGGCAACGGCTGACCGATCTGCTTGAAGCGGAGAAGGCGACTCGCCGGGAGCAAAAGCCCGATACGTACCTGGAGCGTATCGGCACCATCAACCAGGCGTTGCAGGATATCAAGCAGGATCGCCTGGCGTGGCTGGTGAAGTGGAAGGCCTATCTGGTCGCGTTGCAGCAGGTCAATGACGCCAGCTGGAACCGGATCTACCACGCGATGGAGCGCAAGCGCGACGAGTTTCAGGAAAAGTGCAACGCCGGCTGCAGGGACTGCCGGGAGCAATGCGAAAAGCAGGCCTACCAGTACCATGAGGACTGCGTCGGCAGACTGAAGGAGGATCACTGGGCGGAGGGCCGGCGGATACGTGAGTCGCTGAAGGTGCTTCCGGACATCGTCTTCCGCCTGGACAGCGCCGGCTACGAGCATGAACAGTGGTTCCGTGAGGTCGAGGAACTGAGCAAGGCGCATCGGCTGCCGTTCCCCTACCCGGATCCGGTTGTGCCGCAGATCGCCTATGTGACGAAGTGCCTTGATCAGGAGGCCCCCTTGGTGCCGACCAGGCCCGAGCAGCCACCTGTGCTCACGGTGAAACTGGGCGCACCGGCGGATGCCGTGGCGGTCGGCAGGCCGGTGTCGCTGAACGCCTCGATCAGCGGTGGCAAGCCGCCTTACAGCTACAGCTGGTCGGGTGCAGTCGGCAGCGGCGCCCACGCCACCCTGACGCCTCTTTGGGCCGGCGACTGGAGTGTTTCGGTCGAGGTGGCCGATGCCGACGGCGCACAGGGCACCGGGCTGGCCACGGTGCGTGCGGCACCGGCGACGATGAAGCTGGAAGGTCTCGATGGCCAGGTGTTCTACGGCAGCACTGCCGTGCTCAACGCCGCTGGGCTGGGGGTGGGGCCGCGCGCGCCGGTGGTGGACGCGGGTCCGAACTGCCCGCCGCCTTATACCAGTCCGTTCTGCGTCGATACCTCGATCCGCATCACCAAGCAGGTGACTACGCCGCCCGAAGACCTCGGTCGCGGCGAGATCTACATCGTGGACCCGGACAAGGAGTTTCCCGACGAGCCCCCACCAGCGACCGCAGACAAGGTGATCTGGCAGTCGGAACCCGGGCTCACCTTCGAGCCGCCGGAAAGCAACAGTGACATCACCACTGTGACCTATGATCGTATGGGCGAGGTGAAAGTCTGGTGCGAGCGTCTGGCACAGGTCGAGGGTGCCTATCACACGGTCGGTGAGTGCGAACAGGAGACCACGAAGGTCGGGCCGCCGTCATTCGTTGTCAGCTTCGAACCCGCCGACGGCCAGGCACACATCGGGCAACGTGTGATTGCGACCGTACATGCCAGGCCCGGCGTACCCGAAAGACTGATCGACTACCGCTGGTTCGATCCGCCGTCATCCAACCGGTGGGAACTGGACGCCAATGCCGGCCGGATCGCGTTCACCGTGCTCGACACCAGGCCGATCAAGCTCAGCGCCCTGGCGCGTGTGCCGGTGCATGGCGACGAGATCGCCGAGATCGCGTCGAGCTACACCGGGGTCGGGTACTCGGTGAATGCCTGGGTGGTCGAACCACCCAATCCACCGATGACCTGGGACCCGGTCAAGGGAGGCCTTCAGCCGGTACCCCGCGGCCAGTGCGCAACGCACGAACGGATCACCCTGCGTGCCGAGTTGCAGGGGGGCGTCGCGCCTGACGGTCTGCGCTGGCAGTGGTCGGTGAACGAGGGCACCGGCCTGAGCAACCCGATCTCGCAGACGCCCACCGTGTCACGCAGCGAACCTGGCGACATCCAGGCGCGGGTAACCGCCAGCGACAGGGATGGCCGCAAGCTCGGAGAGGCCGAGGTGGGCTTCTCCGTCGTGGCGTTGCGCAGTGCACCCGCAACCGGCCCTGAAAAAGCAGCAGCAGCGGCGACGTCGTCGGAAACCGCGCCGGCTGCGGCCGTCGCCACCGCAACGCCGTCAGCCCCGACGTCGAAACCGGCCTTCGACCAGATGGTCCAGGAAGCGCGTGATCAGGTAAGGCGTGGCGACATGCAGGCTGCCGAGCAGGCCGTGATCCAGGCGCGCAAACGCGATCGTGCCAAGGCGGTGGGGGTCGTCAACGAGGTCGCACGGGCCGCAGCCGACAGCGGCTGGAAGGCGGCGCATGCGCGCGATTTCAACACCGCCTTGAACGATCTGCGGGTAGCGAACCGGCTTGCACCCAAGGCGGGCAAGATTGCGGAAAAGCTCGCCAGGACTGAACGTTCCGCGAAACAGTGGCCCACGGTCGAGGCAAAGGCCGCGGAATTCGACCGGCTGCTGGCTGACAGGCAGGTCTGGTCTGCCCACGCGGCGATGCGCGAAATGGAGGAACTGCAGTTCAATATGCCCGGCCAGATGTCCAATCCACTGTCTCAGCGCGTGATGGACGATTTCAATCATGCGCTCGAGGCCTACAACGCCTTCATGCAGGAAAAATCGGAACTGCACACCCGTTACTTCAGGGAACAGAACTGGCAGGCCATGCTCGACAGTGCGCTGGCCACACGGGGGGTGTGGGAACTGAACGCGAACGGCGACAAAGACGTGCAGGGTCGGATCGATTTTGCGCGCCAGATGCTGCGCGAACAGTCGGCCGGTAGTGGTAAGTCCGTGGGGCCTGAGGGGTCGAACATGGCCGATGCCGTGGTTGCGGCCGTTGTCACGGCCGCGGCCACGGCGGCGGTCGCGGTCGAGTCGGCCGCCTCCGTGCCGCCGCCAGATGAGGCAGCCGCGATCGCCGCGCAGCAGATCGAACAGGGTCCTGGGCAGAAGGCCAAGCAAAAAGCCGAGCAGCCCGCGCCGGTCCGCAATGGCAAGTCGGCGACACTCACGCCGGGCTGGGACCGGACCGATAGCCCGCTCGCCTCAGGCAAGGTCGAATGGGAGAGCAAGGACCTGCGCAACGGCCAACGCCGCTTTGCGGCGACCTTCGTGTTGAAAGGGGCTGAGCCCAACCACAGCTATACCGTCGGCGTCCATTTCTTCGAGCCGCCCGGTACCAGCCTGCCCCCGGTCAGCCAGTTCGGTGGCCGCATGCTGGGGAATACACGTACCACGCTGTCGCGTGAGGGGCGCACCGCGACCATCCTGGGTGGGTGGGACTTCGGCCAGTTGACGACCAATGCGAAAGGCAATGGTCGGGCGACCTTCCGCTTTGAGATTCCGGCTGCCGAATACCATCTGCAGTTCACCGTCAGACAGGGCGAGTGTGATCCGACTCGGGGAGTGACTGCCGGTTGCGATGCCGTGTACCGCAGCGGCGGCCGGTTTGCTGAGGCATTCGAATCAATCGAGGCACCGAGACAGGTCGCCAAGGCGGCAAAGGCGCAGCCTGCCACCCGAGAGGCGGTCAAGCTGGGACCGAAGAAACTGCATCCGATCGAGACAGGTGCCGGTGTTTACGAGGTCAGGCAGAAAGGCGGTGAGGTCCGGGTCCGCAAGACCGGGCCGAATCCGGGTGGATTGCAGCATGCCGGGATGGGCCTTGGCGTGGAGGAACTGGGTGGTCCCGTGGCGGGTGACTTTGAGGTTTCAATCGCATTCGACAAGGCGAAGATCGACGGTGACGGCCTGAACCAGATCGAGCTTCAGACCCGATACGAGGGCGGTGCGGTGTTCTACGTGGTACGCGACCGGGAAGGTCGAGGTTGTCATGTCTGGGCACCTGGGATCCAGGGCGACGGTGTTGGCGGCAGCAGCGGGAGCCTGCGTATCGTGCGCAGCGGCGGCCAGGTGACCGGCTACTGCAATGATCAGGCGCTGTGGTCGACCCGCATCGACGCGCCGCTGGTAGGCCTGCAGTTCGTGCTGCAGAACAATGACAGCTCAAACGATCCGACGAGCGTCACGTTCAGCAAGTTCCGTTTCAGGTCCATCGCCGGCGGTCAGCCAGCCACCGATGACCCGGTCAGCGCAAGCCCAGCAGCCGGGATCGCCGGCAACTGGAAGACCAGCTACCAGCTTGCGACGCTGGCGCAAAACGGCGATCAGGTCACTGGCAGCTACCGGTCCGACGGCGGTGAGATCATCGGTACCTATCGAAACGGCGTGCTCGAAGGGTTCTGGATCGAAAACCGTTCTGACAAACGTTGTGCGACCCCTAAGGGGGCCCAGGGCCGTTTCCACTGGGGGCGCCTGCGTTGGGTGTTTACCGGCGACCGCTTCGTCGGTGACTGGGGTCACTGTGACGGTCCCCTCGACAAGAAGGGTGACTGGACCGGGGCCCGCGAATGATGGGCTGGAAATACTGCCGCGCCACCCGGACCCGGGGGCGGCGCCATGGAGATAGCCGATGACCACTGAACTGCCGCCGATCGAGTGGGAGGTCAATATCCCGCTGGTCACCAATCCAATGATCCTCGGTGCCTGGTTGAAGGCGATGGGGGCTACCTACCTGCTGTCGATGCTGATCGTCGGCACCGTTTTCGTCGGCACCGGACAGGCCGATGCTCTGCCGCTGCTGGCCGGCTGGTTTGCATTGGTGACGGCCGGTCTCGCATTGCTGGGCCTGCTGATCATGCTGCTGGTGTTCGGCAACCGCTTCACGGCACGTTTCGCGTTGACCGACAAGGGTGTCGTCTACGAGGGTGTGGACAAGCGTGCCCGTTCATTGGCGCGCCTGGCGGTGCTGGCCGGCGGGTTGCGGGGCAGCCCCGGGACGGCGGGCGCCGGGCTGCTGGCGATCTCCACGGAACAGGTGGCCCTCGACTGGGCAGGCGCATTTGGCGCGCGCTACTCCCCGCGGCACCACACCATCGCGCTGCGCAACCAGTGGCGCGATCTGCTGCACATCTATTGCCGTGCCGACAACTACGAGCAGGTGCGGGCACGGGTCGAGGCGATGCTGGCAGACAAGGGCACGACCGAGCGCCTGTCGCGGACAACGTCGCCCCTGCCGCAGGCGCTGTTGGCGACGGGACTGGTAATTGCGTCATGCCTGCCGCTGTTCGCGCTGCAGGATATCAGCGACCTGGATATCCTCTGGCCGTTGCTGATCATGGTGTTTTCACTCGCCACCGTGTGGTTGATCCCGTTGTTCGGCTGGGTCGTCCTGCCGCTGCTCGGTGTCGTGCTCGTGCAGCTGGTTTTCGCATTGCAGGAGGTGCGCGAGTTCACCCTGGTCAGTACCTACCGCTACCGGCTTTTCGAGGCGCTGGACGCTGGCGAGTGGCTGCTGTTGGGTCTCGCAATGGCCGGTATCGTTTACCTGGGGCGGACGGCGTGGCGTGCGGTGCGCGGTCGCCTGGTACCGGTATTGATGCGCGACGGGCAGGATATGAGCGGATGAAACGGGGCCGAGGGCGCCAATCGGGAGACTCGAAGCCGACGATTCGCCGGACCTGTGCTCCCCGGGCTGATAGAATAATGCCCTGGACGTGGACAGCGAATCCCTGGTTGGCGTAAAATACCGCACTGCAACATGGCGTTGCCGGTCCACACGAATCAACTCAACGAACGACTGGTAGAGATAGCCGAAGGCAATTCTCTTCAGCCTTTTTGCGCGCGTACAAATGACCAAATCGGCAATTTTAGTACTCGAAGATGGCAGCGTGTTCCACGGCCGATCCATCGGAGCCGAGGGGCAGACTGTCGGCGAGGTTGTCTTCAACACGGCGATGACGGGTTACCAGGAAATCCTGACCGACCCTTCGTACAGCCGTCAGATCGTGACCCTGACCTATCCGCACATCGGCAATACCGGCATCAATGCCGAGGACGCCGAATCCACTGCAATTCACGCTGCAGGGCTGGTCATCCGTGACCTGCCGCTGCTGGTCAGCAATTTCCGCAGCGAGATGGCCCTCGATACCTATCTGCAGAAACACGGCGTGGTCGCTATCGCCGATATCGACACCCGACGGCTGACCCGCATCCTGCGCGAGAAAGGTGCGCAGAACGGTTGCATCATGGCCGGCGGCGGCGACGAGGGTCGGGCGCTCGAGCTGGCACGCGGGTTCCCGGGGCTCAAGGGAATGGACCTGGCCCAGGAAGTCACCACCGGGCAGACCTACAGCTGGAACGAAGGCACCTGGCAACTGGGTGCCGGGCACAAGGCACATGACCCGGAAGGCGCGCGTTTCCACGTCGTTGCCTACGACTACGGGATCAAACGCAACATCCTGCGCATGCTGGTCGACCGCGGCTGCCGTATCACCGTGGTCCCGGCCCGGACGCCGGCCGCCGAAGTGCTGGCGATGGCGCCGGACGGGGTGTTCCTGTCGAACGGCCCGGGTGACCCCGAGCCCTGTGACTATGCGATCACCGCGATCCGCGACATCGTCGAGACCGGCATGCCGACCTTCGGCATCTGCCTGGGTCACCAGTTGCTTGGTCTCGCATCCGGTGCCAAGACGGTCAAAATGAAGTTCGGGCACCATGGCGCCAACCACCCGGTACAGGACCTGGCTGCCGGCACGGTGATGATCTCCAGTCAGAACCACGGCTTCGCGGTCGACGAGCAGAGCCTGCCGGGCAACCTGCGACCGACCCACAAATCACTGTTCGACGGTTCCCTGCAGGGTATCCATCGCACCGACCGGCCGGCATTCAGTTTTCAGGGCCATCCCGAAGCAAGCCCGGGGCCGCACGATGTGGCGCCCGTGTTCGACCATTTCATCGAGCTGATGGAAAGCCGCTGACGGCCGGAGCGCCGGGTTCAACGGCCAGAGTTTTTCGAATTTCCGGCGCTGCGCGCCGACTGCGGTTGACACAACATGCCAAAAAGAACAGACATCCAGAGCGTCCTGATCATCGGTGCAGGTCCGATAGTGATCGGCCAGGCCTGCGAGTTCGACTACTCCGGTGCCCAGGCATGCAAGGCGCTGCAGGAAGAGGGTTTGCGCGTCATCCTGGTGAACTCCAACCCGGCCACCATCATGACCGACCCGGACATGGCCGACGCGGTGTATATCGAGCCGATCACCTGGCGCACTGTTGCCCGCATCATCGAAAAGGAAAAACCCGATGCGCTGCTGCCGACGATGGGCGGGCAGACCGCGCTGAACTGCGCATTGGACCTGGTCCGCGAGGGCGTGCTCGCGGCGCATGGTGTCGAGATGATCGGCGCCACCCGCGAGGCGATCGACAAGGCCGAGGACCGCGACCTGTTTCGCCAGGCGATGCGCAAGATCGGCCTGGACATGCCGCGTTCGGCGATTGCGCATTCGATCGAAGAGGCGCACCAGGTGCAGGCGCAGATCGGATTTCCGACCATCATCCGCCCGTCGTTCACCATGGGTGGCTCCGGCGGTGGCATCGCCTACAACCGCGAAGAATTCGAAGAGATCTGTACCCGCGGCCTCGACCTGTCGCCGACCTCCGAGCTGCTGATCGAGGAGTCAATCCTCGGCTGGAAAGAATTCGAGATGGAGGTCGTGCGTGACCGTAACGACAACTGCATCATCGTCTGCTCGATCGAAAACCTCGATCCGATGGGCGTGCATACCGGCGACTCCATCACCGTTGCGCCGTCGCAGACCCTGACCGACAAGGAATACCAGGTCATGCGCAACGCCTCGCTGGCGGTGTTGCGGGAGATCGGTGTGGATACCGGCGGGTCGAACGTGCAGTTTGCGATCAACCCCGACGACGGGCGCATGATCATCATCGAGATGAACCCGCGGGTCTCGCGCTCCTCGGCGCTGGCATCCAAGGCCACCGGTTTCCCGATCGCCAAGGTCGCGGCCAAGCTGGCGGTGGGTTACACGCTCGACGAGCTGAGCAACGACATCACCGGTGGCGTGACGCCGGCGTCGTTCGAGCCGTCGATCGACTACGTTGTCACCAAGGTGCCGCGCTTCGCGTTCGAGAAGTTCCCGCAGGCCGATCACCGGCTGACCACGCAGATGAAGTCGGTCGGCGAGGTGATGGCGATCGGGCGCACGTTCCAGGAATCGTTGCAGAAGGCGCTGCGCGGACTCGAAACCGGCAAGGCCGGACTCGACCCTGCGACCGACTTGGCGGCAGACGGTGCGCGCGACCTGGTGATTTCGGAGATCCGGCAGCCGAGTGCAGAGCGCCTGTGGTTCGTCGCCGATGCGTTCCGTCTGGGTCTGACCCTGGATGAGGTCTTTGACCATACCAAGATCGACCGCTGGTTCCTGGTGCAGATCCAGGACCTGGTGCGCGAAGAGGCGCGGGTGAGCGAACAGGGCCTGGTGGCGCTCGATGTGGATCGTGTGCGCGAGCTCAAGCGCAAAGGCTTTGCCGACAAGCGTATCGCCGACCTGCTCGGTGTGCGCGAGGCGCAGATGCGCCAGCATCGCTACGATCTCGGCGTGCGTCCGGTGTTCAAGCGTGTCGATACCTGCGCCGCCGAGTTTGCGTCCAGTACGGCCTACATGTACTCGACCTACGAAGAGGAATGCGAGGCCAATCCGACGACCAATCAGAAGATCATGGTGCTCGGCGGCGGGCCCAACCGGATCGGTCAGGGTATCGAGTTTGACTACTGCTGTGTCCATGCCGCCTTCGCGATGCGCGAAGACGGCTACGAGACCATCATGGTCAACTGCAACCCGGAGACCGTGTCCACCGATTACGATACGTCGGACCGTCTGTATTTCGAGCCGCTGACGCTCGAGGACGTACTCGAGGTCGTGCACAAGGAAAACCCCAAGGGCATCATCGTGCAGTACGGTGGTCAGACCCCGCTCAAGCTGGCTGAGGATCTGGAGGCCGCCGGTGCGCCGATTATCGGCACCTCGCCGGATTCGATCGATCTGGCCGAAGACCGCGAGCGCTTCCAGAAGCTGGTCGATCGCGAAGGCCTCAAACAGCCGCCAAATCGCACCGCGACCGAGGCCGAACAGGCCGTACGCCTGGCGTCCGAGATCGGCTATCCGCTGGTGGTGCGTCCCTCCTACGTACTTGGTGGGCGGGCGATGGAGATCGTTCACGACGAGGACGATCTGCGTCGCTACATGCGCGAGGCGGTCAAGGTCTCGAACGAATCGCCGGTGCTGCTCGACCGTTTCCTGGACGACGCCATCGAGGTGGATATCGACGCGATCTGCGACGGTGAGGCGGTGCTGATCGGCGGGATCATGGAACACATCGAGCAGGCAGGTGTGCATTCCGGTGATTCGGCGTGTTCACTGCCGCCGTATACGTTGAGCGCATCGGTGCAGGATAGGATGCGCGACCAGATCCGCCGCCTGGCGCACGCATTGAAAGTGGTCGGGCTGATGAATACGCAGTTTGCAATCAAGGGTGACGACATCTATCTGTTGGAGGTCAATCCCCGTGCCTCGCGTACCGTGCCCTTCGTGTCCAAGGCGACCGGGCGCCCGCTGGCCAAGATTGCGGCGCGCTGCATGGCCGGCAAGACACTGCGCGAGCAGGGAATCGAGGGTGAGATCATCCCCAAACACTATTATGTGAAAGAGGCAGTGTTCCCGTTCGTGAAGTTCCCCGGTGTGGATACGCTGCTGGGTCCGGAGATGAAGTCGACGGGCGAGGTGATGGGTGTGGGCCGGACCTTCGGCGAGGCATTCGCGAAGTCGATGGAAGGCGGCAGTGTGCGCCTGCCGCGTGGCGGCCGTGTCCTGCTCTCGGTACGCGAGGCCGACCGCGCGCGCGCGGTGTGCGTTGCACGCCAGCTGGCCGAGCTGGGCTTCGAGATCTCGGCGACCCGCGGCACCTGCCGTTCGATCACCGAGGCTGGCATCGCCTGCAGTGTGGTCAACAAGGTCAAGGAAGGGCGTCCGCATATCGTGGATATGATCAAGAACAACGAGTTCGTGTTGATCATCAATACCACCGAGGGTAAACAGGCGATCATCGATTCGGCATCGATACGCCGTGCGGCGCTGCAGCGCAAGGTGAGCTATTCGACGACCATCTCTGGCGCCGAGGCCGCGGTGCTCGCACTGCAGCAGCCTGACGAACTGACCGTAAACAGCCTGCGCGAACTGCACGGCGCCTAACCCAGGCGAGGAACTGACGATGGAAAAGCATCCCATGACGTTGCAGGGCGCCGAGGCATTGCGCGCCGAACTCACGGAATTGAAGACGGTGAAGCGGCCGGCGGTGATCGCGGCTATCTCCGAGGCGCGTGCGCACGGTGATCTCAAGGAGAACGCCGAATATCATGCCGCGCGCGAACAGCAGGGCTTCATCGAGGGACGGATCAAGGATATCGAGGCCAAGCTCTCACACGCCCAGGTGATCGATGTCACCACTCTCAACGCCGGGGGCAAAGTGGTGTTCGGTGCCACCGTTGTGCTCCTCGATATCAATACCAACGAAGAAAAAACCTACCAGATCGTCGGTCTCGACGAGGCCGATCTGAAACACGGCAAGATCTCGGTCACGTCGCCGGTGGCGCGTGCGCTGATCGGCAAGATCGAGGGCGACGAGGTGGCGCTGGAGGCGCCCGGTGGCACCCACGAATTCGAGGTCCTCGAGGTGCGTTACACCTGAGGTCGCAGCAGCGTCGTCAGTTCAGACTGACGGCAGGGCGATTTTCGGATGTTTGTGGTTGCGGCGGAACAGGATGATCATCTGGCCGATCGCATGGATCTGTGTGGCGGTCGTCCGCTCACAGATCTGCGCCGAGAGCTCGGCGCGCGTGTCGCGGTCCGCGGCGATCTTGACCTTGATCAGTTCATGGGCGTCGAGTGCGAGCTCGATCTCGGCCACGACGCTGTCCTTGAGGCCGTGCTGACCGATCCAGACCACAGGTTTGAGGTGGTGGCCGAGGGCGCGCAGGTGGCGTTTCTGGGGTTCGGAAAGTTTCATCGACCGGACTCGCTGAAAAGTCGCCAACTATAGTCATAAGTGCCGCCTGACGCACGGATTGCGCGCGTCGGGGTCGCGGATCGCCTCCGACTGGCATAATTCATCCCTGTTTCACTACTCTGACCCGGTCCGAACCGAGTATGGCCCGATCGAAAAGCAGTCACCGCTGGATGCAGCGGCATGTCAACGACGAGTACGTCAAGCGCTCCAAGCGCGAGGGCTTTCGTTCGCGTGCGGCATACAAGCTGTTGGAAATTCAGGAAAAGGATCACGCGATCAGGCCCGGGCAGGTGATCGTCGACCTCGGTGCTGCGCCGGGTGGCTGGTCGCAGGTGGCGGCGGACCTGGTTGGCCCCAAGGGCGATGTGATCGCGTTCGACATCCTGCCGATGGACCCGTTGCCGGGCGTGACCTTCATCCAGGGTGATTTTCGCGAGGAGGCGTCGCTGCGCCTTCTCGAGGATGTCCTGGACGGACGACAGGTCGACCTTGTTATTTCTGACATGGCCCCCAATGTGAGTGGAGTGGCAGCGGTCGATCAGCCGCGGGCGATGTATCTGTGCGAGCTGGCGCTCGATTTCTGCGGGCATCATCTGCGACCGGGCGGCGGCTTTGTCTCCAAGGTGTTTCACGGCGAGGGCTTCGATGACTGGATGCGCGAGGTGAAGTCGAAGTTCGGTCGTGCCGTGACGCGTAAACCGAAGGCGTCGCGTGCCAATAGCCGCGAGGTTTATCTGGTAGCCGGGAACTATCATTCGTAGTAGGTTACAAAAAACCCGATGAAAACTGCGCGCCCTTCAGGTGCTTATGACCAGCGTCCGGCCTCAATAACCGGACAGCAACGCCGATCAGGCATGAGGAAACTGCCGTGAACGACATGGCCAAAAACATAGTTCTGTGGGTCATCATTGCCGTGGTGCTGATGACGGTGTTCAACAGCTTCACCACGCCGAAAACGGGTGCCCCGGCAATTTCCTACTCCAAGTTCCTGGAGCAGGTGGATCGCAAGAACGTCGCCAGCGTGACCATCTATAAGGATGGTCGTATCGATGGTGTCATGACCTCCGGCAGTCGGTTCGCAACCGAGTCGCCAAGCGACCCGGGCCTGGTCGGTGACCTGCTCAAGGCAGGGGTGGAGATCCGTGCCAAGCCACCTGAGCAGCCTTCGATCCTTTGGCAGATCCTGATCAACTGGTTCCCGCTTTTCATCCTGATCGGTCTGTGGATCTTCTTCATGCGTCAGATGCAGGGTGGTGGCGCCGGGCGTGGTGCGATGTCCTTCGGGAAGAGCAAGGCGCGCATGCTGACGGAAGACCAGGTCAAGGTGACTTTCGCTGACGTCGCCGGTTGCGAAGAAGCCAAGGACGAGGTCAAGGAGCTGGTCGACTTCCTCAAGGACCCGTCCAAGTTCCAGAAACTCGGTGGCAAGATCCCCAGTGGCGTACTGATGGTCGGCCCGCCGGGTACCGGCAAGACGCTGCTGGCGCGTGCGATTGCCGGCGAGGCGAAGGTGCCCTTCTTCACCATCTCGGGTTCGGACTTCGTCGAGATGTTCGTCGGTGTCGGTGCCTCGCGCGTGCGTGACATGTTCGAGCAGGCGAAGAAGCATGCACCATGCATCATCTTCATCGACGAGATCGACGCCGTCGGTCGCCATCGCGGTGCCGGTCTGGGCGGGGGTCACGACGAGCGTGAGCAGACGCTGAACCAGTTGCTGGTCGAGATGGACGGATTCGAGGGCAACGAGGGCGTGATCGTGATCGCCGCGACCAACCGCCCGGACGTGCTCGATCCGGCGTTGCTGCGACCGGGCCGCTTCGACCGCCAGGTGGTGGTCGGGCTGCCGGATATCCTTGGCCGCGAGCAGATCCTCAAGGTGCACATGCGCAAGGTGCCGCTGGCTGATGACGTCAAGCCGTCGCTGATCGCGCGCGGTACCCCGGGTTTCTCGGGTGCGGATCTGGCCAACCTGGTCAACGAGGCGGCGCTGTTTGCCGCACGCGCCAACAAGCGCCTGGTCGACATGGACGACATGGAGAAGGCCAAAGACAAGATCATGATGGGGGCCGAACGCAAGTCGATGGCGATGAAGGAGTCCGAGAAACGCCTGACCGCCTATCACGAGGCGGGGCACGCGATCGTCGGCCTCAAGGTTCCGTCGCACGATCCGGTCTACAAGGTCTCGATCATCCCGCGTGGGCGCGCGCTGGGGGTGACGATGTTCCTGCCCGAGGAGGACAGGTACAGCCACAGCAAGGAGCACCTGGAGAGCCAGATCTCCAGTCTGTTCGGCGGGCGTATTGCCGAGGAACTGATTTTCGGTCCGCAGGCAGTTACCACCGGCGCCTCGAACGATATCCTGCGTGCCACCGACATTGCGCGCAGCATGGTGACCAAGTGGGGCCTGTCCGACCGCATGGGTCCGTTGTCCTATGGCGAGGACGAGGGCGAGGTATTCCTCGGTCGCTCGGTGACGCAGCACAAGGCACTCTCGGACGATACCGCGCATGCGATCGATGAGGAGGTGCGTGCTTTCATCGACCGCAACTACGAGCGGGCGTCGGGTATTCTCAACGAGCATATAGACCGGCTGCATGCGATGGCCGAGGCCCTGATGAAGTACGAAACGATCGATGCCGACCAGATCCGCGACATCATGGCCGGGCGCGATCCGCGACCGCCGGCTGGTTGGGACGATGACACCCATGCCCGTCCGGGTGGTGGTGCGACCGCCGATGATGGCAAGGACGTCAGTGGTGAAGCGCCGATCGGCGGGCCGGCCGGTCAGCACTGACACTGTCGCGCCAGCCTTTCCGTTTGATCGTTCAGTAAGACGGACGGGCCAGGCGCCCGTCCGGTTGTCTCCCTATCCAGCATGATCCTCGATTGCGCCGGCAAGCGCCTCGACCTCTCGCGCCCGCGAGTGATGGGCATCCTCAACGTCACCCCGGACTCGTTTTCGGACGGCGGGCGTTTTGTTGCCCTGGATGACGCCTTGCGCCAGGCCGAGGGCATGGTCGATGCCGGCGTCGACATCATCGACGTCGGTGGTGAATCCACGCGGCCAGGGGCGCTGGCCACCACGGTCGACGAGGAGCTGGTCCGCGTGGTGCCGGTGATTGAGCGCCTGCATGAGCGGTTCGATACGCCGCTTTCCATCGACACCTCCAAGCCCGAGGTCATGCGCGCCGCCGTGAGTGCCGGCGCCGGCATGATCAACGATGTCTGCGCGCTTGGCGTGCCCGGCGCGACCGCTGCCGCGGCGGCACTCGCAGTGCCGGTATGCCTGATGCACATGCAGGGCGAACCGCGCACGATGCAAACTGCGCCTCAATACGACGACGTGGTTGCCGATATCATTCAATATTTGACTGGGCGCGTGGACGCCTGCATTGCGGCCGGGATCGATCGCGCCCGCCTGCTGGTCGATCCCGGGTTCTGTTTTGGCAAATCGTTGCAGCACAATCTGGTGCTGCTGCGCGACCTGCAGGCGTTGCAGCAGTTGGGTCTGCCGGTGCTGGTCGGGTTGTCGCGAAAATCCATGCTTGGCACGTTGACGGGGCGAGGGATCGACGACCGGCTTGCGGCGAGTGTCGCGGCGGCGGTTGTGGCGGCGGAGCGGGGTGCGCGGATCATCCGTGTTCACGATGTGGCGGCGACGGTGGACGCGTTGAAACTGTGGCAGGCGGTTGTGAGTTGTGAGTTGTGAGTTGTGAGTTGTGAGTTGTGCCGGAAGCGCCAACGCATAGTTCACAACTCAACATTCAAAACTGGGTCACACAGATGGCACGCAAATATTTTGGTACCGATGGCATCAGGGGCCGCGTCGGCGAAGGGCACATCAATCCGGAGTTCGTGCTCAAACTGGGTTGGGCGGCAGGCCGTGTGCTGGGCAATGGCGAGGGCGGCAAGGTCCTGATCGGCAAGGACACACGTATCTCGGGTTACATGTTCGAGGCCGCGCTCGAGGCGGGGCTGGCTGCCGCCGGGGTCGATATCCGTATGCTCGGCCCAATGCCGACCCCCGCGATCGCCTACCTCACGCGCACGCTGCATGCGAGTGCCGGCATTGTCATCAGTGCCTCGCATAACCCGCATGAGGACAACGGCATCAAATTCTTCTCGTCCACCGGGAACAAGCTGCCCGATGCGATCGAGGAACTCATCGAGGAGGAGCTGGGCAAGCCGATGACCACGGTCAGCTCCAGCCGGCTGGGCAAGGCCAAGCGGCTGGAAGATGCGCGGGGCCGTTATATCGAGTTCTGCAAGAGCACCATCCCATCCAGGCTGGACTTCCGCGGTCTGAAGGTGGTGGTCGACTGTGCGCACGGCGCGACCTACCACATAGCGCCGGACGTCCTCGAGGAGATCGGTGCCGAGGTCATCGCCATTGGTGCGGAACCGAATGGCCTGAATATCAACGAGGGCTTCGGTGCCACCAAGCCGCGTGCGCTGGCCAGTTCGGTGCGTGTGAACGGTGCCCACCTCGGTATCGCGCTCGACGGTGACGGTGATCGCGTGATCATGGTCGATGAGACCGGCGAGGTCGTCGATGGCGACGAGATCCTGTACATCATTGCCCGGTCACGACTGACCAATGGCGGCCTGCAGGGCAGCGTCGTCGGTACACACATGAGCAACCTCGGTCTGGAGGTGGCCCTGCGCGATCTGGGTGTCGGTTTCGAGCGCGTGGCGGTGGGCGACCGCTATATCCTCGAGCGCCTGAGCGAACAGGACTGGACGCTCGGTGGGGAGGCATCAGGTCATATCATCTGTCGCGACCGCACGACGACCGGTGACGGCATCGTTTCGGCGCTGCAGGTGCTGGCCGAGATCAACAAGACCGGCAAGACCCTCGGCGAGCTGCGCAGCGGCATGGTCAAGTTCCCGCAGGAGCTGATCAACGTGCCGCTCGGCGGCGCGCGTGCAGCCGATGTGATGGCCAGCAAGGCCGTGGTGGACGCGGTACGCAGCGTGGAATCGACAATGGGTGCCGACGGCAGGGTGTTACTGCGGCCGTCCGGTACCGAGCCGCTGATTCGCGTGATGGTCGAAGGCCGTGAGGCCGCCGTCGTGACCTCCAATGCCAATGCGATCGCCGAGGCGGTGCGCCACCTGGTGGCTGCCTAGCGGTTTTTCGCCGCCTTCCCGCGCGTTGCCATTGATCTGGCGGCGCTGCGCCGTTAAGCTACGCCGCCTGATTTGAAGGGGAATTCGACATGCGGCAGCCGTTGGTGGCGGGTAACTGGAAGATGAACGGATCGCGCGCCAGCGTGTCTGAACTGCTGGGTGGACTCAAGTCCGGTATCGGTGCGGTGAACACGGCGGAAGTCGCTGTCTGTGCACCATTTATCTACATTCCCGACACGCAGATGCAGCTCGACGGCACGGCCATCAAGTGGGGTGGTCAGGATGTGTCGACCCACGAGTCCGGTGCCTACACTGGTGAGATCTCGGCGCAGATGCTCACGGACTTCGCCTGTCACTTCGTCATCATTGGCCACTCGGAGCGGCGCGCCTATCACGGCGAGAGCGACGCACTGGTCGCCGAGAAGTTTACCGCGGCGCGAGCAGCCGGGCTGGTGCCTATCCTGTGCGTCGGGGAGACCCTGGACGAGCGGGAGCGTGGGGTGACCGAACAGGTCGTGGCGCGCCAGCTCGATGCAGTGATCGAGCATTGTGGAATCGACCTGGTGGGTGAGGGTGTCGTGGCGTACGAGCCGGTCTGGGCGATCGGCACTGGCAAGACGGCGTCACCCGAGCAGGCGCAAGAGGTGCATGCCTTCATTCGCGGCCGTCTGGCGGCCAACAGTCAGGCAGTGGCGGACGCCACCCGTGTCCTTTACGGTGGCAGCATGAATCCGAAGAATGCCGCTGAATTGATGGCGCAGCCGGATATCGATGGCGGGTTGATCGGTGGGGCCTCGTTGAAGGCCGATGATTTTCTCGCAGTGTGTAAAGCGGCGAATCGCTGAGGTCGAAGGACTAAAAAATGGAATCCATATTGGTTATCGTGCACCTGTTCCTGGCCATTGGCCTGGTCGGGTTGATTCTGATCCAGCATGGCAAGGGTGCGGACATGGGGGCTGCGTTTGGCTCAGGCGCCTCGGCCACCGTGTTCGGCTCACGCGGCGCATCCAATTTCCTCAGCCGCACCACCGCGATCCTGGCGACGTTGTTTTTCGTGACCAGCCTGGCGCTGGCCTATTTTGCAATGCAGACCAAGGAGCCCGCGACCCTGATGGAAGGCGTGCAGGCACCGGCTGCTGCCGCGGTCGAGCAAGCCGCCGCGGTCAAGGCGCCGGAGACGGGCGATCTGCCGTCGGTCCCGGAGGTCGTAATCCCGGCGCAGGGCGGTGATCTGCCTGCCGTGGTGAAGTAAGGGCACACAGAGTTCTAGCCGAAGTGGTGAAATTGGTAGACACGCTATCTTGAGGGGGTAGTGGCGCAAGCCGTGCCGGTTCGAGTCCGGCCTTCGGCACCATACAAACGGTATCGCGAGCCTGCTGGTGATACCGTTTTTTTATGCCCGACATAATCAATGATAATTGTTTAAAAACAGATAGATAGATGCGGGCATCAATTTGACACCTGCGGGCCCCGGTCGCTATGCTCTGGGCCCACCCAAGACAGCCAAACGAACACCGGTAAAACGGTTTTCTGCACCAGAGAACACTTGGAATGCTGGAAAACTACCTGCCAGTCCTGATCTTTATCGTCATCGGCACCGTGGTAGGTGCGGCGATGATCGGCCTGGGCTTTGTGCTTGCGCCGAATCGGCCCGACAGCGAGAAGAATTCGCCCTATGAGTGCGGGTTCGAGGCGTTCGAAGACTCGCGTATGAAGTTCGACGTGCGTTACTACCTGGTTGCCATCCTGTTCATCATCTTCGACCTGGAGATCGCTTTCCTGTTTCCCTGGGCGGTGGTGCTGGACCAGATCGGCATGGTCGGCTTTTGGGCCATGATGATCTTCCTCGGCATCCTGGTCGTCGGTTTCATCTACGAATGGAAGAAGGGGGCCCTGGAATGGGAATAGAGGGCGTCCTCGACAAGGGTTTTTTCACCACCTCGCTGGATGGGGTGATCAACTGGGCGCGCACCGGCTCGATGTGGCCGATGACATTCGGACTGGCCTGTTGCGCGGTCGAAATGATGCACGCTGCGGCCGCCCGCTACGACATCGATCGTTTCGGCATGGTGTTCCGCCCCAGTCCGCGTCAGTCTGACGTGATGATCGTTGCCGGCACCCTGGTGAACAAGATGGCGCCTGCGTTGCGCAAGGTCTATGACCAGATGGCCGAGCCGCGCTGGGTGATCTCGATGGGTTCCTGCGCCAACGGTGGCGGCTATTACCACTACTCCTACGCCGTGGTGCGCGGATGCGATCGTATCGTGCCGGTTGATGTCTACGTGCCCGGTTGCCCACCCACCGCGGAAGCCCTGTTGTGGGGCATTCTCCAGTTGCAGAACAAGATCCGCCGGACAAACACGATAGCCCGTTAATCCCGCTGGAACCGATTCAATGACGCCAGAAGACCGCTTGGATGAACTCGAGGAAGCGCTCGAAGAGCACCTCGAAGAGTTCACAGACTGCCGCCGGGAACGTGCACGCGGCGAGCTGACTCTCAATGTGCCGCGCGATCAGCTGATAGCTGTCATGAAGCTGCTGCGCGAAAAGCGCACGCTGGCGTTTGAGCAGTGCATTGACGTCTGTGGCGTCGACTATGCGGCCTATGGCCAGTCGGAATGGGTCACCGGCATGGCCTCGAATTCGGGCTTCGGGCGCGCTGCCAGTCGGGAGTTGCCTGAGCTGGGTGCGCAGGACCGGTTCGCGGTCGTCTACCATCTGCTGTCCATCACCCACAACGTGCGTCTGCGGGTGAAGACTTTTCTGGATACCGATCATCCGATCGTCGATTCCGTGGTCGGCGTCTGGGCCAGCGCTTTGTGGTTCGAGCGCGAGGCCTTTGACCTGTTCGGCATCATGTTTGCCGGACATCCGGATCTGCGCCGCATCCTTACCGACTACGGCTTCATCGGTCACCCGTTCCGCAAGGATTTTCCGCTGATCGGGCAGGTGGAGATGCGCTACGACGCCGAGCAGCGACGCGTGATCTACGAGCCGGTCAGCATCGAGCCGCGCACCCTGGTGCCGCGTGTCATCCGCGAGGACAGCCGCTATGAGTCCGGCTGTAAACCCGCACCCGCTGCCGGGGAGGCCGAGTAGTCGCATGGCGGAAATAAGAAACTACACGCTCAACTTCGGCCCGCAGCACCCGGCTGCGCACGGCGTATTGCGCCTGGTGCTGGAAATGGACGGCGAAGTCATCGAGCGTGCCGACCCGCACGTCGGCCTGCTGCATCGCGGCACCGAGAAGCTCGCCGAAAGCAAGCCGTACAACCAGTCGATCGGTTACATGGATCGCCTCGACTACGTCTCGATGATGTGCAGCGAGCACGGCTACGTGCGCGCGATCGAGAAGCTGCTCGGTATCGAGGCGCCGGAACGTGCGCAGTACATCCGCACGATGTTCGACGAGATCACGCGCATCCTCAATCATCTGATGTGGCTTGGCACGCACGCGCTCGATGTCGGTGCGATGACGATGTTCCTGTACTGCTTTCGTGAGCGTGAAGATCTGATGGACTGCTACGAGGCAGTCTCGGGTGCGCGGATGCATGCCACCTATTACCGGCCGGGCGGTGTATACAGGGACCTGCCGGAGCAGATGCCGCGCTACGAGGAGAGCCAGTTCGGCAGTTCCGCCGAGGCAAAGCGTCGCAATGCCACCCGTGAGGGTTCGTTGCTCGATTTCATCGAGGACTTCGTTGACCGTTTCCCGGGGCTGGTCGATGAGTACGAGACCCTGCTGACCGACAACCGGATCTGGAAGCAGCGTACGGTCGGAATCGGTGTGGTGACGCCGGAGCGTGCGATGCAACTGGGTTTCACCGGTCCGATGCTGCGAGGTTCCGGGATCGCCTGGGATCTGCGCAAGAAGCAGCCGTATGCCGCCTACGACCAGGTCGATTTCGACATCCCGATCGGGACCAATGGCGATTGCTACGACCGCTACCTGGTGCGGGTCGAGGAGTTCCGCCAGTCCGCACGCATCATCAAGCAGTGCGTGCAGTGGCTGCGTGCCAACCCGGGCCCGGTGATGATTGGCGATCATAAGATCGCACCGCCCAAACGCGCCGACATGAAAGATGACATGGAGGCCCTGATCCATCACTTCAAACTCTTCACCGAAGGCTACTGCCCGCCGGCTGGAGAGGTATATGCAGCGGTCGAGGCGCCAAAGGGCGAATTCGGCTGTTATATCGTCTCGGATGGTGCCAACAAGCCGTACCGCCTGAAGATCCGTGCGCCGGGGTTCCCGCATCTGGCGGCCATGGACGAGATGGCGCGTGGGCACATGCTGGCCGACGTTGTCGCGATCATCGGCACCATGGATATCGTATTCGGGGAAATCGATCGATGAGTATGCGCAGCGAACCGATGGCGCGGGTCAACAAGGCCGAAAACAAGGACCAGCTGTTCACCGCCGAGGTACGCGAACAGATCGATGCCTGGATCGCCAAGTTTCCGGACGGCTGGCAGCAATCGGCCTGTATGGCGGCACTGATGTTCGTGCAGGACATGAACGGCGGACATCTGACCCGTGAGCTGATGGACCAGGTCGCCGATTATCTCGATATGCCGGCAATCGCCGTCTACGAAGTCGCCACCTTCTATTCGATGTATGAACACAAGCCGGTGGGGCGGCACAAGATCTGCCTGTGCACCAATGTGTCGTGCATGATCAATGGTTCAGACTCCATCCTTGAGCACATCAGCAGCCGATTGGGCATTGGGTTCGGCGGGATTACGGCCGACGGCAAGTTCAGCCTCAAGGAGGTCGAATGTCTCGGCGCCTGCGGTGGTGCGCCGATGATGCAGATCGGGCACACCTATTTCGAGAATCTGACACCTGAACTGGTGGATCAGATCCTGGATGGCCTGGAGTAACACCATGGCAAATGAAGTCTGCTTCCGGACCCTGCACAAAGATCGCCCCTGGCGGCTGGAGACCTACCAGTCGGAGGGTGGCTACGAGGCATTGAAGAAGATCCTGAGCGAAAAGGTCGCGCAGGAAGAGATCATCGAGACGGTAAAGAAATCCGGTCTGCGCGGTCGTGGCGGTGCGGGTTTCCCGACGGGGCTCAAGTGGAGCTTCATCAACCGCACTGCACCGGGCGACCGCTACGTGGTGTGCAATTCGGACGAGGGCGAGCCGGGTACCTTCAAGGATCGCGATATCCTGCGCTACAACCCGCATGCCCTGATCGAGGGCATGATCATCTGCGGTTATGCGATCGGTGCAGTTGCCGGGTACAACTACATCCGTGGCGAGTTCTGGGAGCCCTACGAGCGTTTCGAGGCGGCCCTGGCCGAGGCACGCGAGGCCGGCCTGCTTGGCGAGAATATCCTCGGCAGCGGTTTCGACTTCGATATCCACTCGCATCTTGGCGCAGGTGCCTATATCTGCGGCGAAGAGACGGCGCTGCTGGAATCGATCGAAGGCAAGAAGGGGCAGCCGCGCTTCAAGCCGCCGTTCCCGGCGATGTTCGGCCTGTACGGGCGTCCGACGGTGATCAACAACACCGAGACCCTCGCCTCGGTACCTGACATCCTGCGCCAGGGTCCGGACTGGTTCCGCGAGATCGGCGTCGCCAACAGCGGCGGCCCCAAGCTTTTCTCGATATCCGGCAATGTCACCCGTCCGGGCAACTACGAGATCCCGATGGGCACACCGTTTGCGGAACTGCTGGAAATGGCCGGCGGGATGCGCGACGGCCGGCCGTGCAAGGCAGTGATTCCGGGCGGATCCTCTGCGCCGGTGCTGCCCGGCGACGTGATGATGGACCTGACCATGGACTATGACAGTATCGCCAAGGCCGGTTCGATGCTGGGCTCCGGTGCCGTCATCGTGATGGACGATACCAATTGCATGGTCAAGGTTCTCGACCGCATATCGTATTTCTATTACGAGGAATCCTGCGGACAGTGCACGCCCTGTCGCGAGGGTACCGGGTGGATGCATCGTGTGGTGCACCGGATCGAGACCGGCAAGGGCCTCCAGGAAGATCTGGATCTGCTCGACGATGTCGCGAAGAAGATCATGGGGCGGACGATCTGTGCGCTGGGTGACGCGGCAGCGATGCCGGTGGCCGGGTTCGTCAGGCATTTCCGCGACGAGTTCCAGTATCACATCGATAACAAGAAGTGCATGGTGTAAGCCGCATGTCCGACGATCAAACCATCACCCTAGAAGTCGACGGTAAAAAGCTCGCGGCGACGCCCGGCCAGATGCTGATCGAAGTCACGGATGCGGCCGGCATCACCGTGCCGCGTTTCTGCTATCACAAGCACCTGTCGGTGGCGGCCAACTGTCGTATGTGCCTGGTCGAGGTCGAGAAGGCGCCCAAGCCCCTGCCGGCCTGCGCCACGCCAGTCATGGACGGTATGAAGGTCTTTACCCGCTCGCCGCTGGCGCGAGAGGCGCAAAAGGGGACCATGGAGTTCCTGCTGATCAATCACCCGCTGGATTGCCCGATCTGCGACCAGGGCGGTGAATGCGAGTTGCAGGACGTGGCCATGGGCTATGGTGGCGACGTGTCGCGTTATGCCGAGCGCAAGCGCGTGGTCCGCGACGAGAATATCGGTTCCCTGATCGCCACCGACATGACCCGGTGTATCCACTGTACGCGCTGCGTGCGTTTTGGCGGCGAGATTGCGGGCCTGCGGGAAATGGGCGCGACCGGCCGCGGCGAGCACATGCGTATCGGCGTCTACGTCGAGCACAGCGTTGCGTCCGAACTCTCGGGCAATGTCATTGACCTGTGTCCGGTCGGTGCCTTGACCGCCAAGCCGTCGCGATTCAACGCACGCGCCTGGGAACTGACCGAACACGACGGTATCGCAGCGCATGACGGCGTGGGCAGCAACCTGCGCGTGCACGTGCGGCGCAGCCAGGTGATGCGTGTGGTGCCGCGTGAGAACGAGACGGTCAACCAGACCTGGATCTCCGACCGTGATCGTTTCAGCTATCAGGGCCTTTACAGCAACGACCGCCTGCTGCGGCCGATGTTGCGCGAGAACGGCCGGCTGCGCGAGGTGGACTGGCAGCAGGCCCTGCAGGCCGCAGCCAAGTTGCTCAAGGACGCCGCCGGCGATGGCATTGGCGCCCTGGTGTCACCGAGTGCGACGCTTGAAGAGCAGTATCTGGCGGCGCGGCTGACACGCGGCCTTGGCAGCAGGAACATCGACCACCGTCTGCGGCAAGCGGATTTCCGCGGTGACGGTGTCGACGCCGCACTGCCCTGGCTGGGGCAGAAAGTTGCCGATCTGGCGACCAACCAGGCGACCCTGCTGGTGGGCTCGTGGCTGCGCAAGGACCAGCCGATGCTCAATCACCGCGTACGCCAGTCGGCCATGGACGGCGGCCAGGTGATGGCGATCAACCCGGTGGCCTACGATTTCAACTACGAACTGGACGTCGACATCGTATGCGCCCCGTCGGCCATGACGATCGAGCTTGCCGGAGTCGCCGCGGCGCTGGGCGCAGACACCCTGGGTATCGCCGTGGAAGCCGACCAGGCGCACCGCGCGATTGCGGATGCGCTCAAGGGCGCAGGGCAGGGCACGGTTGTACTCGGCAGCGCCGCGATGATGCACCCTGATTTCTCGATCCTGCGCGCACTGGGTGCGGGTATCGCAGCGGCGGCGGGCGTGAACCTCGGGCTCGTCGGCGGCGGTAGCAATGATTGTGGCGCCTGGATGGCCGGTGCGGTCCCGCACCGTGTCGCCGGCGGTGCACCGGTCAATCCCCCCGGGCTCGGCGCGCGCTCGATGCTCGAACAGGCACGCGATCTCTATCTCTGTGTCGGCGTCGAGCCGGAAATGGACGTGGCGGATCCGGCGCTGCTGGCCTCTGCCCTGAAAGGCGCGCGGGTGGTGGCGTTGAGCAGCTATGCATCGCCGTGGTTGCTCGAACACGCCGATGTCCTGCTGCCGATAGCGGCATTCGCCGAGACCTCCGGTACCTTCGTCAGCATCGAGGGTGCGGCGCAGAGTTTCCAGGGTGTCGCCGCGCCACAGGGCGAGGCGCGTCCCGGCTGGAAGGTCCTGCGCGTGCTCGGCAATCTGACAGACCTCGACGGTTTTGAGTATACCGATTCGACCGAGGTACGCGATGAGGTGCTGGCAGCCAATACCGGTCTGACGCCAGACAACGCGGTGGGAGTGCTGCAGGGCGCGCGTCCCCAGGCGCCGACCGGTGGCTGGGAACGTATCGGCGGGGTGCCGATGTACCGCGTCGACGCGCTGACGCGTCGCGCGCACGCGCTGCAACTGACCCCGGATGCATGGGGATCGTCCGCACGCCTGAGTTCAGAGGCGGCGCAGTCGCTGGGACTGGGCGAGGATGCGGCGGTCCGAATCACGCAGGGCGACGCGAGTGCCGAGTTCGCCGTACGCATCGACGATGCCGTGCCCGATCGCTGCATCTGGCTGCCGGCAGCGGTGCCCGGAAGCGAAGCGCTCGGTTGCAGCTTTGGTCCTGTCTCAGTGGAGAAGGTGTAACCGATGGATGCCGTGATCGAACTGTGGACGGCGTTGCCGGTGGTCATTCAGATCATGATCAAGATCGTCACGATCATGCTGCCGCTGATGATCCTGGTCGCCTATTACACCTACGCCGAGCGCAAGATCATCGGATACATGCAGGTGCGCATGGGGCCGAACCGGGTCGGGTTCTTCGGCATGCGTCTGTGGGGTCTCGGTCAGCCGATCGCCGATGCGGTCAAGCTGATGTTCAAGGAGATCGTCGTCCCGAACGGCGCCAACAAGCTGCTGTTTCTGATCGCCCCGATGCTGTCCATCGGCCCGGCGCTGGCCGCCTGGGCGGTGTTCCCGTTCAACGCCGGGCTGGTCCTGGCCGACGTCAACGCCGGCCTGCTGTACATCCTGGCAATGACATCGCTTGGCGTATACGGCGTCATCATTGCAGGTTGGGCATCGAACTCGAAGTACGCGTTCCTCGGCGCGATGCGATCGGCGGCGCAGATCGTCTCCTATGAGATCGCGATGGGTTTTGCCCTGGTCGGCGTGCTGGTCGCCGCCGGCAGCCTGAACCTCGGCGATATCGTGGCGGCCCAGCAGGGCAGCGTGTTTCACTGGTTCTGGCTGCCGCTGATGCCGCTGTTCCTGATCTATTTCATCTCCGGCGTGGCCGAGACCAACCGTGCGCCTTTCGATGTCGCCGAAGGCGAATCGGAGATCGTCGCGGGATTCCATGTCGAGTACTCGGGCATGACCTTCGCGGTGTTCTTCCTCGCCGAATACGCGAACATGATCCTGATCTCTGCGCTCAGTGCATTGATGTTCCTCGGTGGCTGGTTGTCGCCGCTGCCAGAGGCCTGGGTCGACGGTGTGTTCCTGCTCGATCATGGGTTCCACTGGCTGCTGATCAAGACATTTTTCTTCATGTTCCTGTTCCTGTGGTTCCGCGCAACTTTCCCGCGCTATCGCTACGACCAGATCATGCGCCTCGGCTGGAAGGTGTTCATTCCGATCACGATCGTATGGATCGTGGTGGTCGCGGTGATGAAGGTGACCGCGATGCCCTGGTGGTTTAGCTGAGGCATGCAGATATGAAAGCGATTACGAATTACATCCGCAGCCTGTTCCTTTTCGAACTCCTCCGGGGCCTGAGCGTCACTGGCAGCTACTTCTTTGCCCGCAAGTTCACCTTGCAGTATCCGGAGCAGAAAGCGCCGGTATCACCGCGTTTTCGCGGACTGCACGCACTGCGCCGTTATCCGAACGGGGAGGAACGCTGCATCGCCTGCAAACTGTGCGAGGCGGTCTGCCCGGCGCTGGCGATCACGATCGAGGCCGAGCCGCGTGACGACGGTTCGCGCCGTACGACCCGCTACGATATCGACCTGTTCAAGTGCATCTATTGCGGATTCTGCGAAGAATCCTGCCCGGTGGATTCCATCGTCGAGACGCGCGTCTACGAATATCACTTTGAGAACCGTGGCGAGCAGATCATGACCAAGCAGATGCTGCTCGACATCGGCGACAAGTACGAACAGCAGTTGGCGGCCGACCGGGCCGCACAAGCGAACGTGCGCTGACCCGGGTACATCAACATGAGTTTCGAAACGTTTCTGTTCTATGTCTTCGCGGCGATCCTCGTATTCGCCGCGGTGATGGTCATCACCCGTAAGAACCCGGTGCACTCGGCCCTGTTCCTGGTGCTGGCTTTCTTCAACAGTGCCGGGCTGTGGATGCTCGCCGAGGCCGAGTTTCTCGCGATTGCCCTGGTGCTGGTGTATGTCGGTGCGGTAATGGTGCTGTTCCTGTTCGTGGTGATGATGCTCGATATCAACATCGCGGAGCTGCGCGCCGGATTCGTGCGCAATGCACCCGTGGCCATCCTCGTCGCATTGGCGATGGTCGTGGAACTGGTGATGGTGGTCGGGCCGAAGCGTTTCGGCCTGGACTCGGTGGCTGCCCCGCCAGCCAATCCCGCGGAGTACAGCAATACCGAAGAGCTGGGCTTGGCTTTGTTTACCCAGCACCTCTACGCATTCGAGATCGCCGCGGTGATCCTGTTGGTCGGTATCGTCGCCGCGATCGGCCTGACGATGCGCAAGCGTCCCGAGACCAAGTACCAGGACCCTTCGCGCCAGTCGACGGTCAAGGCCCGCGATCGCCTGCGTGTGATCAAAATGGACGCAGAGGAGAAAGGCTGATGATTGCCCTGTCGGATTACCTGATTGTGGGTGCGATCCTGTTCTCGCTCAGCGTTGCGGGCATCTTCCTCAATCGCAAGAACGTGATCCTGCTGCTGATGTGTATCGAGCTGATGCTGCTCGCGGTGAATATGAACTTCGTCGCTTTCTCGCATTTCCTTGGCGACACCGCTGGCCAGGTCTTTGTCTTCTTTATTCTTACCGTGGCGGCCGCTGAGGCGGCGATCGGCCTGGCGATTCTGGTCGTGCTGTTCCGCAATCGGCGCACGATCAATGTTGCCGACCTGGATACCTTGAAGGGCTAGAGATGGAACCGATCCTACTGACCATCGTTCTGGCGCCGCTGCTCGGTGCCATCATCGCGGGCCTGCTGCGCAACCAGGTGGGACGCGTAGGCGCGCACTCGGTGACCATACTTGGTGTGGGCGTCTCGTGCGTACTGTCGCTCTACGTGCTATGGCAATTCGCGTTTGGGGACGCGGTCACCTACAACGACACCGTTTATACCTGGATGGTCACCGACGGTCTGCGCATGGAGATCGGATTCCTGATCGACGGCCTGACGGCGATGATGATGGCGGTGGTGACTTTCGTCTCGCTGATGGTCCATATCTACACCATCGGTTACATGGCGCACGAAGAGGGTTACGAGCGCTTCTTCAGCTACATCGCGCTGTTCACGTTCTCGATGCTGATGCTGGTCATGGCCAACAACTTCCTGCAGTTGTTCTTCGGCTGGGAGGCGGTCGGCCTGGTGTCTTACCTGCTGATCGGCTTCTATTTCAAACGTGAGACAGCGATCTTTGCCAACATGAAGGCCTTCCTGGTCAACCGTGTCGGCGATTTCGGTTTCATTCTGGGTATCGCCGCCATCGCGATGTACTTCGGCAGCCTGGACTACAAGGAAGTGTTCGATCGCGCGCCGCAGCTCGCTGACAAGACGATCGTCATCTGGGGCGACAGCAGCTGGATGCTGATGACAGTTATCTGCATCCTGTTGTTCATCGGCGCCATGGGCAAGTCGGCGCAGGTGCCGCTACACGTATGGCTGCCGGACTCGATGGAGGGCCCGACTCCCATCTCGGCGCTGATCCATGCCGCGACCATGGTCACCGCAGGTATCTTCATGGTGGCGCGCATGTCGCCGCTGTTCGAGTTGTCTGAGACGGCGTTGACTTTCGTCCTGGTGATCGGTGCAACCACGGCGTTTTTCATGGGCCTGATTGGCATCGTGCAGAACGATATCAAACGCGTGGTCGCGTATTCGACGCTGTCGCAGCTCGGTTACATGATCGCCGCGCTGGGTGCCTCGGCATACGCGGCTGGTCTTTTCCACCTGATGACCCATGCCTTCTTCAAGGCCCTGCTGTTCCTTGGTGCCGGTTCGGTAATCATCGGCATGCACCATGAACAGGATATCCGCAAGATGGGCGGCATCCGCAAGTACATGCCGATCACGCATTGGACGGCCTTACTCGGCTCGTTGGCGCTGATTGGCTTCCCGGGCTTCTCCGGTTTCTTCTCGAAGGACGCGATCATCGAAGCCGTGCACCATTCGCAGATTGCCGGTGCCGGCTATGCGCATGTGTTGCTGGTGGCCGGCGTGTTCGTGACGGCTCTGTACAGTTTCCGCATGTATTTCCTGGTGTTCCATGGCAAGGGTCCGCGCGATGAGCATGCCCGGGAACATCTGCACGAATCACCCGCCGTGGTTACGGTGCCGCTGATTCTGCTTGCCATACCGTCGGTGTTCATCGGTTACTTCACGGTTGGTCCGATGCTGTTCGGTGACTACTTCGACGGCGTGCTGACGGTTGCCGCCGTGCATGACACCCTCGGGCAGATCCATTTCGACGGTGCTTTTGCGTTCATGTTGCATGGCGTGATGGCGCTGCCTTTCTGGCTGGCGATGGCCGGGCTGGCAACCGCCTGGTTCATCTATACGCGTAAACCCGAAATTGCGCGCAATCTGGCGATCCGGTTCGATTGGGCGCACTTCATTCTCGATCGCAAGTATGGTTTCGACGAGTTCAACCAGATGGTATTCGCCGGCGGCAGCAAGATGCTGGGCAAGTTCCTTTGGATGGTCGGCGATCGCGCAGTGATTGACGGTATCGCGGTAAACGGGACGGCACATTCGGTGGGCCGCTTTGCCACGGCGGTGCGTTACCTGCAGACGGGCATGCTCTACCACTATGCGATGGCGATCATCGTCGGACTGCTTGGCCTGCTGGCGTGGTTCGTGCTGCGTGGTTGATCCGGTCGACGACGGCGACCCATCGGAAACAGAATTTAGAGACGATTGAATCATGACTGCAGACTGGCCGATTATCAGTGCGACGATTTGGCTCCCGATACTGGGTGGTGCAATCGTGCTGGCGAGTGGCGACCGGGCACCGAACGTATCGCGCTGGTTGGCATTGATCTTTGCGGTACTGACGTTCCTTGTCAGCATCCCGCTGTACACCGGGTTTGATGTCGCCTCTGCGCAGATGCAGTTCGTCGAGAAGGCGGCCTGGGTGCCGGCGTTCGACGTCTACTATTACCTCGGCGTTGATGGTATATCGATGCCGCTTATCCTGCTGACAACCTTCATCTCGATACTGGTGATCATCGCGGGCTGGGAGGTCATTCAGTACAAGCCGTCGCAATACATGGCGGCCTTCCTGATCATGGAAGGCGTGATGGTTGGCGTGTTCGCTGCGCTGGACGCGATGCTGTTCTACGTGTTCTGGGAGGCGATGCTGATCCCGATGTTTATCATCATCGGGGTGTGGGGCGGGCCCAACCGTGTCTATGCGACGATAAAGTTCTTTCTTTATACGTTCCTCGGCTCGGTATTCATGCTGGTCGCCCTGATCTACATGTACTTCAAATCGGGTTCGATGGAGATCCTGGCGTTCCATGATCTGAAACTGAACCTTACCGAGCAGGTATTGATCTTCGTCGCCTTCCTGCTGGCGTTCGCGGTGAAGGTGCCGATGTGGCCGGTGCATACCTGGCTGCCGGATGCTCACGTTGAGGCGCCGACCGGTGGCTCGGTGATTCTGGCGGCGATCATGCTGAAGATCGGCGGCTATGGTTTCCTGCGTTTCAGCCTGCCGATCACACCGGATGCCAGCAGCGAACTCGACTGGCTGATCATCACGATGTCGCTTATCGCCGTGGTGTACATCGGGTTCGTGGCCCTCGTGCAGCAGGACATGAAGAAGCTCATCGCGTACTCGTCGATCGCACACATGGGTTTCGTGACCCTTGGTTTCTTCATTGTGTTCATCATCCTGGGGCGTAGCGACGTCGACAGTGGTGCGATCCTTGGAATGCAGGGTGGTATGGTGCAGATGGTGTCTCACGGCTTCATCTCGGCGGCGATGTTCCTGTGTGTCGGGGTGCTGTATGACCGCATGCACAGCCGCGAGATCAACGACTACGGCGGCGTCGTCAACGTGATGCCCTGGTTTGCAGCCTTCATGGTGTTTTTCGCCATGGCCAACGCCGGCCTGCCCGGCACCTCCGGTTTCGTCGGCGAGTTCATGGTGATCCTGGCGAGCTTCCGCGCCGACTTCTGGTTTGCCTTCCTGGCCGCGACGACATTGATCGTCGGTGCCGCCTACACGCTGTGGATGGTCAAGCGCGTCGTGTATGGCGAAGTCGGCTCAGCCAAGGTGGCTGCGCTCGAGGACATCAACAGGCGTGAAGCCCTGGTACTCAGCTCGCTGGCGGTCGCGGTGCTGATTCTTGGTCTCTGGCCGGCACCCCTGATCGAGGTGATGGACGCATCGATCGAAAACCTGGTCAGGCACATTGCCGTGACCAAGCTTTGAGCCCACTTTCCGACTTAAAGGCGCAGACCCGGTAAGCCCGTATGCAATACAACCTCGCTTCACTGCAACCCGCACTGCCGGAGATTTTTCTCCTGACGGCTGCCTGCCTGATTCTCGTGATCGATCTGTTCCTGACTGAGCGCACGCGCCTGCTGACCTACGGTCTGGCGTTGGCAACCCTGATCGGGGCGATCGGCCTCACGCTGATCGGTGCTGGGCCGGAACGGGAGATTCTTTTCGACGGCAGTTTCGTGCGTGACCCGATGTCCGATGTGCTCAAGACGGGGCTGTTGCTGATTGCGCTGTTCGCCTTCGTGTATGCCAAGGACTACCTGCGTGGTCAGGGCATATTGCGCGGCGAATATTACGCGCTGGGCCTGTTTGCAGTGCTGGGCATGATGGTCATGATCTCAGCCAACAGCTTCCTGACGGTGTATCTGGGCCTCGAGTTGCTGGCGCTGTGCCTTTACGCCCTGGTTGCGTTCAATCGTGACTCCGACAGTGGCGCCGAGGCGGCGATGAAATACTTCGTCCTGGGGGCGCTGGCTTCGGGGATGTTGCTGTACGGAATTTCGATGGTCTACGGCGCGACTGGTCAACTGGTGTTGCCCGAAGTGGCCGCAGTCATCGCCAGCGGCAAGGCCGACCAGACCGTCCTGGTGTTCGGCCTCGTATTCATCGTAATCGGCGTTTCGTTCAAGTTCGGCGCTGTGCCGTTCCACATGTGGGTGCCAGACGTGTACCACGGCGCACCAACCGCCGTTACCCTGTTTCTGGGCAGCGCGCCGAAGATTGCGGCCTTTGCGTTGGCGATCCGCCTGCTGGTCGACGGCATGGGGGGGCTGCTGGCGCAATGGCAGGACATGCTGGTGATCCTGGCGGTACTGTCGATGGCGCTGGGCAACCTGGTCGCGATCGCACAGACCAACATCAAGCGCATGCTGGCCTATTCGACGATCTCGCATGTCGGCTTCATCTTCCTTGGTCTGCTTGCAGGTAGCGACAAGGGCTATGCCGCGGCGATGTTCTACGCCATCGTCTACGCGCTGACCGCTGCCGGTGGATTCGGTGTTATCGCAATGCTCAGCCGCAAAGGATTTGATGCCGAGAACATCCACGACCTCAAGGGGTTGAACGACCGCAGCCCATGGCTGGCGTTCATGATGCTGTTGATCCTGTTCTCGATGGCAGGGGTGCCGCCGACCGTCGGGTTCTTCGCCAAGTTGTTCGTGCTCGACGCGGTGATCAGTATCGACATGGTGTGGCTGGCCGCAGTGGCGGTGTTTTTCTCGATCATCGGCGCCTTCTATTACATCCGCGTGGTCAAGGTGATGTACTTCGACAAACCGATCGACAGTGCACCGCTGGTGGCATCGATGGACGCGCGCGTGATGATGTCCGTCAATGGATTGGCCGTGCTCGGCCTCGGGCTGTTCCCGGCCGCATTGCTGGGCGTCTGCAGGGCAGCATTCGGTGCCTGATACGCGGCGTGTACTGAACAAAAAACGCCATATTCCGGTTGTTCTGCAGAGCCGGTATATGTAGAATCACTAATGTCAGTTGCGGGGTGGAGCAGTCTGGCAGCTCGTCGGGCTCATAACCCGAAGGTCGTAGGTTCAAATCCTGCCCCCGCTACCAAATTTAAGTTACGTAAGTAACGGAAAAAAGGCTTATCCCTCTCGGGGTAAGCCTTTTTTGTTGCTTGTCTTTCCTGCTGTTTGCCATTCGGGACTATATGGGGACAAGGCAATGGCAAGATTATATAAGACACCCTCCGGCAGGTATCGAGTGAGGGTTAGGCGTGTGGGTCTTCCAGCCCTGTCAAAGACATTCACTAGTCGATCCACTGCTCATGCGTGGGCAAGGAAAGCTGAGAGTGATCTTGAGCGTTCAACCTATCTGGACCTGTCGGAAACGCTGACTCTAAAGCTTTCCAAGATTCTTACCAGATACTCCGAGGAAATTGCCGTCACTCAAAAGGGGTGGAAGCAGGAACAGAGTCGGTGCAAAGGACTGGGTGAGCGGCTGGGTTCGAGGATGTTAACCTGCCTGTTTTGGTGGTCATTGTTCTTGATGAATTGTTAAGATATGGCGATTAAAATAGTCATGCAATAGTTTCGTGACTATTCTGCTGTTCAATTTAGGTGTTGGTGCGATGACCAAAGACAGAATTTATTCCAGCTACACGCGTGAGGCAGCCTCCCTGCTTGGCAAGCAGATCCGCCTAGGGCGCAAGCAGCGCAAATGGACCGAGCAAGAGCTCGCCGAGCGCGCTGGGCTCTCTCGCGCCACCCTCCAGAAAATAGAAAAGGGCGATCTCTCTGTGGCCCTCGGCCTGGTCTTTGAAGTCGCGAGCCTCGTCGGCGTGCCTCTGTTCGATTCAGGCAGTGCGCGATTGGCCAGCCACATAGCCCGCACCGATGACAAGCTCGCATTGCTGCCCAGCGCGGTGCGCAAACCAGGAAAGGTTCCCGTCGATGACGACTTCTAAACAGCCCTACAGCGAAGCCTTTGTCTGGATCTGGCTGCCCGGAGCAGTGGAGCCGGTCGTTGCCGGGAAGCTCACTGCTGAGAATGGCAGTGTTGTTTTCAATTACGGCAAAAGCTATCTTGCCCGCGACAATGCGATTCCCATCTATGAACCCGAGCTACCATTGCGTTCCGGGATCTTGCCATTGCTGCCGGGCCTGCAGATTCCCAGCTGCATTCGTGACGCTTCTCCCGATGCTTGGGGGCGGCGAGTTCTGATCAATAAGAAGTTTGGTCTCAAGGGCAAGCAGGCCGAGTCAATCGATCTTGATGAGCTGACTTGCTTGCTAGAAACCGGCTCCGACCGCATTGGCGCTTTAGATTTTCAGCGCTCAGCCACCGAGTATGTCCCGCGCCTGACACAGAACGTTTCTTTGGAAGAGCTGGTGCGCTCGGCCGAGAAGGTTGAGCAGGGAGTGCCGCTAACGCCCGAGCTTGATCAGGCGTTGCATCATGGCAGCTCGATCGGTGGAGCCCGCCCCAAAGCCCTGATCGAAGACGGCGACGTCAAATACATCGCCAAGTTTTCTTCGGCGTCGGATATCTACAGCATCGTCAAAGCCGAATTCATTGCCATGCGGTCAGCGCAATTGGTCGGGCTGAATGTTGCGCCTGTTCGTTTGACGACTTCGGCGCATAAGGACGTGCTGCTCATTGAGCGCTTTGACCGCGTGCATGCGGCCGACGGTTGGCAGCGCAAAGCGTTTGTCTCGGCGCTGACCATGTTTGGTCTCGATGAAATGATGGCCCGCTATGCCAGCTACGCCGATCTCGCAGAAATCATTCGCCATCGCTTTGGCAATGCTGCAGATACGCTGCGCGAGCTCTATGGCCGTTTGGTCTTCAACATCCTATGCGGCAACACCGATGATCATGCTCGTAACCATGCCGCGTTTTGGGATGGGGAGAGTCTGGAGCTCACCCCGGCCTATGACATCTGCCCGCAACCACGCACGGGCCAGGAGGCCGGTCAGTCGATGTTAATTGCAGGCCAAGATCATTTAAGCCGGATTTCGACCTGCCTGGATGCGGCAGGGCATTTCCTATTGTCGCGCGAGCAAGCTTTGGGACTCATTGAGTGCCAGTTGATAGGTGTCATAGAGCATTGGGAGAGCGTCTGCGACGAGGCGGGTCTCAGTGCGGTTGATCGCGCCTATCTCTGGGGGCGGCAGTTCCTGAACCCCTTCGCGTTCGATGATCTCAGCGGCGATGCCGCACACCTCAAGACCATGGCGGATGAAGCCCGCGCTTAGCGGTGTTTTGTCCTCACTATCCCTGAATTGTTGGATTTCTGCGCAGCGTCAGCCTGCTGAGCGCGTCTCATCACATGCCCAAGCCGGTATCAGACGAGGAACTGGAGCTCATGGTGCTGATCGATCGCTGCCACCTGAAACATCCCTTTTACGGTAGCCGACGCATCCGCGACTGGCTCGAGGATCAGGGCCATCGGGTCAACCGCAAGAAAGTCCGGCGTTTGAAGCGCACGATGGATCTGCAGCTCGAAGGCCCTAAAGCTATGAATCGCTCAAGGGCGATGATCCGATGCGGGCACTACACCTCAATCAATCGAGCGCGCTGATCGATGCCGGCAAAGATGGCATCTGCTGTCTTCTGCGGCATTTTCGCTCTTGCGGCCGTGTCTTCGGCTTCGCGGATGGCCGGGCGAATGCGGGACAGGATGTCTGCGTAAAGCTCATCCATGTCCTGTTTGGCGATGCCCACTTTTTGCGCGGTCTGATAGAAGTGATGCTGCTGGATGCCTTTGATGCGGTAATGACGGTTGTTGCCGACAGCCATCGCCAGCTTGATCTTGTGCGGTGAGTATTCCGGGTAGGGCGCGACTGACATCACGTCGTAAAGCGGAGTCAGTTTGAAGCCGCCCGGTGTCAGGAAGATCGAGAAGTTCTTGGCGTGGCCGTCGATCGCGGCCAGCAGCCAGAACACGATCTGAGCGCGCATAAATCGCAGGCGGTCTTCGCGCGGGGACTGCGAGCCGTTCAGGAAATCCAGGATATCGGCGATCCCGGGGCCGCCGTCGGACTGGTATTTGCGAATCGGTGAGATTCCGAGCGCCTGGCACATATCCTCCTGCGGAAGGCGGTAGAGCACCTTGCCTTTCCAAAGACGGTCGAAGCGCTCGACGACGATCACCGGCTTGCCGCCGAACTGCAGAACTTCGGTGTTTGCCGTGTTCAGCCCCAATGACCGGCACAGATTCAGGCACAGCCACTCGTTCCATGGTGTATCGGAAAAGTCCGCGCCGTTCGGACCTTGCTTCATCGCCGGTTTGAAAATGTGCGAGGTTGGTGTTGCGCCAAGTGACAACTGCCACTGCTGATTCATCCACAGGAAAGCGGTCTTTTCCTGCACGCCCGCCAGCGATATCCGAACCTCGTCCGTGTTGTCCTGCATGCCTAGCGGGTTGGTTGCGAGCGTGGCGAGGCGCCGTGCGATCTCATCATCGTTGACAGGGCGGTGGGGCATCGCCTCCGGATTGCCGGGGTCTTCGCCTTCAGGCACGAAGCGCAGCGCGCCGACGCAGTCGCGCCCGATGCTGGCGAGCAGGTCGAACGTGCCTGCGCTGTCGGCATGTTCGCGCGCGGCAATGGTCTCGCGCACCTTCTGGTCGTCCGGCAGCAACCCGTCGAAATAGGCATTCGCCGCATCGCCGGTCCAGACCTTGTCCGACAGCGGCATCGATAGCGAAATCGCGAAGGCCTTGTCCGAGGTCAGCCAGTCGGGCGCATAGCGGAATGCGATCGCGCCGCCGGGCGCGCGGGTATAGGTGCCGACGCAGCTCGTGCCGACATAGACATCCAGTACCCGTTCTTTGCGTTTGCGGCCCACCGGTTAGTACTCCGTCGGATCGAAGCTGGCGCTTCGGCGCGGGGACAGGTCGAGGTCCAGCGCCAGCGGCGCGAGCACCTTGAGCAGGGTGTCGATGGTGACGCTGGTCGTGCCGTTTTCCAGCGCGGAGATCAGCGGCTGGCGGACCGATGCCATTCGCGCGAGATCAGTCTGGCTCAGCTTTTTTGCCCGCCGGGCACGGCGCACGGCCGCCCCCAGGTCTTTTCTGTTCCGTATCGCCATGGTCTTGCCCTATCTATACGGAAAGCCGTATAACACAAAAAATATATGCGAAAGGAGATAAAGTCAAAATATCTTTTAAAGCAGATATTTCATGCTTATCCGTTTTAGACGATAAGCCTTCAGCGCCGGGCAGCGGTCTTGGGCATTCGAGTGCTTGCGCAGCTGCCTGCTCCATGCAAATGGCTGGCTGGCTCGCTGGCGACGTTCGTTGTCAATAACGATATTCCAGCGTTGCTTGGCCGTTCACGTGGCGCTCATGACTATTCAGCCATCCATAATCCAAAGCGACTTGAAGGCGCAGGCGATCGGTCAATTCGAAATCGGCGGCAGCACCGACAAGGCCACCGAAGGCGTTTTCATCCAGGCCGCTGTTGATACGGAAGCCGCCGACAGCCACGCTGGCATCGACAGCGTCATCGTGGACGTGACGTGATTGCAGCCCGGCATACAAGCCGACCTCGCCCCGGTCTCCGTGGCGGACCGCTTCGACCTGCCAGCGGGTGGACAGAACGTGTGACAACCGTGAATCGACTCGCAGGTTCGCATTGCCTGCGCCACTTTCCCGGTAGCCGTCGAAGTGGCTCAGTATGTAGCTTGCGGTCAGCGAGGGACGCAGTTCCCAGTTGGCGTCGACGTTGACGATGCGACCGACGCTGAGCGATGGGCTTATGTAAAAGCTGTTGTATTCGCTGATCGCGTGCTGTGGCCCCGCCAGACTGTCCACCACCGTCCTGCCGCTTTCGTGCCAGCCGCTGCCCACGATCACCGAGCCGCTGAGATATAGCTCATCCCGGTGGGTATTCCCGTAGACCCCGGCGAAAAGACTGTCAGTATCGCTGCCCGCATCGACTGCCTGGGTATTGGCACGCGCAACACCGGCGAGCCAGCCGACACGTTGTTCACCTGATGCGAACTCGTAGCCCGCCATCAATGCCCCATAGTCGTTATCGAAACCGCCTGTCCGGGCGTTGGCTGAAAGCCGGGTGGTGCCGCCAAGCGCCTGCCCCCAAGCCATACGGCCATCGTTCGGGTGGAATAGCCCAGGCGTCAGTTCCAGCGCAGCGACCTGTATGGGTTCGAAGACTGCTGGGGGGCGCAGACGTTGTCCGAGGAACCGGTGCACATCGCTACTGAAGTTGGCCAGCGACGTGACCTGCGCGGCCATCAGTACCGGTTCATAGATCACCACCGTATCGGCGTTCACCCTGTGCGCATTCTCTATGAACAGGTTGATGTTCTCGGTATTCTCGAACGTGAGAATCTCTGAAGGTGCAGAAGCGCTGTAGATATTGGCCGTGTCGTCGTCGCCGCTGCCGCCCATGTCGATCACGCCGACAATGCGTGAGCCCGGGAGAATATTCAGCGTCTGCGAGACATCGTCACCTTGAATGGCATGGGCATTGGCGGTTTGAATCAAGCCGCTGTTGTCGACAGTGGTATTACTCCCCGCCACCAGGATCCCGAACGCACCGTCACCGACAGTGACGATGCTCCCCGTATTGCTGATCAGGGTGGTGGATTTCTCTTCGACCGAGTAATACCCGATCGGAAGCGTGCTGTCGGCACGAATGCCCGGCGCATCGCGGCCCGCGGTGGAAATACTTCCGCTATTGACGATGCGGGACGTAAACGAGCCGGCATGATGGCCTGCATCCGACGGAAAGATGAAACCTTCGGACCTGATACCCGGCGCCTGTTTCCCGGCGGTTGCGATGTCACCGCTGTTGCTGATTGTCACGTCCACGTCGGCACTGCCACCTCGGGCGGAACCCGTCGCCCGCGAATACAGGCCGTCGGCAGACTCTCCCGAGGTGGCGATGCTGCCGTGATTGGCTATGGACACCGTGACTGTCGACGCAGCGCCATTGGCATTGGCGGAGGAGTCGATGCCAGACGCAAAGCTGCCGCTGCTGCGGACATGCCCGCTGTTTACGATGGCGACATTGGTATTTGCTGTCTCGTCAAGGCCCTCGGCGAACGCGGATGCAGCAGATCGCACGCCTGAGGAGACCTCTCCCCGCGTGGTTATATTGCTCTCGTTGACCAGCGCTATGCTGCTGCCTGCGATGCCTGATGCCAAACCACCTGGGGTCGCCCCGGAATCGAGATGACGGGTGTCGACCCGGGCCTGCATCCCACTCGAATCATATTCCCGGGTTTCTATTTCACCGGTGTTCGTGATTCTGGCGGAGGCCGACACCTGGCCGATGGAAAAGGAAATCGCATCCAGCGCGGCGTAGATCGCTGGAGCGTACTTGCCATTGGTGCGAATGCTTCCCTGGTTCTCGATATCGCCGGTGACCGATGCACTCGATCTGGTCCCGGATGAAGTTGCATCTGCGTTCAAGTCGATGCCCTGTGAAGACTCGCCATCAGTGCGGATGTTGCCGCTGTTTATCACGGTGACACTGTCGGCGGCCACAGCCTTGCCATCGGCTACTTCGGACTTGGCGAAGCTTCGGCTCGATGAACTGATGCCCATGGCGGCATTCTGCAAGGTGTGGATATTCCCGCGATTGATGATGACGGTGTCTGACGCGGCGCTGGCGTTCTTGACGGGTACGGACGAGGTACTACTGGCAACCGCGCTATTGCTGAAATAGGATCCAATCCCGTTCGATCGATCGCCGTCGGTTTGGATAAGTCCCCCGTTGTACAGGTCGACCGCAACGACACTGGTTCTCGGTCCCAGCAGTAACGGATCGGGAAAGCTACGGACACTGGATTCGATTCCTGAAGCATCGAACCCCGCTGTGTGGATACTGCCGCTATTACGCAATATCACGTTGCCGGTACTCGAATAGATACCCGAGGCGAAATATCCGGCCGTATCGATTCCACCACTCGCAACCACCGTAGTGCCGACTTCCGAGACAGCGATGCCGTGTGAGTAATTTCCCAGCGTGTTTATCGTTCCGCTGACGGTTAGGCTGGCATTGGGCCCGTCCAATGCGATGCCATCAGAAGAACCGGTGGTATCTATCTGTCCGCTGGAGACCACCGTGGCATCGCTGGCCAGGACAGTAATGCCGGCTGCACGCGAACGGATACTGCCTTCGTTGTTGATCGAGGCTCCGGCGCCCGTTACAAGCAGTGCATCGCGGTAGGCGCTCGGTTGCAGCGTGCCGCCTGCATGGATGATGCCGGTTTCGCCGTCGCCCAGAATCTGTTGCGTCGTCTCGACCTGACCATCGAAGATCTCAAACGAGGCGGCAGTCGACATGTCAACATGCAGCGTGAGGAAGATGGCAGTGGCCACGACGCCGCCGCATCTGATGGCGGGCGCGTCGTGTAAATGCCGCGTAGGTGTTTTTCCGCCCTTGAGCAAGTTGTTGAAGATTGCGTGCAACGAAGGTCCGTTTCCCGTCTGATGTTTCCGAATAGCCAAGCCCGGCGAGCTACCAACGCAGCCGATATTGTAAAGGACTGCCATCAGTTGGAACATCTTCCACCCCGCGGTCGGTACTGATGCCGCAACGAAGTGTCTGCTTTGGACCGGTATCGGTGGATCAATCGGCACCCCCTGCTACCCTTGTAAAAAGGTTTGGCCCCGCATGCGGATCACGTCGCAGAGAAGACGAGGGCCCGGGAGGTTCCCATGCTTTCAAAGCGGCGTCTCAAGATCCTGGTCTCAGCGGCTTCTCTTCTCTGCCTGAATGGCTGTCTGCATTTGGCGGGGGAAGGGGTCGTTCAAGAGGGGATCGAAGCGGATGAGCATGCGAGCTATCGCGTCAGTAAGGTTGCGGACTTGGAAGCCCTCGAACTTCGTGCCGCCAACCGCGACGCTGCACAGTGGATCGACAGGCTTCGCGAAGGAATCGCCGCCCGCGAGCGGGTTTCGCAGTTCTTCCTTGGTTTCCGCCACTATCGACCCGAACCGCCACTGGTCGACGTGTTTGACCGCGAAGGGCGCGCCATTGAGATCGTGATCGAGGCGGCCGGCGGCGAGAGGGAACCGCAACAGCGGGATGAACCCGAATCCTGCATTCACGCACTACCTCCAACACTGGCCGCGATCGAGACCTTTCTGCATCCCGAGCGCTACCGGGGCATGCAGTGCGGAAACATTGCCACTATCCATTCCCTGGTGAAGCTGGGCGTCCTGACAGAAGAGCAGGCCTTCAACGGGAATTATCTGGACCGTGACCGGGTGCGTGGCTTGAACCATGCGCATCACTTCGAAACGCAGAATGTGGGCATGACCAGCAGGGAGGTCCAGGATGCGCATAAGCTCTATGCCACCGCGGATAAACCTGTCGAATGTTCCTATCCGCTGTCTTCCCGAATTGCCGACCCAAATGTCGAACGCGTGTTGAATACCGCAGGTCTGGTGTTCAATTCCCCAGCGGAGACCATGGACTGCTCTCTGGAAGTCAGGGGCGACTTTGATGCCAACGGCAGACCACGGATCGCCCACATCGAGCAGATCACAGGGATGCGGGGCCTGGGGAACGGTCACTGGGAGATCGACACGGTCAACGGCTTCGAGCAGGGCGAGACCGATGCGACAATCCCTAAGGCACCCGGGAGCAATACCTGGGAGTTCGGTGGACGTACCGGTCGGCTCAAGCGGGCATCACGTGGCGTCAAGGATGTGATGAAGCAACTCGTTTACGAAGAGTTCTCGGTCATCTGTTGTTACGTGCCTCGTGCGGGCGACCAGTAGATAGTTGATGCCAGGCCTTATGCATGTCGTCGTTTTCCGCTAGCCGCGACTGACCAGGATCATTGTTTCGTCAGATTCCCGTGACAAACCGGGCCCGCGCAGTTTGCGATGCATTTCGCGTTTCTATAATTACCTTATAGATACTAGGGTGTCCGGTACCCGGTTGCGTCGGGTTACAGATGCCGGGGGGCGCGCATGAAACCTGGATTCTTCCTGCCCACCTTGTTCGCAGGCCTCGTCCTTTTCGCGGCGCCGGGCCACTGCGAAACGCCTCATCTGATCAAGTCCATTCCCGCTGATCGGGCGGTCGATGTTTCCGTGACGCAGGGCCGCATCGTCTTGATGTTCGATCAGAACATGAAGATGGACAGTTGGTCGCTGATGGAATCAGGTGTCCATCCCTTTCCCCCCATGTCGCCAATGGACGAGCCGTGGCTCGATCCGCTGACGTTCGAGCTCAAGGTGAAAACCTTGCAGCCGGGAACGACCTACGCCATCCAGCTCAACGGAAACAAGAGAAAGGGCTTTGTAGCCGCGCAGGATCAATTGCCGCTGCCCGTCACCACAATAACGTTCACTACGGCCGCGGAAGGTGTGTTGCCGGCGGATAAAGCCAAGCCCGCGCCTCAAGTGCAAGGCGCACCGCCTCTTGCGAATTCGCAAGGCAATCAAGACCCGACTGCCAATGGGATGCAGCAACTGCGGATCGATCGCGGCTGGCGTTTCAAGGTCACGCGTTCAATTGGTTTTGAAGGGACCGAGTCGTACCAGACCGTCGAGCAGGCTGCATTTCGTTCGTTGCAGAAGGTCGTGTTCACCGAGGAGGTGTTGAAGACTCGCTTGAACACCATCGATGAAGCCAGGCGCGAGGTCGAATCGGCGCATTTGCACAGCCTGGATCCTCAGGCCGGTCAAATGATGGAACAGGAGATGGTGCCGGCCGGTACGCGCTTTCGGGTGAACCACTCGCCCCATGGCACGACGCTTTTCGACGACAGTTCCGGGCAGGAAATCTGGGATGTGGACATGGTTGCCGTGTTTGCACCTCCGATGGTGCCCAGGTTGTGGCCGCAGGGCTTGCTGCAGTCGGGTCAGAAGTGGTCGTACCAGGGCGCCGAGTTGGTTGACCGAATCGGCCTTATAGACGTTCTTGGCGGAACGATCGAGCTGCACGTAGCGGACATCACCCCTGATCCCTCCACCGGACTCGAGGTTGCGCAAATCAGGGGGCGCCTGGTTACCAAGGTCGATCTGGATACCGTTGTACTGGGTTTCGATGCCAACGTGGAGATAGACATCCCCTTGGGTTTGGGTGTTCCTTTCATGGTCAAGTTTGATGGGCGGTTGTCTGGCTCAGGTGCTTTCGAAGACGACCGCGGGCAGGAACTGGCTTACGCGATCGAGGCCAAGGGCACGGTGCTGCAGATCGCCCAGCCCGCCAATGAGGTGCTGGCCGCCCTTGGGGGAACGCCCGTCCAATCCACACAGGGAGTCGACACCCGAGGGGCGCTTCGGGTCCCGTTGAACGCAGGTAGGTCTGTGCTGGCATACGACGGGGCCTCGGGCCCCGGTTCTCGCCCGGAGTCGAGCGCTGACGAGGTCGGCTCGTCGCGCACGACCGGCGCCCGGGCTGCGGTGAAACGATCACCCGTTCATCGCTACCGCTTGTACGAGGACGTCACAGAAAAGGCCTTCACGGTTTTGATTCCCGAGGGTTGGAAGACGGAAGGTGGCATCATGCGTATTGCGCCCAGCCAGATCCAGACGATAGTCGACGGCTGTGGCAAGAAGCTCTATTTCTCGATCCACGATCCTGACAGTCGGGCATCGATCACCTACTTTCCGACCGAGATCTTTCATACGTCTGCGCCCGGTACTTCGTGGCTCAGTGTTGCGCCAGGGCAGGTCCTGAACGGCATGAAACAGATGCCGCAGGTGTTGACGCCGTCGCAGTATGTGGCGCAGATCGTCTTTCCTTCGTCCCGACCAGACGCCAGCAATGTGCAATGGGGTGAAATCAAGCCGTTGACCTCGCTGGCCGACGCCTGGAACCGTGCCTTTCATTCCGAGGATCCGGTGCCGCCCCGGGTGATCGCGGAATCTGTAGAGGTTGCCTATGATCGGGCCGGCACGCGTTTCGCCGAATTGTGGACGGCCCTGATTACCACTACCAGTGTCAATACCTCGACCGTTTGGTTACCGGATTTCGCAGTGGTTGCGGGCGGGCCCGTCGATCGGGTCGAGGCCATGGCGCCGGTACTCAAAGCGGTGATTACCTCGTTTCGGATGAACCCCTCGTGGATGGCCAATATGATCGCGGACTTCGATGCCTGCACCAAGAAAGTGGCGAAGACCCAGGAAGGTATCCGTGAGCACGAGCGGCGGATCTCGCAACGGCTGATGCAGGTGCAGAAGGAGATCCAGTCGATCGACAACGACATCGTCGCCAACCGGGATGCCACGCGATCGACCATCCAGGAACACGAACACAATGTGCTGATGGGCGAGGACAAGTACGAAGATACGGGCACTGGTACGCGCTATCTCATCGACATGGGTTATGAACGCAATTTCACGGATGGGGAAACGCTCATCCAAACGAACGACTGGCTGTACGAGCCTCCACCGGGATACCGTGACATGAGGAATATCAGTATCACGGGGGACTGAGCGTCTGGACTCGGCAGCGATTCGCAACCTCATGGCCGGCAAAACCGTTACCTTGATGGAGGATGCCTCGCACCTCCGGGTGACCGAGTTCTATCGGTCTGACAACAACGGGCTCGTTCACCAGGAAGATGGGAAAACCTCCAGCGGACACTGGAGCGTATCCGGTTCGGATACAGGACAGTTCTGTCGCAATTGGCTCGGTGAGGGAAAAAGGCTGGGCCGCTGCTACCACGTTCTGACCGACGGAATGCAGTATCACCTGTTGCCCGTCTTCAGCCGGTTCGGGGTTGAGCGAGGAGTGTTTGTGATCTCGATATTGAATGGAAATCAGATCGAAGGTTCATCCCGCCAGACATGAATCCCGCGTGCCAAGCCAATCCGGCGAAAGGCCGCCACACCTGCGAGTCAGCGATAAATGCGAGCGACGGGGGAACGGGCGGCCTGCCGAACCCTAGATTGCACCATTCCGATTTGGTGATTGCCTCATTTCTTTCCGGCCTTGACGAAGGCTGCAGCGAGCGCGCCCTGTGGCTTGGGGTCGCGACCAGGGTGACCTTTTGCCTGGGGCCGCCGACCCTCTGACGGTGGTTTTCCTGCGGGTGCGGCGTTGTTTCTCGGGTCGTCGCTCAGGCGCATCGAAAGGCTGATGCGGTTGCGGGCGAGGTCGACCTCCATCACCTTGACCTTGACGACATCGCCGGTCTTAACGACCTCGTGCGGATCCTTGATGAACTTGTCGCTCATCGCCGAGATATGGACCAGGCCATCCTGATGTACGCCGATATCGACGAAGACGCCGAAGTTGGTGATGTTGGTTGCCACCCCCTCCAATACCAGGCCGGGCTTCAGGTCAGAGACCTTCTCGATGCCTTCCTGGAAGGTGGCAGTCTTGAATTCGGGACGTGGATCGCGGCCCGGCTTTTCCAGTTCGCTGATGATGTCCTGCACGGTGGGCGCACCGAACCGATCGTCCGTGTAATCGACCACCTTGAGCGTGCGCAGAAACGCGCTGTCACCGATGACCTGACGGATGTCGCGGCCGCTTTTCTTCAGGATGCGCTCAACCACCGGGTAGGCCTCCGGATGCACCGCAGAGGCGTCCAGTGGCGTGCTGCCACCCATCACGCGGAGAAACCCGGCGGCCTGCTCGTAGGTCTTCTCACCGAGTCGCGGCACCTTCTTGAGTTGCTGACGATCTGCGAATGCGCCGTGCTCGTCACGGAACTGAACGATGTTCTCGGCGACCGTGCCGGACAGGCCGGCGACGCGCGACAGCAGTGCCGGTGAGGCGGTGTTGACGTCCACACCGACGGCGTTCACGCAGTCTTCCACCACGTTGTCGAGCGATCGTGCGAGCTGGAACTGGCTGACGTCGTGCTGGTATTGCCCGACGCCGATTGCCTTGGGGTCGATCTTGACCAGCTCGGCCAGGGGGTCCTGCAGCCGCCGGGCAATGGACACCGCACCGCGCAACGAGACGTCCAGTTCCGGCAGCTCGCTGGAGGCAAGCGCGGACGCGGAATACACCGAGGCACCGGCTTCGCTCACCATGACCTTGTTGAGCTTGAGTGCCGGATGACGCTTGATCAACTCGGCGGCCAGCCGGTCCGTCTCGCGAGAGGCGGTACCGTTGCCGATTGCGACCAGGGTGACCTGATACTTGCGAGCAAGATTCGCCAGCGTGGCGATGGACGGGTCCCAGTCCTTGCGCGGCGGATGCGGGTAGATCGTGTCGGTGGCCACAACCTTGCCCGTTGCGTCTACCACAGCAACTTTGACTCCGGTGCGCAGGCCGGGGTCGAGGCCGAGGGTGATGCGCGGTCCGGCAGGTGCTGCAAGCAGCAGGTCATGCAGGTTGGCGGCAAAGACCTTGATGGACTCGGTTTCCGCGGTTTCACGCAAACGGCTCTTGAGTTCGGCGTCCAGGCGGGTCAGGAGCCTTACCCGCCAGGTCAGGCGCACACAGTCGCGCAGCCAGGCATCGGCGGCGCGCCCCTCATCGCAGACATCAAAGCGCCGAGCGATCATTCGTTCGGGGACGCTCTTGCCTACCTCGTCGTCCGCAATCACCAACTCCAGAAAGACAATACCCTCGTTGCGTGCGCGGAACAGGGCAAGGGCACGGTGCGAAGGGATGGCCTTGATCGGCTGGCTGAAGTCGAAGTAGTCAGCGAATTTCGCACCTTCCTGCTCCTTGCCGGTGAGCACGCTGCTCTTCAGCTGTGCGTTGTCCCACAACCACTCGCGCACGGTACCGCTGAGTTCCGCGTCCTCCGCCCAATCCTCCATGAGGATCTGCCGCGCGCCCTCGAGCACGGACCGGGCATCGGCGAAGCCGGCCTCTTCGTTCAGGTAGTCCATGGCCAGTTGCTCGGGATCATGCGTGGGATCTTTCAGGATCAGCTCCGCCAAAGGTGCTATCCCCGCCTCGCGGGCGATCTGCGCCTTGGTGCGGCGTTTGGGTTTGTATGGCAGGTAGATGTCCTCGAGCCGGGTCTTCGTGTCAGCCCCCAGCACCGCCAGCTTCAATTCCGGGGTGAGTTTGCCTTGCTCATCGATGCTGTTGAGCACTGTGGTCCGCCGCTCTTCCAGTTCACGCAGGTAGACCAGCCGCTCCTCCAGCGTACGCAGCTGCGAATCGTCCAGCCCACCTGTCGCTTCTTTACGGTAGCGGGCGATAAACGGCACGGTCGAGCCGCCGTCCAGCAGGCCAACCGCTGCCTCCACCTGTTGCGTCGTCGCGGCGATTTCTGTGGCGATGCGTTCGGCAATTGGCGGCAACACGGTTGGGTATCTCCGGATCGAGTGAGGTGCGGCAATCTACACCAAGCCCCGCTGGGGAAAAACCTCCGGGGGCGCGTATTGGGTCGGCGGGCGCCAGCTCGTCGACAGCTCCATGTTTTTGGACACCGGGAACCGTGGTATTGCCGTCGTTACCGGGGCGATCCATGAACTCGCTATCCGCAAAGGGGCTTGTCAAGGTGCCAGCCCCCCCTTCTAAAGTCAGATACAAGGTTGCGCATACTCGGCAATATGCATGCCCATGTAGGGCCGAATCGCAACTCCGCAGTCGTCGACGAGGTCGGGTGCTTCGGCAATATGCGGTCGTAGCCCAGATTGGAAACATTTTGACCGAAGGATGTGCTCATACCCAGGCTGTCCGAGCGATCGTTGGAGCGTCTGTCGTGTAACGACGACAGCTGGATTGAACCTTTTTTGCTCGCTACCCGGTGAGCACGATAACAGTGGAGAAACAATAAATGAAAACTCGATCGATTCTTTTGCCGGCTATGGCGCTGGTCCTGTCTCTCGGGCTCGCGGCCTGTGGCGGCGGGACGACGATGCAGGCATCGACGACCACGATGGGGCAGGAGTTGATGGATCTCGAACAAAGCTACAAGCAGGGGATCATCACCGAGAAGGAATACAACAGGGCCAAGGAACAGATCCTCGACAAGTACCGATAGGCTCGCCATTCAGGGCTTCGCGTCTTCTACCTGGCTCCCGGCTGCTGGTCACCAAGGCAACTCGGCAGGCTTTGCCGTGATGTGCACGAACAACACGGCAGTGGCCTAGAACAACCGCGAAGTCATCCCACCCGGGAGCCTCCTCGGCGACGATCGTTAGTCTTGCCAGACCACCTGCGCGATCGATAAAGGGGGCGATTTCGGCGGTGCCCCGTTCGAAATCGCCCACTTTAAATTCATCCTTTGGCTCCCGCATCAGTACACGCTCATCTTTCAGCAGCTCGAATTCCAGGGAGCCGCGGGATGGCGGGCGCGGAAATCCACACGCGTGCCTGATCCAGGTCGTCTCCGGCGCAGATTCGAATTTCCCCCGGAATTGCAAAGCCAGAAGCCTTCACCATGTGCCGATTTACTACCGAAGGTGCCGCCGCCCGGTAAGGCGCCGAATGGTCCAAAGACGCGGGCCGCTGCAGAGAAGGGAAATCGGCACGCCAGCGTCGGTACGGGGGAACGGCGACCCGTCATCGCATCATCTTCTGGCCGAAATCGAGTGAAAGGCTGCGAGTCAATAGCGGTTGGAGGAACCCGTCAATATCCACCTGGCACCGGCACGATATGGTGGAGGTCAGCATCGAGCGCAAAGGGTTGCTGGCATTCCGGTCAATCCGTGTGTGATACCCCGATGGATGATGCGGTTATTCAGCACCCGGACCGTCTGCACAGTACGCTGTCACAAAGCCGCTCGCGCAAGGAGGTACAATCCGTGCGAGGGGCTGGTTGGTTTCCATCGTGACTGTGCGATTGTCATGAGTGTGCAAGACCGTCACCGCTGGCGATTCGCCCCGTCATCGTTATGCGACTGTTCGTTGGATACTTCATGTTGAAGAAGCTGTTTTTTGCGCTCGTTGTTGTGGCCCTGGTGGTCGGCGCCATTGTCTATGCCAAGCTCGGGCAGTTCACGGCAATGGGTGAAGCAGCGGCCAATATGGCGCTGCCACCGGAGACGGTCACCGCGTTGACCGTCTCCGGTGAACAGTGGGAGCAGGTGATCGCCACCACGGCGACGGTATCGGCGGTGCAGGGGGTCACGGTCAGTGCCGAGGTCGGTGGCAGGGTGAGCCGGATTGCTTTTGAATCGGGCGCGGTGGTCGCTGCCGGAGACGTGCTGCTGCAGCTCGACACCGCCAGTGAGGATGCCCAGCTGGCGTCGGCCGAGGCTGCCGCTGCCCTTGCGCAGGCGGACCTCGCACGTGTGCGCAAACTCGGAAAACGGGATCTCGCGTCCGACGATACGGTCGACCGGGCCGAGGCCCAGGTCAAGGAAACGGTCGCCCAGGTGGGTGTGATACGCGCACTGATCGCGAAGAAATCGGTACGCGCGCCTTTCGCCGGTCGCCTGGGGCTGCGCCTGGTCAACCTCGGGCAGATTCTCAGCGAAGGCGACCCTATCGTCGCATTGCATACACTCGATCCGGTTCACGTGGATTTCTCCATCCCGCAACGACAGCTCGCCCGGCTGCGCGATGGCATGGCGGTTCGCGTAACCACCGATGCGGCACCGGGGGAGACGTTTCACGGTGAGATCGTTGCAGTCAGTCCTGAAGTGGATGCGGCAACGCGCAACGTGAGGGTGCGGGCCCTGGTCGCGAATCCGGGCGAACGTCTGCACACTGGCATGTTCGCCAACATCGAGGTGGTGCTGCCCGATATGCAGCGGGTGTTGCCTGTGCCGGCGACTGCGGTGCTGTACGCGACGTTCGGCGACTCGGTGTTCGTGGTCGAGCAGCAGAAGAATGAGAAGTCGGGGGAGGCGGAGCAGGTGCTGCGGCAGCAGTTCGTCCGCCTGGGACAGGCACGTGGTGACTTTGTCGATGTTACGGACGGTCTCAAGGACGGCGAGACCGTGGTCACCAGTGGTGTTTTCAAACTGCGCAGCGGCATCCAGGTGGTGATCGACAACGCGTTGGCACCCAAGGCCAGTCTTGAACCCCGGCCCGGCGATTCCTGATACCGACCTCATGGACAGCATCACTGATCTCTTCATCCGCCGTCCGGTACTGGCGATCGTCCTCAACCTGCTGATCGTCATCGCCGGCTTGAGCGCGTGGCATTCGTTGAGCGTGCGCCAGTATCCGCTCAGCGAGAATGCCTCGGTGCAGATCACGACCGCGTATGTCGGGGCCAGCGCCGAACTGGTGCGCGGCTTTATCACGACGCCGCTCGAGCGGGCAATCGCAGCAGCGGAGGGTATCGACTATGTGGAATCGAAGAGCCTGCAGGGCATTTCACTGATCACTGCGCGGCTCAAGCTCAACTACGATTCGACAAAGGCGCTCGCCGACATCTCGTCCAAGGTCGACCAGGTACGCAATGATCTTCCTGTCGAGGCACAGGTGCCGGCAATCAGCGTGCAGTCGGCGGATTCGGAATTTGCCGCGGCCTATCTGAGCTTCTGGTCAGAGATCCTGTCGCCAGAGCAGATCACCGATTACCTGACGCGGGTGGTACAGCCGCGCCTGTCCGCGGTTGCCGGCGTGCAGCGGATCGAGATCTTCGGTGCGCGCACCTTCGCGATGCGCGTCTGGCTGAAGCCCGACCGCATGGCCGCCATGCGTATCAGTCCGGCGCAGGTCAGGGCGGCGCTGGCCTCCAACAACTACCTGGCCGCGATCGGCGCCACCAAGGGCGCGCTGGTGCAGACCTATCTCGCGGCCAACACCGATATGCACAGCCCAGCCGACTTTCGGCGACTGGTCATCTACCAGAAAGACGACACGATCGTCCGGCTGGAGGACATTGCCGATGTGGAGCTGGGTGCCGAGGACTATGACACCCTGGTGCGTTACTCCGGACAGACCGCTGTGTTCGCGGGGGTGTTTCCGCAGCCTAACGCCAACATCATCGACGTTATCGGTGGCGTGCGCGTTGAACTGGACAAGCTCAAGCAGGAGATGCCGGCCGGCCTCGACGCCAGCATCGGCTACGATGCGTCGGAGTATGTCAGCAATGCGATCCACGAGGTGACCGGGACGCTCGCCGATACGCTGCTGATCGTCGTCATCGTGATCTTCCTGTTTCTGGGTTCGGTACGCTCGGTGCTGGTGCCGGTCATGGCCATACCGGTGTCGCTGATCGGCGGCATCTTTCTGATGCAGGTGTTCGGCTTCACCCTGAACCTGCTTACGCTGCTGGCCATCGTGCTGTCGGTCGGTCTGGTCGTCGACGATGCCATCGTGGTGGTCGAGAACGTCGAACGCCACCTGCGCGAGGGACGCAGCCCGCGTGAGGCTGCGATGCTTGGTGCGCGCGAGCTGTTGGCGCCGGTAGTTGCGATGACGTTGACCTTGGTCGCCGTATACATCCCGATCGGCCTGCAGGGCGGATTGACCGGGGCGCTGTTCCGCGAGTTCGCGTTTACCCTGGCCGGCGCGGTCGCGATATCCGGCGTTGTCGCGTTGACGTTGTCACCGACCATGGCCGGCAAACTGCTGCGCAGTGCCCAGGACGAGGAGCGCGGTCTGTCCGGCTGGCTGAATCACCGTTTCGATCGCTTGAGCGAGGCCTATGGCCGCGCGCTCGGCTCGACACTCGGCGCCAGGCCGGCGGTCTATCTGGTGTGGGTCATCGTGAGTCTGTGCACCGTACCCATGTTCACGTTCTCACCGAAGGAACTGGCGCCGACCGAAGACCAGAGTGTGTTGTTCGGGATCATCAACACCGCTGCCAATGCGACCACGGACCAGAATGCTGTCTATGCCGAGGCGGCTGAGAAGATCATGCTCGACGTGCCGGAGGCGGCGCTGACGTTCCAGCTTCTGTTTCCACCGTCGGTCGGTGCGACGCTGGGTGCAGACGGTTTCAGCGGCGTCGTGGTCAAGCCCTGGGCCGAGCGCAACCGGACCGTGACCGAGATCCTGCCCGAGGTGCAGGCCAGGGTCTCGAAGATCCCCGGTATCCAGGTGTTCATCACAACTCCGCCGGCCCTGCCCGGAGGCAGCAATTTCCCGGTGGAGTTCGTCATCACCTCGACTGCCGATGCCGAGCGTCTGCTCGAAATCGCCCAGGTCCTCCAACAGAAGGCCACCGCGAGCGGCCTGTTTGCGTTCCCCCCGACCATCGACATGAAGATCGACCAGCCGCAGGCGACCATCGTGTTCGACCGCGACAAGCTGGCCGACCTCGGCCTGAATCTGTCCCAAGTCGGCGCCGACCTTGCGGTCGCGACCGGTGGCGATTTCGTCAACCGGTTCAACATGGATGGGCGCAGCTACAAGGTGATTCCACTGGTTCGGCGTGCCGATCGCCTCAACAGCGAACAGCTGGTCGACATCCACGTGACCGGACCGGATGGCCAGATGGTGCCCCTGGCCTCGGTGGCGCACATCGAGCATTCGGTGGTGGCCCGCTCCCTGAACCGCTTTCAGCAGCTCAATGCCGTGAAGCTTTCCGGCGTCAGTACGCGCACCCTTGATGACGCACTCAAATTCCTTGAGGAGGCGGCACAGGAGATCCTGCCGCCCGGATACGGTGTCGACTACACGGGCGAATCGCGCCAGCTGCGCACCGAGGGCAACAAGTTCCTGCCGGCGTTCTCACTCGCCGTGCTGATGATATTTCTGGTGCTTGCGGTGCAGTTCAATTCCTTTCGCGACCCCTTCGTGATCCTCGCCGGTTCGGTGCCGCTGGCGATGTTCGGCGCGCTGATCTTCACGGTGTTGAAGATACCTGATCCGAACATGCCTTACTGGACCAACGGCTGGACGACGACCATGAATATCTATGCCCAGGTCGGGTTGGTCACTCTGGTCGGTCTGATTGCGAAGAACGGCATCCTGATCGTCGAGTTTGCAAACAAGCTGCAGGAGCAGGGCGAGGACAAGCTCGATGCCGTGCGCAACGCGGCGATGATCCGTCTGCGCCCGGTGTTGATGACGAGCGTCGCCACCATTGCCGGTCACTTCCCGCTGGTGCTGGTCACTGGCGCTGGTGCCGCGGCAAGGAACTCGATCGGCCTGGTTCTGGTCGGCGGGATGGCGATCGGCACCTTGTTCACGCTGTTCGTCGTGCCGTCCTTGTACATGCTGATGGCGAAAGACAGATCCGCGGCGCGGCATGCATCGACGTGATGCGGTGCGGCAGGGGCGAGCCCGCCGGTCAGGTTACAAAAGCAGTGAAGGTGTGTTCGAATGCCGTCACACGGTTGTTTCCGGGAAGCGTCATGACTGAAATTTCGAAAGAGGAAGGGATCGCCTACACGGTGCTGGAGCGCTTTGAAAAGTTCCGGTTGCCGCGGGCGCTCGATATCAAGGAACGGGTGGATCGCGGGGAGCGTCTGAGTGACGCGGACATCGCGTTTCTCGACCGCGTCATGAGTGATGCGGAAGAGATCAATCGCCTGGTGGACATGCGCCCCGAGTTCACGTTGCTGTATGGGCGCGCGGTGAACCTGTACCAGGAGATCACGAAGAAGGCCTTGGAAAACGAGCAGAAGCCGTAGGCGGTCTCCATCACCGTCCGACCGAGTTCAAAAACACTGGAGTGGCCACAATGTTCCTGGACTATTTCGCGTTGTTTCTGTTGTTCTTTGTGGCGGTGGTGCTGTTTTACGGCATCATTGCGATCCACGATATACCCTACGAGATCGCCAAACACCGAAATCACCCGCAGCAGGATGCGATCCACGTGGCGGGTTGGATCAGCCTGTTCACGCTGCACGCCATCTGGCCCTTTTTATGGATATGGGCGACCTTGTACCGCGAGGATCGTGGCTGGGGCTTCTCCACACCCGACGGGACAGGTGACGAGACCATGGTGGAATTGAAAGCGGAGCTCGAGAGCATTTCCGAGCGTCTGCGTGTGCTCGAACACTCTTCTGAATCCTGAGGAGACACCATGGATCTCCTGCTGATAGCCACCTACGTTGCGATCTGTGTCGTCATCTTCAAGATCTTCAAGATTCCGCTGAACAAGTGGACGGTTCCCACCGCGGTACTCGGCGGCATCCTGATCATCGGCGCCTTGCTGATGCTGATGAACTACAACCATCCGTATTCGGAAACGGTGCGCCAGTACTATGTGACGACACCCATCATCTCCGAGGTGCGCGGGCGTGTCGTCGAGGTCCCGGTTGCGCCGAACTCGCCGGTCAGGAAAGGGGATGTTCTGTTTCGTATCGACGCGAAGCCGTTCGAAGATGCGGTGCAGGGGATCGAAGGTGAGCTGGTCGCAGCACGCAAGAACCTCGAACGCACTGAGGAGATGTACCGCAAGCAGGTTGGCAGTGAGCTTTCGAGGGATCAGGCGCGTGCTCGGGTCGACGAACTCGAGGCGAAGCTGGCCGATGCCCGCTTCGACCTGCAGCAGACCGTGGTGACGGCCCCGGGCGATGGCCTGGTCACCCAACTGGCATTGCGGCCGGGGATGATGGTCGTGCCGATGCCGTTTTCCGCGGCCCTGACGTTTGTCCACCAGGATGACCGCGTGTTCTTCGGCTGGTTCCGGCAGAACAGCCTGTTGCGACTCGAAAAGGGCAGCGAGGTGGAAGTAACGCTGGATGCCGTTCCCGGCGTCATCTTCAAGGGCAAGGTCCGCGAGGTCCTTCCTGCGATCGGTGAAGGACAGGTCTCGCCGCAGGCGAATCTGATCCGCTTCGACCAGGAGAAGAGCCCAGGACGTGTTCCGGTGGCGATCACGATCACCGATCCGGCCTTCGCTGATTTCGACCTGCCTGGCGGCACCTTTGGGCAGGCTGCGGTGTACAGCGGGCATTTTCACCACGTCGGGATAATCCGTCGGGTCCTTTTGCGCATGGCCGCCTGGATGAACTACGTGTTCCCGTTTCACTGATCGGCCCGTGGTGCCGCTGGCCGCTGTTGCCACGGGCTCAGCTGGCGGCTAGCGACAATCTTCCACCAGCCTTGTGCCCCACTTTGGCCGGCAGCGGGAAAATTTGCGGTTAAACTCCAACACGATCCGGACCGGCAACCCACTGGAGCAATATGCCTGAACAGCAGTCCCTGAGTGCGCTCAAGGTGCAGTTGCAATCCATCATCGTCGGGCAGGAGGCTTTGCTGGATCGCCTCATCATCGCGCTGCTGGCCGGCGGGCATGTGCTCCTGGAAGGTCCGCCGGGGCTGGCGAAGACGACGGTGGTCCATGCGCTGGCCTCCGGCCTGGATGCCTCCTTTCAGCGCGTGCAGTTCACGCCCGACCTGATGCCGGGAGACCTGACCGGCAGCGAGATCTACGAGCCGGCCAACGGCAGCTTCCGCTTCGTTTCAGGTCCGCTGTTTCACGAGATCCTGCTTGCCGATGAGATCAACCGTGCGCCGCCCAAGGTGCAGTCGGCGTTGCTCGAGGCCATGGCTGAACACCAGGTCACTGTCGGAGGCACGACGCGACGGCTGCCTGAGCTGTTCATGGTGCTGGCCACCCAGAATCCGCTCGAACAATCCGGCACCTATCCGCTGCCGGAGGCGCAGCTCGATCGTTTCCTGTTCAAGATCGTGCTCGATTATCCCAGTCTGTCCGAGGAGATAGAGATCACCCGGCGCGCGCGAACTGCGTACGACGGGCATGTGGAGGCGGCAGTCTCGGCGGTGCTCAAACCGGTGGATCTGCTGGCGCTGCGCGATCGGGTCGACGAGGTTTTCATTGAAGAACGCGTCGAGCGCTTCGCGGTCGAGATCGTGGTCGCGACGCGCAAGCTTGGCGACTACGTGGCGGAGTGGCGGGGCATGGTGCAGGCAGGTGCATCGCCACGAGCCTCGATCGCCTTGTTGCGCGCGGCATCGGCGCGCGCGTTTCTCGAAAGGCGTGACTATGTGTTGCCGGAAGACGTCATTGCGCTGGCACCCGATGTACTGCGACATCGCCTGGTCCTGGACTTCGCGGCCGAGGCCGATGCCGTCAGTGCCGACGACATCGTGCACCGGCTGATCGCAGCGGTTCCAGCGCCCTGATGCGCCAGCGCCTGTTTGCGCGGCAGTCAGGCGATGCGCCCCTGTTGACCGGGCAGGAGATCGCAGAGTTGACAGCGGCTGCCCCGCCGCATGTGTCGAACCGCCCCTTGAGGCGACCGCGTGCCGGTCGTCCCGGCGAGCAGGTGTCGCCGCGCCACGGCAGCGGCAGCGACTTCGCCGAGCCCCGGGCCTATCAACCTGGCGACGATCCTCGCCGCATCGACTGGCGGGCGAGCGCGCGTTCGCGCGCACCGCTGGTGCGCAGCTATCACGCCGAACTCAGCCGCCCGAGCTGCCTGGTGATCGACCGGCGCGCCAGCATGCGTTTTGGCACTCGCACCAGGCTCAAGGTCACCCAGGCGGTGCGCGCTGCACTGTGGCTCGGAGGCCGTGAGGTGAGGGCCGGTGGTGAATTGGCGGCGGTGCTTCTCGATGACCCCTGCCGGTGGCTGCCACCTTCGAGGGGGCCACGCGCGCTGCGGCGACTGACTGATTGGGCGGTCGCGCCCTGTCCGCCGCGCGAGCCCGGATGTGGGGAGCCGGCCTGGGACAAGGTCCTGACGAGTCTGCGCCGGCGCCTTCCGCAAGGCAGCGAGCTGACGATCGTGTCGGATTTTAGCGGTCTCGATACCGAAGATCTCGGGTTGCTGCGTGCGCTCGGGCAGCACAGTGAGTGCCACGCCATCCGTATTGTCGACCGCGCCGAACGCGATCCCTTGCCAACGGCGGCATTGGAGTTGTGCTGGCAGGGAGAGCGCTACGAATTCAATGCGTCCGATGCCTCGGCGGCAGCCGAGCTGCGGCATGGCCAGCAGGACTGGGACGGCTTTCTCGCCGGAGAGTTTCGCCGTGCCGGTATCAGCTATCGCGTGCTGGCGGCAGATGCCGACTCGCTTGCGGATCTGGCGACCGTCCCGCGATGAACGATAACGAACTGGTCAGGATGGCGGACATCCTGCTGCCTTTGCCGCTCGCGGACAATCGTGGTGCATCCGCATGGCTGGTCGTCTTCGTGCTGCTGGCGGCATGGCTGGTGGGATGGTGGGTGAGGCGATGGCGGCATCCGCTGCAGAGGCTGGCGCGGGATCTGGACGCCGGGCGCTTGCCGCCGCGCGAAGTCGCGCATCGTCTGGCGGCGTGGGTAGGTGACGAGGCCTCATTGCGCAGAGAGCTGGACTGTCTGCGCTTCCAGCGCCAGGCGCCACCACCTACCAGTGTCGCCGAGCTGATCCGGCGGATCACCCATGTTCAGTGACCTCGGCCTGTTGCAGCCTTTGTGGCTGATGTTGTTGCCTTTGCCTCCGTTGTGGCTGAAGTGGCGGCGGCATCAGTCGCCGGCCTCGTCAACGATGTCGATGCCGCTGGCAGTGCGCTATCCGTTGCTGCGGGTAATCCGTGGATCGTCCGGCGTCGCAAGACCAACGGGCTCAGGCACTGCAGACGTCATGATCTCCGCGGCGCTGCTGCTGGTGGTATTGGCCCTCGCTCAGCCGGTCCGCTATACCGACGCGATCAAGACCGCTGCGGCGTCAGAGCCGGTGGACCTGGTGATCGTCGCCGGCACGGCGATCTCAATGACCCTGCGTGACTATGTCGTGGGCGGTGAGCCGGTGGATCGCATGTCGATCACCCGTCGCCTGCTGGATGGCTTTGTCGCGGGCTACCGCGGCCGTCGTATCGGTCTGGTGGTGCTCGGCAATCCGCCGGCGCTGTGGTTGCCGCTGACCGACGAGAAGGCGGTGGTGCGTGATGCCATCTCGCGCCTGCGCCCCGTCCTCGGCGGTCGCCTGTCCGACATGGGGGCAACCCTGAAACTGGTCGATGAGCAGTTTGGTGCCGCCGGTGAAACAGTGGTGGTGCTGGTGACCGATGGTGGCCTGCAGCTGGGTGCGACGGCCCCGGAGACGGCGGCGCGTGCGCTGAGCGCCGCCGGCAGCACGCTGTACGTGATTGGTATCGGGTCAAGTGACCAGGGTGCCGGTGGCACGGACCCCGGTGGATTGATCTACGAGGCTATCGACACGGCGTTTCTGCAGACGTTGGCTGAAGCCGGTGGTGGCGCCTTCTTCCATGCGCGCGACGCCGATGCGTTCGCTGCGGCGCTGTCCACGATCGAGTCGAGACATCGCCGACCGGGTACGGCATCGTCGACAGAGCGTCTGGCCGAGACCTGGTATCCCTTGCCGCTCGGGGTCGCCATGGCACTGTTGCTGCTGGGTGTCTGGTGGCCAGTGCTTCGGGGTGGGTGGTTCGCAGGTGCAGGCCCATGATGCCAATGCTCCTGTATTGGCGCGAGCCGGCGTGGTTGTGGGTGACGCTGCTGCCGTTGCTGCCGACGCTGTGGATGTACATGCGCCGCCGCAGCGCCTGGGCGCGGATCGTCGATCCGTCGCTGCGGCCCTGGGTCGAGGCGCCAGCGCAGAAGGGACGGCAGACCCTGAGCCGCGTTGCACTCGCGGTCGCCTGGCTGCTGCTGTGCGTGGCACTCGCCGGGCCACGAACGCCGCGCTGGGTTCCGCCGGCTGTGCAACAGGACAGCGCGGTGATCGCGGTAGTCGATCTGTCATGGTCGATGGCAGCACGTGACGCGCGGCCAGACCGCAGGCGATTCGCACAGGCGCTGTTGGCTGATTGGACGGCGCAGATGCCGGCTTCGCTACGGCTTGGCATCGTGGTGTACGCCGGACACGCTCATCGCCTGCTGCCGCCGACCACGGATCAGGAACTGGTCCGCCATTTCGTGCACGAACTCGACGGCATCAATCTGCCAACACTGGGCAACGCCCTGGCCGATGCGCTGCGCCTGGCGGGCGAGTCGCTCGCCGAAACCGAGACGCGCGGCGGTCGCCACCTGCTACTGATCAGCGACGGTGATCTCGGGCCCGATGCGCAGCATGCGGCGGAAACCGCGGTGAGGGATTGGCTGCCACCCGCCCGGATCAATCTGCAGGTCGTTGGTGTGGGCGGGCCCGAGGCGGTCGGGGTGCCGCGTTCCGCGACCGAGCCGCTGGTGATCGACGGTGAGCGTGTTGTCAGCCGACGTGACGCGCAATGGCTGCGACTGTTCGCCGGGCACGTCGATGGCGGCTACCACGCGGCCGAAGCGATCGCGGGGCAGTCGCTGGTCCAGGTGCTGGGTTTGCGTGATCCGCGCATCGACCCGGGTGACAACGACCGGGTGCTTTGGGACGAGTGGTTCGGCTTTCCACTGCTTGCCGGCATCGTGGTCTTTCTGCTGGCAACGCGGGGCAGGCAGGCAAAGTCGGCCTCGCGCGCTGCGATCGTGGCGGGATTGATCACGCTATTGACCGGTGGTTGTGGTCGCGAGGTCTTTGTCGACTCGCCTGGCGATCAGGCGCGTGCGGCACTGGATTCAGGGGACTACGAGCGCGCCCGGAGTCTGTCCACCGGGGGTGAGGGCCACGATGCGCGCTTCGCCGAGGGCGTGGCCTGTTACCGGCTGGCCGACTATCCGTGTGCGCTGCAGGCCTTCGCAGCGGCGGCCTGGCAGGCACCCGACGACACCGCGCGCGGGCGTGCGGCATTCAACCTCGGCAACACGCACTTTCGGCTCGGCGATTTCGAGGAGGCGTCGGTGCTGTTCACCGAGGCCGAGGCACTGGGCATCCCGTCTGAACTCACGGCGATCAATCGCGAGTTCGCGGACAGCCTGGCTGCGACGGTCCGGCGGTACCTGGCCGATGTTGCCGAGACGCAGCGTCGGGCGGACTGGCGTGCAGCGGCACGCGAGATGCCAGAGGCCATGCTCGATCGTGTCGCCGAGGGCATCCGGTTGTCGGATCGTTTCGGCGGTTCACCGGCCCTGGCGACACTGTCCGCCGATGAGCTGCGCGCACTGGTGATGCGCGGCATCGAGAGAGACAAAGCCGATCCGGCCGCTGCCCGGGCGTCGGGCCGGCACTGGGTAAAGTCATCGGCGACGACCACACCAGAGGGCACGGCAGGCCTGTTCAATCGCCTGCTACCGATGGAGGTCGGCATCCTGACCGTGCCCGGCGAGCCTTACCGGATCGAGGGAAGCCGCCCATGGTGAGTCGTGTGCTGGCGCTGCTGGGGTTGCTGCTCGTATCGGTGCCTGCTGCGGCCGCTGTGCTGGCGATTGTCGTCGATGACCTGCAGGTCGAGATGGGCAAATACCTCGATGTGCGGATCGTCTATGACGGTGAGTCCACCGCCGGCAGCGCCGATCTGCGCCAGTGGGCTGACGATTTCTTCATCGACCGGCGCGATACGGCCAGCGAGAGCCTGGTCAGCGGCGAGGTTCGCACCACGCAGCATGTGCGGCTCTACCCACGCGATGTCGGCGACAAGGTTCTGGAGAGAATCGCGCTGGGCGGCGCAGTGGCGGGTCCACTGCGTGTCGACGTCATCCCGACGGTGCGCGATGGTATCGATGGCACCCCGCGTTGGTTGCCGGTGCCGCAGCAGGTGTGGCAGGGGCAGTCGTTCGAGGTTGGTGTGGAACTGGCGATGTTGCATCCCTCCAACCATATCGCCGTCGAAGAGGCGGAATTCACAGGCTTCGACGTGCAGGCATTGGCGCGCGAGCACATCGCGGGGGCAAGCGGCGGACAGGTGCGCCTGCGCTGGCGATTGACCGCGCGGGAGAAGGGCAGCCACCGGATCGTACTGCCAGCGATCGAGCAGCGTGGGCGTGGTCGCTGGCGCTTTTACCTGGGTCCCCGCCTGGTGCGGGTGCTGCCGCTGCCAAGCTATCTGCCGCCAAGTGTCCCGGTCGGCGAGGTCAGCTTGCATGCGGAGACGATAGAGGTTGCGGATGCGCCTTACTGGCAGGTCTCCGTGGTCAATCGCGGGCAGCTGCCGGAGAGTGTCTTCGGTATGCGCAGCGCGCTGGCCAGTGCAGCAGGCAGCAGCGTCGAGGCGGTCAGCGTATCGCAGGTCGAGGTCGATGCGGCTGAGGGTAGGTCGCTGCAACGCTACCGCGTGGCAATGCCAACCTGGTTGGTCGGGTGGGGCGACGGGCCTCAGGTGGGCCTGCGTTATTTTGACACCACCCAGGGGCGTCTGATCAGCCTGCAGGCGGCTTTGCCACGCCTGTGGCGGATGCCGCTGCCGTTCGTCTATGCGTTGATCACGATCGGTGGGGTGATGCTGGTGGCTGTGACGGTGGTCCTGCATCGCGCGATCCGGCGCTGGCTTTCGGTCAGGCGGTTTCGGCAGTCGCTGCACTGTGCAGGAGATGCGCATGCGCTTCGCCAGCTGCTTCTCGGTTCGGGTGGCCATGTCTCGCTCAGTGCCTGGGCGGCCGCGCAGCCCAATGGCGACGCTGCGGGTCTTGCGCAACGGCTCAACGCCGCCTGCTTTTCGTCGCGGGCGCCGCAGGATGTCGCGGCACTCAGGCAGGCGCTTGGCCATGTCAGGCACGTCTGACAGGGTTTACCTTCTCCGCAACACCCGTTGCTGTGCGGGTCAGCGTTCAACGGGCAGGCCGGCGAGTTTCCACTCGGGAAAACCGTCCTGCAGGCGGCGCGCCTCGAAGCCCTTGGCACGCAGGCGCGCCACGGCCTCGAAGGCCAGTACACAGTGTGGACCGCGACAATAGGCCACGACTTCTTTTTCACGGTCGAAGTCGCGCAGTTGCTTCTCGAGACTTGCCAGTGGGATGTTGACGGCGCCGGGCAGGTGTCCGGCCGCATACTCCTCCTCGGGACGCACGTCGATCACGGTGACCAGCCCCTGACGGGCACGCTTGAGCAGCTCCCTGGAAGGCACCGGTTCGAGGTCATCCTTGACCGTCAGGTAACGACTGACAAGTTGTTCCACCTCTGCCAGATGGCGTTCCGCGACATCGCGCAACTTGTCCACCAGCGCCACGACATCTTTGTCGCTGAGGCTGTAGTAGACCGTCACGCCTTCCTTGCGTGCCGTGACCAGTCCCGCTTGACGCAACTGCTGCAGGTGTTGCGAGGTATTGGCGACCGACAGTCCGGAAACCCTGGCCAGCGCATCCACGCTGCGCTCGCCCTGGGCGAGGAATTCGAGCAGCTCGAGCCGGTTGGCGCTGGCGAGCGCCTTGCCGACGCGCGCAAACTGCGCGAACAACGCCTGTTTGAAGCCTGTCTTCGCTGTTGTCTTGGCCACGTCGCCGCGTCCTCTTCTGCCAGTTGTCAATTAACCAATTGAGAATATCGGTTCACGCCGGGATTATAGCGCTGCAGCGGGTCGGTGCTGAGCGCCCGATCGGCGCGTGTGCCGGCTGATCGCGGCTTGACAACCCCGGATCCAATGACCACCATTATTCAAGCGAAAAATTGAATAATGACCAAGAGCCGCGTCATCGAGACGCATGCGGGAGGGTGGCGATCGTGAACTGGAATGACTGGCTGCTGGCCCATGAGCCGGCGGTGCGACTGACTTTTTTTGTGGGCGTGTTCGTGCTCGTGGCGTTGTTCGAGATCGCTGCACCGCGTCGTGCACTGACCGTCTCCAAGGTGATGCGCTGGGGCAACAATATCAGCTTGGTTGTGTTCAACACGGTGCTGTTGCGCCTGCTGTTCCCGGCCGCTGCGGTCGGTATGGCGGCCTTTGCCGCCGAGCGCGGATGGGGGCTGTTGAACTACGTCGAGCTGCCGTTCTGGGTGGCGACACTGGTCGCGGTCGTCGCGCTGGATTTCGTAATCTGGCTGCAGCACGTGATGGTGCATGCGATTCCGGTGTTGTGGCGTCTGCACCGTGTGCATCATGCCGACCCCGACTATGACGTCACCACCGGCGCGCGCTTCCACCCGATCGAGATCATTCTGTCGATGCTGATCAAGTTTGCGACCATTGCGGTGCTCGGCCCGCCAGTGGTGGCGGTGATCCTGTTCGAGGTGCTGCTCAACGCGACTGCGATGTTCAATCACGGCAATGTGCGCCTGCCGGAGGCGGTGGATCGGGTGCTGCGCTTGTTTGTCGTCACCCCCGATATGCACCGTGTACATCACTCGGTGGAGGACGATGAGACCAACTCCAACTTCGGTTTCAGCCTGCCCTGGTGGGACCGGCTGTTCGGCACCTACCGCGCACAGCCGCGTGGCGGTCACGAGGGGATGATCATCGGTATCCATGGCTATCGGGAGCCGCGCGATGTGAGTTGGCTGAGCGGCCTGCTGGTGCTGCCGTGGCGCGGCAGGATCAGCGGCTACGTGATCAATCGTCGATCGTGGCCGGGACCGGAAGATGAACATGAATAGAGGCCTGACCCGCGCGCTCACAGTGCTGATCCTGATCGGCGGTGTTGCAGTGGCGTTTGCCTATCGTGACCGACTCGATGCGGCCGCACTGGCGGCATGGGTGGCCGACGCGGGTGCGATTGCCCCGCTGCTGTTTATCGCGCTGTACGCGTTGGCCACGGTGCTGTTCCTGCCCGGTTCGGTGTTGACGCTGGCCGGAGGCGCCTTGTTCGGTCCGGTCTGGGGAACGCTGTACAACCTGACGGGCGCGACGCTCGGTGCGGCGTTGGCTTTTCTGGTGGCGCGTTATCTGGCCGCAGGATGGGTACAGGCCCGGGTCGAAGGCCGTGCGGGTGGGCGCATTGATCGTCTGGTCAAGGGCGTCGAGGCCGAAGGCTGGCGTTTCGTCGCCTTCACCCGGCTGGTACCGCTGTTCCCGTTCAACCTGCTGAACTACGCGCTGGGGCTGACCCGTATCCCGCTGCTGCACTACCTTGTTGCAAGCTTTGTCTTCATGTTGCCGGGCGCACTCGCGTACACCTACCTGGGTTATGCCGGCCGCGAGGCGGTGGCGGGTAGCGAGGGCCTGATCCGCAACGGCCTGGTCGTGCTGGCCTTGCTGGCCGTGGTGGCCTTCCTGCCGCGGCTGGTGGGGCGTTTGCGGCAGAAGCCCATGCTCGATGTCAGCACGCTGAAAGCGCGGGTCGACAGTGCGGATGGCCTGGTGCTCGATGTGCGAACGGCCGCCGATTTCGTCGGCGAGCAGGGACATATCGCCAGCGCCCTGAACCTGCCGCTCGAGGAACTGGCCGGACGTCTCGCCGAACTCGGTGAAGATCCCGCAGTCCCGATCGCTATCGTGTGCCGCACCGACCGGCGCTCGGCCAAGGCTGCTGCGCTGCTGGCGCAGCAGGGCTTTGTCGATGCGCGCGTGGTACGCGGCGGCATGACCGCCTGGTTGGCGCAGGGCTGGCCGGTCGAGGACTGTAAGGATCCGGCAGTTGCTGGACAACGGCAGTGAGCACGCCGGTGTTCTGGGAGCGTCGCGTTGGTCGGTGGGCGAGTCGGTCGTCACCGGCGACAGCGAATCGGTCAAACAGTGCCTTGCAGACGGGTATCACCCGAGCAGGCAAGCGGGGACCTCGCCAACACGCCAACACCGGTCAGGGCTTTTTGCTCACCAGTGGCTGGTGATCGCCACTGTGCTTCTTCGCCTGCTTGGCGGCCTTTTTCTCTTTCGCAGTGTGCTGCGGCGCTTTCTTTGATTCCTTGTTTGAATGCTGATCACGATTGGACATATCTGGTTTCTCCAGAGTGGTGGTTGTGTTGGGCGCTACCAATTTTGTTGCTGAGACCCGGCGCCAGGCGCCGCCAAGTCACTTTGCGCTGCTTCAAATCATACGTCCGCGCGGATTTGTTCCGCGAGCGAATTCTTCGGTGGAGGTCTTGGCGGCCAGGTGTCGACAAGACGAAGTGGCCTCGTGTCTGGTCATCAAGAATTCACATATCTGTCACGTTTCGGCGTGTCGCGTCTGAGAAGATTCCAGATAAATCACAGACATTTGACACAAATCATGGGCCTGAAAACACTCCTCCGCAGAATTCAGCGGCGCCTGCCCTTCGGAACGCCGGGACGCCCGACGCCTTGTGACCACATCCGAAAAATCCTGATCCAGCTGAAAGGAAGGCAGAGCGACCTCGAACTGAAGCTGTCCCAGGAGCACCTGCCGGCGAAGCGCAGGCGCATGGAACTCCAACTTGAAGTGATTCGTCTGCAGCAGGCGAAAGGGCTTGCGCGGCAGGTCGAGCTGCGGGACGGGTGCGATTAGTTGCCTATCCTCGGCGCGACGGGGCGTTCGTTGCGGGTATGATTGGTCATTCCGGCGGCGGTGTTTGTATAGTCGCCGATAATCAGAGAGTGGCTTTAGAAAATGACAAATACCCATCGCGTCCTCGATCGCCAGGAAGTGCGCATTCATCACAACGTCCTCGACATGGCAAAGCTGACCGGCGGCGCGCTCGAATCGGCGATGGACAGTCTCATGAGCCAGAATGCGGCGTTGGCCCAGCAGGTCGTGGAGGGCGATCCACAGATCAACACACTGTTGCGGGTGATCGAAAGCGAGTGCCTGGCTGCGCTTGCCCTCCAGCAACCGGTTGCGGCGGACCTGCGCGATATCGTCGCGAGTATGCAGATCGCCTCGGAACTCGAACGTATCGCAGACCACGCGAAAGACATCGCCAAGATCGTGTTGGGCATGGACCCAGGCGATTTTTCGGGCCCGATGGACCGCCTCGCCAGCATGAACGATGTCTGTGTGCACATGCTCATGCAGGTGATGGATGCCTACCAGTCGCGCGACAGTGATCTGGCCCGCGCGGCGGCCTCTCATGACGAAGAGGTGAATGAACTCGATGAACAGGCGGCATCCAGCCTGATGATGCAACTGATGACCGCGGCCGATCCTACGATGCATGCCACGCATCTGCTATGGATCGCATACCATCTCGAGCGCACTGGCGACCGCATCACGAATATCGCGGAGCGGATTGTCTTCATGGTGACCGCCGAGACGCCTGAACTGGGCTGAGCGGCCGCGTTGCCGGTCAGCCGATGTGGCGGCCTGTCGATGCGGAACTCATGCGGAGGGTCCGGTCCAGAAAGCCGGTCCCTTGGCAAGAAACTCGTCATAACGCATGTAATGTGAACCGTCGCAGGAGAACGTCAGGCTTACCATGCCGTTGACCACGTTCACCGAGGCGGTGCGCAGGTAGATGGTCGTATCAACCGTGCGCAACGCCTGCATCGCGCGCAGTATCCGTTCGATGTCTTCCGGCGGTATCGTGGCGTCGTCAGGGTAGGCACGCGGCGGGTAAACGAGGCAGATGTCCGGGTCCGTGAGCACCTCGTGGTCGAGAATGCGATATCGCATAGGGTCGTCGATCGTCCAGATGGTCGCCTGACTGCTGGAAAAGTGAATCTGACACTGGAAAACCCCACGTTCCGTCAGCAGTTCCTCGAGGATTGACAGCGCAACAGCCATGTTGCGATCCATCGGACTCTCGGTCCGGCTCTGCTGGAACAGCGTGCTGCGGATCGCCGGGTCCCCCTTCACCTGTCGCCAGTCTTCGGGCTCGTGGTAGAGGGCCGAGGTCACCGGGAGGCCGCGCAGATCAAAATCGGCGCCGAGATATCCCAGTGTCCCGCTACCCGATACCACCACCTGCAGTGCGGTCAGCGAGGGTCGATGCGTAGCCAGGCCCACGTAAGCATCGGACAGCAGGAATCCCCAGGCGGGCATCGCCTCCTGCATATACGGACGTTCGGCACGATTGCGGGCGAAATGCCCGGCAACAACGCCTCCGGCACCGATATTGTCGCTGATCTGGGTGGCATTGCCTCCCAGTACGTAAAGGTGCGTGCAGTAAGGGATACTGGAGAATCCGCTCAGCAGCACCGCGTTCAATGCCTCCCGGTCACCCCAGTGAGCGATGCACTTGTTGGCCAGCAATGCCAGCGGTTCCCTCAGCATCCGCGCCAGTTCTTCGCGCTGTCGGTAGATGCAGTCTTTCCACGAGGCCGCCACCGGCTCGGTGGAAACGGGCCCCTTGTTGATGGAATCCGAGGTGTCGCTCATTCTCGCGTCTCCCGAGGAGTTGGGTCTGCTGGCCAAAAGACAGGCGTCGGTCAGTCGTGATGCGGCTGCCGCGGCTTTCCGTGTGCCGCCGGATTGCCGGGGATGGGTATTCCGGACCAGCGGTATCCGCGCACCCTCGCCGTCGCGTGCGCAATCACAGCCGAAAGTATGATGACCAGGATGAACAATTCGGTGCGCAGCGCGGGGATCCCCCATGCGATGCCGAGCAGGACAACCTTGATTACGATACCCAGGCCTTTGAGCTCGAACAGCCAGGCGGCGGTATTCCAAAGGTACAGGATGGACAGTGCGATGCCGCTAATCAGCGTCAGGTGCCAATAGGTGTCCCAGGCAGCCGGCGCCTGGTCAAACAGGAAACCGCTGCCGATCCCGGCCACCCCCACGAGATGGAGCGAGCGCAGCGCGATGTTTACCCAACGTTGCCCGGGAAAGTAGCGTGTCGGTTCGGGAAACAGGATCTGTGCGAGTGAGGTCTGCATCAGGCGTCTTCAGCTGGTGATGGTGCAATCTTGGGATGCAGGGGGCGTATTTGCAATCTGTCGCGCTGCTATCCGGGGGCGGGTCGTTGAGAGGGTTGATTCGGTCATTGCGCCGGAAAAGGAGACGCTTGTGGGTCGCAGGTACCTGGATATTGCTACATTTGAACCATGTCACCCGGGTTGGACGCCATGAACGCTGCAAACGGACGTGCCACTTCAATGGCGCACACGCGACTGGAGGGTTCAACTCTGGTCTGCAGCGGCGACTGGACGGTGCGTCATCTGCAGGCGGTGGAGGATCAGCTTGATGGTTCGCGTTGGCCCCAGGGGACGATACACCTCGACCTGAGTGGTGTGCAGCGCATGGATACCGGTGGCGCCTGGGTGCTGCAGCGGTTGTTGATGTCGCTGGAGCGCGACGGGCATGTGGTCGAGATGCATGCCGTGTCACCGAAGTTCGCCGGCCTGTTGCAACTGGTTGCCGGCACCCGGATGGAGGCCGGGGCGGTACCGCGGCCGCAGCGCCCCGCGATGCTCGAACAATTGGGTCTGAAGGCGGTTGACGGGCTCTCTCACGGTATCGGCCTGGTTGCGTTCATCGGCGAGATCGGTGCGGCCTGGTTGCGTCAGCTGCAGCACCCTGGGCGCATCCGCTGGGCGCAGATCGCCAGCAATCTGGGGGAGGCGGGGCACCGGGCGCTGGGCATCGTCGGCCTGCTGTCGTTTCTGCTCGGTATCGTGATTGCCTACCAGGGCGGCGTGCAGCTGCGTCAATATGGTGCCAGCCTGTTCGTCGCTGACCTGGTGGGGCTGTCGATGGTACGAGAGCTGGCGCCGCTGATTACCGCGATCATCGTCGCGGGACGCACCGGTTCTGCGTACACGGCGCAAATCGGCACCATGCAGGTCACCGAGGAGGTGGACGCGCTGCGCAGCATGGGGATACCGCCGATGGACTTGCTGGTGCTGCCCAAGCTGTTTGCCCTCATCGTGGCGTTGCCACTGCTCACAGTCTTTGCCGACATCATGGGTGTTCTCGGCGGCATGCTGATGTCGAGTGTGCAGCTGGAGATCGCATTTTCGACTTACGTCGATCGTCTTGGCGTGGCGATCTCGGTGGACTCGTTTCTGGTTGGCATTGGCAAGGCGCCAGTGTTTGCGGCGATCATCGCGACCATCGGCTGCTATCAGGGTTTCCAGGTCGTCGGCAGCGCGGAGAGCGTTGGTCGCCGCACCACCATGAGTGTCGTGCAGTCCATCCTGGCCGTGATCGTTGTCGACGCCGCGTTCTCGGTGGCCTTCAGTCGGCTTGGAATATGACCATGCATACCGCCTTGAATGACTCAACGCAGGCGGTGGTGGAGGTCAGCGATCTGTCAATGCGTTTCGGTAGCAAGGTGATCCACGAACACCTCGACCTGAGCGTGCGCCAGGGTGAAATACTGGCCATCGTCGGTGGTAGCGGCAGCGGAAAGACCACGCTGCTGCGTGAAATGGCTTTGTTGCAGCCGCCGACATCGGGCACGGTCAGTGTCCTCGGCGAAGAGATTTCCGGACTGACCGAACAACAGACCCTGCAGGTGCGACGTCGCATCGGTGTGCTGTTTCAGAACGGCGCCCTGTTCGGTGGCCTCAATGTAATGCAGAACGTGGGGGCGCCGCTGCGCGAACACACGCGGCTCAGCAATACGCTGATCGACGAGATCGCCTGTGTGAAGCTGTCGCTGGTCGGGCTGACAGCTGCCGATGGGCTGCTCTACCCGAATCAGCTCAGCGGGGGAATGCGCAAGCGTGCGGCACTGGCGCGTGCCATTGCGCTGGATCCTGAGCTGTTGTTTCTCGACGAGCCGACATCCGGTCTCGATCCTTTGAGCGCGGATGCCTTCGATGAACTGGTGCTCAATCTCAAGGCGGCGCTCGATCCGACCGTGGTGCTGGTCAGTCACGACGTCGATACCCTGTGGCGGGTCGCCGATCGCGTGGTGCTGCTGGGCGAGGGACGCCTGCTGGCGGAGGGGAGCATGCAGGCGCTGTCGCGCTCGAGCGATCCGGCAGTGGTACGATTCTTTCAGGGCCCCAGGGGGCGCGCGGCGCAGGCATCAGTGTGAATGGAAAGACCAACTACGTGCTGATCGGAGTCTTCGTGCTGCTGCTGACGCTGACGTTCATCAGCGTCATTTTGTGGCTGAGCGCAGGGGGCACCGGGAGGGTCTACAAAGAGTATCTGGTCTACATGAAGGAGTCGGTTTCCGGTCTGAGCCGCGACAATGTCGTCAAGTACCATGGTGTCGATGTGGGGAGAGTGCGCGAGATCGGGCTCGACCCGCTGCGCGCCGGTGAAGTGCGCCTGTTGTTGCAGATCGACGAAGACACCGTGTTACGCGAGGACACCGTGGCCACGCTGGAGACCCAGGGGTTGACCGGCCTGGCCTTCATCAACCTGACCGGTGGCAGCGCGGCTTCACCGCAGTTGCAGGCGCGACCTGGCGAAAAGTATCCGGTGATCGAAAGCCGGCGTTCCACCTGGGGCAGGCTCGACCGCGCGGTGGAGGAGCTCGTCTCCAACCTGATCGATGTCTCGAAGTTGCTCAAAGTCGTGCTCAGCGAAGAGAACAAGCAGAGCCTGACCCGTACCCTGGCCCATCTGGACAACCTGACTGCGGCGCTGGCCGGTCGCTCGGGTGATATGGCGACCGCCGTCGAGGATCTTGCCGCCACGATGCGCCAGGCACGTGACGCCACTACCGAACTGCCGGAACTGTTCGCCGAGTTCGGAAAAACCGCCAAGGCATTGCAGGACATGGCCGACGAACTGCGCGATACGGGCACCTCGGTGGGCAGGGTGGTGCGTGCACGTGATCGTGACCTGCAGCGCTTCACTGGCGAGGCGTTGCCGGAGGCGGCCGTGATGATCAACGAGCTGCGTCGCGCCGCCGAGAACCTGCGGCGCTTCAGCGAACAGCTTGAACGCGACCCAGCGGTATTGCTGCGCGGAAGGACACCGCGTGCTCCTGGACCCGGAGAGTGAGTTGTTGAATCTGTCATTGCCCACCGCGTCTGCAGTCCGTCGCGCTGCGTGCCGCCTGTGCCTGCCAAGCGTTGTTTCGGTGCTTGTGTTGACGGGATGCGCCCCGTCATTCCTGCAACCGCCAGCTGCCGACATCACGCATACCTATCTGCTGGAATGGCAGGGTACGGCCGAAAAGGCGGGCGCCACTGATGGTCCGAACCTGCTGGTCAGCCCGGTCCTTGCGGCCCCTGGATTCGATGGTTCGGATATGGCGTATATGCGGACGCCGCACGAGATCGAGTACTTCGCCCGGCACCGTTGGGTGGATTCACCGGCACGTATGCTCGAACCCCTGCTGATACGCGCGGCGACACAGAGTGGCCTGTATCGCAGCGTGACAGAAGCGGGCAGTGGGGCGAGAGCGGACTGGCGACTCGACAGCAAGTTGCTTCACCTGCAACAGGTGTGTCGTCTCAATCCAAGCGAGCTGCAGTTGGCCCTGCGGGTCAGCCTGGTCGAGATTTCGAGCGCACGACCGATTGCAAGCCGCGTGTTGAGCGTCAGCGAACCGATCACCGAACGCACGCCCTATGCCGGCGTGGAGGCGGCCAATCGCGCGGTGGCCCGGTTGCTGAACGAGTTGCAGCAGTTTCTTGAGGCGCAGACACGGAAGGGAAAAAATTAGCTGGTCTGGCGTACCGCTGAATCCCGCTGCAGGGCGAAATGGACGAGCACGCAGTCGTGCCGCCGGGTTGCCGATTAGGCGAATAAAGATAAACAGGCTATACTTTATTAAATCTCCAGCTGCCGCCACGCTGTATTCGTGCCAAGCCCATTCTTTATTTTCAATACCAAGTCCTTGTTGCGCATTGGTCGCTTGCGACTGTTTGCCTGACAAAGTGTACCGGCTTCCATAAGTATCTGTTAAAAGGCCAAGACGTCCCAGGATAGTCCACTTACCGGAAGTGTCGTCCGGCGCCGGACAACAAGGTTCCCGACGTCTTGGTGGGCTCGTACGCGAGGTGTTGCTGCTTCGATTGAGTGCGTGATCAAAAACGGGAGCGATCACCAGGTGATAAAAGGTATGTATTGAGTTCATACCTGTTTTTTGTGCGGAAAATACATCAGCCGAGATAGGCTGATCACTACCGGTAAATTGTGTGTTTGATTATACGGCGGTGTTTCAATGTCAACACACGAATGATGGTTGAGATGATATGAATATTTATGTTGGTAATTTAGCTTATTCGGTGACGGAAGATGATCTCAGGGACGCATTCGGCGCCTATGGCAGCGTCAGTCGGGCCACCCTGATAAAAGACAACGCCTCGGGACAATCGAAAGGTTTCGGTTTCGTCGAGATGGAAAGCAACTCGGAAGCAGACGCCGCGATCAAAGGCCTGAATGGCAAGTCACTGAACGACCGCAACATCACGGTCAATCAGGCGAAGCCGCGAGCTGAGCGGCCGTCGCATTCACCGCGTTATTGATCAGGTCGGTCGCGGGCACTCGGCCGCGATGCTGAGCGTCTGCGTCGACGACCGTGCCCCACAGCGGGCACGGTACGCGATGTACCCCAGGCTGCGGTTGGTGTACTTGCAGACTGGATGAGCGCCTTCGAGGTGCAGGGATCGTAAGCCATTGATCGAAATCTCCGTAGAGAACCTTTCCAGTGACGTCAGTGAACACGATTTGCAGAAGTTGTTTTCCAGTTATGGCAGCGTCCGTTCGATGCGTTTTTCGCGCGCTTCGACGCATAGCAAATACCCGGGTTCAGGGTCGGTCAAGATGGAAAGCGATGATCCGAAGCACATCGTCTCGGTGCTTGATGGACGGCTGTTCAAGGGACTGGTGTTGCGCGTCAGAGAGGTGAACCCAATGCAGAATTCGAAGAACCAGGCGGCTGCTGTGCCGCAGGAGCCGGCGGAGTCCACCAGCGCGGCACGAGACCATCGACTGAGCACGAACTACAGCGTGGAGTCCGTCGAAAAGGTGCCCCATCCGCAGCAGGGAACTGCCGCCGACTGGTATCGCTACACGATCGTAAGCGGCAAGTCCCGGGTGACCGGTTTGCACCGTGGGACCAAGCAGGAAGTCACCGACTATGCGGAGGGTTGTGCAGAGGGTTTCAACTCTCGCAGCTCCCCGGTTCGCGGCAGTGCCGGTACCTGGTCGTCTCGAAACAAGAAATAGAAACCGTCCCGGTTCGCTGCCGGTTTCAACGCGCTGGATCGATCCCTGCGCGGTCGAATTCCGAGACGAAATCCAGCAGTTTGCCGCCCGGTGACGGTTGGATTTCGCCGACCTCCACGATTGTCAATGGCCAGTCTTCACCGTCCGACTGCAGTGTTGCCCAGGCCTGCTGCAGCTGCCTGCCGAATGCTTCGTGCAACTTTCCGGTGACCTGCACGCGCAGCTCGAAACTCCTGTCGGCCGCCTGGTGGATCTGGTACTGCCGCAGGTTGGCCAGCCACTCCGGCGGCATCTCCGCGAGTTGATCGATCAGACCGTTGACCCGGGGGCGTGTACCTTCAGGCGTCTCAGCAAAGCGACGATGGCGTCCAATCACATCGAGGAACGATGGCAGGGTGCGACCGCAAGGGCAGGGCCCGGTCGCGGCAATCGCGATATCGCCGGTGTCGTAGCGCAGCAGCGGCATGGCCGGATTGGTGATCGTGGTGACCAGCAATCTGCCACTGGCACCGGGTGCGACCGGCTGGCCATCGGTATCCACGATCTCGACATGCACGTGTTCGATATGGGTGTGGTAGCACCCGGCTGCACACTGCACCGCGACCAGCCCGGCCTCGTTGAGGCCATAGTTCTGATAGATCGGGATGCCGAAACTGGTCTCCACACGTGTGCGCATCGCCCTGGTCATGATCGTCGAGATGGCGACCAGTCCCTCGACGCCCGACAAGGGCTGGCAGCCGTTGGCAAGGGCAAGCTCTTCCAGCAGTCCCGGGTAGCTCATCAGGTAGGCCGGCTGATGCTGCTCCAGCCACCGCAGTTGGTCGGGACGGCTGCTGGACGAGTTGAACTGCACCTCGTCGCCGGTATGAAAGAACTGCCCGGCGTACATCCAGGACGGGCTGCCGATGGTATCGCCGTCAAGGTTCAGCGCCCCGCCCGAGCGGCGGTATAGGGTATTGGCGGTGAGGATCCGGCCATACCGCCGGGACAGGTCATGTCGAAACCAACGTGCCTGTCGCAGCCACAACACGGCGAAGCTGTCGCTGCTTTGGCGCGTCTTCAGAACCTTGACCGGCACGCCGCTCGAACCCGATGTCCTGGCGATTCTCAGGCTGCGGTCCTGCAGCGAAACCTGCGTCGAACGCAATCGGTCGAATCCGCTGGCCAGATCGAACCGGGAGAGCACCGGCAACTGTGAAAGGTCAGCCAGACTGGTGATTCGGCGGTGGTCGATGCCGGCCGCGGCAAAGGCGTCGCGGTAGAACGGCACATGATCGCCGGCATAGGTGACCATCCTGGCGACCTGCCGGGCCACCGATGCCTCGATGTTTTCCGGATCACGGAACTCGTTGTCGATGAGATGCGCGAACGTCTTGTTGTCCTTGTGCCGTTCGAGCGGCCGCCAACTCGCCTGAAAGGCCTGCTCTTCGCGCCTGCTGGTGGCCGTGATGTTCATTGGGGCGTTTCCCGGTCCGCGTCCTGTGTGCCGCATCTATCCTAAACTGCTGACAGGCCGACCAGCCAACCGGCATTGGACTTTGGAGACGGTGTTGAAGGACAAGGCGTTCGACAGTGCCCTTGCGGAGCACATCTGGAATACCCGTTATCGATTCATCGACGGCGACACGGCAGGGGATCGCCGCCTGTCCGACACCTGGCGACGCGTTGCCGGTGCACTGGCTGGCGTTGAAGCGCAGGCCCCGTCTGTCTGGGAGGACCGGTTCTATTCAGCACTCCAGGGATTTGGCTTCATCCCCGGGGGGCGCATCCTCGCCGGGGCCGGTACCGGGCGACGCGTCACGCTGTTCAACTGCTTCGTTATGGGGCGCCTCGAAGACAGCATCGACAGCATTTTCGAGCATCTCAAGGAAGGGGCGCTGACGATGCAGCAGGGTGGCGGCGTCGGCTATGACTTCTCCACATTGCGTCCCGCCGGGAGCGTGGCCCATGCCACCGGACGCATCGCCTCCGGACCTGTTTCATTCATGCATATCTGGGATGCGATGTGTGGCACTGTCCTTTCGACCGGGGCGCGGCGTGGGGCGATGATGGCCACACTGCGTTGCGACCATCCCGATATTGAGGCCTTCGTCGTCGCCAAGCAGGACCCGCACCTCCTGCGACGCTTCAACCTCTCGGTACAGGTCAGCGACGATTTCATGCAGGCGGTGGCCGATGACGCATCCTGGCCACTGGTGTTTCCCGAACATGTGCTTGGCGAAACGCCCTGCGGTAACGCCGAAACGCTGCAGCGCCACTGGCCGGGTGAGGTTGGGCTCGTTGCCTGTCGTGTGGTGCGACGCGTCGCCGCTCGAGACCTGTGGTCCCGGATCATGCGTGCGACCTATGATTTCGCCGAACCCGGTGTGCTGTTCATCGATCAGATCAACCGTCAGAACAATCTCTGGTATCGCGAGGATATCAGCGCATCCAATCCCTGCGGCGAGATCCCGCTGCCGCCATACGGTGCCTGTAATCTCGGTTCCATCAATCTCGTGTGTTTCGTCAGGTCGGCATTCACGGCGCAGGCGCATCTGGATATCGATGCCATCAGCGCCACCGTCGGTACGGCAGTACGGATGCTCGACAACGCAATCGACGCCTCGCTCTTTCCGTTGCCGCGGCAGGCGGAAGAGGCTCGCGGTTCGCGCCGCCTCGGCCTCGGCCTGACCGGACTGGCCGATGCACTGATCATGCTGGGCCTGCGTTACGACAGTCCTGCGGCGCGCGAACTGGCGGCACAGGCGATGCGCGCGATCTGCCATGCGGCCTATCGGACATCGGTGCAACTGGCACGGGACAAGTGTGCGTTTCCCTATTTCGATCGTGAGCGTTATCTCGACGGTGCCTTTGTCCGAACTCTACCTGAGGATATTCGCAACGGTATTGCGGCACACGGCATCCGCAACAGCCACCTCACCGCGATCGCGCCGACCGGGACGATAAGCCTATTGGCCGGCAACGTTTCCAGTGGTATCGAACCCGTTTTCGACTTCCGCCATTCGCGGCGCCTGCTCGATGTCGATGGCAGCTACCGCGTGTTCGACGTCGAGGATCACGCACATGCGCTGTGGCGGCGCGCCAATCCGCAGGGTGGGCAGTTGCCGCCAGCCTTCGTCAGCGCCCTGGGCATGGAACCGTCGGATCACCTGGCGATGCAGGCTGCATTGCAGCCTTTCGTCGACAGCGCGATCTCCAAGACCGTGAATGTCCCTGAAGACTATCCGTTCACCCAATTCCAGCAGCTTTACCTGCTGGCTTTCCGGCAGGGGCTGAAAGGCTGTACCACCTTTCGGCCGAATCCGGTCACTGGCGAGATCCTCAGTACACCGATGGGCAATCCGGCCAGCAGCCAGCCCTCACACTGTTGCGGCATCGAGCGCGAGGACGACTAGAAAGGGACTCCCAATGTCGGTGCCAGCGGTTGCCCGGGTTGTCGTTCGATCGATCAGGGCGTTCCGAGCAGTATGTAGACAGCGTTGGGGTTGTCGTCACTGAATGCATGACCGAACGCCAGGTAGGCCGGGCCCAGGAAGGTGTCGGCACCGACAAAGACACTCGCGGAAGGGCGGATCTCCTTGTCGGATTTCAGGTCGATGCCCAACGAGGCCTGGGTGGCCTCCAGCGATGCGCCAACGTAGACCCCCCGGCCGAGCGGCGGTGGCAGTGCCGCGACCTTGTAGCTGTATACGGCGCGCGCCATGGCGACGTTATTGCCAAGCAGTTCGTCCATGCGGTAGCCGGATCCGCGCAGGAACCCGCCCAGCAACAGGGGGTCATAATTGGGCAGGTCACCGTACAGGCTGTCGCCGAGATAGCCGGCGAGCTGGATCGCATGATCGCCGACGCTCTTCGCGCCCAACAGAAACAGCTCGGTCTTGTTGTAGTCGTCTTCCGATCCCCATTCCTCGACTGTCCCGAAACTGGAAAATTGTGCCAGCACGCCATTGCGCCCGAAGCTGGGACTGTCGATCTGGTCGAACGTGATCTGCACGTTGTAGCCGACCTGGTTCAGGTCAAAGTCCGGAACGAACGGAAATAACCCGAAGTCCTCTTCGGCATGGAGCTGGCCGGCGAAGGCGCCGATCCGCACTTCGCCATACTTGTTCTGTACCCCGAAATCGAGATGTGCCCGGGCATGATTCACCCGGTAGTCCCCGATTCGCTTGCCGTTGAGATAGTAGACGATCGGTTCTCTTTGCAGGTCCAGTCGGGGTGCGATGAAGATGCCGCTATCAGAGGTGAACGGTTGATAGAACTCACTTGTGAGCTGGTCGCGATAGCCGATCTGCAGGTCGTTGCGCCACTCGGCACCAAGTGAGTTGATCCAGGTGCTGCGGTGACTGGCGCTGGCGTCGAAGCGTGTCTGATCGGAATCCGAGGCGAGTCCAAGGCCGAACTTGAGGTAGTTCGGTCCCCAGGATTTCTCCACCCCCTGGACTTCGACGGTCCTCGTACCCTGCCGGTCGACCACGTGGTAGTCCATGCGCTCGAAATCACCGCGGCCGTAGACCTGTTCGAGACGCGTGTTGAGGTTCTCAAGACTGAAGTCGCTTTCCGGGTGGCTCCGCAGATCAATACCAGGTTGCCGGGCGAGTTCACCCTCGAGCACTTTCGGGTTCACCCGTTTACCGGAGGTCGCGACGCGCACTTCGGTTACCGGTGGAACCGTCGGCAGGCGCGCGGTGACTGACGCGCGCCATGCCTGGTAGTCCTCGGCAGAGACGGAAAAGCGACGCAGCTGATCGGCCTTGCCGCGTGCCGCGGCCTCACCTGTCCCGACCAGTGTCATGGATTCGGCAAAGTTGGCGGCACTGAAGTCGCCGAGCGCCGGACTGATCAACACGTCGTCAGGCCCGAGCGACTCGATCGATTCCCGTACGTTTTGCGCCATCAGCACGTTGACCATTTGCAACGAGATGCCGAGCGCCGAGTTCAACTCGGTGCGAGCCAGCAGGCCGCTACCGACATCCACCACGATAACGACATCGGCGCAGGTTCCGCGTGCTGCAGCGACGGGCAGGTTCTGCAGCAATCCGCCATCGACATAGAGCACACCGTCAATCTCGACGGGCGCAATCGCGCCCGGAACCGACATGCTGGCACGCATCGCCTTGACCAGGTCGCCCTCTCGGAACTCCTTGCTGGTACCGTTTTCGATGTTGGTCGCCATGGCCCGGTAGGGGATCGGCAGGTGGTCAAAATCCTGGTTGGCGAAGTTGCCATTGCGCGCCACCATCTCTCGCAGCAGGAACTCGAACTTGTAACCCGCAGTGGAGCCCGGAGGCATCAACACCTCGGTGCCGCGTTGCCCCAGCTCCAGGTGAAAGAGATTTTCGAAATCATCCCGTTTGGCGCGAAAGGGCTTTTCGTTACGCGGCGGATCGTCGGTGAAAAGGTCGTCCCAGTCGATGTCGCTGAGCCTGGCAGTGATCTCGTCAAGCGGTACACCGGAAGCATACACACCGCCCACCAGCGACCCCATGCTGGTGCCCGCGATACAGGCGATGGGTATACGCATCTCCTCCAGTACCTTGAGAACCCCGATATGCGCGATGCCGCGGGCACCGCCACCACCGAGAACGAGGCCGATACGTGGCCCCGGCGGGGCGGCCGGCGATGTAGTTGTGTGCAGGAGTATGCCGAGCGCGACGCACAGCGTGAGTGAGGTCGATAGGCTGATCGTGCGACTTCCTAATGCCATGGGGCAGACTCCCGGGGTTGGCCTTGCGCGCGTGGCGTGACGACTTGTGGATGGTACCTGAACCGCCGCGAACTGCGAAAAACGGAACGGGTGGAGGGGCGACGTCAGTGAGCGGCTGCTTCAATACGCCTGAGGCAGTGGATTCGCACAAAACGGGTACGTTATGCTCCCCGTCCTGATACAGCCATCAACCAGCAAGGAAACCTCTCCGCATGGCCTCGAACGGATTTACGCTCTCCAGTTACCTGGCGCGACTGATTGCCGCATTGGTGCTCGTCTTCGCGACCTATAACCCGAGCGGTTATTCGTACTACCACTGGGTGGAGCGTAGCCTTGTGGATTTCAATCCACTGGTCGCGTTGGCCGGTATCGTGCTGTTGATCGGATGGGTCATGTTCATTCGTGCCACCTTGCGCTCGCTGGGGGCGCTCGGGATCATTCTGGCGGTGGCCTTTTTCGGATCACTGCTGTGGCTGGTCATCGATTGGGGCTGGGTGTCGCCCGACAACGTCAAGGTCATCAGCTACATCATCCTCGCGTTGTTGGCGGGGGTCCTCGCCACGGGCGTGTCCTGGTCGCATATCCGTCGGCGTCTGACCGGTCAGATCGACGTCGACGAGATCGAGGACAACAACTGACATCTCCCGGCTAGTCGCCCAGAGAATTCAGAATGGATGTGGCCTCAGTGGTCAACGCATCGTCACGGGTCTGTACCCCCAGCGTTTGTGCACGGACAAGCCAGTCCCGCGCCTCGGGTTCGCCACGTTGGGCCGCGCTCCTGCCGGCCCTAAGCAGGTAGCTGCCGGCTGCCTGCAGGCGGCCATCCTGTTGCGCGATTGCCCCGGCACTGGCCAGCGCACGCACCATGCCCCGGTAGTCACGCTCAGTGCCACGCAGTATCACGACCTGGTCCAGCAGACCCAGTGCGCGGTCGAAATCACCTTCGATGCCTGCCAGGCGTCCCTCCAGCTCGAACCGGTCGGCCTGTACGTTGCCGCCAGCGTCGGTCTGCAGGGCGAGCATATGTTGGCGCAACGGCCCAGACGCGGAACCGTCGGCGGCGATGAGGCCGGCGACGAAATGCGCCTTGGCTCTGGTGGCACCGGTCACATCGCGTTGCTGCAACAGTCCATCGAGGATCTCCTGGGCACGACCGGGCTCGCCGGCGCGGTAGTGAATGGTGCCGGTGAGCAGCTGCAGTTCCGGGTCGCCCGGCAGGCCGCGGCGTGCGCGTTCCGCTTCCGCCTGCGCGACCTGGGTCAGTGCCGATTCATATTGACCCAGGTAGGTCTGGCACAGCGCGAGGTTGAATCGCGTATCGACAATGGCGCCGGGGGCGTCTTCGGCGAGTGCCTGCTCCAGTGCTGCCTCGTACAGGGTGGCGGCCTGCGCGTACTGGCCCTGGGCAAAGGCCAGGCGTGCAGAACGGTCCAGCGACTGGCGCTCGGTCGGCGGTGCTGCCTGTGGTTTCGGGGCGCTGCTGCAGGCTGTCAGTACGGACAGCATGGCGCACATCACCGCAATCAGGACGCGCCTCATGGTCGCACCTCCTGCGGCGGCAGGCGCCCGCCTCCAGGGGTGGTGGCGCCGCCGCCACCAAGCAGCCAGCTATTGCGCAACTGGTGCAGCAACGCTTCCAGTTCGGCCAGCGTCTGCTGGGTCATGCCCAGCAGTACCGGGATGCTGGCGGTCGAGGCCCCGATGTCCCGCGTGATCTGCGGCAGCTGCGGTGACGTCTCGCGGAGGTCGCGCATGATCAGATCCAGCGACGCCAGCACCGATTTGACGCTGGCACTGATCTCCGGCAGGTCCTTGCCCTGCGCGCTGATCGATCTCGACAGCGACGTGACGTGCACGGAGGTCGCCTGCAGTTGCTCCAGGATCGGCCCGAGTTGCGACACCGCGTTGTTGGCATTGGCAAGCAGGTCCTCGAGCCCGCGTGCGGTGCGGTCCTCGCTCAGCAATTTGCCGAGCGTGCCTTCACCCTGCTCCACACGAGAGGTCAGTGTCTTGATGTCGCCGAGCATCAGTTGCAGGTCGCCCTTCGGATCAGCGAAGCGTTCCGTCAGGCTGGCGAGTGCCGTCATCGTGCGTTCGGTCTGTTGCAGAATGGGGATGACGCGGCTGCGCACGTCTTCGAGGATCTCGCCGATGCTGTCGGTGGGGGAGCGGTCGGGCTTGGCATTGAGCACGGCATATTCCCAGTCCATTGGCTCACCGACACCGCGCGTGATCTCGATATAGCTGTCACCGGCCACACCGAATGTCTTGCGAATGATCGCTTCCGAATCGCGTCGCACAAAGGCCGTCATCGACGCACTCAGTCGGGCCTCGGCGTGAATCTTCTGGTCCGGGTCTATGACGATTCGCTGAATCTTGCCGGCGGGGGTGCCGAGCACCTCGATCTTCGCGCCTTCGGCCAGTCCGAAGAGCCCCTGGTCGGGCAGCACCAGCTGCAACTCCTTGCCCGGGTCGAGCCATTCACGCAGCGCATCGGCCTGGATGAGGCTGAACAGGAACAGCACGATCGCCGCCACAACCATGCCGCCGAGCAGGGTGCGCTGGCGCCGATAGCGTTTGGTGTCACTCATGCCGCAGCCTCCAGTTCGAGCAGCTGCCGGCCGGCGATCCTGTAGCGGTGGTCAGCGTGTATACCAGGTTCTTCGAGGATTGCGCGGCGGCGGGTAAACCAGATGACCGAGCCCTTGCGGCGGCGCACCTGCTGGATGGCATCGACCAGTGGCGGCAGCAGTCCGGCGTCAGCGAACTCCAGGGGGTGTTCCAGGATAACCAGTTGCGGTCGACCCATGAAGGCACGGACGCAGGCAGCCCTCTGAAGATCGGGCTCAGGACATTGACCGGGAAGCAGCATCGGCAGCCCGGGGAGACCGAAGCGCTGAGCGAAGTCGCAGGCCATCTCGCGCAGTATGTCATCCGGCAACACCGTGTGGTGACGCAATGGCAGCAGAATGTTTTCCATCACGGAACGCGTGTCCATCCAGTTTCCACGGCTGGTTACCCGGCTGACATTGCCACGCAGCCGATAGGCGCTGCGGGGTGGTATCTCGGCCCACGTCCTGCCTTGCCATCGCACCTCCCCCTGTGCGGCGTCGCACAAGCCGAGCAGCACATCCGATATTGCGCTGCTGTTGTCCGGATCGTCTGAGTAGATCAGGTGCAGCTGGCCGGGCAGTACCTGCAGATCCACCTCCAACATCGCCGCGCCGTCGCGCGGCGCGAGGCGGACGCGCCGCGCCTCGATGATCTGGGTGCCTGAGGGGGGAATGCTTGTGTCTGGCATCTATAGGACCGCCGAAATCATTGTGCCGATCAGAAAGGTCGCGAGCAGCGAATAGACGAACTGGCGCGGCATCGCCTGACGTACCGCCAGTGCCGAGGCTTCGACCCGCAAGCCCAGCCATATCGGTATATAGGCAATCACCAGCCCCATGACCAGCGGCTTGATCAGTAGCAGCAGATGATCCTTCAGCGTCATGCCATGCAGGACGTTCTCGACGAATTCGAGCAACGAGATCGCGGTCAGGCCGGTCAGTGCTGCACCCAGGTAACCCGACCACAAGGCCAGATGCAGGAACAGCATGTTGAGCGCAAACACGGCCACGGCAGTGGCGAACACACGGGGGACTGCGATCACATCTGTAGGATCCACGCCGTGGGATTCCAGGATACGGATCTGTCCGTCGATTTTGAGATGGGCGACCTCGTCGAGGATGACCGTGCCGCTGCGGCCGATCAGGATCAAGGTTGTGACCACCGGTGCCATTTCACGGGCCAGGATGAGCACCAGAAAGTCGCCGACGCTGCCCTCCTGGCCGATAACGCCGAGCCAGTAGATGATCTGAAGCACGAAGCCTATCCCGACCAGCAGCGCGGATATGGCAACAGCGGGTATGGCATTGAAGCCGACGCGATACAGCGCACGGATGAACTCCGCGCGCATCGTCCTGCGCCAGTTGCCGGGCACCAGGCCGCGCGCCAGCGTTACTGACAGATCGCCTACAAACTGCAGGATCCCCCGGCCGACGGCGATGATGCGGTCTCCAAGTCGACCGAGCAGACCGAGTTCGACATCTCTTGCAGAAACCGTTGGCGCTGATACCTGCAGCTTCTTCACAATCGTCCACTCAGCAGGTAGGTGGATAACTCGCCGACACCTTCGAGGTAGTGGTGCCCACGCAGCTGGAACAGGTAACGACCTTTCAATGCCTGATAGACCGACTCCGTTACCTGGATCGCGCCGGACAGGCTGGTGTCGGCCATCGCACTGGCCTGTTGTGCGGCTTCGCCCCACAGATTGAACGCACGCCGCTGCGTGCCGATGACGCTGCCGATCGCCGGGCCAATGTCCATGCCGATACGGAATGCCAAGGCCCCATGCTGCCCGACGAAAAGGCGCTCACAGATCCCCTGCACGGCAAGGGCGAAATCCGCCAGGCGTTGCGCACTCTGCGCAGCGTCTTCGTTGGGGTCGACGGCGGCCACCACCTGGTCGGTCAGAAACTTGAGATAACCGAGACCGTGCTCTGCCGCGGCACCCTCGAGTTCACGGATCAGATAGCTGATCGCCGTATCTTTGCTGTCTCCAGTGAGCAGCTCGGCCAGTGCGGTCGCATCGGTGAAGCGCAGCGACATGATTGCGACGCAGTCGATCACCTCCGCCCCGGTACCTCCATCCACGTCGGCGTGCCGGGCGAGCTTCGCCATGAAGGCTGCCGCGCGTCGCGCCCCGAGTCCCGGGTCGATGTCGCCAAGCGCGTGTGATGCTGCGAGCGCAGATTGCGTCTTCAATGTGGTTGAGTCACGCGTGGCCACCGCATCCGGCGGCTGCGTCGTGGCGGGGGCCTCCACAGAGGGCTCGCCGGAGGCTTTCCCTGTGGCTGCCCGCATCGCAAGCAGGTTTGCGATCGCATGGGTGAAGCTTTCCACCTGCTTCGGCCATTCGCTTTGTCTGGTGCGGTCTTCCAACCAGATCGCGCCGGCGACTTCGCCGCGCACGATCATTGGCACCGACAACAGGGCATGGCAACCGAGCGGGGACAGATAGCTGTGGTGAAGCGATACCAGATGCTCGTCGCGCGAGGCGTCGACGCTGCGGAATGGCTCGCCGCTGTCGAGCTGGCCGAAAAGGCCAGGATGTTCGGTGCGATGCAGGATTGCGCCGCTGGTATGCCCCTCGGTTTCCTGGTCGAAGCAATCGACGCAGAACAATTCCTGATGGCCGGGCATCAGGTGCCAAATACTGGCTCGACGCACCCTTGACGCGCGCGCGACCGCTTCTGTCACCGGAGCCATGGCGTCGGCCTGCGCCGCATCGAGCGATGTCGAGTGTGCGGCAAGCTCGCCAAAGGCGTCGCTCTGCGCGTCGAGCTGGGCCTGACGCTCAAGGATGCGCAGGGCATCGCGATCGGCGCGCAGTCCCTGGCGTATCAGCAGGGCGGCCAGAACGGCCGCAAGTGCAAGCACCCCAAGACCCATGCTCAGCGTCTTGCGCACGTTCTCGACCACGAAGGAGATGAAGTCGTCCTCCGGTACCACCACCAGTACCGACCAGTTGCGGTCCAGCAGGTGGTTGAGAGAAGAAACCGAGCTGATATAGCGCCGACCAGACAACTCGAAATCGCGTCGACCATGCCCCTCGACGCGGTAACGATCGAACGCGCGGCTGACCACCGGGTCACCCAGGTCTGCCACGCGGGTGAGCTGGACCTTGCCATCCGCATCCTCTTTCGCCAGCTGCGCCTGCGGGTGCGCGATCACCCGGCCGTCGTCGTCGACGATGAGTGCGATGCCGGTCTTGCCGATGACCAGATCCCGCAGGAAGTGGCTCATGCTTTCGAGTTTTACGTCGGCGCCGAGTACGGCGACCAGCTCACCATTTGCGTCCCGGTAGGGTTGTGATCCCGTGATACCGGCCGCCTTGTCGGTGAAAAACGGGTAGACGTCGGTCCAGAACATCCCCTGCGCCGCGGCTGCACCCTGGTACCACGGCCGAGTCCGCGGGTCATAATTGTCCCATGGTGCCCGGGTGTCACTCAGTACCTTGCCCTGCGGATCGCGCCGGATCAGGCGGACCTGTGGCTCGTTGGCACCTTCCGGTCGTTGGATGATCTTTGTCTCGAGCCCGCTTACGTCGCCGTCGCGAAAACGGCGCACCATGAAAAACTCACCTTGTGCGCTGCCGATGATCAGGCTGCTCAGTTGTGGGACACTGTTGAGGACGCCGATGCCCATGGGCTGCATGAGCTCATAACGCACGCCCTCCAGCGTGCTGTCCGTGAGCAGGTCGAGCGACATGCTGATGATGCGTGGAATCGGTGACAGGTAGGCGGAGACCTCGGTCTCGATGCGGTTCTGCAGGTTGACGATGACGCCTTTTGATAGCGCCAGTGCATCGGCGCGCATGGACTTGTAGTTGTAGACGGCAATGCCGATCAATGAGACCAACATGATCAGCACGACAGCGACAGGCAGCCCGACACGGGTGCGCCGACGACGCTTTATCGCGCGCGCTTCTTCGAACGCCACCACGTCATGTGCCGCTGCGGTCATGATGGTCTACGGTTCTCCAAAGCAGATGGGGTCAAACACGCCGCCCGGATTTCGGACCGGAAAACAGCCCTTTCCTGATTGTAGGCGGGAAGTCCGGCGCATGGGGACCTCATTGCCGACTTTCCACCGATGCGTGCGCCGCGCTTTCGCGGACCTTGCCATAAGGTGCAATTCAACGTCAAAACACTGTCGGTAGTGTTGGTGTGGTGCGTTGACGCCGGTGCATCTGCGGCACACTATCGCAGTCGAAGTGTTCATGCGGCGCGCCACGACACGCGGTTGCGCCGCTCCATCCTTTGGGCAACGTTGGGAAGCGCAGATGATTCGATTCATTCAATGTGTTCGTCGCAAGCCGGGTCTTTCGGTCGATGAGTTCCGCCGTCAGTGGCATGGGTATCATCAGGCTTACCATGATCTGGCCCTGGCGTCCGGCGCTCGGCGTATCGCGGTCGGTTTTGGCCTGACGATTCCTTACAACCATGTAATCCAGGAGACGCGGGGGACTCTGGACCCGTTCGACGCGGTACTCGAGATATGGTGGGAGAGTGGGGCGGCGATCGGTGCCATCGAGAACCGGCCGGATATCCAGCAGGCCATTGCGGCCATACGCGAAATGCAGCCTGAGTTCATGGATCTGCAGGGCTCCAGCTTCTTCTTCGCGTCAGAGGAGGTCGACGAGACGCTGGTTTGAATGCCGGCCGTTCTGTGCACCGGCGTCGTTTACAGCCGGCCGCGGGGAAGGACAAGTCTGGCCATCGGCAGGGCCAGGATGATGGCGGTGAGGGCGCCGAGTATGCCCACCAGCGGCACGGCGGCCTGAGTGCCGAAGGGGATCAGCGCCACCACCAGCAGCGGGCCGGATGCGGCGCCCATGGCCTCGACCCCGGGGGCGAGAGACAGTGACCTTGGGCCACCCCTCGTCATTGAGAGCATCCCAAGCAGATTGGCGATACCAAGATTCCATGACCCCCCCCAGAGGGCGAGACCGCCGATATAGAGCCAGGGCCCGGTAGCACCCGAAAGCAGCCATAGCCCTGCGATCTGCAGACCGGCGACGATGACCAGGATGCGATCGGGCCGTCGATACCGGCTGCAAAACATGGCCAGCAGTGAACCCAGGGCCTGAAACACGATCGACACGCTCAGCAGTGCAGTGATCTCCCCGCCGCTCAGGCCGGTTCCTTCAGCCAGGCGCTCTGCGTAACCCCAGACGGCCCCAAGGTTGGCGGTGAACGCGAACAGGCCAATCAACCCCAGGATATGCAGTGGCCGAAGCTGGAACGACCCCGATTCCGCGCCGCTGTCCAAAAACTGCGGCCAACGTCGCCAGGCCGCGATCGCCGATGCAGACAGCAATGCGAAAAGGACAACGACGGCAAGACGCGTATGCGATTCAGGCGACTGTGACAGCGCAAGCAGCGCCGTGCCGCTGAAGCACATGTTGCTGAACGACAGGGTTGCGAAAGCCCGAGTCGGGTTCTTATGCCGACCGAGGGTCGAGACAGCCGTGACGTACGCAAAACCATCGCCGAAAAGACCGATCAGAAACCGGATCACCAGATACGACGAGAACGTCTGCGCGGCCAGAGAAGCCAGGTTGCCCACCACGATGACGCCCAGTCCGATCAATGCGAGCGTACGCAACTGACCGCGGTGGCCGAACAGCAGGGTCAAGACGGATGCAATCGCGATGCCCGCTATTTCTGCACTCATCAGCCACCCGATCTGCCTGTCGTCGAGACCGAACCAGGCGGCATTCGAGGCGAGAAATGCCGGCGCCAGGTTGAACATGGCGGCACCCGCTATGCCGGCCATGACCACAGGCCATACTGGAAAAACGCCGCTATCCGCAGCGGCACGGGTCATTGCAGGTGCAGTCCCGCGCGCCGCAGTCCATCTGTCAGTTGTTCCACCAGATCGTCCTCCATCAGATAGCAGGACATATAGCGACGCCCGTGCTCCCGGATGTTGGGGCGCAACGCAAGCAGCCGTTCGATCAGAGGTGCAGCTTCGTCCGGCAGCCCCAGCTGCCCCAGTACCGCGGCATGCAGCAATGGTTGCCAGAAAAAGGGTGCCGGGCGAAAGGAATCGGCCAGCAGGGCAGCCTTTTCGTACTCGGCCTGCCTGTATGCGTGCAGAAACAGCGGGTACTGGAAATAATGGGGATAGAACCGGGTGGTGCGCATCTGTTCACCCAGCAGGGAGCATCCGCGTTCCCATTCTCCGCACAGTGCCAGCGGTACCCCGACATCAGACCGGTAAGAGGCCGGCGAGGCCGGATCCGACAATATGGTTTCAACCTGTTCCAGGAGTCCGCCCTTGTCCCGCTTGTGCAGCAGCGCAAAGCACAGTGACACGCGGCATGGCAGACAGTCCGGGGCCCGTGAAATGGCCTCGCCCAACAGGGCCAGACAGGAATCGATGGGGTCGGGTTCGTCTGTGAAACCCAAGGCGAAGGCCGCCCGACGGAGATCTGCCAGCATCGACAGGATAAGTGGCTCGGACCGGTCACGTGCCGCGATCTCTTCGAGCGCGCGTCGTGCCGCTTCGTAGGACTCGTCTGAGGTCATCTGGAGATAGTGATGAAAGCGCACCATCGCTTCGTAGACTTCCAGCCGCTGGTCCGGCTGGGGTTTGAGTTCGCTGCGCAGGGACTGGCCGATCACGCCTGTGAGCATATCCGCAGCGGCGGCGACCACGTTTCGCGCGATGTCTTCCTGTATCTCGATCAGGTCCGTCGTGTCCAGATTGCGATCATATCGATCCGACCAGATCTGCCGGTTCAGCAAAAGGTCGTGCAATCGTGCGGTAACACGGACGCGGGCGCCGTCACATCGGGTTGACCCCTCGATCGCGAAGCGGACGGTGGATTCATTGTGCAACTGCGCGAGCTGCTCGGACACCGATGCCTTGTCGAAAAACGTATAGGGCGGGGTGACGTGGAGTTCGGGGATGCGGCCCAATATCGTGTTCAGTTCCTCGCCCACGCCCTGTGCCAGCCAGTCCTTGTCCCGATCCTCGCCGAGATAGACGAACGGCAACACCGCGAGGCTGACAGGGTCGAGCCCAGGCCGAGAGGCAGTAGCCGGATCTTCCTGTGCCTGCGCGTGTTGCGAGCGCTCGAACCGAGGCGCATAAGCCCCCCTGGGCAGGGTGATCACCATCGGATCTTTGGCGCCGTAATCAGCGTAGTACAGTTGCAGCGCCTGCCTGAGCTTGCGGATCTCGACGCGGACGATGGCGTCGCGCTCAGGCTCGAATTCATTGCCGCGCCCGAACACCGCCTCGGCAAGGTGTCTTTGCGTCAGCTCGCGTTGTCGGTCCTCCAGAGTCAGTGTCACGAGATGCGCCAGCAGCCGGCGCAGGCGTTCTGATGCCCTGAAACCATGTGCACCGAGAATTCGTTCCAGTTGATCGCGAATCTCCGCCGCGCCTGGCGTGTGCGCTGTGCCTGCCTGATCGGTCATTGGTGATTCAGTGGATGTCACAGACCAGATGAGTTCAATACAAAGGGCGTCGTTAACAACTTGATTAACCTATCGGGTGGCGGACTGTGTGTGAAACCATCGGCAACACGTTGCTCCCTGAGCTGCAAGACAACCCAATACCCGATGATAAAGAGACTATGCAGGGCGTGCGAGCCGAACCTTGGATTCCGGCGTACTTCATGCGCCGCACTTTGCCTTGCTGTCTCGGCTTCGATAGCGGCTGTCGACGACGATGCCATTGCGACTTACGGTGAGATTGCGGTACTGCATGCCCAGGCCGCGGAACCCTGGAAGACAGGCCACGAGCTTTTTCAACCCCTGACGGACGCGTTGTCCGGTTATCAGGCGTTCAAGAGCGAACTCCGCGACCAGTACGGCTTTTCCTACACAATCGAGTATTCGCCGCAGTTCCAGTGGGATATGCGATTCAACGGGGTGTACACGGGCAATGACGAGACCAATCTGATCTTCCAGTGGGCGCCGGTAGCGGCAGACAGCAAGCGCGGCAGCCTGATGGGTTGGTACCAGATCTCGCGCACACTCGGCAGCCGAAATACCTCCCAGTTCATGAATGACGTCGGTGTGATCACGCCGGTCAACGGCGGTGACACCGCCCCTGGCGACTACCGCGATCTGTGGCAGATGCTGGCGTGGGAGCAATGGCTGCTCGATGACCGTCTGCGTCTGGGAGTGGGCAAGCTGACGACGCGCACCTTTCTGAACCTGAACCGCTATGCAGTGGGCGATCGTGAAGATTTTCTGACACCGCAACTGGTGAACAACACTGTGGTTCCCTTCACGGCCCGCAACGGCATGGGCCTGTTTGTCCAGCACCACATGGATGGGGCCTATCTGACCGGTATGGTGCGCGAGGCCGACGGCACCTCCGAGAATGTCAGTTTTCGCACCCTCGACAGCGGGCGCTGGGAATATGCCGCGGAACTCGGCATGACGCCTGACAATCTCGCAGGCCTTGGCCAGGGGACCTATCGCTTCACCGCCTACTACACCGACAGCATCGGCTCGGGCGTCAGCAAGCAGCCTGCCGGCTGGGCGCTGGCGTTGAGTTTCGATCAGGACATCGGTACCGATTTCGGCACGCTGTTGCGCTACAGCTACGCCGGTGAAGACTGGCGTGCGTTCAAACAGCGCGCTGCCTTGGGCGGCCAGATCAAGCACCCGCTCGGATTCCAGCATGATCGCATCGGCGTGGCTGGCTGGTGGGCCGAGCCGACAGCGTCAGCGCTGGATAACGAATATGGGCTGGAGGTGTTCTGGAAGTTTCAACTCGCGCCCAATCTCGAAGTCACACCGGACCTTCAGCTGATCCTGAACCCGCAGGGCAACACCGCTCGGGACGCCGCGCTGATCGGCGGTGTACGCCTCAGAGTTCTCTTATAGCCAATTCACTAACCAACATCGCCATGCCCGGGTGCATTCGGCGTGGTACTTATTTGGGAGACTGAATCATGAACAGGAAAATACTCATAATGGTGATCTTGGCAGCGCTGCTGCCGATGTCGGTGCCAGTGCCAGCGTATATGGGTTCTGCCGACACCCCGGACGAGGTTGACCGGATCGATGCCGGCGAGGAGCCGATTGTCAGGCTGAATCCTGACGATCCCTCGTACGACGTCTGGAAAAAAATCCGTGATGACATCTCGGAAGGGCGTGAGCCGGGGCCGGTCAACCTTCAGCGCTATGTCGGTGGCATGCCCTGGGTCGGCATCCCGACGTTCTTTCACTTGCCGGTCGCGTTGACCCCGGAGGATCTGAAGGCCGGCAAGGTCGAGGTGGCCATCTTCGGTGCCGAGTTGATCGGTGACCCGCGTGCGCGTACTTATGCCCCGCAAGAGATGCGCAATCCGCATCGCTCCGAGGTCTATCACAACTGGGGGGCGTTCGAGATGCCGGAGCTGGACTCCGGATTGACGGCGCTGCAGGAGTTGACCGTGGTCGACTACGGTGACGCCCCGACCTCGCCGATGAGCATCGAGCGCAGCATTGATCCCGTTCGAGAATTCGTGGCCAGTGTAGCCGGCGTGGAGATTCAACCGGGTAAACGCACCATACCGGTCATTATCGGCGGCGGTCACGCGCTGATGTACCCGGATGCCGCCGGCCTTACAGATGTATATGGCAAGGGCAACCTCAGCATCATTCATTTCGATGCGCATGCGGATCAGGCACCGGTCGGCTTCGGTCACTTCTATACCCACGGAAACCCGGTAAGACACCTCGTTGAAGATGGGCTGGTCAAAGGTGAGGACATTATTCAGGTCGGCCTTCGCGGGCCAAACTCTACGGACATGAGCGGCGTGAAGTGGAACCGCGACAACAAGCTTCGCTATCACATGATGGCCGAGGTGGAGGCGCGCGGCTGGAAAGCGGTGATGGATGACATCATGGACGACGTCCGAAAGGTCAATAAGCCGCTGTTCATCTCATTCGATGTCGATGTAATCGACCCGGCGTTTATCCCCGGCACCTCCACTCCTGAACCGGGCGGCATGTACATGCGCGAGGCCCTGCCGCTGATGCGCCGTTTGTGTGCCGAGAGTAATGTGGTCGGCGTCGAGATCGTCGAAATCCGTCCGGATTCCGACCCGGGCTATACCACCATGCTCAACTCCAAGGCCATTCTGCGCCAGTGTCTCAACGGTCTGGCAATGCGTAAGAAGGGACTGACAGAGCCGGGTTACCTCAATCCAGACATCGTGGATGATGGCCAGTAGGCCCTCCGGACGGAGTGCTGTGCGGTGTGCGGCAAGATCCGGCGCCCATGGAGAAGAAGCCATGCAAATTCGTATTGCCCCGCTGCTCAGAGACCCGCTTGTAGGATTCGTCCTGGCCGGTAGCCTGATATTTCTCGCGTACAGCCACGTCGTTCAGCAGGCGCAGCCGCGTATCATCGTCACCGACGCGGCGGTAAATGATCTGGTCGAAGAGCGCCGGATGGTTCTTGATCGCGAGATCAGCCCAGCTGAGCGTGATGAACTTATCACGGGCTACGTCGATCATCAGGTGCTGGTCAACGAGGCGATCGCCCGCGGCCTGTACCGCAACGACGCGAATGTGCGCAAACGCCTTGCTGACAAGATGTACTTCCTTCTTGGAGAGGATCCTCCTGAACCAAATGCAGATCAGTTGCAGGCACGCTTCGATGCCCATGCCGAGGAATACCTGACGCCACGTTCGTTGACGTTTGAGCATGTCTATTTCAAGAGCGATCGCAAAGTGGCCGAGCGGGCACTTGCGGCAATCGCTGCAGGCACAGCTGATGCGGGAGGCCTTGGTGATACCTTTTGGCTTGGCTCGCGCATGGAGCGTTACAGCAGCAAGCAACTGATTGTGCTGTTCGGTTTTGAGTTCGAACGGGCGCTGCAGTCCATGACCGACGGCGCATGGTATGGCCCGTTGCAATCGGGGCGTGGCTGGCACCTGGTACGGGTGCTGGAACGCCACGAGCCGCGCATATTGCCGGATACCGAGCTGCATCAGCAGCTGGTCAACGACTGGAAAGAGGATTGGCGCAAGAGCCAGCGTGCAAAGATGTTTGCGGCACTGCGTGCGCAATACGACATAATCCTGCCATCAGGTGTCAGCGGTGGCTGATTCGGTGGTCAGAGTTGCCGGGGCGCTGCTGCTGATGGCCTTGCTACTGGGCAGTGTCCACGCGCATGACCTGGGTGTCGCACGGCTCGTGTTGACGCCGCTGAGCGCCACAAGTGTTCTGCTCGAGGCCAAGATACCAGCCAGGATGGTACCCACTGCACCGATCATGGCAGGTGGTTGTGCCTTCAGTGAACTGGGGCAAAGGCCGAGCGGCCAGCTGGTCCGTTTGGCGACCTGGCGCATCGACTGTGACTCGGGCTGGCCAGGCGGCGATGCCGTATTGCTCGACTGGCAACGCGAGGGCGCCATGGTGGTGGTCCAGCGCGGCACCGGTGACCGTAGTGCGGGGTATGTCGATGCGGACGGTGGGATTATCCGCCTTAACCTCGACGATCTGCTCGGGAACGGGCAGGCGGCAACCGACACTGCCACGCGTTATGTCGGGTTCGGTATCAAGCACATCCTGCTGGGTATCGATCATCTGGCCTTCGTCCTGGCGCTTTGTCTTCTGGCTCGCGGCTGGACATTGGTCAAGCTGGTGACTGCCTTCACCGTGGGGCATTCGGTCACCCTGGCGCTCGCCGTACTGGGATGGGTCGACGTCCCGGTGCCACCGGTCGAGGCAAGTATTGCGCTGTCGATAGTCTTCGTCGCGCGTGCGGCCATGCAGCCCGGGGGCGGGGGGTGGCGCCATGGCTTCTGGCTGGTTGTAGCGTTCGGTATGCTGCATGGGCTGGGATTCGCCAGTGTGCTCGCTGAGATCGGGCTGCCACGCAATGACCTTGTTCTCGGCCTGCTGAGCTTCAACCTCGGTGTGGAGATCGGGCAGCTGTTGTTCGTTTTTGCTGTTCTCTCGGTTCAAACGGCGATAAGTCGCATGTTGCGGTCGCAGACCGATATGGGGTGGGTCCGCACCGCCACGTCGTTCGGAATCGGGTCGACGGCGGTGTTCTGGGTATTTGAGCGGGTAGCGGCGTTTGCACTTTGACAGGCGAACAAGCAGTCTGGCGGCCGAAAACGTGATCCACTTGGCTTGTCCGCGATCGGCCGATGGATTTCCGGAAGTTGGACATGGGAACGACTTTCACTCGACGCTACTATGCTACCGCGGTGGACATTGAGCACCGCATAGTCGTTGATGACGGGATGCCGGGCACCGAATGCAACTCAAGATGTCTGCATAGGCGACTTATGCCTCGGCGCCCACTGAAATAATGGGCACAGCGGTCATGACCGCGTGCTGACAATCACCCGCCCTTGAGCGGTCCAAAGGAGAAATCGTATGAACCTCAATCGTTTCCTCGGCCTGAGTATGGCGCTGTTGTTGCTGCCTGCCGTCAACGCATGGGCGGATGACTACGCCGACACAGTCAAGATCTTCCAGAATGCCGGCGAGAGTGGCACCTTCTTCAGTCATGCCTATGGCTATGCAGTCTTTCCAACCATCGGTAAGGGTGGCATCGGTCTAGGCGGCGCGCATGGCAAGGGCCGGGTCTTCGAGCAGGGCAACTATATCGGTGACACCGCGATGACGCAGGTGACGATCGGCTTCCAGTTGGGCGGACAGGCTTTCAGCCAGATTGTCTTCTTCGAGGACAAGCGCGCGCTCAGCGAGTTCACCGGTGGCAACTTCGAGTTCGGTGCCCAGGCGCAGGCGGTGGCGATTACCGCTGCTGCTGGCGCGACGGCCGCCACAACAGGTGCCACCGCCGGCGCCAGTGGCGGCAAGAACGATGCGGTCACCGTGGGTAAGTACCACAAGGGCATGGCGGTGTTCACTGTGGCCAAGGGTGGCCTGATGTACGAGGCAAGCGTCGGCGGACAGAAGTTCAGCTACACCCCGAAGTGACGCAATCTGTCTGCACCGCCACTCATGCTGGCGGTGCAGACGTTTTGCACTGCGGCGCCATGATTACTGCGTGTCGTCGCCCGTTCTTCCCAGTACGCGATCAAGCACCTCACGCCAGGCTGGCGCCTTCTCGCAGCTGATTGCCTGGGAAGGGTCCGGGCCATCCGTGGCATCTTCGAGTTGAAGTCCCATCCCCATGATGGACCGGTCAAGCCCGTTGATTCTGCCATCCAGCAGGTCTGCGGCGGCAACCCGTTGCCAGCTTCGTTCATCGTTCATAAGCAGGCGCAGTAAATCGTTGTTCAGGCGGTGACCCGGCCGGTTGGCGCGGTAGTGCCCGATGATCGGCGCAGGCGCCAATGCAAGGTCGCCGATGGCATCCAGGGCCTTGTGGCGCACGAATTCGTCGGGAAAGCGCAGTCCCTCCAGGTTCGCGACCCGGCCGTTTTCCAGCAAGATGGCGTTTTTCACCGATCCGCCCAATGCGAGGCCGCGGCGTCGCAGTTGCCATACGTTTTCGGCGAAGCCAAAGGTGCGCGCGGCCGCGATCTCACGTGCGTACGAGTTTGGCGATATGCACATGCTCAGGCACTGCAGGCCGATGTCCTGTTGGTGGAAGTCGATGCTCACGGTGATGCGCGGTGTATGGTCGGGCAGCAACTCGGCCCAGCTTTCGCCATGCTGGATGCGCACCGGTCGACGAACGACCAGGAGATCGCGGGCGACGCCCAGCGGCTGGATACCGGCATTGATCAAAGCAGACACGAACGGCATGGCACTGCCGTCGACGACCGGTACCTCGGGCCCGTCGACCACCACGGCCGCATTGTCGATACCCAGCCCACTGAATGCTGACAACAGATGTTCCACCGTGGCGAGACGATGGCCGTGCCGGTTGCTCAGGGTCGTACAGAGCTCGGTGCCGTCGACCCTGTTCCACAGTGCGACAAAGCGGTTTTCACCTTCCGGAAGGTCGCGCCGGGTGAAGCTGATCCCGGTGTCAGCCTTGGCGGGCAGGATACGCAAGATCACACGCCGGCCGCTGTGCAGCCCGATGCCGACGAAGGCGATCGGTGATGCGATGGTATGCTGCTCGCGAAGGTGCTGGAAATCCTGGTTTATCATTTGCGGCCTCCTTCAGACGCCGAGTGTGGCCCTGGCTCTTCTGCCAGTGAGGCTTCAGCGTAGAATCAGGCTGCAAGGGGCCGGTAATCCCGGCGCGCCAGGAGGTTGTCCCGCGGTGCCAACGAGATCATGAGTCACAGCACGACGATTACAACCGCTTCGCAGACGCTGTGGCGCGTGATCGAATCCTACGGCCTGGATCCCGCGCAGGTGTTCCGTCAGGCAGGCCTCGACCCCGCGCAATGGAATGAGCCAGGCGCGAGATTTGACGATGCAAAGCTGGATCATGCCTGGCTCATTGCGACCGAGTTGACGGCGGATCCCTGTATCGGACTGCGTGTGGCGCGCTGTTTCAGCCCGGCCTCGCTGCAGTCGCTCGGATTCGCGTGGTTGACCAGCGACAGCCTGTATGACGCACTGACGCGAGTGGTGCGCTATTTCCGGGCGATTTCTGATGCGATGGAACTCGAGCTTTCGCTGGCCGGTGACGAATGCCGCCTCTCGGTCGGCAGGGTGCTGTACCGTCGACGTTCGCAGGACCAGTCACAGGATGCATTGTGGTCCGCCCTGGTCAGCCTCTGCCGGGTCAGCTGTGGTGAGGGTTTTGCCCCGCTGTCATTAGAGCTTGTGCGTCCACAGCCACCCTGTGCGGCGGAGTTCTATGCACTGTTTCGTGCGCCGATCCGTTTCGGTGCCGAATGCGATGCAATGGTGTTTCGGCGTGACGATGTCGAACGGCCGCTGCCGACGGCCAACCGTGCGCTGGCCCGTCACAATGAACGCATCGTCGCCGACTACATGGCGCGACTCGATGACGAAAATTTCTCGGACCGCGTGCGCATCCGGTTGATCGAAAGCCTGCCATCCGGTGGTGTCGACGCTGCAGACGTGGCGCGTGCGCTGAACGTATCGGTACGTACCCTGCAGCGCCGCCTGGCGGATGAAGGGGCCACCTACTCGGGGTTGCTCGACCAGGCGCGGCGTGAACTCGCAGTCCGTTTCATCGGTGAGCAGCGCATGCCAGTCAAAGAGGCGACCTACGTGCTGGGGTTTTCGGAGCCGGCAAATTTTTCGAGGGCATTCAAACGCTGGACCGGCGTGTCACCCAGCGAGTTCCGGCAGGCGGATTGATCGCGGTATACCCTCACCATGTGTCGGTGGAACAATTTGTTTCCTGCCGATGTCACAGGCGCTACGGAACAGGGAAAGGAGACAGACACCCATGAAAGAACCCGAAGGGCAGTCGTCAGCGGCTGCGATCGCAGACGGTTTGGCACAACCGGCATTCGTGCGCAGTGAGTTCGAGGCCCTTCGTCAACACATCGGGCAGCAGATTCTCGGCCAGGCGGAACTGGTTGAGCGCCTGCTGATTGCGCTGCTCGCGGACGGCCATCTGCTGGTCGAAGGTGCGCCGGGGCTGGCCAAGACCCGTGCGGTCAAGGCACTGGCGTCTGGCCTCGAAGGCGATTTTCATCGCATCCAGTTCACGCCGGACCTGCTGCCTGCGGATCTCACCGGCACCGAGATCTACCGTCCGCAGGACGGCAGCTTCCGCTTCGACAAGGGGCCGGTGTTCCATAATTTCGTACTCGCCGACGAGGTCAACCGGGCGCCTGCCAAGGTGCAGTCGGCGTTGCTCGAGGCGATGGGGGAGCGTCAGGTCACGGTCGGCCGCCAGACCTTTCACCTGCCCGAGCTGTTCCTGGTGATGGCGACGCAAAACCCGATCGAGCAGGAAGGGACCTATCCGTTGCCCGAGGCGCAACTCGACCGTTTCCTGATGCATGTGCGCGTCGACTATCCCGATCTTTCCACCGAGAAGGCGATACTCCTGCTGCATCGGCAGGAGGCGAGGGCGCAACCGCCCGAAGCGCCGCATCGCGTGAGCCAAAACGTTGTGTTCGAGGCACGGCGGGCGATTCTCGAACTGTTCATGTCCCCCGATGTCGAGGACTACCTGCTGCACCTGGTGCTGGCCACCCGTGATCCCGCGCCCTATGGTCGTCACCTCGGCGAGTGGCTGCGCTATGGCGCCAGCCCGCGCGCAACGCTTGCGCTGGATCGCTGCGCCAGGGCCAGGGCCTGGCTTGGCGGACGTGACTATGTCTCTCCGGAGGACATCCAGGCGGTGGCCCCTGATGTGTTGAGGCATCGCCTGATCCTGTCCTACCAGGCCGAGGCCGAAGGCAGTACCGCGCAGGGATTCATCGAGGCATTGCTCGCCCTCGTGCCCGTACCCTGAGGATGGCCGGGTGAGAGAGCCTTCGCTGCACACAAGACAGAGCGGTGTCGGTATCGACCTGGCGTCGCTGATTGCCCTGCGACAGGAGGCCGGGCGCCTGCAGATCGCGCCGCGGGGCAAGGTGCTGGCAACGCGCAGCGGCGGTCATCTGTCACGCTTTCGCGGTCGCGGCATGGAGTTCGACGAGTCGCGCGTCTACCAGCCCGGCGATGACCCGCGCAACATGGACTGGCGTGTGACGGCGCGTTCGACGGTCGCACACGTCAAGCTGTTTCGCGAAGAGCGGGAGCGGCCGGTGTGGCTGCTGGTCGATATCGGGCCGGGGATGCGCTTCGGCACCCGTGTCGCATTCAAATCGGTGGTCGCCGCGCAGGCTGCAGCGTTGCTTGCCTGGGCTGCGGTCGACAAGGGTGATCGGGTCGGCGGCGTGGTGTTCAACGAGCAGCGACGTGTTGAATACCGGCCGGCCGCACACACCCGTTCGCTGTTGCCGCTGCTCAATGGTCTGACGGAACTCACCGCCGCACGCGACGGGCCTGTGCCCTTGCCGGCGCCCCGGTCCGGGTTTGGCTCGCTGCCGGCGGCCGCGGCACACCTGGTCAATCTGGTGCGCCCCGGCAGCCTGGTGTTCCTGATCAGTGATTTCGCCGGTCTGGGGAGCGGCGACGGCGCATGGATGGCACGGCTTGCCGCTGGCAGCGAGATGGTGCTGGTGCAGGTCTACGATGCACTGGAGGCCAGCGCGCCGCCGGCCGGACGCTATCCGGTGACCGATGGCAGCGGGCGTTTCGTGGTCGATACCGCGGATAGCGGGTTGCGTCGGCATTGGGCGGAGCGTTTTGGGGACCATGCGGCGATGCTGCAGCAGCTGTGTCTGCGTTATCAGGCACATCTGATCAGTCTGCGCACCGACCAGGCGGTCGGCGAGGTGCTGCGAGAGGGTCTGCGGCCGCATGGCAGGCGTTCCGGAGGGATTCGATGAACGTGCAGCCGGCATCGACCACGGACGCGTTACAGGGTTTGCGCGGTTATCACCTGCCGGAAGGGGTGTCGTGGTGGCCGCCTGCGCCGGGTTGGTGGTTGTTGCTCGGCTTGCTGTTATTGGTCGCGGTCATGCTTGTGTGGTGGCTGTTGCGCCGGCGACGGCACCAGGCAGCGGCACGCCAGGCGATCGGGGAGCTGAAGCGTCTGCGGGCGGCGCACCGGGTGCAGCAGGATAACGCCGTGTTCATTCGCGGCCTGTCGAGGTTGCTGCGCCGCTACGCGCTCAAGGCGTTCCCGGAACAGGCTGCGGCATTGACCGGTGAGGCGTGGCTGGCATTCCTCGATGCACACGGCGGGAATGGGCGTTTCTGCGCCGGCGACGGTCGGCACCTGGCGGATGCACCTTATCGCCCCACGGCCGAGTTTGCGCCGGATGCGCTCGCTGACCTGGTGCACGACTGGATCCTGCGCAATCGTGAGGTTGCCGCGTGATCTCATTTGCATGGCCCTGGGTGCTCGCGGTGCTGCCGCTGCCGCTGATCGTGCAACGTTTCGTACGCGCAGCACCGCCGCTTGAAGGTGCGGCCTTGCAGCTGCGTTTTCTGCACGACGTACAGGGCCTGGAGAGCACGGCGCTCAGCCGGGTGAAACGTCCCGCCTACCTGCTGGCCTGGGCCGTCTGGATCCTGCTGGTGTTGGCGGCAGCGCAGCCGCAATGGCTGGGTGAGCCTGTGCGCCTGCCGGTGGCCGGGCGTGACCTGATGCTGGCAGTTGACGTCTCCGGTTCGATGGAACAGGACGACTATCGCCTCAACGGTCGGCCGGTGAACCGCCTGAACGTGGTCAAGGCGGTGGCCGGACGCTTTGTCGAACGCCGCGATGGCGATCGTCTCGGGCTGATTCTGTTTGGCACCCGCGCCTATCTGCAGACACCGCTCACCTACGACCGCGCCACGGTGCGCAGCATGCTCGACGAGGCCGTGATCGGCCTGGCGGGGCGCGATACCGCCATCGGCGATGCGATTGCCGTTGCGGTCAAGCGCCTGAAGGAGCAGGCACAGGATGATCGGGTGCTGATCCTGCTTACCGATGGGGCCAACACCGTGGGCAATATCGCTCCGCTGGATGCCGCACGTGTCGCGGCGCTTGCCGGCGTGCGGATCTACACGATCGGGATCGGTGGCGCGGTCGGTGTGCGCACGCCGTTTGGCATCTTGGCCCAGGTGGGCTCTGATCTCGACCCTGCCACGCTGCGCGCGATTGCCGCGGAGACCGGTGGGCGTTACTTCGAGGCCACCGACACTGAGCAACTGGCGCAGATCTATGTGGAACTCGATCGCCTGGAGCCGAGTGTGCGTGACTCCCGCAGCCTGCGGCCGATGCACGCGCTGTTCATGTGGCCGGCTGGCGGTGCCTTGTTGATCAGCGTCGGCCTGGGCTTGCTGCATGTACCGCGTCGAACGGGTGATCGGTATGTCTGACTTCCATTTCCTTCGCCCCCTGTGGCTGTGGGCACTGCTCCCGCTGGGGTTGCTGCTGTGGCGCCTGTGGCGAGTGGATACCGACCGCGATGCCTGGCGTGACGTGATCGACAGGCACCTGCTGCCCCATCTGCTGGTTGCCGGTGACGGCGGGGCTGGTCACCGGCCGCTTGTGCTGCTCGGGCTGGGCTGGTTGCTGGCGGTGGTGGCGCTGGCCGGACCGACGTGGGAGCGACTGTCTCAACCGTTGTACGAGGCGCGACAGTTCCGCGTGATCGTGCTTGACCTCTCGCCGTCGATGAATGCCACCGACCTCGCGCCGTCACGTCTGGCGCGGGCACGCTTCGAGGTGCTTGACCTGCTGCGTCAGAGCAACGAAGGCCAGACCGCGTTGTTGGCATATGGTGCCGAACCCTTTGTCGTTGCCCCGTTGACCACTGATGCGGCAACGATCGCCGCGCAGGTGCCGAGTCTGGACACCGGGCTGCTGCCCGTACAGGGACCGCGGCGCACCGATCTCGCTCTCGACAGTGCCGTCGATCTGCTGCGTCAGGCCGGGGCGCCGGATGGCCAGGTAATACTGCTCACCGACGGTCTGGATCATGGCGACGCAGCGGTCGCTGCGGCAAGCCGTCTGCGGGACGGCGGTTACCGTCTCTGGATACTCGGGATGGGCACACAATCGGGCGGGCCGGTGACCGGTCCGGACGGTTCGCTGCTCAAGGATGCCAGGGGAGCGATCGTGGTGCCGAGCCTGGATGTTGACGCCCTGAAGGCACTGGCCGCGGCAGGTGGCGGACGCTATGTCGGTGCGACACCGGACGATCGCGATATCGATGCACTCAAACAGGGGGCGGGGGTGCACAGTGGCGAGCAGTCCGAAACGCAGCACCTGGAGGCCGACCAGTGGCGTGAGGGCGGGCCGTGGCTTTTGGCGTTGCTGTTGCCACTGGCTGCGCTGGCGTTTCGTCGCGGCTGGCTAGGTCCGTTGCTGCTGTTGGTGTGTATGGCGCCTGCACCGGATGCCTATGCGTTCGACTGGGCCGGTCTCTGGCAGCGTCCTGATCAGCAGGCCGCCGGGTTGCTGCAACGCGGCCAGGCGGGAGTGGCTGCACAAGTGTTCGAGCGGCCGGACTGGCGCGCCGCGGCACACTACCAGGCGAGCGATTATCAGCAGGCCCTGCAGTTGCTGCAGGATCTGCCGGGCCCTGACAATGAATACAATCGTGGCAATGCACTGGCCCATCTCGATCGGCTCGACGAGGCCCTTGCCGCTTACGATCGCGTGCTGGCCTCGGTCCCCGATCATGCCGATGCGCGGTACAACCGCGACCTCGTGCAACGTCTGCTCGAACAGCAGCAGCAACAGCAGCAACAGCAGCAGGGTCAGGAAGGCAGCGATGCCGATCAGGGGGAACAGGGCGGTGAGGGTGCACAGGAGCAATCGGGCACTGATGCCAACGGCAAACCGGTAGCACGGTCAGCGCAGCAGGCCGGCGAGCCGCAGCAAGCGGGTGAGTCGGACTCCGGCAGTGATTCATCGCCGTCGCAACAGGGTGACAGGCAGGACGCCGCGGGTAGTGGCGCACCGCAGCAGCAGACGGCCGGAGAAGCCGATGCCGCGTCCTCACAGCAGGGTTCGCAACAGGCCGAAGCGCAGGATGCCGGGCAGGCACGAGCAGCGGATGGACAGCAGGGCGGGCCACCGGGCACGGGGCAGGATGCGGGCGGTCCGCGGGTAGACTCACAACCGCCCGGTGAAGCGGGGTCGCCGGGTCCGCAGGATCAACAGCAGGCGGCAGATGACGCGCAGGATGACGCCGGGCATGCCCGGACGGCACCGCATCAGGACCCTGGTCAGAGTCAGGCGGATGCGCAGGCGGGACAGGCGTCGGCTGGTGCACAGGATGCGGCTGCGCAGCCCCGCGACCAGCAAGTCCAGACTGCGGATAGCGGCACGACTGACGACACAAAGGGACGTCGGGACGGTGCGGCGGGCGACCAGGACACCGGGTCCATGGCTTCGAATCCCGGTGCGCAGTCACAGGCCCCTGGATTGGCCGACCTGCTCGGGCGAAAGCCGCAGGCAGCCGCCGGCACGGCGGCTGCAACATCGACACCGGGCATCGACCCCGAAGACCGCCAGGCGATCGAGCAGTTGCTGCGGCGAGTGGAAGACGACCCGGCCGGCCTGCTGCGTCAGCGTTTTTTGCTGCAGCACCTGCGGCGCACAGGTCAGCTACCTTAGGGGTTAACGATGAGACGCATGACTTTGTATCCGGTTCGACTGCTGGCATGGCTGCTGGCGATGCTCTTCAGCCTGCAGGCGGCTGCGGCGGCGCCGGAGGCGCGACTCGATCGTACCCGCATCGCCGAGGGTGAGACCGTTGTGCTCAGCGTGAACGTGCCGGCTGACAGTGACGGCGTGCCGGACCTGTCGGAACTGGCGCAGGACTTCGATATCCTCGACCGCAGCCAGAGCATGCACATGAGCATGATCAATGGCCGCACCTCGAGCAGCCGTGGCTGGCAGTTCGTCCTGGCGCCCAAGCGCAGCGGCACCCTCGCTGTGCCTGCGATCCGCGTCGGCACTGCCAGCACCAGGCCGTTGAGCCTGCAGGTGCTGCCGGCCGCAGAGGCGGCCAAGCTCGGCCCGGCACCGCCGGTGTCGCTCGAAGTGGAGGTCGAACCACAGCAGCCGCTGGTGCAGCAGCAGGTGATCTACACGGTGCGCCTGTTGTCGCGGGTGCCGCTGAGTCAACCCCGCCTGTCCGATCCCCAGATCAAGGATGCGATCGTCGAGCACCTGGGTGCGGAACGTGAATACAGCAGTCAGCGCGGCGGACAGACGTTGCGCGTGATCGAGCGCCGCTACGCGGTGTTTCCGCAACGCAGTGGTCAACTCGACATCGAAGGCCCTGTGCTGACGGCGCAGGTCCCTGACCCGGATCAGCGCGGCATCGGACTGGGGCAACGTTTTCCCGGGCGTGATCCGTTTGCGGATTTCGACCGCTTGTTCGGTCGCAGTGGGCTGTCGGGTGGCAGCCTGTTCGGCCAAACCCGGCCGATGCAGATGCGCGCGAAGCGGCTCACCTTGCAGGTGCAGCCACAGCCCCCTGGTACCTCGACACCCTGGTTGCCGGCGCAGTCGGTGGCGCTCAATGACGCCTGGTCACCCGATCCACCGCAGTTCCGTGTCGGTGAGCCGGTAACCCGCAACATCGCGATCACCGCGCAGGGGCTGAGCGCCGTGCAGTTGCCGGACCTGCCACCGGACCTGCCTGCAGGGATCAAGGCCTATCCCGACAAGGCGCAGATGCAGACCCGTGGCGACGGCGACACCGTGGTCGCGCAGAAGGTGATACGCATGGCGTTGGTGCCGGCACACGCGGGGACGCTGACCCTGCCCGAGGTACAGCTCACATGGTGGGATGTTGCCACTAATGAGCCACGTACTGCACGCCTGCCGCCGCGCCAGGTCGAGGTGCTGCCGGCGGCCGGCGTTGTCTCGCCTCCGGCGTCGTCAGTGGCGCCGGATACGGCATCCGGACCGCTCGTGACCGTGCCGCCTATTGCCGCCAGTGGCAGTAACGGTTCGGCAGCATCGCCATCGTCAGCCGGTGACGCTGAGGCGGCGGTCTGGCCGTGGCTGGCGGGTCTGTTCGGGTTGGCCTGGCTGGTGACACTGGTGGTGTGGTGGCGATCGCGAGGCTCCGCACCCGAGGCCGTAGCGGTGCGCGCGACGACACCGGGTGCCGTGCCGCAGCCGGCCGTCACGCTGTCGCGGATCGAGCAGGTGTTCCGTTCAAACGACGCGGCAACGGCAAGACAGACGCTGCTGCATTGGGCCCAGGCGCGTTGGGCCCAGGACCCGCCACGCCGCCTCGATCAGGTGGCAGTGCGTCTGGGCAGTGAAGCGGCAATGGTCCTCGATGAGATCGACCGCTGTCTGTACGCAGGTCATCCGCGGCACTGGAACGGTGCGGCGGCCTGGGACCGGCTTGCGCCGGTATTGCGGCGTGAGTCTGGACAGGACACCGCGCCGGGCGACCCGCCATTGCCCCCGTTGTATCCGCAGGGTACCTAGGGCATACGCCCTACATCCTGTCGGCGCTGTTTCAGGACGGACCGCGTCTCTCGGCAATCCTGCGCAGGATCCACTTTTCCGCCTCGACCGCCAGAAACAGGATGACGCCGAATACAAGGATGCGCAGCCAGGACGCCGTGTCCAAACCACGGGTGGCGAATACCTGCTGCATGAACGGCAGGTAAGTGAACAGGATCTGGAAGAAGCTCACGAGTGCAACGGCGATCAGCGCGTAGCGGTTGCCGAACAGGCCGGCCCGGTTCATCACCGACGCATTCAGGAAGCGCACGTTGAACAGGTAAAAGATCTCAGCGACAACCAGGGCATTGACGGCCACGGTTCGTGCCGTCTCGATATCGGTGCCCTGCATACGCTCCCAGACGAACAGCCCGAACGTGCCGCCGACCATCAGTAACGAGACGAACAGGATACGCCAGATCATGAACCGGCTGAGCAGTGGTTCGCGCGGGTCGCGTGGCGGCCGGCGCATGATGTCCGACTCGGCTGGTTCGAAGGCCAGCGCCAGCGCCAGCGTGACGGCGGTGATCATATTGACCCAGAGGATCTGCGCAGCCGTTACCGGCAGCATGCGCCCGAGCGCGATCGCGGCCAGGATGGTCAACGCTTCGCCACCGTTGGTCGGCAGGATGAACACGATCGATTTCTTGATGTTGTCGTAGACGTTTCGCCCTTCGCGCACCGCACGCATGATCGAGGCGAAGTTGTCGTCGGCGAGCACCATCTCGGCGGCCTGCTTGGCTGCCTCGGTGCCGTTCACGCCCATCGCCACGCCGACATCGGCGCGCTTGAGTGCCGGGGCATCGTTTACCCCGTCGCCGGTCATCGCCAGGACCTCGCCATTGGCCTGTATCGCTTCGACCAGGCGCAGCTTGTGTTCAGGGCTGGCACGCGCGAACACGTCGGCCTCGAGCACCCTGCGGCGCAGTTCCGTGTCATCGAGGCGGTCGAGATCGCCCCCGCTCAGTGCCGGTTGCCCTTCGCCGATCCCGAGCTGCCGGGCAATGGCTGCTGCCGTTCCGGCGTGGTCGCCGGTGATCATCTTGACCCGGATACCTGCTGCACGACATTCGGCGACCGCGGTGATCGCCTCGGCACGCGGCGGATCCGTGATGCCGACGATGCCGAGCAGGCATAGCTCGTCGACATCGGAAAAACGCAACTCGGTCGTGCCTGGGGAGACGGCCCGGCTGGCCAGGGCAAGGGTGCGCTGTCCCTTGGCGGCGATGCGCTCCAGCTGCTCGAACCAGTACGCCTGGTCGAGCGGACATTCACCTTCCGCGGCAAGCTGCCAGCGGCAGTGCGGGAGCAGTACCTCGGTGGCGCCTTTGACCAGAACGAAGTGATTGCCATTGTGGTCGTGATGCAGAGTCGCCATGAAGCGATGCTCGGATTCAAAAGGCAGGACGTCGACGCGCGGGAAACGTTCGCCCAGGTCGGTGGGACGCAGACCCGCCTTGGCGCCCAGCACGATCAGCGCACCCTCCATCGGATCACCCTCGACCTGCCACTGCCCGTCGACCTGGCGCAGTGCCGAGTCGTTGCAGAGGGTTGCGGTGAGACACAGTTCGTTGATCACCGGCCGCTCGTCAACAGGTGAGTTGTCTGCTTCCAGCACGAAGCTGCCGTGCGGATCGTAGCCGACGCCACTCACTGTCAGCACGGCGTCGACCGTCACCAGTGTCTGCACCGTCATTTCGTTGCGCGTCAGCGTGCCGGTCTTGTCCGAGCAGATGGTACTGACCGAGCCCAGTGTCTCCACTGCCGGCAGGCGACGGATGATGGCCCGCTGTGAGGCCATGCGCTGCACGCCGATGGCCAGTGCGATGGTGATTATCGCCGGCAGCCCTTCGGGAATGGCCGCCACCGCCAGCCCCACGGCAGCGAGAAACATCTCCTCCATCGAGTATCCGCGCACTGTCACGCCGAACACGGCCGCGAATGCGGCTACTGCGAGAATCGCCAGCGTGAGGGTGCGTGCGAACCGGCTCATCTGCCGCGTCAATGGCGTGGTCAGTGTCTCGACCTCTTCCAGCAGCGTGCTGATACGCCCGATCTCGGTCAGTTCGCCGGTGCTGGCCACCACGCCCAGACCCTGCCCGGAGGTCACCAGGGTGCCGGCGTAGGCCATGCAGAGACGGTCGCCGAGTGCTGCGTCTGCGGTTACTTGCCCGGTCTGTTTGCGCACGGCCAATGATTCGCCGGTCAACATCGATTCGTCGACCGTCAGTTCACGCAGCTGGTACAGGCGCAGGTCGGCAGGCACACGATCACCGGACTGAATGAATACCATGTCGCCGGGGACAAGGTCCTCGGCAGCAATGCTGAAGCGGGTGCCGTCGCGCATGACCATGGCCTGCGGTGAAAGCAGTTTGCGCACTGCATCCAGGGCACGCTCGGCCTTGCCCTCCTGCAGAAAGCCGATCACTGCATTGATGGCCACCACGGCGACGATGACCGAGGCATCGACCACATGCCCGAGGAGCAGGGTGACAACACCGGCAGCCAGCAGGACATAGATCAGCACATTGTGGAACTGGGCGAAGAACCGTACCCAGGCGCTGCGCACCTTAGGTGGACGCAGCACGTTCGGGCCGAATTTTTCGAGCCTGCGGAGGACTTCCTGCGCATCCAGGCCGGATGCCGAGGCGTCCAGCCGCGTAAGCACCTCTGCGGCGCTGAGGCAGTGCCATTGCTGGCCGTTGTCTTGCTTCATGGTCGCTCCCCAACTCCTTCCTGGTTGCGGCGAGGCCCGGGGTGTTGCTGCGCGCGTGGAACCTCGCGCGTTCAGCTCTCCCCGGCTTGCGTCTGTGCGTCGCGGCGCAATACCAGCTCCAACGGACGGCTGGTATCGAGGTGAACATCGCGCTGCGGGAATGCGATCTCAATGCCGACAGCACGGAAGCGGTCGAGGATGGCCTGATGCAGCTCGGTGATCGTCGAAAGGCGCGAATCGATTTCGTTGAGGTAGGCACGCAGCACGAGGTTCAGCGAGTTGTCGCCGAAACCCTCGAAACTGATGCGCGGTGCCGGGTCCTTGAGCACCTTGGGGTGATCGGCTGCGACCTGCGCGATGATCTCCATTGCCTGCTTGGTGTCGCTGTCGTAGCCGACACCGACATTAATGGTCAGGCGGTTGACGGTATCCGACAGGGTCCAGTTGATCAGCTGACCGGTGATGAACTGCTTGTTGGGGATGATCAGTTCCTGGCGCTCCCAGTTGACGATCGTGGTGGCGCGGATGCGGATCCTCGATACCGTGCCAGTGATGTTGTCAACGGTCACGACGTCACCCACCCGGATGGGTTGTTCGAACAGCAGGATGATGCCGCTGATGAAGTTTGCGACGATCTCCTGCAGGCCGAAACCCAGGCCGACCGACAGCGCGGCGACCAGCCACTGGACACTCGACCACTGCAGGCCCAATGCATTGAAGGTGATCAGCAGGCCGGCCAGTGCGACCATGTACTGCGTCAGTGTGGTAAACGCATAGCGCGACGCACGGCTGAGCGGGAGGCGTTGCAACAGGGTGAGCTCGAGTAGCGCCGGGATATTTCGAGCGGCGAACAGCGCGAGGCCACCGAGCAGCAGGCCCGCCACCATGTCGCTGAGTGTCAGCGGCACCTCTTTACTGACGCCGTCGATCAGTTTGTTGGTGGAGAAGGGCAGCTCGACCTTGTCGAGGAAACTGAAGGCAGGGATGACGTCCTTCCAGATCCACCACAGGCCAACCAGTAAACCGATCGTGTAGCCGATCTGAACCAGCTTGCGGACCTGGTCACCGAGCTGTCCATAGTTGATCTTGTCTTCTTCCAGCGGCAGTTCGCCCGACTCCGGGCTGGCGGCCGGCTCCGCCGACGCGGCGCGCTGTGTGATCTGTTCTTCGCGATAGCGCACTGCCTCTTCGAAGCGCAGGCGGCGCTGCGTGACATAGAGTCCGCGCAGCAGCAGGTCCTTGAGCAGGACCAGGATGATCAGGAACCAGAGTGTCTCGCCGGCCTTTCCGTTCAGAAAGGCCACCGTGTAGTAATAGCCACTGAGTGCTGCCAGTGCCAGACCGAGCGGCAGCAGGATCGCGGGCCCGAACCACAGGATGTGATAGTTGGCCCACTTGGCATTGTCCGGCACCTTGGCCATCGCCAGCATCACCGGGCCGTTCTTGCGCCAGATGCGGTATACGGCGACGGCAAGCAGCACCATCAGGGCGATAGCCGAGAGTCGGCCGAGTGACAGTACGCCTGGCTGTTCTGACGGTACCAGGGAGGCGGCGGTGCGGATGAACGCGGAGGGCACGGCTGCAGCGCCGGCAATGGCCAGAAAGGCGAGTGGCGCTGCGAGCGGCGTCAGCCAGATCGCCTGCCGGCCGAGGTTGTCGCACAGGGTGCGGTTCCAGAGCAGGTGTGAGCGTGCCAGGCCGTCTGTGCGGCAGAGATTGCGCAGGGTGCCAAGGAAAAACAGCACCTGCCCGACACTTTGCAGTCCGACGGCCATGACCGCGGTGTACTCCTGCACCGTTGGCTGGTTGCTCAACAGCAGTCCGGCGCCGATGAACAGCCATGGCAGGGGCAGGATCAGGACCAGTGTGCCGGCGATTGCACGCAGGGTGGCGGCGAAACTGTCGGTCCTGACCCGCTGAGTGGCTGCGGCGGCGGTCGACAGGCCGTGTCGTGCACGTTTGCGCAGTGCGAGCAGAACGATCAATCCGAGTACCCAGAAACCGACCGAGGTGCCGCTGTTGGTCAGTACGTCCAGACTGTCACTGAGCAGCACGCTGAGGTGGTCCGGATCGATGAACCAGCGCACCCCGTCCAGCAACAGTGCGGCCTCGTTCAATGGCGCAATCTCGGTGCTCGGCATCCACAGCAACCGGTCATCGATGAAGACGCGGTACTTCCGCGTATCGCTCAGCAGCTGGCGTGTGGCCGCTTCGACTGTGGAAAGCTTGCCGATGTACCGCGTATAGGTCTTCCACAGGTCGAGTACGATCTCACGATGGCGCGCCACGGCCTCGGCGGCGGCTTGCCGTTGTTCGTCCCTGGTCTCCTCTCCGGCGACGCCATTGGCCGCGAGCAGTTCCGCGACCCTGCTGTTCTTGTCCCGGTTGTCGCGCAACAACTCATCGAGCTCGAGTTGGCGCAGAGCGGCATCGCTCAGTTGCCCCTGGTACTCGATTGACTGCTGTGCGAGCGCCTTGGGTGAAGGCGCAAAGACCAGGCGTTTCTGCAACAGGGTGGAGACCTGTGCCGTGTTGCCACCGAGCTCGGCGATCTGCTGGATGCGTTCGTAGTCGCGTTGCACCTCGTCGGTCACACGTTTGATCCGTTCGCCCTCACGGTCCAGGTCGGCCTCGCGGATGACCAGTCTCGCCTGCTCTGCAGCGAGTCTGGAGATGGTCTGCTGCAACTTGGCGATTGCGGAAGGGGCATCGTTCAATGCCTCGAGTGCCGCCTGTTTTGTCGTCTCGGCGTCCGATTGACGGCGCTTTTGCAGGTATTCACGAAACTGCGCGACATGCTCGGTGAGTATCGTTACCTCGTCGGCGGCCAGGTCGCGATCCAGCTGGGTCACTTCGGAGATGACGTTGAGGTTCTGCTGTTGCAGTGTCAGCAGCGCGAGATTGGCCTTGAGCATCAGGGCACGCGCTTTCTGCCGGGTTTGTTCGGTTTCGCTCAGACCGTCCGCGGTGCCACCGATCGCTGCTCCGGGCGCCGACAGCACCGGGTCGGAAAGTCGCTCCTGGAGTTTTGTGATCTCGCTGACGCCGGTGCGGGCGAAGGCCACATAGGCCGCGACCTCGCGATCCTTTTCATCCAAATTGGCCTGTAATTCCCGCAGTCGCTGCTGGCGCTCGTTCAGCACCACCTCCAGCTGGGCGATCGTCCAGGGTGCAATGTCCTCGATGCGCAGCTGCAGTTGTCGCAGTGGCGCGCCCTTCTGCAGATCGGCCAGTTTTTCCGGCATCTCCCGGATCCTGGTCTTCAGCGCCTGCGTCTGCGCCTCATAGCGTCTGGACTCTTCGAGCAGGGCGCGCGCCTCGTCGAGCTTGGCCGATGCCTGCTTCTTCTGTTCATCGGTGAGGCTGCCGGCCTGCTCGATTTCGCTGCGTTGCGCGGCGATGGTGTCGAGGGTGATCGGTGCGGCCCCGGCCCTGTCAACCGCCATGGCCGGCAGGCCCAGCACGCTGCCGAGGAGCAGCAGCACAAAGATGAGCAGCGGTCGCGCACCCGGTGCAACCTGGCGCCACGGAGCGGACCATGCCCGGCCTGGTGGCCGGCGTGCCTGCGCAGAGCTGGTTCCGAGATACACGGTTGCAATACCCAAGGTGCGGAAATCGAGAAAGACAGCCTAGCCTCTTATTCCTTCTCCTGTCGCAGGAGAAGATGAGGATGAAGCATATAGTCTGACCTCTTGCGGGACGCAAAGACAAGGCGCGCCGAAAAATGCATCAACGGCGATGATTGCACGCCGGACGGTCATCCTGGAACTGCAGGTTCGGGGCACCCGGTAAAGACCTGCCGTTTTGCGGGCTAGTTCCGGGCGGAATTGGCAGGCTCGAAAAACCGCACTATTTCGACCATCGCCAGCGTGTCGAGCGCGCAGTAGCGCCGTAGTGCATCGGCGAGTGATGCCTTGCTCGACAGACCGGTCGTTTTCCCGATCAGTTCCTCGTAGGCGATCTGTGCGCCTACGCCGTCGTGCACGTCGCCGAGTGCCTCGTGGTTGAGGTCGGCAGCGATGGTTGGCAGTACCGCCTTGATCGAATACGAGCCTTTCATCGCCGGATGGTAGTAGTGCGCCCTGATCAATGGCAGCAGGTCATAGAGGCGCTCCGCCAGGCTACGCAACCGCGGGCCGAGGTCGGGAAACCGCGTTGCCAGGCGGTGAATCACGGTCTTTTCGAACGGGCTGTAGGTGAACACCGGGCCGGTGTCACCCAGGGCGTCAAGCAGCGATTGCGCGCAGGCGCGCATCGGTGATTCGCCCGTGGTGTCGAGGAACTGCGCATGCCCGAGTTCACCCGCTTCCGGTTCGATGTGACACGACCACTGAAACGGCAGCTGTTCATAAGGACGGGTGTCCGGCCAACGCGGGACGGCGAACTGGGTGGTCTCGAAATCGAGATAATACCGGGGGTAGGGTAACGTGCGCAGGGTGGCTCCGATTGCCTGACCGACATAAGGTCTGCCGCTGATCGTGGCAATTCGTACACGCTCCTGCAGCACCTTGTGCAACCGTCCTTCGGGGATGTCGCGCACATCGGCGATCCCTTCGGCCTGCAATTGCGCGACGATGTGGCCGCCACCCGGCAGCAGATTGACCGGGTACTCGGTGCCATCCGGCTGGCAATGGTGGCGAAACGGGCAGGCCATCGGATCGGTACAATGGGGGCCGACGTCGATCGCGGGCTCTTTGGGCATGTCGAGGGTATCGAGGCCGGCAACCACCCACTGCGGCACCTCGCGCTGCAACGCCTCGACGCGTTCGCTGACATCGACATGGCGCAGCAATCCTGCGTAGTCATCGTCGCCACGGTAGTGAAAGCGGCGGTCGATGTGTGCCAGCAGCGTCTTGCTGACCGGGTAGCCGGCGGCATCGATCACCCAATGCTGGATCGCACAGTCGATCAGGTGGTACGGCTTGACCCGTGTCGAGGACTTGATCTCGGTGAGGGTCCGCCCCGCATCGGTCTGCCTGATCATGTCGGCGCGCACCAGCACCTGATGCGCGCTGAATGTCGCCTCGAACAGGGGCGTGTACGGTATCCGCTGCAGATGGTCGGCGGTCGCCTGCAATGCCTTGTGCAGCGGGATGTCGCGGCCGATCAGGACGCCGTCCGGATGCAGCGCATGCGCGACCTTTTCGAGTCGGTGCCCCTGTCGCAGGCGTTGTAGCATGGCGCTGTCGATATCACGCAGTTCCGGACGGTGGACTTCCAGCCAGAGCCGGCGCTGGCATTGGCGCGAGGCGAGGACCTGTGATTTCGAGAGCATTCGCGGCATCTGTGCAGTCCCTTTTCCCCTGGCGGTGCCGATACTTTGAAAAAGATGGCTGAACGCAGTTTAATCGCCGACAAGGGATATGCACCCGGTGCGGGTGCTGGGGAGGAAAGCTTGAACGAGAACGATTTGTCTCTGTTGGTAAGAGCGATCGCGTTTGCCGCAACCAAGCACAAGGACCAGCGCCGCAAGGACGAGGCCGCTTCGCCTTATATCAACCATCCTGTCGCACTGGTGGATCTGCTGGTTCACGAGGGCGGGGTGACCGATCTGGCCACGCTGGTGGCGGCGGTGTTGCATGACACCATCGAAGATACCCAGACCACCAGCGAAGAGATCCAGGCCGTGTTCGGTGCGGTGATCTGCACAATCGTCAACGAGGTCACGGACGACAAGGCGCTCGGCCGGTCGGCCTGCAAACAGGCGCAGATCGACAAAGCGCCGAACCTGTCGCGCGAGGCGCGGGCGGTGAAGCTGGCAGACAAGATCTGCAATCTGCGCGATGTCGCCACGAATCCGCCTGCCGGCTGGGAAACAGAGAGGCGCCAGGCCTATTTCGACTGGGCGAAACAGGTTATCGATGGGCTGCGTGGTCACCATCCGTTGCTCGAAGACCTGTTTGACGAAGTGTACCGGCTACGGCCCGAATGAATTGCAGCGGGTTGCCTGCACGTCCAGCCGGGCGATGTAAGGCAATGGCTGTCCGGCACCTGCACAGCGACAGAAGGGTTCCAGCATGACCAAGAAGATCATCGTCGATGCCTTCGATACGGTGGCCTGCCCACATTGCGGCAAGGAATTCATGCTGCAGGATGCGATTGCCCATCAGCTGATCGAGCGTTACGAGTCCGAATACGAGACCAGGCTTGAGGGCGAACGCCGGCAGCTGCGCGAGACCCTGGTGGCGGATGCCGACCGTGCGGCGTCACGGCGTTTCGGCGAGCAGATCGCACAACTGCAGGCACAGCTGGCGCAAAGCGCAGCGGAGCAGGCGAAGGCCAGGGCACAGCTGGAGGCCAGCGCGCAGCGTGCGATCGAGGAGGCGCGCCGTGACAGCACCGAGCAGGCTCAGGCCCTGCAGGCCGAACTCGCGCTGAAGGACAAGAAGCTCGCCGGTTACCGTGAGACGGAAATGGCACTGCGCACCGAGAAGGCGGCGCTGGAGGAACAGCAACGCGAACTGGCGCTCGAGGTACAGCGCAAGGTCGACGCCGAGAGCCGACGCATCAAGGAGTCCGAGGCCGAGGCGTATCGGCTGCGTGAGGCCGAGTGGCGCAAGAAGATCGATGATGCGCAGAAGGCCAACGAAGACCTCAAGCGCAAGCTGGAACAGGGCTCGCAGCAACTGCAGGGCGAGGTACTCGAACTGGAGATCGAGGGACTCCTGGCCACGGCATTTCCCTACGATGGCATCGAACCCGTGAAGAAGGGCGCCCGCGGTGCCGACGTGATCCAGACCGTGCGGCTTCGGTCGGGCGCCGCCTGCGGCCGTATCGTGTGGGAAAGCAAGCGCGCGGAGAACTGGTCGAATGCCTGGGTGGCCAAGCTGAAGGACGATCAGCAGTCGGCAGGTGGCGAACTCGCGGTTCTCGTCAGCACCGCCTTTCCGGCCGGGATCGACCAGCCAATGGTCATGCACGAGGGTGTCTGGCTGGTCCGGCCCGACCTGGTCAAGGCGCTGGCCGAGGCATTGCGCACGGTGCTGATCGAGTCACAACGGCAAAAGGCCATCGCTGCCGGCAAGGGCGAGTCGATGGAGGCCCTGTACAGTTACATCACCAGCGCGCAGTTTGCGCAGAAAGTGAGGGCGGTCGTCGATGCCTACCAGCAGATGCGTGACGACCTTGAAAAAGAAAAGAGCGCCATGCAGCGACTGTGGAAGAAGCGAGAGGCTCAGCTGGAGCGCATCACCACGAACATGCTGGGGATGTGCGGCGAGTTGCAGGGTGTTTCGCAGCAGGCGCTGCCGCAGCTGGAGGACATCGGTCTGCTGCCTTCCTGACGAGGCTCCCGGTCGGCGCCGGAAAGGCGGTCGGACAACAAAACCTGCGTGTGCTCTTCCAACCGGACTGAAAATGCGTAAATTACGCATCTCGTTCCAGGCAGGTTCGATTCTTACCCGTTGCGTCGCATCGGGGGCATCCTGGTTCAAAGGCAATACGAGGGTACTCATGGCCAAGACCACCAAGAAAACCACCACCAAGTCAGCTGCACCGACAACGGTGAAGGAAGCAGTAACGCCCAGGAAGGCAGTGTCGAAAAAGGCCAGCACCAAGAAGCAGCCAGTCAAACAGCCTGCGGCCAAGAAGGTCGCGAAGAAGAAAGCTGTGGCCAGGCCGTCGACGGTCAAGGCCGCCCCGGCGAAGCCGGCAAAGAAAGTGGCAGGCAAAGCGGTTGCCAGTGCGGCGGCTGCGCCAGCCAAGCCCGAGATACGGCGGATCAGTGCGGCAGATCGTCGCCAGATGGTCGCCGAGGCTGCTTACCTGCGCGGTGAATCGAAGGGCTTTCTGAGTGACGAACGTGAGGACTGGCTGATCGCCGAGACCGAGGTCGATGCCATGCTGGCCAAGGCGAATATCCAGGTGGGCCGCTGAGGCAGTCTGTGCGACCGGCCACTGTTGATCGGTACTAAACTGAGAAACGTCATGTGACGGGAGTGCTGCGCGATGTCAACACGGAAGCCGCCGGGTGGTCCGCAAGGTAGCGGACCTCGGAATGACAGACTCGATCGTGTCGTGGCCGAGGCACGGCGCGCCCGTGACGAGCGCGAGAAGGGTTACCGGGAACGGGCGCTGAAGCTCTATCCCTGGGTGTGCGGGCGTTGTGGGCGCAGCTTTACCCACACCAATGTGCGTGAACTCACGGTGCATCATCGTGATCACAACCATGACAACAACCCGGCCGATGGCAGCAACTGGGAATTGTTGTGTCTGTATTGTCACGACAATGAGCACCAGCGCTACGAGGAACACATGGCGCGCGGAGGCAAGGCCGATGCCGGTGGAGACTCGAAGCAGGTTACCCATCGGCCGTTCGAAGGACTGGAGTCGTTGCTCAAACGCGACGAATAGTGCGCCACGCGTTAACTATTCGGAGTAGGGGCCGGGCCCCTCGGCGATTCCAACACGGCGTCAGCGTTGCCGTGCCCGCGAAGGACGCAACGCGATAAGGCCGATCAGGATGGCGGCCGTCATTACCAGCACGCTGACCGCAGCGCCCAGAAAGATACTTTCGCGCTGTCCCTTGCGGATTTTTTGTGCCAACTCGTCTTCGGGGGCGTAGACACCCATCACCCACTGGTCGCCGCCCTGTGTCAGCAGTGGCATGAACATGCTGAGGTAGCGTTGTTCACCGATCATGAATCGGTCGTGAAAGGTGTGTTGCAATGCACCCAGGTCGGGGTAGCGTGCGTCCAGGCGGGCGCCAGCAAGGGCGGTCACGACGTCGAGATCGGCGAGTTTCTTCAGACGCACAGCTCCCGACTCGTCGAGTTGCGCCAGGCCGGTGGCATCAGAATGCGCCAGCACGTCGCCGTTGCTGTGCATGACGAAAGCCGCGCCCGTAGCGCCGATACGTTGCTGACGCAGGAAATCCGTCAGTGCGGACAGTTCGATGTCAGCGCCGACGACGCCGAGTATCTTGGCGTCGTCACCGCGTATCGCAGCCGCTACGGTGAGTCCGGGACGACGCGATGTGTAGAAGATGTACGGGTCTGTCCATATCTCGCGTTTCTCCGCGCGCGCCATGTTGAACCACGGCCGCAGTCGCGGATCGAACGTGTCGTCGGGATCGTTGCTCTTCGCGGTCTCGGTGAAGTCGTGGCCACGATGGATCAGGGTGACGCGTTGCTCCGGTTCGAGGGATGGCTGGACGATCTTGCTCAGGTAGGGGCTCCTGGAATCGTTGCTGTTGCGTTTGCTGAATACGAATCGCCCCGTGGTGTCACCGAAGTACAGGGCGTCGATCTGCGGGATGATCCGCAGCTGTTCGAGTAAGTAGCGTTCGAGCGGCGCGGGTTCATCCGCTGACAGCAGCCCGGCCTCCATGACACCCGTGGTCAGCAGGACGCTGTCCCGCGCCTGTCTCAGGTAGCCGGCGGCATTTTCGCGGGTCTCGTCGACTACGTCCCTGAGCAGTTCGTTGGTGTATTGCTGCAGCGCCCTCTCGGTCGTCATGCGTTGTGACGCCAGGACCGCAAACACCGTCATCGTCTCGACGAAGATCAACAGTACCAGCAGGCTGAATACCAGGCCGTAGGGTTGTCGCGAGGATGATTCCCCTGTGGTTGCGGTTGCTGTCATCTCGGCTTGCATGTCTGCTGTGCGGATTGCGGTATTGGTTGCAGTCTCCGAAACGATACCTGCCCCGTCAACCCGAGAAAGCACCCGAACACCCGCAGGCCAACGCTGTGTTGGAAGCCATCGGACTGTGACTGTATCGGCACAATGCAGCGCCAACGGACGATCATCGACCATAATCGATGCACAGACGGTGGGCCATGGTGGCGCCCGCAGGGAGGTTCAATTGCCGGAATACAGTGTGCCCGGAAGCTATGCCAAAGAGCTGGTATCACGTGATCAGGTGATACGGCCGGTCGATGTGGGTGCCGCGTTGTTTGTCGGACCGACACGGCGCGGCCGCAGGAACAAGGCGCTACAGATCACGCAGTACACGGATTTCGAGCGCTGGTACGGCAGTGCGGCCGATCTTGACTTCGGCCCAGCGGCGCCTCGGGCTGTCAACGTCAACTACATCGCACACGCGGTGCGTGCGTTCTTCGCCGAAGGCGGTCGACAGCTGTATGTGGCTCGCGTGACGGGCGCCGGTGCCCGCAAGGCAAGGTTCAGGTTGACCGCGCGTGGAACGGACAAGTCGCTGTCATTGAGCTGTGTGGCACGTTTCAGGGGTGACTTGGGGAATGCAGAGGCCAGGTTCACCGAGGTGCGGCGGGTCGCAGATGCGGCGGCCCTGGCCGGGGCCGCGACCGGCAGTCTCGCCGTTAGCGCCGATGGCCTGGCGTGGTTCGTGAAGGAGAAGAAGCGTTGGCAGCGCGTGCCAAGAGGCAATTCGGTGTCGCTGAAAACCCGCGAACTGCTGGAATTTCGGCCGTCGCTGGTCACCATGGATGCTTCATTTGTCGACGCCGACGGTGAACGCTTCGAGTACCCGGGGTTGGCGTTCGATCGCCGGCATCCCGATTGGGTCGGGCGGGTGTTGGCCGAGAAGCCGGCCGGCCGCGAGGCCAGGTTGACGCAGCCGTTTGCGTTGAGGACTGGTACACGGCTCGATGCGGGCGGTGCGCATGCGGCGATCTTTGCCGGCATCGCCGCGGACCCGTCCGGGCGACTTGTTCGCCGGGTGCAACTGAGCGGTGGCAGTGACGGGGCGCCGCCAGCCGGCACAGCGTATGCGAAGCCGTTGAGGGCCGTGCCGGCCGATGTGTCGCTGATTGCCGCACCCGGTAGTTCGGTATTCGGCGACGGCGAAGCCATCGCCGACGCGTTGCTCGCATGCACGGCCGTACCCGGAGCGTTTCGCCTGGCAGTGCTCGACCTGGCGCCGGCCCTGGGCCCGGTCGATGCCAGGGCCGCAAGTGCGCGCTGGCAGTCGGCGCGCGCGGTCACCTACTACCCCTGGGTGCGGGCAGCCGGCACCCCTGAATTGAATCTGCCTCCATCCGGATTCCTGTGCGGGCTTTATGCGCGCAGCGATGCGGAATACGGCGTGTGGAAGGCGCCGGCCAACCTGTCGTTACGTTCGGCCGGTGGGTTGGCGCGGGCGGTGGACGGTGCTGCATTGGAGATGCTCAACCCCGCGGGCGTGAACTGCCTGCGCGAGTTCGCCGGGCGTGGCTGCGTGGTATGGGGCGCCAGGACCCTGACGGCCGATCCGGAATGGCGCTACGTTGCAACCCGTCGCTACATGGACCAGTTGCAGGTATCGATCACACAGGGGCTTCGTTGGGTGGTGTTCGAGCCGAACGACGAGCCGCTGTGGGAGGCGGTGCGCCAGCAGCTTGAGGCTTTCCTGATTGCGCAGTGGCGTGCCGGGGCGCTGCACGGCGGCAAGTTGTCGCAGGCGTTTTTCGTCCGCTGCGGGGATGACACCATGAGCGCGCACGATATCGAACAGTCGCGACTGCTCGTCGAGGTCGGCGTGGCCCTGCTGCGTCCGGCAGAATTCAGCGTGTTGCGGCTGGTATTGGCAGTCGGCGCGTGAGGGCTGTCGCCGCGGGTCACAGGGCGGGGTGGGTGAATTCGATGCTGCCCGGCGGGCGGTTGCCGTCCGGCGGCGCATAGTGCATCAGGGTTGCAAGTACCTCGGGTGGCACGGCGCCGACGCGTTGGGCCAATGCCGATGCATCGACACCCTGACGAATCAGGAACACGACATAGGTGTGCCACAGGGCGAGGGCGTTGATGCTCCCCGGGTCGGCGAGTCGTGCGCCTTGGGCGCCGGCGCGCAGGTGGCTATCGATCTCCGCAACGGGCAGGCTCATGCGCGCCTCGTCCAGGTTGCCGAGTATGTCCTGCAGCCGTTGCCAGGCACGGGCGCTGATCACGACCTCACGACGGCCGGCGCCCGGGACGCTGATCTGTCGTTGGTCGTCGTTGAAGCAGCCGGCATGCAGCAACGGCAGTTCGTAAGGTGACACCCCGGACAGCAGCAGTGTCGCGTAGGCGGCGGTCGTCGGCTCGATGGCGCCCATCAGGGCACTGACCTCTGCGACCGCGAGTTCCCGCGGCAATACCGGCAGGTTTGGCGGCGGCGCCGCGAGCGCATCCGGCTGGCTTCCCGGGTGATCGATCAGTCGGCTGTCGCCCGTCTGCGGACCTTGCAACTGATCGGTGTGGTGGATCCGTACGCCGAGATACGGGGTGCCGCTTGGTGACGCGGCTTGACCGGAAAGGTATTCCACGAGCCAGGTCACGAACAGTGCCAGTCCAAGCGCGGCGGCGATTGCGATCAGCAGGTCACGATCGTAATCGGGATAGATCGGGGCGGCCGGGATGCGCGCCCACTCGACGACCTGGATCGGCGGGTATTTTTTGAAGTTGCTGACCTGGATCTGCGCCAGCCGCTGTTGGTTATCGGCATGCAGCGTGTCGAGCCGGGTGAGGTTTTCCTCCAGCGCCTTGAATTCCTTGAAACGGTCGTTGAACAGCTGCACATCGCGTTGGTGGTCGACGAGTTGCTGCTCCAGTGCCGCGACCGACACGAGCGCTGCCTCGACTGCCTGCTGCGCCTCGTCGCTGACCGTCGTGCGCGCGAGCCGTATCGCATGCGCGAGTTCGTCCTGCATCGCGCGCAGTTCGCCGGGCAGGCTCTTGAGTACCGGATCGCGGTCGATGTAGACCTGTGTATAGCGTTGCCGCAGTTCCGCGAGGCGGATCTGTCCGCGCTGCACGCCGAGCTGCAGTTTGGCGATCTCCGCCTTCTGCTCGCTCGGGACCACCGTTTCGCCGCGCGCGATCGCCTCGTCGATCGCGGTCTTGCGGGCGCGGGCGGCGATCAGTGTCTCTTGTGCCTTGTTCAGCGAGTCATTCAGGCCCTTGAGCTTGGCGAGGCTGCTGTTCTCGCCCCGTTCCAGGCTTACGATGTCGTTGGCCTCGCGAAACGATTGCAGCTCGGCCCGGGCGGCATCGATACGTGCCTGCAGCTGCACCTGCTGGTCTTCCAGTTCGGCCGTGGTGCGGCCGCTCGCGGCCTCGATCTCCTCGGCACGGAATTCCTCGTAGGACTCGGCCCAACGGTTCACCAGTTGCTGCAGTCGCTCGGGATGCTCGCCTTCGGCGCGCAATTCGAGAAGGTTTGTCTCGGGCACCGGTACTACCGCCAGCACACTGCGCAGCTGGTCCATGCCGGTTGTGTCGTCCCCTTCGGCGGCCAGGCGCCGCGACAGGCGGCTCAGCAGATCCTCGCCCATCAGCAGGCGGCCCTGGATCGCCACGTGCTCGGTATCGGCCTCGGCGCTGCGCGCGTCGACCGCCTTGGGCTTCACCGTCAGTACCGAGGCGACAGCGCGGTAGACCGGCGAGCGGCCGTAGACGATGGCAAGCCCGACGGCCAGCGCCAGAACAAGGACACTGAAAAACACCTTCCAGCGTTGGCTGCGCCCGGTAACCATGGGTGGTGACTGCGGGGTGCCCTGGATTAATTCAACACTGGGAAGCTGTCGCGTACTCACGGCACGAATTCCTTGTTCTGGTTTACGGTCTGCGCGATGTCTTGGATGTGGCGGTAGCAGTTTAACGCCAGTCTGGTACCGGTGGCGCGATGCGGTTCACGCGGAGGGGGCAGGAACAACCAGGGTCCCTGGTTCGTGCCTGTGTCGAGCTGTCGCAAGGAGAGTTGTCGTATCTAGAAATGGGTAGAAGTGTATAAAACGTGATGAAACACAATGTGTTAAAAGTATAAGTTAATTTTAGTTATTAACTGCAGAATGCGCTTTCAAGTCACGTGCCAGCCGGCGCCTTTCCACCCTCAGCGGCGTGGCAGCAGCGGTCGCGCAGCATTTGCTGCAGTGCGGACAAGTCGCTGCAGGCAGCGATGCTGTCGGCATCGGCGCAGCATGTGGGCTGATCCCCATCCAGCGTGAACACAGCTGGCAGGGGTGACGATAACTGCGGGTATAGCGCGGTGAATTGATCACGGTGCAGAAACCGGCATTCGCAGTCCAACGATTCGACGAAGTCGCGCCACTGATCGCGTTCGCGAAAATAGCCGTGGGTAAGCGCACACAGGGCGCATTCATAGGTCTGTGGCGAAAACAGCTTGTGGCCGATGTCGGCCAGCGTGTTGAACATACCGCTGTCTGCGTTGTAGACGAACAGCAACGACCGACGGGTGGTCACCCGGCGCTGCCACTTTGTGCACGGTGGCGCTGCAGTTTCAGCGCCAGCAGGGCCCAGGGTGCCGCGTGCAGCAACAGGTCGAAGATGTCGAGCGGACGAGTGAGTTCTCCGGATGCCAGCATTTTGAGTTTTTCCCAGACGTGTGGTTCGGGCACGAAGGGTGCGAGACCGAGGGTCAGGGCGGCGATGAGAAACAGGGCGATGGGTTGGCGATCGATCCAGTTCAAGACAAGGTCCCAGGGTTGTGCGTCGGTGTCGACGGAATCAGCGTGGTTGCGACGCAGTTTAACCCGCAAACCGTGACCGGAAGGTCCGGTATCAGTCGGATAGGCAACGCCGGTTCACATCGGCCACGGCGGCCAGGTGCGGGAAGTGCTGCAGATCGCGGGGCTCGTCGACATCCCGACGTGTCTGCAGTTCATACCAACTCCAACCAAGGGTGCGCAGACGTTGACGGGTGGCCTGCAGGACCTGGTCGGTGCCCCAGGCCACCCCGTCGAAAATCACGGGCACCGCGCGGCGGAGGCCGATCAGCACATAGCCGCCATCGGCGGCCGGACCGAGCACGGCGTCGTGGGTGTCGAGCGCGGCGAATGCCGATTCAAGATACGGTGCGTCGTACTCCGGGCAGTCACTGCCGATCAGTACCGCGCAATCGCCGCCGCCGGGTGTGGACCCGAGCGCAGATGCAAGGGCGCGGTACATGCGCGCGCCGAGATCCGGCCCGGACTGAATCCCGATCGGCATCGCGAAACGACCGGCGAGCGCGCGCAAGGGTGCCGACGGTACGGGATGGTCGATCCACAGGGTGAGGGTTTGCGCTGTTACCGTGCTGGCCGTGGCCAGGGTATCGCACAGCATGCGTTGGTACACCGCGGTGGCGCCGGCCATGCCGACTGCGGGGGCCAGGCGGGTTTTCACCGGCCCCTGGGCGGCATCGCGGGCGAATACCAGGAGATGTCGTCTTGGCCGCGGCGCGGTCACGGGTAGCGCCTGGCCAGTTTCTGCGGTGGCGTGCCGAGGGCGTAGGCCAGGCGTAGCCGCCACATCAGCAGGATGGTCCGGATGACTCCGTGCTTTTCCCACCGCCTGCCCGACGTCTGCAGGCGGGGATGCCGGATACAGGCGGGCCGGGCCAGGCGACGCAGGATCTTGCTCAGGGCGATGTCCTCCATCAATGGGATCGCCGGGAAACCGCCGCCGGCCAAAAATTGTTCGCGAGCGACGAAAATGCCCTGGTCGCCGGTGGCCACGCCGGTCAGCCGTGAGCGCAGATTCATCATTGCCGCCACGACACGCAACAGAGGTGTTGCCCCCGCCAGGCTCACGTCGAAGCGGCCCCATACGGCATGGTCGTTCGCACACGCGTCGATCAGTCGTTGCGCGGCGTCGGCTGCGACCCGTGTATCGGCGTGCAGGAACCACAGGATATCGCCGGTCGCGACATGGGCCCCGGCGTTCATCTGTAGGGCCCGTCCACGTTCGGCGCTGATCACGCGATCGACCAATGGCGCAGCGATACCGACCGTATTGTCGGTGCTGCCACCGTCGATCACGATCAGTTCATGACCCGATGCGCGCAGCGGCGCGAGGTCGCCGAGCAGCCCGGCAACGCACGATGCCTCGTCGAGTGTCGGGACGATGACCGAGAGTCGCGGGTCAGCCTGCATCCTGCAGCGCTCCACCGCAGCTTGAGCCCTGTCCGGCGGTGCAGCCGTAGCAGTGATCCGCGACCACGATCGGATTGCCGGCCAGGGCGAGTCGTGGAAGGTCTCGCAGATGCGGGCGTGGCTTGTCTGTCTGCTGCAGGCCCAGGCCCAGCATCTGGTTGAAGTCGCAGTCATACAGGTAGCCCTGCCAGTCGACCGACAGCAGCGAACGGCACATCACCTGGTCGAGGTTCTCGTCGCGGTGCGCCTGCTTGAGCAGGCTGACATAGTCGTCGAACTGGCCGTGCGACAGCAGGGTGCTGCCAAAACGCTGGATCGGCAGGTTCGCCAGCGCCAGCAGCTGATTGAAGCGGACGCCGTGACCGTCTCCGAGTACCCTGCGATAGTCGCTTTCCAGGCTGGATTGTGGCGGCGGCAGGACCGGCCCCTGCGGGTTGTAGACGAGGTTGAGGTACAGGTCTCCCGCGGGGTCGCCATAGCCAAGGGCATTGAGCGACCGGAGTGCGGCGATGCTGCGATCGAACACCCCCTTGCCACGCTGCCGATTGACGTTGTCCTCGAGGTAACACGGAAGCGACGCAACCACCTCGACCCTGTTGGCGGCAAGGAATTCCGCGAGGTCCTCCTGCCCGGGTTCCTGCAGGACCGTCAGATTGCAGCGATCAATCACGTCAATGTCCAGGGTCCGCGCGGCAGTCACCAGGCGCCTGAACTGTGCGTTCAGCTCCGGTGCGCCGCCGGTCAGGTCGAGGGACACGAAGCACCGTGTCCGCAGGGTTTCAATCACCAGGTCGGCGATCTCGGCGGACATGGTCTCTGGTCGGTTCGGCCCCGCGGCCACGTGACAGTGCAGGCACTGTTGGTTACAGCGGTAACCGAGGTTGACCTGCAGCGTATGCAATCGGCCGCGATGGATCTGCGGGAATGCCGACGGCGTCAGTTTTTCCAGAGTATTTCGCATGTGGGGCTAATATTCAGTCATCGAACGCACAGGTCTGCTTTGGGTATCCAATACCTCCCGATTCTGGCGCAGATTGAGAAATTTATCGCCGGCAGGGATCGGGTTTATTTTTTTTCGCGGTTGCCGCTATCTATTGGAACGCCGAGTCCGCGGTTTCGATCGCTGTCGCGAACCGGGGGGTCTGGGCGGACAGTATCAATTGCTACGGTTGTGTCATTAGATGAGTGATTTGAACGCGGAGAAACACGTGGAAGAGAAGTCCTCGTCGTTGATGTTCGACGTGGAATCGGCCGACCAGGCCGCCGAGCACCTGCGCCAGGCGCTGTCGCTGCTCGGCAAACTCAGTGTTGCCCCGGCGCCCCTCTATTACACGCTGTTCTACAACTATATTGCCGGCAAGAACGTTCGCCTCAACAAGGAGGTCGACGATCTGCTCAAACAGCACGGTGCGCTGGACAAGGAAGACGCCATCGCGCTGTTCCAGCGGTTTTTCAGCGTGGCCGGCGAGACCCTGATCGAGGATATCCGTAAGGAACTGGTCGCGATGGTCGCCCAGGTGATCGGGGCGCTGGTGGATGTGGCGGGCAAGACCTCGCTGACCAACGAGGCCGTGGCCAAGCAGATTGACCGCCTGGCCGAGACCCAGAAACCCAGCGAGATCCTGGCCGCCGCAGCGTCTATCCTCGGTGAGACGAGGCAGTTTGTCGTTTTTTCCCACCAATTCGAGTCCGAACTGACCTCGACCGCGGAGGAGATGAGCAAGCTCAAGCAGGAACTGACGAACGCACGGCGAGAGGCGGCGATCGACAGTCTTACCGGGCTGCACAACCGGCGCGCCTTTGACCGCCGGCTGAACGAACTGATGGCCGAGATCGATGGCCTGGACGACGGCTTCTGCCTGCTGTTGCTCGATATCGATCACTTCAAGCGTATCAACGACGCCCATGGTCATATGGTTGGCGACAAGGTCCTGAGCGAGTTTTCGAAGCAGATCAGCAAACTGACCCGCCGCAGCGATTTCCTCGCCCGGTATGGCGGCGAGGAGTTTGCAATTCTCCTGCCCGGCACTCGCATCACCAATGCCTTCACCGTGGCGGAAAACATCCGTGGCACGCTGGAGATGGTGCGTCTGCGACGCAGTGGCTCCAAGGAGTCGCTCGGTGCGGTTACCGTCTCGGTCGGTGTGGCGTGCTATCGCATCGGCGAGCCGATCGAGGAATTCATCGGCCGCTGCGACAAGGCGCTTTACCGTGCCAAGCGGCTGGGACGCAACCGCACCGTACTCGGCGATTGAGCCGATCGCCGGCGGCGCTGTGCCGGAAAATTTGGCACCGTGACGGCTGATCGTGAACTGTTCGAGCTCCCGTTTACTACCCTTACCAGAGAAAGCTGCCGCACTTCACGTGCAGTACGAACCGTGTCGAGGCGATGCGAGGCGTGCGCGACGTGAAACCGCAAGGGCAGTGACATCCATTCGAGGGAAACATGTCGAAAGATAAGGGCGATCGCCTGATCCAGACACTGGGCAAGCTGCTGGCGGCCAATCCGCCCGACGGCGCGGGCAGGTTCGACGCCGCGCAGGTCGAACAGTTGCTGGATGCCTACTATCGTCACATATCTCCTTCAGATCTGGAGGAACACGATCCGCAGGACCTGCTCGGCGCGCTGGTCGCACACTGGCGGCTGATGCGCGAGCGGCGCCTGGGTGAGGCGAAAGTTCGCGTTTACAACCCGGACCAGGAAGAGCATGGCTGGCGCAGCCGCGACACGATTGTCGAGGTGGTCGCGCAGGATATGCCGTTTCTGGTGGATTCGATCTCCGCGGCGCTGAACCAGCGGGGGCTTGCCATCAAGCTCACCATCCATCCGGTGTTCGGTGTCTCGCGTGACAGCAACGGCACGCTCAAGGCGCTGCAGGATACCAAGTCGGCCGGCGAACTCAGTTCGTGTGAAGCCGTCATCCAACTGCACGTCGAGCGCCAGCCGCACGAGGCCCTGGCAGACCTGCAGCAGCTGGTGGTCGGTGTCATAGGCGACGTGTCGCTGGCGACGTCGGACTGGCTGAAGATGAAGCTTCTGGCGGAGAAGATCGAGCAGGAACTCGGCACGCACGGTGCGCAAAACGACAGCTGTCCGGATACGGCCGAGGCGCGTGCTTTCCTCAACTGGATGATCAACGATCATTTTCTGTTTATTGCGTCCTGCCAGTTTGCGCTGAATGGCGTGGACGGTGCTGCCCTGCACTTCGTCGAGGGTTCCGGGCTTGGTGTCCTGCGTGGTGGTCAGGAGGCGCGGGCACGTGCCGAGAGCTGGGTGTCCGGCGTCGGGGTCGATCTGCCGGGCTTCAGTTTCGATCTGCTGATTACCAAGGCCAATGCCCGCTCGAGTGTGCACCGGCCGGCGTACCTGGATTGTGTGGCGATCAAGCAGCGTGACGAGCAGGGTAAGGTCGTCGGGCTGCATTGCCTGATCGGCTTGTTCGCTTCCGGGGCGTACAGCATGCCGCCACGCCAGATCCCACTGCTGCGCAGGAAGATCGAGGCCGTATTCGAGCGTGCCCAGCTATCGCCGAACAGCCACTCCGGACGTGTTGTAGCGAACATTCTGGACAATTTCCCACGCGATACCTTGTTCCAGATCAGTGTCGACGACCTGTTGTCAACCACGCTGGGGGTGCTCGGCCTGCAGGAGCGCCAGCGCACCCGCCTGTTCGTCATTCCGGACCCGTTCCGCCGTTTCTTCACCTGCCTTGTATATCTGCCGCGCGAACGTTACAGCCGAGAGGTACGCATCGCCATCCAGGCGATCCTGGTCGAGGTACTGGGCGGAACCGATGTGGTGTTCGAGACGCAGTTTTCGGAGTCCATCCTGGCACGTATTCATTTCGTGGTGCGCATCCCGGCGGGTTCAGAGCCCGTTTACGACCTCGCGGAACTCGAGGATCGCGTTGTGGAGGCCTCGATCACCTGGCAGGACGGCCTGCGTGCGGCATTGTTCAGCCAGGTGGACGAGGCAATGGCGGCGCGCTATCTGCACGAATACGCGGCAGCTTTTCCCGGCGGCTATCGCGAGGACTACCATCCGCGTATCGCCGTCAGCGACATCGAACGCATCGAGCGTGCACGTAAGCACAGGCGCCTGGTCGTGCACCTTTACCACCCGATGGTCGAGAAGACCGAGCATATCCACGTGCGTCTCTATTCGCCGGGGCAGGCGGTATCGCTGTCGCAGGTCATCCCGGTTCTGGAACACATGGGGTTGAATGTGTTCGGCGAACGGCCGTACCGGATCCGGCATGCTGCGGGGGAGGTCTGGATCCATGACTTCGCTACGCGCAGGTCCGCTGGTGCCGGTGAGGTCACGGCGGCGACCCGGCAGCTCTTCATCGACACCTTCGTCAAGGCCTGGGATGGGGAGATCGACAACGACGGATTCAACGGCCTGGTGCTGCGCGCCGAGCTGGCATGGAAGCAGGCCATGCTGTTTCGGGCCTACAGCCGCTATCTGCACCAGATCAAGGTGCCCTACACGCAGACCTATGTCATCGGCGTGCTGAACCGCCACCCGCAGGTGGTCCGGGTACTGCACCGCCTTTTCCAGCTGCGCTTTCGCCCTGGGGAAGTCGCTGCCGGTGACGAGGTCGAACGGCGCAATGCCGAGTTCGAGACGCTGCTCGAGGCGGTGTCGAGCCTGGATGAAGACCGCATCCTGCGCCATTTTCTCAACCTGATCCGCGCCACGTTGCGCACCAACTTCTACCGTGAGGAGGTGGATGGCACACCGCGCAGCTATCTGTCGTTCAAGATCGACCCCAGTCAGGTCAACGGTATGCCATTACCGCGGCCAATGTTCGAGATCTTTGTGTTTTCCGCCCAGATGGAGGGCGTGCATCTGCGTGGCGGGCGCGTGGCCCGCGGTGGGCTGCGGTGGTCCGACCGCATGGAGGACTACCGTACCGAGGTGCTTGGCCTGATGAAGGCGCAGATGATCAAGAACACCGTCATCGTGCCGGTCGGGTCCAAGGGCGGTTTCGTGGTCCGAAAGTCCTCCGCTGCAGACAGTCGCGAACAGCGGATGGAGAATGGCGTCGCCTGTTACAAAACGCTGTTGCGCGGCATGCTCGACATTACCGACAACCTGAACGGCAGTGCCGTGGTGCCGCCGCCGGGTGTGGTGCGGCATGACGCGGACGATCCTTACTTGGTGATTGCGGCTGACAAGGGAACCGCAACCTTCTCCGATATCGCCAACCAGGTGTCCGCCGACTACGGCTTCTGGCTCGGCGATGCGTTTGCCTCAGGGGGGTCTGCCGGGTACGACCACAAGGCGATGGGGATCACCGCGCGCGGTGCCTGGGAATCGGTGATGCGGCATTTTCGCGAACTCGGCGTGGATACCCAGTCCAGCGAATTCTCCGTCATCGGCATCGGTGATATGTCCGGTGATGTGTTCGGCAACGGTATGCTCTTGTCACCGGGTATACGTCTTCTCGGTGCATTCAACCATCAGCATATCTTTCTCGATCCTTCGCCGGATGCCGCCGGCTCGTTCGCGGAGCGGGCGAGGCTGTTCAGTCAGCCGCGCTCTTCGTGGTCAGACTATGACTCGCGTCTGATCTCGCCCGGCGGCGGCATATACGCCCGCGAGGCCAAATCGATCGAGGTGAGTCCCGAGGTCAAGGCGATGCTCGGACTCAAGGCCGATCGTGTCACGCCGAACGACATGATCCGCGCGATGCTGACAGCAGCGGTGGATCTTCTATGGAATGGTGGTATCGGCACCTACGTGAAGGCATCGACAGAGTCCCACGAGCAGGCGCGCGACAAGGCGAATGACGGGCTTCGTGTCGACGCCGCGGAACTGCGTTGCCGGGTCGTGGGCGAAGGTGGCAATCTCGGGTTCACCCAGCTTGCACGCGTCGAGTTTGCCCTCAATGGCGGACACATCTACACCGACGCAATCGACAACTCAGCCGGTGTCGATTGTTCGGATCATGAGGTCAACATCAAGATATTGCTCGACAAGCTGGTCGCCGGTGGCGACCTGACGACCAAGCAGCGCAACCTGCTGTTGTCCGAGATGACAGACGATGTGGCACAGCTGGTGCTGGCCGACAACTATGCGCAGACTCTGGCGATAAGCCTGGTGGCCACCGGAGGGCCGCAGCGCCTTTACGAACAGGCGCGCTTCATCGATCTCCTGGAACAGAGCGGCCGCCTTGACCGCAGGCTCGAGGGGCTTCCGGACAAGAAGGCACTGACGGAACGTCTGGCGTTGGGGCAGGGCCTGAGCAAACCCGAAATTGCTGTACTGCTCGCATTCAGCAAGATGAGCTACTTTGAATCGATCGTCGCTTCGGATATCCCGGACGATCCCTTCGTGCTCGATCGCCTGGTCGCGTACTTTCCCGATGTGCTCGGCCAGCGATATACAGCCGAGATCGCCCAGCATCGTCTGCGCCGCGAGATCATCGCCACCTTGATCGGCGGTGATATCGCCAACCATGTGGGTCCGGGGATCGGATTTCGTGTGCGCGAAGAGGTGGGGTCGGATATTGCCGGTATCGCGCGCGGCTATCTGGTAGCGAGCGCGATCTTCGACACCGATAGCGTGTGGCGGCAGATTGCGGCGCTGGACAACAAGGTTCCTGCCGCGTTGCAGCTTGAGATGTTCGCCAGCGTCGCCGAGTTCCTGGAGCAGGCGTTGACCGCGGTGCTTCGCAACTACAAGGACTGTCTCGACATGGGGGCCCTCAAAGCGCGTTTCCATGCGGGTGTTTCAGAATTGAGTGAAGCCATGCCTCGGCCGTTGGCTGCGCAGGACAAGGCAGAATTCGAGCGCCGGGTCCGCCATCTGACCGGCGGCGGTGTGCCGCGGGATCTGGCGCAGACGGTTGCCGGTCTGGTGCCGATGTCGGCGGCACTCGACATCGTTGAAGTGGCTCGCTCGACAGGCATGGATGCGGTGTCTACGGCCTGGGTGTATTCGGCCCTGAATCACAACCTCGACCTGGACTGGATCCAACGCCAGATTGCGGCATTGACGGTGCAGACACATTGGCATCTCCTGGCGCGCACCAAGCTGCAGGCGGCGCTCAACCGCCATCGCCGTGACCTCACCGCCGAGATCCTGCGGTCGCGGCAGAAGGAGCGCAGCCCGCGGGGAATCCTCGAGCATTGGGTGCGCCGGAGTCGGCCGATGCTGGACCGCCACGAACAGATCATTGCGGAGTTCAAGGCCGGCAATGTCTTCGATTTCGCGATACTCTCGCTGATCGTGGCCGGTGTCGGCGAGTTGCTGCCGCCCGTTGCCGAGCTGCAGCGGGAGACTTCTTGAACAGGCGGGCCTTGCATTGCGCCATTGGGTGCCGATGGTTTTTGAAATGCAGATACAGGCGCAGCAGGTAGCGGGGTCATGGGTGCAGGGGTGTTGAAGGGGATCCGCGAGGCGTTTTCGGCCTGGCTTGATGAGTCGCGGATTCGCATGGCGCGACCGGATGCCTTGTTGCCGCTGGCCCTGTTGGGGCTGTTGACCGGTCTTCTCGCCGGTGGTGTTATCGTGTTGTTCCGCCTGTTTGTCGAAGGCATACAGGATGGCATTCTGCCGGGGGACGGTGCGGAAAACTTCGAGTCGCTGCCCGGGTGGGCGCGAATTGCGCTGCCCGTAATGGCCGCTTTTCTTCTCGCGGCGATATTCCGCTGGTTTGCCAAGGGTGTGCACACGCTGGGCGTGGCCCGCGTGATGGAACGCATGGCGTATCACCAGGGTGAATGCACCTGGCGTGCTTTCCTGTTGCAGTTCTTCGGTGCTGCGCTTGCGATCATCGGCGGCCATTCGGTTGGTCGTGAAGGACCGCACATCTTCCTCGGTGCCGCCTCGGGGAGCCTGCTCGGGCAGCACCTGTCGCTTCCGCACAACGTGGTGCGGGCGCTGGTCGGCTGCGGAACGGCCGCAGGTATCGCAGCGTCGTTCAATACGCCGTTGGCCGGCGTGGTATTCGCGCTCGAGGTTGTGATGATGGAGTACAGCGTCGCCAGCTTTATTCCGGTGATACTCGCCGCCGTCAGTGCGACCACGCTGTCACGCGTGGTGTTGGGCAGCCAGACTGCCTTCTCCTGGCCGGATATGCACATGGGCCCATTACCCGAATTGTCAGTCGTGTTGCTGCTCGGCATTGCCGCGGGAGTGGCTTCGGCGGTGTTCATCCAGGGCGTCAAGGTCGTGGCACACCGCAGCCGTGATGTACCCATCTGGTGGCGCATGCCGCTGGCGGGCCTCCTGGTTGGCGCCATCGGCTGGCAGATCCCGGAGATCATGGGCATCGGCTACGACTCGGTCGAGGTCGCGACTCGTGGCAGTTATGCAATCGCGATGCTGGCGCTGTTGATGGTGGCCAAGCTGACCGCCACATCCCTGTGCATCGGCCTTGGGGTTCCCGGCGGGGTGATCGGCCCGGCACTGTTCATCGGTACGATGCTCGGGGCACTGGTCGCCGAACTTGCCGCGTTGACGCCTTTCGGCCTCGAAGGCGATGTCGGTTTCTTTGCACTGTTGGGTATGGGCGCAATGATGTCCGGCAGCCTGCAGGCGCCGCTCGCTGCGCTGACTGCGATGCTCGAGTTGACCGACAACCCCGAGATCATTCTCCCCGGTATGCTGGCGGTGGTGGTTGCTGGCATTACCGCCAAGGAGGTGTTCGGCAAGGACTCGCTGTTCGTGACGATGTTGCAGGCCAACGGTCTGGACTACGCGGCCAGCCCGGTGTTTCAGGCGTTGCGACGGATTGGTGTGGCCGGTGTGATGAATCGCAGCTTTTCTCGCGTGGATCAGCGGGTCTCACGGAAACGGGCCAGAGAGATCCTGGACAAGGCCCCGGCCTATCTGCTGATTGACCGGGGAAGGGAAGAATCGGTACTGATGCCGGCCGTCGAACTTGCCAAATTCATCGAGATGCCGGGTGTCGACGAACAGGTGGATGACATAGACCTGCTGTCGATTCCGGCGGATCGCTATGACATCGAGGCGATCGATCTGCAGGCCAATCTGCAGGAGGCGTGGATGGCGTTCGAAAAGGGCAGCGCCGAGGCAATGCTGGTGCGGCGTATGACGGCCCCGGGTATCTATCGCGTCTATGGAATCCTGACCCGCGATACAGTGGAAAAGTCCTACCGCACGTGAAGGGGATGGCGCCGGCACGTGGATTTCAAGATACGCAGATGACCAGAGAAACCAGCGTTCCCTATGTGGAAACCGGACACGAAGATATCGTGACGTCGATGCTGCGCAGACACCAGCTGCAGAAGGTGCACAGCTTCACGAGCCGCCACACGGATTGCACTGTGGCCAGGTCGCGCTCCGATGAAACGCTGTTCATCAAGGTCAAAGGTTAGGTAAAGAATTCGACCAACGAGGCAAAGTTCAGACGCGCCGTCATGTCCAACCGCATGGCCGGTCGTGGGATACCCGGCGATATTGCACCGGAACTGCTGGAATTGCAGGCGTTCGAGCGTGAGGGTGTCTACTGGCTGGCTACGTTGACACCCTACGGTGGCGAGCCCATGAGTCAGGGGTTGTTCCTCGATGGGCCAGGTGACGGCGTTGGCGATGAGGTGATATCGCGGATCCGGCACACACTCGAGGTCATCCGGCAGACGCCGTCGATGAGCGTTTTCTATGCGCCGCAAAAAATATCGCGCTGGATCAGTGACGAGTTCGGGGCTGACCGGGCCACGGCGGCATCCGAGTGGACCTCGGCGCACTGTGATTTCCACTGGGGAAACATCCTGTCCGATGGGCGGCAGGTCATCGACTGGGACATGTTCTCGCTGGCGCCCAGAGGATTCGATGCCGCCAGCATCCTGCTCTTTTCCGCCGCTGATCGTCACCTGTTCGCGCGCCTGTATGCGGCGTTGGCGCATCTGCTCGATGGTGATTCGGCGCGCATGGCGACCCTGTTCGCTGCGGCGCGGATTCTGCGCCTGATGCGGCTGGACGCTTTTTCAGATATGCGGGTCCACGAGGTGGATGTGCGCTGGGCTGTCGATGTGATCATGCGCGGTGGTGACCACTGATGCCGTCTGCCAGTGCCGGCTGGTTGCGGTACGGAACTGGTCAGGTGGCCGCGCTGCTCTCCAGGGCCAGCATCTCGTCGTAGATCTCCCAGGCCGACGCAGCCTCCTCGGGGCTGACCTTCTGGATCGCATAGCCGACATGGACGATGACGTAGTCACCTTCCTCGAGCGGCTCGTGCTGCAGCATGAACAGGCTCACGTCGCGCTCCACGCCCTTGGCCTCGCAGCGCGCATTGAAGCCGTCGATCTGTTTGATTTGCATCGGGATGCCAAGACACATGATCTGCTACTTTAACCTCTCGAATTCTCCCTGAAAGGGCACAACCGGAATCCATGCACACCACCCTCATACTCGGCATCGGCAACAATCTGCTCACCGACGAGGGGGTCGGCGTTCACGTGGTGCGCTACCTCGAGGAGCACTACGCCGACACCCGGGGTGTCACCTTCCTTGATGGCGGCACCCTCAGTTTCACACTCGCTGAGCCGATCGCCGAACACGACAACCTCATTGTCGTGGACGCGGCGCGGTTTGGCGAACCGCCGGGCACCTTGCGCTGCCTGGAGGGCGATGACATGGACCGCTACCTGACCGGCAACCGGGCCAGCGTGCACGAAGTCGGCCTGATGGACCTGTTCGATATCTCCCGCCTTTCCGGGACTTTCCCCGAGCACCGCGCCCTGATCGGGGTGGAGCCGGAGTCGCTCGGCTGGGGCGACTATCCCAGCGGTTGCGTGGCGCGCCAGATCGGGCCGGCGGCCGCCATGGCGCTGGCGCTGGCTGCTCGCTGGCGTCATTAATTATCGCCTAATATACACATTGGGCCGTTGACCCAGGTCATGCGGCAGGGACGGGTACGGCGCATGCTGTGCTCCGCGCACAACAGGCAGGGTGAGCAAAATGAGTGGGTTGGATTCGATTCCGATAGTGGTCGCGGGCGAGATCGAGGGCAGGCTAAGGACAGAAAACCTCGGACCGCTGCTGCGTCAGCTCGAGCAGGCCCTTGAAGACCTGCTGGCGACCGGGGACTCCACGGTGATCGACCTGGGGGCCATGCCCTTCAGTCGTCAGGACGAGGAGGATCTGCGTGCGCAGCTCGGTCGCGGTGAGGTGAGTGCAACCCTGAATGCCTTTGGCCCCACCCTGATCGAGGAGACGGCAGTGCCCGGCGTCTGGTTGATCGAGCACAGGGATGCGGATGACCGCCGTCTGACCCTGCAGCTCGAGGTGGCGCGGATACCCTCGATTCTGGTGACGCCGGAGGAAGATATCGGCGATGGTCTGGCGGCGCTGAAGGCTGCCAACACCCCCCCGGACGGGGCGCTCTGAGGGTCGGTCGGGCGCACCGACGGTGTCGGCACCGCGTCGCCGATAGCTCGAATTTCAATAAGCGTTTGATTATATGTGGAAATAACGATTTTTCAAGGCCACTAAATCGTGTTTATTGGTCCTGGATCAAGTAAATACCGATGGTTTGTCCGGTTTCCCGACCCTGGTCGTGACGCCCGCTGCTAGCTTTATAAGTGATAAGAGACACGGAATTTTCAACTTACTGCTCGAAGAAGCGGGGGCGCACGATGAGGATGGAAAAAGCAACGGGTCGGGATGCCGACCTGAAGGTCCCGGAGCATGCGGTGCTGGAGGTCGATGGACGTTTCGTCCGGATGGATCTTGAGGGCTACCTGGTTGACCCGGCGGACTGGTCAAAGGCCGTCGCCGAGCGTATGGCGGAGGTCGATGGGTTGGAACTGGTGGACGACCACTGGTTGTTGATCGATTTTCTGAACCGTTTCTATGCGGAGTACCAGATTGCACCCGAACTGCCGGTGCTGGCGCGTAATCTGTGCAAGGATCAGAACGACTGTCGCTGGACGCGTCGCTATATCAAGGAACTGTTTCCGGGCGGTGCAAAGACCGCCTGCCGCTATGCGGGACTGCCAGCCCCGGTAGGCAGAAGCTGCGGCTGACGGGGCGTCGGTACCCGAGGCCTGCCCCAGGGATGGGCTTCAGGCCGGTGATATTCAGGAAGCGATGTGCGAGGGCTCCCCGGGGCCTTTGCGCATCGTGGTCTGTACCGCAATGGCCGATGACTGTGTGGCAGCAGTTTTTCATAAACAGCGACGGGTTTCCGAACACGCCCGGTTGCCGCCAATCAATGTAAGCGAAGACTGATATAGGTCAGATAGGGCCACCTTTTGCCGGGCTATTATGTCGTCAGTACGGCGATAGCCGTCCCCCAACCTCTGTGGAGTTGAGACGTGTCGGGTCCTGACACAATGAACGTCAAAGTCGGTGAACCTCCGGTTCGCCGCTCGGCCACAGGCCTGAGCACGACTCCCCGCACCCCTCCGCAATTCCGTTTCAGGCGACTGCACCACGACACATGGCTTGTCGTGTCCCGTATCCGCCGTCGTGCTGAAAGCGTCGGGCCAGGACGTCTGGCGACCCCGAGCGTCAACTCACTAAGAACCAGGAGCAATCTAAGGTGGATGATCTAACTCTCAGTGAACGCCTGCGGCAACGTGGTGTATCACGCCGCGGCTTTATGAAATTCTGTGCCGCCACTGCCTCGATGATGGCCCTGCCGCCATTGATGATCCCGAAAATTGCCGCCGCGCTGGAAAAGGCGAGGCGCCCCTCGGTGATCTGGCTTTCGTTCCAGGAATGTACCGGTTGCACCGAATCGCTGACCCGCAGTCATGCCCCGACGATCGAAGGGCTGATCTTCGACCACATCTCCCTTGACTATCACCATACGCTGCAGGCTGCGGCGGGTGACGGTGCCGAGCACGCCCGCGAGGCGGCAATGAAGGAAAACTGGGGGAAATACATCCTGGTCGTCGATGGTTCGATCCCACTCGGCGAGGGCGGCAACTACTCTGCGATCGCGGGGATCAGCAACCTGGATATGCTCAAAGAGGTGGCCGAGGGCGCCGCGGCTGTTGTTTCGGTAGGTACCTGCGCGGCTTTCGGCGGTCTGCCGATGGCCAAGCCGAACCCGACGGGCGCGGTGGCAGTGTCCGATATCATCAAGGACAAGCCGATCGTCAATGTTCCGGGTTGTCCGCCGATCCCGACAGTGATCACCGGCGTGCTGGCGCACTTCCTGACGTTTGGCCGGCTGCCGGAGCTCGATCACCTGCAGCGTCCGAAGGTGTTTTTCGGTCAGAGTATCCACGACCGGTGCTACCGGAGGCCATTCTACGAGCGTGGCCAGTTCGCCGAGACCTTCGATGATGAGGGCGCGCGCAAGGGGTGGTGCCTGTTCAAGCTGGGTTGCAAGGGCCCGACCACGTACAACGCCTGTGCGACCGCGAAATGGAACGAAGGCACCAGTTGGCCGGTCGAGGCCGGACACGGCTGCATCGGTTGTTCCGAGCCGCGTTTCTGGGACGCTGGCGGCTTCTACCAAGCACTGTCGGTACCCCACACCAAGGTTGGCGAGACCATCCTGACCGCAGGCGCGGCGGGCCTGGCGATCGGTGCGGCTGCCGCTGTGCTGAACCGCAAGCGCAAGGCCGGGGCGGTAGAGAACCGCGAAACCATCACTGTCAAAGACCTGACCAAGGAGTCATAAACCATGGATGCCAATGAGCTACTCGCCTGGGCTCGGGGTCCGGGGTTCGATATCGCACTGATCATCTTCGTCGCCGGGATGTTGCTCCGGCTGCTGGAGATCGTCAGTCTGGGGAAGAAGCCTGACCTGTCCGCACCACGTGGCAGCGGTGTCGAAGGAGGCCTCAGAACACTGCTCACGCGCAGCCTGCCGCGCAAGGCGGTGTTTGACAGGGAACCGCTGCGGATCATCAACGGATACGTGCTGCACCTGGGTTTCTTCATCGTGCTGTTCATGTACGGGCCGCATATCGCGCTGTTTCAGTCGATCCTCGGATTCGGCTGGCCGGCGCTACCTTCCGGCGTGATCGATGCGGTAGGTGCGATCACGATCCTGTCGCTGATCGCCGCGCTGGTGTTCCGGTTGAACAACAAGGTGATGCGCTTCCTGAGCACAGGCGGCGACTACGTCGCCTGGGTGGTCACGCTGTTGCCGGTCTTGACGGGGTATCTCGCCTATAACCACCTGTTGCTGCCCTATACGATGATGCTGGCGGTCCACCTGCTCAGCGTCGAACTGCTGATGGTGGTCGCACCCTTTAGCAAACTCACCCATATGTTCAGTTTTGCCATGGCCCGCTGGCACCAGGGTTACCAGGCCGGCCGGAGAGGAGTGGAATCATGAGTGCGCCCTCTGTCGAAAAAGGGATCCAGTTCATCAAGGCGCAGATCGATGCGCCGGTAGCGAGCTTCTTCAGTGCCTGTGTGCACTGCGGACTGTGTGCGGAGGCCTGCCTTTTCTATACCGAGACCGGCGATCCGAAGTACACGCCGATCAACAAGGTCGAGCCGATGCGCCGTATCTGGGAGCAGGAGTTCACCCTGTTCGGCAGGCTCAAGTCTGCTGTCGGCCTGGCAAGGCCCGTCAACGAGGACACCTTCGCCGAATGGGAGACGCTGGTGTACGACGGTTGCTCGCTGTGCGGGCGCTGTTCCCTGGTGTGCCCGGTAGGGAACGATATCTCCGGAATGATCCGCAAGATTCGCGAAGGATTCGCGGCGGCCGGTTATGCACCCGAGGGCCTGATTGGTGCCAGTACCAGGGCCGTCGAGATCGGCAGCCCGATGGGAGTCAAGCTGCCTGCGGTGATGGCCCAGATCAAACATCTGCGGGACAACACGGGACTGGATGTCCCGGTCGATGCCAAGGGCGCCGAATACCTCGTGCTGCTGTCGTCGATGGAGATCATGAACTTCCCGGAATACCTGGAGGCCATTGCCCGCATCATGCACCAGGCGGGAAAGACCTGGACGATTGCGTCAAACGCCTTCGAGGCGACCAACAGCGGGATCCAGATCGGCGTGTCCGATATCGCCCGGCAGCTGGTTAAAAGGGTGGTCGATGCAGCCGAGGGCCTGGGTGTGAAGACGGTGATCAGCCCGGAGTGTGGTCATGCCTTTACCGCGATCCGCTGGGATGGGGCCAACCTTATCGGGCGACCCTACAAGTTCGAGGTGAAGCACATCCTCGAGGTGCTGGACGAGTTCGTCGGGCAGGGCCTGATCAGGACCGAGGGCATGGAAGAGGCCAGGCTGACCTATCATGACCCCTGCCAGATCGCCCGCAAGGGTGGCGTGGTCAAGCAGCCGCGCAACCTGCTGAACCGGATCGCCAGCAACTTTGTCGAGATGCAGGATGCCGGCGAGATGAACTGGTGTTGCGGTGGCGGCGGCGGTGTCAGTGCCAACGAACGTGCCGATGAACTCAAGCTGACTGCGTTCAACCGCAAGAAGGCCCAATTGCAGGCCCTGGGTGTAGATACCCTGGTGACGGCCTGCGCCAACTGCCGGCTGACGCTGGAAGAGGGGCTCGAGGAGAACGAGATGGATATTCCGGTTGTCGGTCTGACAGAGATGCTGGCCGAGTACCTGGTCGAAGACGACAAGGAGAAGGCGTGATGAGCACGATCAGCAATGACAGCCAGTTCCGCGACGCACTCAACAGGCTTACCCTGGCGCAGCAGCGCGCTGTCGGTGCGCGTTTCGTCGAGAATGTTCTCAGTCTCAGCAGTGACCCGCGGGTCGCGCAGGTACTGGCAGTGGCCAAGGATGCCGACCCCTCAGCGGATGCGGTCAATCTGGCACGACGCAGCATCAAGGCGGCCAGCCTGGAGGCACATACCCGTTGCGGTTCCGATGGCGAATGGAGTGATCAGGCAGGTTACTTCGTCGCCCGTGCCGCCGAGGCCTGCCTGGAACCCGAAGGGCGCTCACAGACCAAGGGGCCCGCGTGGAAGGCGGCAATGAGCGCGCGTATGGCACGCACCTGCCTGGCGGCAGAGAGCGACCAGGATTCGCACGACAGTGAGAGCCAGGCGCAATACAACATTTTGATCAGCTATCTGGACGCATGAGGATAATGTCATGAGTGAACGCGTCGTCGTCGATCCGATTACCCGAATCGAAGGCCATCTGCGCATCGAAGCGCAGATGAACGGAAAGCAGATCGAATCTGCTTATTCAGCCGGCACCATGGTGCGTGGCATCGAGATCATCATGCGCGGTCGGGATCCGCGCGATGCCTGGGCCTTCGTCCAGCGGATCTGTGGCGTGTGCACGCTGGTGCATGGTATCGCCTCGGTGCGTTCAGTCGAAGATGCACTGAACTACGAGATTCCGGCAAACGCCCAGCTGATCCGCAACCTGATGATTGCGGCACAGTACGTCCATGACCACGTGATGCACTTCTATCACCTGCATGCGCTCGACTGGGTGGACGTGGTGTCGGCACTGCAGGCCGACCCGAAGGCGACCTCGGAGCTGGCGCAGAGTCTCTCCAGCTGGCCGAAGTCCTCGCCGGGCTATTTCTCCGACATGAAAAACAAGCTCAAGACCTTCGTCGAGGCCGGGCAGCTTGGGATCTTTGCCAAGGCCTACTGGGGCCACCCGGCGTACAAGTTGCCGCCGGAGGCCAACCTGATGGCCGTTTCGCACTATATCGAGGCACTCGAATGGCAGCGTGACGTAGTCAAGCTGCATGCGGTGTTCGGCGGCAAGAACCCACACCCGATGTTCCTGGTAGGCGGCACACCCAACCCGATCGACCTGGAGTCCGATTCGGCGATCAATGCAAACAAGCTGGCACTGGTGCAGTCGATCATCGACAAGATGCGGGTATTCGTCGACCAGGTCTATGTGCCCGATACCATCGCGGTGGCCGGGTTCTACAAGGACTGGTTCTATCGCGGCGAAGGGCTTGGCAATTTCCTGGTCTACGGCGACTTCCCGTCGGCAGAGGAGGGCTCGAACCTGCGTGACCCGATGAGCTGGTGGATTCCGCCAGGCGCCATTCTGGACCGCAACCTGGACGAGGTTCACGAGGTCGACCTGCGTGCCGGTGGCGAGGTGCAGGAGTTCGTCTCGCACAGCTGGTATGACTACGAAGGCGGCAAGGAGCAGGGGCTGCATCCCTGGGAGGGCGAGACCAAGTTCGACTACAAGGGACGCGGTGGCCCCGACACACCCTACAAGCAGCTGAACGTGGAAGACGGTTACTCCTGGTTGAAGTCGCCGCGTTGGAAAGGCAAGGCGATGGAGGTCGGTCCGCTGGCCCGCGTCCTTCTGCTCTATGCAAAGGGTGACGAAGCAACCCGCGGATTGGTGGATTCGACGCTGAGCACCCTCGGTGCCGACAAGCGTGCGCTGTTCTCGACTCTCGGCCGGACGGCCGCCCGGACCCTCGAGACCAAGCTGATCGCTGACAAGATGCAGGACTGGATGGACTCCCTGATGGCCAACATCAAGGCAGGTAATACCCGGACCTTCAATGAGAAGCAGTGGGACCCGTCGAGCTGGCCGAAAGAGGCCAGGGGCGTCGGCTTCATGGAGGCGCCGCGTGGTGGTCTCGCACACTACATCGTGATCAAGGACGAGAAGATCGACAACTATCAGGCCGTGGTCCCCTCGACCTGGAATGCCGGTCCGCGTGATGGGCAGAACCAGGCGGGCGCCTACGAGGCCGCGCTGCAGGACAACCACGAACTCGAGGATCCGCAGCAGCCGGTCGAGATCCTGCGCACCATCCATAGCTTCGATCCCTGCATCGCGTGTGCGGTGCACCTGACCGACGAAGCGGGCGAGGAGATGTTGCAGGTCAAAATCCGCTGATCTTCGCCTGAACATGCCGCCGCCTTTCCGGTTCGCCGGGGCGGCGGCTTTTTTGTGCCCGATGGCAGGACAAAAAAAGGGCCCCGCAGGGCCCTTTGAAATCATCGATTGTTGCTGAACTACGAATCAGCCCCAGCTGTCTTTCTTGATGTTGGCAAACCAGCTGTATGCGTACTCTTCTTCACGTGCACGCATCTCCGGGCTGCTGTCGGCCGAGGTCAGACCACCAGAACCTTCAACAGCATTAAGCTTGCCGTCCTTCAGGTCATAGACCTTGGCAACCGAGATTGCATCGTGCGGGCCGACTACCGAATAACAGGTATTGACCAGTGCCGGGTCGCCCGGCTCGCGACCGTTGAGCAGATCAACAACGGCAGCAGCCGCAACCTTGCCTTCGGAGTTCGCCGCATAGCCCGACTTGGGCAGCGGGTTGGCCACTGAGGCGTCACCGATCACATGGACGTTCTTATGTATCGTTGACTCGAAGGTCCGGCCGTCGATCGGGCACCAGCCCTTGTCGTCGGTCAGGCCGGCCTTGATTGCGATGGCACCCGCCGTCTGTGCGGGAATTACGTTGGCCACAGCCACCTTGTGTGCGGTATCACCAACGTACAGGGTGTTGGTCGCCGCATCGACACGGGTGACCTTGCCGCCTTTCTCAGAACTTACCCATTCGACGATGCCGGCATGGTGACGCTCGAACGCCTGCATGAACAGTCCCTGCTTCGAGAACTTGTCCTTGGCGTCCAGAATGATCAGCTTCGACTTGGGCTTCTTCGCCCTCAGGTACATGGCGATCTGGCAGGCACGCTCGTACGGCCCGGGTGGGCAGCGGAACGGGTTTGGCGGGGCAGCGATGGCGACCACGCCACCGTCGTCCATGGCCTCGAGCTGCTTACGCAGGATGACGGTTTGTTCGCCGGCCTTCCAGGCATGCGGCATCGACGTCATTGCTGCTTCGTCATAGCCCTCGATGTTGTTGGCGAAGGAGATGCCCGGCGCAACGATACAGCGGTCGTAGGCGAAGGTCTGGCCGCCTGCCGTCATGACCTTTTTGCCTGCGGCGTCGATATCGGTAACCGTATCATGCACCACATTGATGCCGTGACCTTTGAGACCTTCGTAGGTCACCTTGATGGAGTCCATCGTGCGGTGGCCGGACAGGACCTCGTTGCTCATGAAGCAGGTGTAGTACTCGGTGTTCGGCTCGATCAGGGTGACGTCAATCGACGAATCGGCCATGCGGATGTACTTGGCAGCGGTCGCGCCGCCGACACCGCCACCGACGACGACAACCTTCTTGCTGGCTGCGCCGACAATCGCCGGAAAACCCAGTGAACTGACCGCGACAGCGCCGCCGGTCACCTGGAGAAACTTTCTACGTGTGAAATTTGCCATTGTTGTAGTCCCCCTGATTACTTCTGGCTGGCAAAGTAGTGCAGCACGGCTTCGATCTCGGCGTCGCTGAGCTTCTCGACCTGCTTGGCCATCTTCTTCGGCATCTCGCGATTGCCGGCCTTGAAGTCGGCCATCGAGTACTCGAGCCACGGCAGCCATTGGCCAGCCAGGATCCCTGCATCGTCACCGGGCAGCGAGCCGCCCTCATCGTGACACTTGGCACAGCTCTTGTCGTAGGTCTCGGCGCCCGCTTTCGCCTTTGCGGCGTCATGCGGCACCATGGCCTTGTGCACCGGCTGGCCGGCGAAGAACGTTGCCATGGTTTCGATCTGCTCGTCGCTGTAGCCCTTGGCGATTCGGTCCATGATGGTCGCTGGGCGCGTGCCTTCCTTGAAGGCCTTCATCGAATCGTTGAAGTAGCTCTCCGAAACGCCCGCGAGGTTCGGTGAAGCCGGTCCGGCGCTTTGGCCGTTGGTGCCGTGACAGCCTGCACAGGTGTTGGCCATCATGCTGGCCGATGATCCGGCCAGCACCTGTGTGGCGCCGGCCATGAAGACAGAGCCGATCAGCGCGCCAAGCGCTTTCTTGTTGCAGCCCATAGTTCCTCCTGGTTTCTCTCTGAATGGAAAGGTTCTTGGTTATAAGCCCGGCGGTGAGCCGGGCCCGGATTTTCTACGCAGCTTACTGAGCGGCAGCCTGTTGATTGCTACCGTCGCTCTGCTCGTTGCCTAGTCTAGCGTAATAAACGGCCAGTTCATTTATCTCGTCGCGTGACAGTGCCTTGGCGATGATTCGCATACGACTATAGATGTCGTTTGTGCGCTTTTCGCCCGCGTAATCTTTCATTGTCTCGACGAAATACTTGACATTCTGACCTGCAATTGCCGGGACATCAATGATTGCCCCCTGGCCGTTGCGTCCGTGGCACGAGGCGCAGGGCTGGATCAGGCGTTTTTTGTCGCCGCGAAACACCAGGCGGAGGGTCTCCTCGCTTACCGTTTCATCCGCATCGACCTCAACAGTCGGCACCGGCTGCTGTGCATACCAGGCCGCCAACGCCGCGAGCTGCTCGTTGGTCAGGCGCTCGACCGCCTCGTTCATGCGGCGGTTTTCACGCGTGCCGTCCTTATAGTCGCGCAGCTGCTTGAAGGTGTAAGCGGCCACCTGCCCGGCCAGGGTTGGGTGCTTGTCGCGGTCCGGCTCGGCGCCGCCCTTGCCGTGGCAGTCGGTGCAGGCGTTCACATCCTCGGTCTCGACGGTCTCGATCTTGGCGCCGATTGACGCGTCGCCTTTCCTGACCAGGCTGTGGGTCTCCACGGTCCAGGCCACGTTCGACGAAGGTGCTCCCTGGGCCGGGCCAAATGGCAGAAGTGCGGAAGCAAGTATGATGATTTTGTGCGTTTTCATATCTGTTAATACCCCCAAGGCATCGAACCGGGTGCGTCCAGGATCAGTAACTGGACGATGGGAATGCCATAGGCCACGATCATCCACACGGCCAGGATGCCGTTCCACAACACAAAGCCGTTCATCGACTTGGGGACGCTCATCGGGGGATAGACCGCAACCGCCCAGTCGTCATCACTGACAACGTCCAGCTTGCGCGTGGCGTGCGACATCAGCAGGTTCAATACGAACAGCAACGCCGAGAACAGCAGGATGGCGCCACCGACGATCATCGCGAGCTCATGCGGATCCCACTGTTCGACCAGTGGTGAATCGTATGGGGTGGACGAGATGCGGCGCGGCTGGCCGAGCAGGCCCAACACATGCCACGGCAGGGTCAGCACCAGCATGCCAATAGTCCACAGCCACAGCTGGAGCACCGCCATCCCCCGCGAAGCGAGTCGGCGACCGGTGAGCTTGGGCCACAGGTGATAGGCGAGGGCCAGGTACATGATGACAGTGGTGCCGGCGAAGATCAGGTGGAAGTGGCCGGTGACCCACTGTGTGTTGTGGATCAGTGTGTTCATCTGGTAGCTGGCGTTGATCATGCCGCCCCAGCCGCCGGCGATCAGCATGAACAGCGCCAGCATTCCGGCGACCACCATCGGCTCTTTCCAGTTCAGGGCAGCGATCCAGCCGAACAGGCCCTTGCCACCGCGCAGGCGGCCAGCCCCCTCGAGCGAGGCCAGCACGGTGAAGCCGGTCAGCAGGGTGGGAATGGCCACGCCAAAGGTCCCGAGCATGTGCAGGAACTTGAAGCCGGCGGACTGCTGTGGATCCATGTACAGGTGATGGAAGCCGATCGGTACGCTCAATACCAACAGCATGATGAAAGCGACACGGCCCATCTCATCGCTGAACAGGCGCCCCCCCGCCAGTTTCGGCAGAACGGTGTACATCGCGATATAGGCCGGGAACAGCCAGAAGTACACGATTGCGTGCAGGGTCCACGAGAACAGCGTGCGTGCGAGCCCGGGGTCTATCGTGTCCATCAGGCCGAGTGACCAGGGAATCAGCTGGAACAGCATCTCGATCGCAACGCCGGCGCTGGTCCACAGCCACATGATCGCATTCGCGGTAGTGCCGTACATCGCCAGCGGGACGACCTTGCCCGGGTTGTCTCGTCTCCAGGTGATCGTCGACATGATCATTTCCAGACACCAGATCCATGAGCCGACCACCAGCAATGTGGCACCGATGTAGAACGTCGGGTGCGCCACCAGCGGTGGGTAGAACGTATAAAGGATCGAGGCCTTGCCCGCGAGGAGCGGGATGGCCGCCATCACGGTACCACCGAGGGCTACAAGGAACGCCACCCAGGCAAGACCCTTGTTCCACAATGGCCGCTTCAGTGTGGAAGTGGCCGTGTAGTAGCCGAACCCCATGATGAAGAAGGTGGTAAGGACGAAACCCATCAACACGCCGTGCGTTGATACGGAGGCGAAGTAGAGTTCGTGTGATTCCAGTTCCGGAAACAGGCCGCTGCGATTCACGACCTGATACAGGCCGAGAATGATTGCGACGAAGAATGCGGCAAACGCGACCCAGAGATTCGCGAGTGCCACCGATTTTGACTTGTCGTACATATTGTTCTTCCCGAATTCGTTATGTCAGCGGCGATCAGCCTTTGGGGACGACCTTCAGCTTGGACCACATATAGTCATGTCCGAGACCGCAGTACTCGTTGCACAGGAACTGTGCTTCACCCTCGCGCGAGAACCTGGTATTGACCTCGGACACGTAGCCCGGGACCACCATGGTGCTCATGTTGGTGAACGGGACATGCACGCCGTGCAGGACATCAGGACTCGTAATGCGGAATTTGACATCGGTGTCTGCGGGAACTTCGATCATCTGTGGATAGAACGAATAGCGTGCCGCCACCATGCGCACCGTCACGCTGCCATCGGGGTTGGTGGTTGCGCCGAGATTGTCTTCGGCGAACTCACCTGACAGGTGCAGTGTCTTCGGGTCGATAGTCTCCACGTTGCTTGGCGGATGCATGTTCAACATGATCGCCGCGTAAGCCATTGACCCGATCATGACCGCGGTCATGAAGCCAATGACATACATCCATTTCTTCTCTAACGGATCGATATGCATCTGAATTAACTCCCGACTAGGCTACCGGTCCGTGTGACATGAACACACCGAAGAAGAAGTACAACCAGCTCACCAGCATAGCGAGGCCGATCGTAAATATGAGTGCCCAGGTCCCCCTTGGCGGGGCCTCGAGGATGCGCCTTTTTTCTTCTTCTGATATTTCCGACATTGGTGTTTCTCCCGTGTTCTGGTAACTGAATCTGCAGTGATGACGTTTGGCGGAGGGCTGGATCACGTCAACGCGGGCGCTGTGCAACTGAGGAATTGCTGGCCATGGCGAAAAAACCCGTGCCGGGTGCGATGAGATTTGTTGCTTTTGTTTTGGCACTCACCGCCAAACGTGGGTGCAAGATATACCGACCCATTGGTTTTTTAAAGGGTCGGATCATTTATAAGTGATTGGTTATAAAGGAAAACTAATCTGTGTTAGTTTTTTCACGGGGGTCGGAGAAACGAAAGAATGCCTGGCGGCAATCGGCAGCCACCATTGCGGGGGTGCCATGTGGCCGGAATGCCGCCTGGCTGGCAGGCGGATTCGGTTGAACTGCACTGACCAATGCAGTCTTTCGGTCAGCAGTTACAGTCAGAAACGACTTTCCAGCGTTTGGAGTCGCTGTCTTTACCTTTGGTGGCGGATTTGATCCAGGCGCGGGCGCTTTCCACGTCAGCGAAGCCCAGGTAGTCGCCGGTTCGCTGATCGCTGATGAACGCCCAACCGAACAGGCCGCGCTTTTCCACGCGGTACAGGCCAGTCTGCTCATTGTGCACTATGCGGTACATTGGCTTACATCCATTAATTAAGTAACAGCTAATATACTGATTAATCCGGCTGCGTCAAGTTTTTCGCTTGACGGGCGGCGCGTGGATTGGTAAGCGAAGCGGGTTCTCGGGTTCGTTATGTTTACCGACGTGCGCGTAGTCGCAGGGCATTAAGTACCACCAATAGCGAACTCAGTGACATGCCGATCGCGGCGCCCCAGGGTGCGATCATTCCCGCTGCTGCGGCGGGTACCGCAAGGAAGTTGTAAGCGGCTGCCCATGCAAGGTTCTGACGCATGATGCGCCTGGTCTTTTCCGCCATTTCCCGCATCTGGCCAATTACACCCAGGTCACTGCCAAGGACCAGCAGGCCGCTGCTGACCTGTGCCAGTTCCGTCGCGTGGGCAAACGAGATCGAGATGTCAGCGGCGGCCAGTGTCGGTGCGTCGTTTATGCCGTCGCCGGCCATGGCAACACGTGCACCCTCCATTTGCCGCCTGCGGATCCACGCCAGTTTGTCGGAAGGCTTCAGGTTGCCCAGCGCCTCGTCGAAGTCGAGGCCCTGCGCAAAGCGCTCGACGCTTTCCTGGCTGTCTCCGCTGAGCAGGGCGATACGGGTGATGCCACGAGTGCGCAGCGTCTCCAGCAGCGCGCGCACCCCCGGTCGCACCTGGTCACTGAGCGCGAACAGCGCACCGTTCCCTGCGGTATCTGCGAGTGCCACGATAACGTGCCCACTTGCCATGAGGGCCGAATGGTCTGCCTGCACCTGGGTCAGCGTTGCGGCCGGTAACGCGAACGACGGTTTGCCGATACGCCAGGCAGTGCCATCGATCGTGCCCTGGATGCCTTCGCCGACATGATTGCGGACGTTCTGGACTCCGGATTGGTGGGATTCGAGCCCGGCGCGCAGCGCCTTGCCGATCGGATGCTCGGATTGTGCTTCGAGTGCGGCGGCCAGCGCCATGGCCTGCGCCGTGTCGAGGTCGCCGAAAGTCGCCAGCCGTTCGACGCGGAGTTCACCCAGCGTGAGCGTGCCCGTCTTGTCGAACGCAAAGGTGTCGCATTGCGCGAGGTGTTCGATGGCATCGCTGCGCACTGCGAGCATGCCGGCGTCGGCCAGTCGGCCGACACCTATCGCGGCGGCAACCGGCGTCGCCAGCGCAAATGCGCAAGGACAGGTCACGATCAGCACTGCGATGGTGTTCGGCAGTGCCAGCGTCGGGTCGATCAGCAGCCAGGTGGTGGCGGTAACGGCGGCGATTATCAGCACCACGGCCACGAACCAGGCAGCCGCGCGCTGAGCCAATACGGCATAGCGTGGCGCCTCGCGCATCCCCCGCATCAACAGGCGGTGGATCTCCGCGACAGTCGAATCGCCAGTGTCTTTCTCGACCTGAAAGATCACCGCCTGATCGACGTTGCAGGTGCCGCCGATGAGTGTGTCACCTGGCTGGCGGGCGACCGGTAGCGGCTCTCCGGTCAATAGGGATTCATCGAAGCTGCTCTGTCCGTCGATCAGGCGGCCATCAGTGGGTACGATCTCGCCCGGGCGCACGCGAACATGGTCACCGGGCACGAGGTCGGTGACCAGCACCTCGTGTTCGCCGTCGGCGTCAAGCCGCGTGGCGAGGCGGGGAAGGATCTTGCCGACACGATCGAGTGCGTCGGCTGCACGCACCCGTCCACGCAGTTCGATACGACGGGCCAGCAGTACAAGGAACACAAACATGGCGATCGAGTCGTAGTACACCTCGCCGGACTGCGACCAGGTGGTATGCAGGCTGCCCAGGTAGGCAAAACTCAGTCCCAATACGATAGGCACGTCCATGCCGAGCCGGCGGTTACGCAGGTCGCGCCAAGCACCGATGAAAAACTCCTGGCCCGGATAGGCCAGCAACGTGGTGGTGGCAAACAGGCTGGTCCAGCGACCTATCCGCACCCAGAGCGACAATTCGCCGGTCTCGTCACCCAGACCCATCACATAGCCGGCGATGGCGAAGTTCATCACCATCATGCCGATGACGCCGGCGAATATCAGGCGTTCGATGCTGCGTTTTTCCTGGATTTTGTTGAGTTCCTCGCGGCGCGTCGCATCGTAGGGGTGCGCCACGTAGCCGATGTTGAGGATGCTTTCGAGAATCTCGCTGAGCTTGATGCGTTCCGGATCCCAGCGCACCCGCGCGTGGTGGCTGGCGTAATCGAGGTCGACGTCGATGACGCCGTCCAGGCCGCGCAGTACGCGTTCATTGAGCCACAGGCAGGCAGCGCAACGGATGTTTTCAAGCAGCAGAGAGGCCTCGCGGGTGTTTTTGGTGTTGCGCACAAACGACTTTTGCACCGTCGGGTGATCGTAGAATCCCAGTTTGCGGACGATTTCGGGCACCACGTCGGCGGTAACTGCTTTCTCTCGTCGGTGCTCGTAGTATTCCTCCAGGCCGGCGTCGACGATGCTGCGGGCCACCGCCAGGCAACCGTGGCAACAGAACGCCCGTGCCTTGCCCGTTACCGGCATGAGATCCTGGAAATTCGGATCCAGTGGCAGGCCGCAGTGAAAACAGCTTCCTTCGGGTGATGCATCGCCGGGCGATGCTGGCCCGTCAGCGACGGTGTCGGGTGGGTTTGCAGCAGGGGATGCGGTCAAGGTGTTGGCCAGTTCGTGTGTGGTATAAGCAACGCCACTATCTTAAGGGCAAACGGCTGCACGATTCGTGTGGCTCGATCAGGTATCCCTGATCAGTCGCAGATGGCGATCCACCGGTTCTGTGGAAGACTTGCCGGTATCGCGACTCACAGGGTGGGCCGCCAGCGCCCTGAAGACAGGCGGTTTGTCGGACGGCGGGGCACAGGTACCGCCTGTGCGGCGTAGGATTCACCAAAGACGAGAGGATTTAAATGAAGACACAAATGAGGCGGATCGCAGCGGGCCTGGTGATGGGGGTCGCAGTGATCAATGCGGCGGCGGTGAGCGCCGGGGAACAGGATGCGGCGGTACCCTTCAAGATGTTGATCGAGGTCCCGAGTCCATTGGGATTTGAGGCCACGCTCGAGCGCCTTGAGGCCAATGCCAAAGACATGGGCTGGAAGGTACCATCGAAGTGGAAAGTGGATTTCCAGGCCAACCTGATGAAGGTCACCGACACGGATATCGGGCCGAACCAGGTCCTGAAGATGTGTGAGCCGTTCGCCGCGGTCAAACTGCTGCTCAAGGACGAATACAAGATGCTGACCGCAATGATGCCCTGCACCATTGCGGTGTACCAGAAATCCGACGGCAAGACCTATATCTCAATGATGAATCTCGAGGCGATGGGCCAGATGTATGGCGGTGACGTGCTGGAGATGACCAAGGAACTCGGGCCGCAGATGCAACAGATGCTCAAGCTCGACTGATCACGGGCCTGGTGCCGGCGGTCCGCCGGGAGCCCGGGAGGTGGCGAAATGGCCGATCTGAGTGGAATGGGTCTGCTGCGCAACGATCCGGAACTCGCTGCACGTCTGATTGCTGAGGCGGAGCGGGGCGATATGGATGCGCAGTATGCCGCAGGACTCATTTACGCCGAGGGGCGGGGCGTCCAGCCGGATCTGGTACAGGCCTTCTTCTGGCTGAGTCGGGCGATCGACCAGGGCGATGTCGATGCGGAAAAGTTGCGTCGCCATGTCGCGTCGTGCATGAGTGATAGCGAGTTCGAACAGGCGCAGCGGCTACTCGCGGCGGCCGGCCGGGCGATGGCGCCTGGCCCGGGCGCGGCGGGTGGCCGGCGTCGCCACTGAAAGGCCCCGGTACCGGCCCGTCTACAACTCAAATATTTGACGAGAAATGAGATTCTGGTAGACTTCGGGCGCTGTCAAAAGGCTGCGAAGTCGGTCGGCAGCAGCGGTTCGAACAGGGGCCGCGTCCTGGAAAAGCCCCGTTGATGGGGTTTTTTTGTATCGGAATGCGTCGGGCGTTGGACGTTCGGTGCGAATGATTCAGGAATGGGCCTAAGGCCCATTTTTTGTTTTTGGGCCGTTGCATCGGGTGATATGAATAAGGCACCGCCTCATCTGACGGATCTGGTTCGCCATGCGGCGCAGGGTTTGGGCTACGAATTGCTCGGCATCGAGTATCTTTCGCGGCCGCAGGCCGGGCACCTGCTGCGGATCTACATCGACAGTCCCGACGGCGTCGGTCTTTCGGACTGTGAGAAGGTCAGTCACCAGGTGAGCGGTGTGCTCGAAGTTGAGGACCCAATCAAGGGCGAGTATGCCCTCGAGGTGTCGTCTCCAGGGCTGGATCGACCTCTGTTCGAGTTGGCGCATTTTGCGCGATTTGCGGGTCATACAGCCCGTGTGAAGTTGAACGCCGCGCTGAACGGCAGAAGCAACTACAAAGGCACCATCGTTGAAATCGATGGTGACGATGTGGTGATGCAGGTGGAGGGGGAGTTGATTCGACTGCCATTTGCGCAATTTGCCTCAGCACGGCTAGTACCCCAGTTTTAGGCGGAAGGCGGAGCGATGAACAAAGAAATCTTGCTCGTGGTTGATGCGGTATCCAACGAGAAGGGCGTCGAAAAGGAAATCATTTTCGAGGCCATCGAGGCGGCCCTGGCATCGGCGACTCGAAAGAAGAACGGTGGCGAGATCGAGGTCCGCGTGGCGATCGATCGCAAGACGGGCGACTACGAGACGTTCCGGCGCTGGCTGGTGGTCGATGACGCAGAGACCCAGGTGCTCGAAAACCCCATCGGCGAGATCACGCTGTCGGCCGCTCGCGCCGAAGACCCCAACTTCCAGCCAGGCGATTATGTCGAAGACCAGATCGAGTCGATTTCGTTTGGCCGTATCGCGGCACAGACCGCCAAGCAGGTCATCGTTCAGAAGGTGCGCGAGGCCGAGCGGGCGAAGGTCGTCGAGGCCTACAAGGATCGCGTCGGCGAGCTGATCACCGGCATCGTCAAGCGTGCCGACCGCGGATCGATCGTGCTGGATCTGGGCAACAATGCCGAGGCGCTGGTGCCGAAGGGCGAGGTCATCCCGAAGGAGGCCACGCGCGCCGGCGATCGGCTGCGCGGCTATCTGTATGACGTGCGTTCCGAGCAGCGTGGTCCGCAGTTGTTCGTCTCGCGTACCCAGCCGGCGTTGCTGATCGAACTGTTCAAGCTCGAGGTGCCGGAGGTCGGCGAGGGCCTGATCGAGATCGTCGGTGCCGCCCGCGACCCTGGACTGCGCGCCAAGATCGCGGTTCGCACACACGACCAGCGTATCGATCCGGTGGGCGCCTGCGTCGGCATGCGTGGATCGCGCGTTCAGGCGGTGTCCAACGAACTCGGTGGCGAGCGGGTCGATATCATCCTGTGGAACGAGAATCCGGCGCAGTTCGTCATCAATGCGATGTCGCCTGCCGATGTCACCTCGATCGTGGTCGATGAAGAAGCCCACAGCATGGACATCGCAGTAAAGGATGAAAACCTGTCGCAGGCGATCGGCCGTGGTGGCCAGAACGTGCGCCTGGCCAGCCAGCTCACGGGTTGGGAACTCAACGTGATGAGCGAGGAGCAGGCCGCCGAGAAGAGCGAGACCGAGGCGCAGGGGTTCATCCAGCACTTCATGGAGCAGCTCGATGTGGACGAAGAGGTGGCGGCCATCCTGGTACAGGAGGGTTTCACCAACATCGAGGAGATCGCCTACGTCGATGACGCCGAGATGGCAGCCATCGAGGAATTCGATCAGGAAATCATCGATGAGCTGCGCAACCGTGCCAAGGATGCGCTGCTGACGCGGGCGATCGCCAAGGAAGAGGTCCTCGGTGACGTCGAGCCGGCAGAAGACCTGCTGACGATGGATGGCATGGATCGCAAGCTGGCCTATCAGCTCGCATCACGTGGGGTCGTGACGATGGAAGACCTCGCCGAGCAGTCGATCGATGAACTGCTCGAAATCGACGGAATGGATGAGGAGCGCGCAGGCCAGTTGATCATGACGGCGCGCGAGCCCTGGTTTGCAGAGAGTGCCGAGTAAAGGGGATCGAATATGAGTGAAGTGACGGTCAGCCAACTCGCCTCCGATGTTGGTATACCGGTCGATCGGCTGCTGAAGCAGCTGAGCGATGCCGGTATCTCCAAGCAGAGTGCGGAAGACATCATTACCGAGCAGGAAAAGATGGACCTGCTCAATCACCTGCGCCGCAGCCACGGCAAGCAGGAGACCGCGGGCGGTTCCGGCGCACGCAAGATTGCGCTCAAGCGCAAGACCACTACCGAGCTGCATCAGCCGTCCAGCGGGCGCGCCACGGCGCGCACGGCGGCAGCACGCACCAGCAAGACCGTGAGTGTCGAAGTGCGACGCAAACGTGCTGTCGTCAAGCCTCAGGAGGCCGACGAGGTGAAGCAGCAGGAACTGCTGCGTCAGGCGGAGGAAGCGAAGCTGGCGCTGGCCGAACAGGCAGAACAGCGACGCCGCGTCGAAGAGGAATCCGAGGCGCGGCGACGTGCCGAAGAGGCGCGCCGCAATGCCGAGGAAGAGGAAAAGCGCAAGTCCGAGGAATCCCGTTTGGCAGCAGAAGATGCGCTGCGTCGTCAGGCGGAAGAAGCGGCGCGTCAGGATGCGCCGCCGGCCGCACCCGAACAGGAAGCCCGCAAGCCAGCGGACAAGCCCGCGAAAAAAGCCAAGCGTCATCGCAGTGGTGGTGACGACGATGCGGCCGAGCGTGGTCGCCACGGTCGCCGTGAACTACACGTGGCGGCGCCGAGCAAGCGTGGCCAGCGCAACGCGAAAGGCGGTCGCAAAGGCAGCCGCGATGCTTCCGGAGCTGATTCTCAGCATGCGTTCCAGCGTCCGACTGCTCCGGTGTTAAAGGAAGTCGCAGTCCCGGAGACGATCTCTGTCGGCGAACTGGCGCAGCGCATGTCGGTCAAGGCAGGCGAGGTCATCAAGGCGCTGATGCGCATGGGCATGATGGTCACCATCAACCAGGTGCTCGACCAGGAAACCGCGATACTTCTGGTCGAGGAAATGGGCCACAGCGCGGTGCAGCAGAAGCAGGACGACGTCGAGGTCGAGATCCTCACCGCGGCGGACGAAGAGCAGCAGCAGGGCGAGATGCTACCGCGTGCGCCGGTCGTCACCATCATGGGCCATGTCGACCACGGCAAGACGTCGTTGCTCGACTATATCCGCCGCACCCGGGTGGCCGCGGGCGAGGCCGGCGGTATCACGCAGCACATCGGTGCGTATCACGTGCAGACCGACCACGGCATGATTTCGTTCCTCGACACCCCGGGTCACGCCGCCTTCTCGGCGATGCGTGCCCGAGGCGCCCAGGCCACCGACATCGTCATCCTTGTCGTTGCCGCTGATGACGGCGTGATGCCGCAGACCAAGGAGGCGATCCAGCACGCACGTGCGGCGAAGGTGCCGATCGTGGTCGCGATCAACAAGATGGACAAGCCGGATGCAAACCCTGACCGGGTCATGCAGGAGCTGGTGGCCGAGGAGGTCGTGCCGGAAGAGTGGGGCGGTGACGTCCAGTTCACCCAGGTCTCGGCCAAGACGGGCGATGGCATCGACCGCCTTCTGGAGTCTGTGCTGCTGCAGTCCGAGGTACTCGAGCTGAAGGCGGTTCACGACGGCCTGGCGCGCGGGATCATCGTCGAGTCCAGTCTCGACAAGGGGCGTGGCCCGGTGGCGACGGTTCTGGTCCAGTCGGGCACGCTCAAGCGCGGCGACGCCGTGGTTGCCGGGGCCGAGTTCGGTCGCGTGCGCGCCATGTTTGACGAGGCCGGTCGTTCAGTGAAAGAAGCAGGGCCATCGATACCGGTGCAGGTGCTGGGGCTCTCCGCGGCGCCGTCCGCCGGTGACGATCTTGTGGCACTGGCCGATGAACGCAAGGCACGCGAGGTCGCTGAACTGCGCCGCGTGCGGCATCGTGATTCGCGTCTGGCAGAGCAGAAGGCAACCAAGCTCGATCAGCTGTTTTCGCAGATGTCCGAGGGCGAAGTCGCCTATGTCAACCTCATCGTCAAGGCCGACGTTCAGGGTTCGGTCGAGGCGCTGCGCGAATCGCTGTTGAAGATCGAGACTGACGAGGCCAAGGTGCGCGTTGTAGCGTCCGGGGTCGGTGGCATCACCGAATCGGATGCAAACCTGGCGGTGACCTCGAACGCGATCCTGATCGGCTTCAACGTCCGTGCCGACGCCAGCGCGCGTCGTGTGGTTGAGGAACATGGCCTGGATCTGCGTTACTACAGCATCATCTACGAGGTCATCGACGACGTGAAGAAGGCGATCTCGGGGCTGCTGTCGCCGGTCATCAAGGAAGAGATCATCGGCCTGGCGGAGGTGCGCGATGTGTTCCGTTCCTCCAAGCTCGGTGCGATCGCCGGTTGCATGGTTGTCGAGGGTTCCGTGAAGCGGCACAGCCCAATCAGGGTGCTGCGCAACAACGTGGTGATCTACGAGGGCGAACTGGAATCGCTGCGCCGATTCAAGGACGACGTCAACGAGGTCAAGGCTGGCACCGAATGCGGTATCGGCGTGAAGAACTACAATGACGTCAAGCCGGGTGATCACATCGAAGTGTTCGAGCGCGTGGAAATCGCGCGCGAGCTCTGATTGCCCACGACCGGAGGCGCCGCGATCATGCAGGAGTTTGGACGCGAAGAGCGTGTCGGCGCGGAAATCCGGCGTGAACTTGCACTGTTGCTGCGCGACGAGGCGCGGGATCCACGCTTGACCCAGGTGACCATCCAGGAGGTGAGGGTGGTGCGAGACCTGTCGCATGCCAAGGTGTTTTTCACCGTAATGGATGCGACGCAGGCAAAAGACACGGAGCGCGCGCTGAACAAGGCGGCGGCTTTCCTGCGTCGGCGCCTGTCGGACACCATGAACCTGCGCACAGTACCCCGTCTGGCCTTCGTCTATGACAAGTCTATCGAGGCTGGTCTGCGTCTTTCGTCGTTGATCGATCAGGCGGTCGCCAAAGACGAAGGTCGCGGGGACTGAGCATGGGACGACGAGGACGTGCGCGGGGCAGGCCGGTCAGCGGCATCTTGCTGTTGGACAAGCCGCTGGGCCTGAGTTCGAACCATGCGCTGCAGCGGGTCAAGCGCCTGTTCGATGCGCGCAAGGCCGGGCATACCGGCAGCCTGGATCCACTGGCGGACGGGATGCTGCCGATCTGTCTCGGCGATGCGACCAAGTTATCGGCATTTCTGCTTGATGCCGACAAGTATTACCATTTTCGTGTCAAGTTGGGCCAGACCACTGCCACCGGTGACACCGAAGGGGAGATCCTGCAGACACGGCCGACCGACGGCATCGATGCGCAGCAGATCGAATCGGTGCTGACGCGGTTTCGCGGCGAGATCGAGCAGATGCCGCCGATGTACTCGGCATTGAAACATCAGGGCAAACGCCTCTACGAGCTGGCTCGCGAAGGCGTCGAGGTGGTGCGCGAGCCGCGCACCGTGCATATCCGCGAACTCACGCTTCAGACCGTGGAGTTGCCCGAGTTCGACCTGCAGGTGCATTGCTCCAAGGGGACCTACGTGCGCGCCCTGGCGACGGATATCGGTGAGGCTCTGGGCTGTGGTGCACATGTCACCGCTTTGCGACGCACCGGTGTCGGACCCTATACCGGATACCCGATGTACACCATGGACGTCCTTGAACAGACCGCGCAACAGGGGATTTCGGCGCTGGACGACCTGCTGCTGCCGATCGATACGGCGCTGGCGGGTTGGCCCGAGGTGCGGGTGAGTGCCGATACCGCGTTCTATCTCAAACAGGGCCAGGCGGTCCTGGTGCCCAAGGCGCCGACCGAGGGTCTGGTGCGCATCTATCAGGGGGATGATTTCCTGGCGGTCGGACAGATCCAGGACGATGGGCGGGTGGCGCCCAAGCGCCTGATGACCGGAAGCTGACATGCCGGCCGAATTGAGAGAGAATACGCGACCTTAAATTATCGCGCGGCCGACAATGGCCGCGTTTTTCAACCGCCGAAGCTTGCCTGGACTCATTGTTGGGGGCTTCATCAAGGCACAGTGACAGGAGAAATGTCATGACAATGAGCGCAGAGCAGAAACAATCCATCGTCAGTGAATACGGCAAGGACCCGAAAGACACGGGTTCGACCGAAGTGCAGGTGGCCTTGCTGACCGCCCGTATCACCGAGCTGACGCCCCATTTCCAGACCCACAAGAAAGACCATCACTCCCGTCAGGGTCTGGTGCGCCTGGTCAACCAGCGCCGCAAGCTCCTCGACTACCTCAAGTCGAAGAACGTGGAACGCTATCGCGAACTGATCAGCCGTCTCGGCCTGCGTCGATAAGCGGACACCCATCAAGAGATTTGAGGATTTCCAAGTGAACCCAATCAAGAAAACGTTTCAGTTCGGTGAACACACAGTCACGCTGGAGACCGGCGAGATCGCGCGTCAGGCGGACGCAGCCGTCATGGTCAACATGGCCGACACCGTCGTCCTTGTCACCGTGGTCTACGACAAGAACCTCGACAGCGGCCGTGATTTCTTCCCGCTGACCGTTGACTACCAGGAAAAAACCTATGCCGCGGGCAAGATTCCCGGTGGGTTCTTCCGCCGCGAAGGGCGCCCGTCGGAAAAGGAAATCCTCACTTCACGCCTGATTGATCGTCCGATCCGGCCGCTGTTTCCGAAGAACTTCATCGCCGAGACCCAGGTGATCTGTACGGTCAAGTCGCTCAACCCGCGTGTCGATCCGGAGATCCCCGCGTTGATCGGCACTTCGGCCGCGCTGGCGATTTCCGGTGCTCCTTTCCAGGGGCCTATCGGTGCGGCTCGCGTCGGTTACAAGAACGGCAGCTACATCCTCAACGGTCCGACCGGGCTGGGTGACAACTCGGAACTCGACCTGGTGGTCGCGGGCACCGAGAACGCCGTGCTGATGGTCGAGTCGGAGGCCAACCAGCTCTCCGAGGAAATCATGCTCGGTGCAGTGCTGTTCGGCCACGAGCAGATGCAGGTGGTGATCGACGCGATCAAGGAACTGGCTGCCGAGGTCAACAAGCCGATCATCGCCATGCCGGAAGTGGTCACCAACGACGCATTGAAGGCAGCGGTTGAGTCGGCCTGTGGCGACGCACTGCGCAGCGCTTACACCATCGCGGACAAGATGGATCGTTATGCGGCCATCGACGCGGCCATCGCCGCCGCCAAGGCACAACTGTGCGGTGGTGAGAACCCGGCGTTCGACGAGGCCGAGGTGATGGGTGCGATCGAAAAACTGAAGAAGTCCACGGTGCGTGGGCGGATCCTGGCTGGTGAGCCGCGCATCGACGGCCGCGACACCAAGACAGTGCGTCCGATTACCATCCGTACCGGCGTGCTGCCGCGTACCCATGGATCGGCGTTGTTCACCCGTGGTGAAACGCAGGCACTGGTCGTGACCACGCTCGGCACCGAGCGCGATTCACAGATCATCGATGCACTCGAAGGTGAGCGCAAAGAAGCCTTCATGCTTCACTACAACTTCCCGCCGTTCTGCGTCGGCGAGCTTGGCCGCGTCGGCAGCCCGAAGCGCCGCGAGATCGGGCACGGTCGCCTGGCCAAGCGCGGTGTGCTGGCCTGCATGCCCAATCTGACCGATTTCCCGTACTCGATCCGCGTGGTTTCGGAGATCACCGAGTCCAACGGTTCTTCGTCGATGGCTTCGGTCTGTGGCACCAGCCTGTCGCTGATGGACGCCGGCGTGCCGCTGAAATCGCCGGTCGCCGGCGTGGCAATGGGCCTGATCAAGGAAGGCGGTGAGTTTGCTGTACTGACCGATATCCTGGGCGACGAGGATCATCTCGGCGACATGGATTTCAAGGTTGCCGGCACGGTGAACGGTGTCAACGCGCTGCAGATGGATATCAAGATCGACGGCATCACCCGCGAGATCATGGAGATCGCGCTGGAGCAGGCCAAACACGGCCGGCTGCATATCCTCGAAGAGATGAACAAGGCCATCAACGCGCCGCGTGCGCAGATGTCTGAGCATGCGCCGCGCATCGTTTCGTTCAAGATCAATCCGGACAAGATCCGCGACGTCATCGGCAAAGGTGGTGTCACCATCCGCTCGATCACTGAGGAAACCGGCGCGACCGTGGACATCAGCGACGACGGTACGGTCAAGATCTTCTCGGTCGACAAGAGCGCCGGCGACGAGGCGCGCAAGCGCGTCGAGCTGATCACCGCAGACGTCGAGGTCGGCATGATCTACGAAGGTCGTGTCGCCCGCCTGATGGATTTCGGTGCCTTCGTCACCATCCTGCCGGGCAAGGACGGGCTGGTGCACATCAGCCAGATCTCCGACGAGCGTGTCGAAAAGGTCAGTGACAAGCTGAACGAAGGTGACGTCATCAGGGTCAAGGTTCTCGAGGTCGACAAGCAGGGACGTATCCGTCTCAGCATGAAGGCGGTCGACGAAGAGGCAGAGGCCTGATTAGCTGACAGGGGTCCGCCGGGACGCAGAAAAAAGGGCCTTCGGGCCCTTTTTTCGTGGCTGCCTGATCGTGCGGACAAGACGGCTTCCGCAAGCAGCGGTGTCGCCTCAGGACAGCGTGTGCGTGCCGAGCGGGTAGCCGTGTTCGCGGTAGAAGCGGAAACGCTGTCTGCTGGAAGACTTGACTGTTTCGTCGTGGTCGACACATTCGACCAGCCGGTCGAACCGACTGAAGAACACCGGCACGTCCGCCGCCAGGTTGATCAGTACCTGGTGCTCATCGTTGTCTGCACTGCCGTCGCCGATCAGGATGGGGTTGATCACCGGGTCGACCTTGCCGAGCAGCCCGTGCGGCACGAAGCTCTGTTCCCAAAGCGTCCACAGCATGTTGTCGACCTGACTGGCGAGTGCCGGTTCGGGTGCGTGGATAAGGACACGCAGACCGGCCCGGCGTGCCTTCTCGGCAATCCGGCAGGCCAACTGGCAGCGGTCACCGGGTGCGTCGTCAGCCAATACGTAGAAATCGACCTGGGTCATGCTACATGCTGGCGTTGCAGCGTCGCAGCAGGAACTCGGTCAACAGCGGCACCGGCCGGCCGGTGGCCCCTTTGTTGTTGCCCGACACCCAGGCGGTGCCGGCGATGTCCAGGTGTGCCCACTTGAACGACTTGGTATAACGCGACAGGAAGCAGGCGGCGGTAATCGCACCGGCACCGCGTCCGCCGACGTTGGCCATGTCGGCGAAATTGCTGTCGAGCTGACGTTGGTATTCCTCGAACAGTGGCAGGCGCCAGGTGCGGTCACCACAGTCGGTGCCGGCCTCAAGCAATTCATCGGCCAGCTTGTCGTCGTTGGCCATCAGGCCGCTTGCCTGATCGCCGAGGGCGACGACGCAGGCGCCGGTAAGGGTTGCTATATCGATCACCGCGGCCGGCTTGAAGCGCTCGGTATAGGTCAGCGCGTCGCACAGAATCAGGCGGCCTTCCGCATCGGTATTCAGGATCTCGATGGTTTGGCCAGACATCGAGGTGACGATGTCACCCGGTTTGTTGGCGTCACCATCAGGCAGGTTCTCGGAGCTCGGGACAATACCGACCACGTTGATCGGCAGATCGAGCTCGACGCAGGCGGCGAGGGTGCCGAGGACGCTGGCCCCCCCGCACATGTCGTATTTCATTTCGTCCATATTGGCCGCAGATTTGATCGAGATGCCACCGGCGTCGAAGGTAAGGCCCTTGCCGACAAGCGCTACGGGCTTGCTTTCGGGCTTGCCGCCTTTGTACTCCAGGATGATCAGCTTTGCCGGCTGGCGGCTGCCACGTGACACCGACAGCAGGGCGCCCATGCCGAGCTTGTCCATCTGTGCTTCCGACAGCACACGGACCTTGAGTTTGCGCTTGCCGCGGGCGAGTGCCTGCGCCTGTTCAGCGAGGTAGGTCGGCGTGCAGATGTTGCCGGGGAGGTTGGCGAGTTCCTTGGCCAGTGCGCTGCCGACTCCGATGGCACGGCCGTGCGTGGCCGCGCGGTTGCCGGCATTCTGTTGGGCTCGCGACTGGGCGAGGAAATGCACCCGCTTGAGCGGATGCTTTTCCGGTGTCTTTTCACTCTTGCATTGCTGGAAGCGATAGACGGCAGACTCCGCGGCACTCACGGCCTCGCGCACCAGGCGATAGGTGTCTTCGTCCTCCTGCCTGTTCGGCAGCAATACCAGGCAGTCTGCCGCAGCGGACTTGTCGAGCAGCTGAAATGCCGGCAGCAGTGCGAGCCCAAACTGGCGCGGTGTGAAGCCTTTCTCTTCGCCCAGGCCGACCAGAAGGATGCGTACCGCGGCGCAGTCACGCGGCTCGTACAGCATCAGGGTCTGCCCAAGATCGGCGGCAAAATCCTGGCGTTTGAGGATGCCCTGGATCTGACCCGCCGTAGCTTCGTCCAGACTGCTGCCGAGTGGCGAAAGCCGGTTGTTCTTGAATACGCCCACGACCAGGCATGCTGTTTTCAGCTTGTTTGCAGCACCGAGTTTGCAGCTGTAGTCCATGGATCCTCTCGATTGGTTGCTGCGCCGTGCGTCGCGCTTTCGCTCGTACGCCGTTGGCGCTATGGTTCGACGTTGTTGCTCGCCAGAGTGTAACGAATCAGGGACATAAAGAAAGTTTGATGGGCGTCATCGACCGGCTGCTTTTACGGGAGATCCTCAAGACCCTGGTCGTGGTGCTGTTGGTGCTCGCCCTGGTCATGCTGTCGAGCACGCTCGTACGCTATCTGGGCAAGGTGGCGAGCGGCCTGCTCAGCAGCGAAATCATCATGGTGGTGGTGGGTCTGGAGTTACTCAAGGCGCTCGGCCTGATGGTGCCGCCGGCGTTCTTCTTCTCGGTGCTCTGGGTGCTCGGCAGGATGTACCGCGACAGCGAGATGATTGCGTTGGCCGCATCGGGTTTCGGTCACGCGCGCATTTTCAAATCGGTGTTGCTGACCGGCATCCCGCTGGCATTCGTGGTTGGCCTGCTCGTCATGGAGCTGTTGCCATGGTCGCGGGGCTATGTCGACGAATTGAAGGCCCTGCAAGCCAACAGTGCCGATATATCCGGCGTGCGCGCCGGGCGCTTCAACGAGTTCAGCCGCGGTGGCCTGGTGGTTTATACCGAGTCCCTGGAGAAGGACGGGTTCAAGCTGCAGGGTTTGTTCGTTCAGGACCGTCAGCAGGGGCGCCTCGGACTGGTGACGGCGCGCGATGCCTACCAGACTACCGATCCGAAGACCGGCGAACGTTATGTGATCCTCACCGACGGACGCCGTTACGAAGGCACCCCGGGACAGCTCGACTATTCGATCGGGCATTTCGAGGAGTACGCGGTGCGTATCCCGACGTTCAGCAGCGAGGAGCGGGCGCTGCCGGAGAGCGCCAAATCGATGCAGGTTTTGCTGGATTCGGACAGCCCGGGTGATTGGGCCGAGTTCCAGTTCCGCCTGTCTGCGCCATTCGCCGTGGTTGCTTTCGGGGTGCTGGCAGTGCCGCTTGCACGCTCACCGCCGCGCGCCGGTATCTATGGCCGGCTGAGCTTTGCAATCCTGCTGTACTTTATCTTCATGAACCTGCAGAGGGTGGCTCAGCGATGGCTGGCGACCGAGGCGGTGCCGGCATGGGTCGGAATGTGGTGGCTTCCGCTGCTGATGCTGCTGGTCGCCGGCTTCATCATCATGCTCGACTCGAACTGGTTCTGGATGCAGCGCAGACGCTGGAAGGCGCGCCGGACATGACGCTGAGCCTGATGGAACGTTACATCGCCGGCACCATGCTCAAGGCCACCGCCATGACGTTGTTGGTGCTGGTCATATTGATGGTGTTCTTCGGTCTCATCGAAGAGATGGACGATGTCGGGCGTGGTGCCTACCGCACCATCGATGCGTTCTTTGTCGCGGTGTTATCGACGCCGCGTTTCGTGTTTGAGGCGTTCCCGGTGGCGGCATTGATCGGCACCCTGATCGGCCTCGGGGCGATGGGCGCGCATGGCGAGTTGATCGCGATGCGCGGCGCGGGTTTCTCACTGCGTCAGATCGTGCTCGCCGTGATGAAGACCGGCCTGCTGATGATGGCACTGGTATTCGCGTTTGGTGAGATGGTGGCGCCGGCCGCTGAACAGTGGGGTGAAGAGTACCGCGCCGAAAAGATGCAGCAGAAGGTCACGCTGAAGACGCGCTATGGCTTCTGGGCACGTGATGGTGGCGCGTTCGTCAACATCCGCACCATCCTGCCGGGCGCCCGCCTCGAGGATATCTACATCTATGAATTCGACGCCGAGCAACGCCTGACGCTGGCCACCCATGCCGAGCGAGCCGAGCACCAGGGTGACCATTGGAAGATGTTCCGGATCCGCCAGACCCAGGTCGGCGAATCAGGTGTGACGGAGCGGCAGCTGGAGCAGGCGCGTTGGGACTCGATGCTTGATCCGGGGCTGCTGAGCACGCTGGTTATCCAGCCGACCATGCTGCCGATCACCGAGCTCTATCACTATATCGGGGTGATGCGCGAGAACGGGCAGTCGGCGACCGACTACGAGGTGGCCTTCTGGGTCAAACTGGCGACTCCGCTCGCCACCCTGGTCATGCTGTTTATTGCCGTACCCTTCGTACTGGCGCATCAGCGATTCGTCAGTATGGGACACCGCGTGTTCCTCGGGATCATTATCGGCATGGCGTTCTATATGCTCAGTCGCGGCATGTCGTTCGTCGCGGTGGTATACGAAATCAACCCGCTGGTCAGCGCGTTGTTGCCGGCTGCCGCATTTCTGGCGATCGGCGTGTACCTGCTCAGGCGGGTGCACTGAGAGGTCCTCTGACAAATTCCAGGATCCGGAGAACCGTTCGGCGGGCTGAGTTTCAGGTCTTGTTCACCAGGACGAGTCGGGTACGGCTGAGACGGTCGTGCCAGGTGAGGCCGGCCTTGTCGACCAGCATCCACAGGTAACCCAGCCCGAGCGGCAGTGCCGCCAGCCATGCGGCGGCGACACGGATCAGCGCCTGTCGCCAGCCGACAGGTTGACCGTGGCAGTCGAGGACCTTGAGTCGCCAGGAACGCATGCCGAGCGTCTGGCCACCATGGGTCCAGAACCAACCGAAGAACAGAAAAGGGCAGGCGACCAGGTAAAGCTGCAGCGGCAGATGCACCGGTGCGTCGCCCAGGCCGATTGCAGCCTGGATGAAGTAGTCTGCCGTTGCGCCGAGCAGCCACAACGCGAGGACCAGCCAGCTGTCATAAAAGATCGCTGCGAGGCGGCGCCACAGGCCAGGAGTTACGGCGTTTTCCAGATCTGTCGGCATGCGCAATGGCCTCAACGGTGGGCTGGTGGGTATTCGGGACACCAGGAATCTTGTTAATAATTAATCGAAGAAAAATCGTTAACGCTATGAAAAATAATATCTAAATTACGTTTTTTAGGGAAAGTACCCGATGCGCCGGGGTTGCTCCTAATTGTCGCTGTTCTCGCGCCCGCCATAATGGTGCGGCAGTCGTCCAACGCAAAAACGGCGCCAGACCGTGGACGATCAGTGACACCCAAAGGAGGGAAGGATGGAGCAGAGAAATTGGGACCGCAAGGCGGTTTCACTCGACGCCGTCGTTGGTTGCCCGCGATTCGGATTGATTCGTGGGCGCATCGTCGACCTTACCCATGGCGGGCTGTACATCCGGGCGGAAACCAGCATTGTGCCGATCGGCGCAGAGGTTACGGTCACCTTCCAGCCTGACGAAGGGGTCTGCAGCCGTTGTCTGAGTATCAAGGGACGCGTCGCCCACCAGAGCCTGCATGGCTTTGGCATTCGTCTGGATCAACTCGAACCGCACTGCCAGGAGGCGCTTGATCGCCTGTTGTCACAAATGCCGCTGGTCCCGATGAAGGCTGTGCCGGCTGTGCGCGCGATGCGCTAGGCGTCGGTTGAATCTGTGCAGCGGTCGCGGTCAACGGCCCGGCATGCCTTGGTGATTTGACTCGGCCGGACGATAATCGTCCCAGTTTCAGTCGCTCGGGCAAGGTCAATCAACAAACGGTCGCTGTCACGCAGGTTGCTCAAAGGGATACCCATCCCCGCGTTGGCGCTCGCCTTTGGGCTGGTGACCGGTCTGATTGTGTGGCTGGTCGTCGATCGGGTACAGACCCGTGCCCTGAGCAACATCTTCGACCAGGCGCTGGAAAGTCAGCTGGATCAGCAGGCGCGAGAGTCACTGATCCGTTTCGACGAGTATCGGCGCTCTTTCACCTTTTTCGCACGTCTGCTCGCCACGCACCGGCGAATGGCGGATTACCTTGATCCGATCATCTGGGGACGTCGTGCCCCGGGGAGCATTCAGTACGATGCCGGCAACCCGCCACCGTGGCTGCCCGATGACCTGGGCTGGCAGGGAGGGGTGAGCCCGCGGCATTTCCTGCTGGTCGATTCGGCCGGTGCGGTCAGGGAACTGTACAGCCCAGGTGGCGAGGCGTTGCCACCGGCCCTGCTCGCCGATCCGAAAAACTACCTGACCAACGGCAAACGTCGCGCCTCGGTCACCCTGATGAACGAGAGACCCTGGCTGATCGTCTCCGAGGGCACCGAGGATACCGCGCGCACGCCGATGGGCAGTGTGGTGATCATGCTGCCGCTGGATCACGTGTTTCTCGCCGCATCGCAGCAGTTCGTCAAGTCGACCAACAACGTGGTCGCAATCATCGATCCGGACGCCAAGCGCATCCTGTCGAGCAGCAGCAACGAGTTGGTCAAAGTGGGCGAGTCGCTGGACCGGGTGCGGCGCAACTTTCTGGTAACGGCGCAGTCGTTCTTCGAATACGACGACGCCGATCTGAATCTGCTGTTCGCAACCCTGTTGCCGCGTGCGTCGTTCGAACGTACCGGACAGCAGGTGCTCGACCTGGAGCGGCGCCAGCGATTGATCGGCGCTGTCGTCATCATCGCCGCGTTCGTCCTGCTGTTCCTGCTGATGTCGAGTCGTATCAGTCGCCTGCTTAGCCGCGTGTCGAGCCTGTCGCGTCGAGCGCTGGACATGCCCGATTCCGGGGTGCACCGACACGGCAACCAATTGCTGATCCTGGAAGACTGGATCCGCGATTTTGTGCAGTTGGTGATGCGTGCGCGTGATGAGATGCGTCGGCAGCACGAGACCGAGCTGCAACAGACAGAAAAACTGCGCATGGCGATCATGGATGCGTCACTCGACTCGGTGATCACCGTCAACGAGCTCGGACAGATCATCGATTTCAACCCCACTGCACAGGACACCTTCGATTACCGGCATGACGAGGCGGTCGGGCGGTCGTTCAGTGAGCTGCTGGTCGCACCCAAGTGGCGCGAGACATTCGAGCGCCTGCTGTACCTGTCGTTGTCGGGTGCCGAGCAGGGTGTGCCGTTGCAACGTACCGAGATACAGGTGGTCGCGCGCGACCGCCGGATCTTTCCGGTTGAGCTGTCGATAAAGCCGGTCTCGCTCGAGGATCAACTGGTGTTTACCCTGTACCTGCGCGACATCGCCGAACGCAAGATGCGCGAGGCGGAGATCCGCAGCCTTGCTGCCCTTCCGAGCGAGAGCCCGATCCCGGTGCTGCGCATCAATCGGCGCGGGGTCATCACCTACGCGAACCAGCCAAGTACGCCGCTGCTCAAGCACTGGGGCTGCCGGCCCCTGCAGACGCTGCCGGTATACTGGCGCAGCCGTATCGAGGAGGTGTTGGCGAGCACCGCGACCAGCGAATTGGAAGTGGCGACCGACGAAGGGATCTTTTCGCTGTTGCTGGCGCCTGTGTCGGAACTCGGCTATGTGAACGTGTATGCCCGCGACATCACCAGCGAGCGCGCAGCCGAAGAGGAGTTGAAACGGCGGCAGAACGAACTGGTGCATGTCACCCGGCTGAGCAATATGGGCGAGATGGCCACCGGCATCGCACACGAACTCAATCAGCCGCTGTCCGCCATCGTCAATTTCGCCAATGGCTGCGCAAGACGCCTGCGACTGGATATCGGCGGCAAGGACGAAATGCTGCACGCACTTGGCCAGATATCGGCCCAGGCTGGCCGTGCAGGTGAGATCATCAAGCGTCTGCGCGGGATGGTGAGTCGACGACAGCCGATTCGCGAGATCGTCGATCTGAATGTGCTGGCACGCGAGACCTGCTCGATGCTCAGCCACGAACTCGGCCGCCATGAGCTGACTATTGAGCGTCGACTCGCCAATCGCGAGCTGTGGGTGCGAGTCGACTCTGTGCAGATCGAGCAGGTACTGATCAATCTGTTGCGCAACGCACTCGACGCATTGGTGGATGTGCCGGCCAGCGAGCGGCGCCTGGTCATCGAATCGGGCAGCCAGTCAGAAGGCATGGTCTTTCTGAGCGTGCGGGACAACGGCTCTGGCATCAGCGACAAGGCGATGGAACACCTGTTTGATCCGTTCTTCAGCACCAAGGAGAGCGGCATGGGCATGGGCCTTGCGATCAGTCAGACCATCATCAGCAATCATCATGGTAAAATCAGGGCTGATTCCCAGCCTGGCAACGGGAGTACCTTCATTATCGAGCTTCCATCCAGCATGGAATCAGTCGCAAGTGCCGCATCATGATCGTGTCTGAATCCACCTCCGCCAAGATCACCGTATTCGTGGTCGATGACGATCAGGCCATGCGCAACTCGCTCAAATGGCTGATCGAGTCGGTGGGTATGCAGGTCGAAAGTCACGCCTCGGCTGACGAGTTCCTCGCCCAGTACCAGCCGGGCCGCGCCGGCTGCCTGGTGCTGGACGTGCGGATGCCCGGCATGAGCGGGCTCGACCTGCAGGAACACCTGGTCGAGAGAAATATCCAGATCCCGGTGGTTATCATCACCGGACACGGTGATGTGCCGATGGCGGTGCGCGCGATGAAAAGCGGCGCCGTCGATTTCATCGAGAAGCCGTTCAATGACGAAGTGCTGCTCGATGCGATACGTCGGGCGATTGCGCGTGAAGAGCACCAGCGCAGCCACCATTCCGAGAACCTGCAGATCCAGGAGCGCCTGTCGCATCTTACGCCGCGCGAGCACGAGGTCATGCAGATGGTCACCGAGGGCCGGTCCAACAAGGAGATCGCGAATACGCTCGGTGTCTCTGCCAAGACCATCGAGGCGCACCGTGCGCGGGTGATGGAAAAGATGCAGGCCGGTTCCCTCGCCGAACTGGTGCGCATGGTGCTTGCGGTCGACGGCCACGACTGAGTGCCTCTGCGTCGATTCAAGTTGGTCACAACGGTGACACAGCGCTGATTCCTGCTGGCCGATGTCACGTGTCCACAGTTTTCCACCGCTCGCCGATGCGCAGGCCCGGCTGCTGATCCTCGGCTCGATGCCGGGCAAAGCGTCGTTGCAGGCGAACCGGTATTACGCCCATCCGCGCAATGCCTTCTGGCCGATTGTCGAGCACCTGTTCCATCTTGCGCCAGGTCTGGCCTACGACGAACGCTGTGCCCAACTGGTGCGGCAGGGTGTTGCGGTATGGGATGTGTTGATGAGCTGCACGCGCGAAAGCAGCATGGATGCGGATATCGACTCCAGGTCGATCGTACCCAATGACTTTGCCGGTTTCTTCGCCGCGCATCCGGCAATCGGGCGCATCTACTTCAATGGCGCGATGGCGCAACGGGTCTTCGATCGGCATGTCGCCCCGCGACTGCCTGCCGGGGTCGCCGACCTGCCACGCCTGCGCCTGCCGTCGACCAGCCCCGCCAATGCCGGGTACAGCTTCGAGCGCAAGCTCGCCTGCTGGCGGGTGATCCGCGAAACCCGCTGAGGCGTGCGGTGGTCAGCTGTCGCGGCGCCGCGCCGTCAGCAGGCCCACGAGACCGATACCGAGCAGCGCAATTGCAGCCGGCTCGGGTACAGCGAGAAAACCCCGGATCTCGCCGCCAGGGGCGTAGGTGGTGTGGATGTTCAAGTAGGCCTTCCCAGCGAGCAGTCCGCTGACCAGCACCGCCTCTGCAGCGGCAAGGGTGCCGCCGTTGGCCGTTACGAACGCGGTATTGAAACTGCTTGCCACCGTCAGGTCGAGAATCATGTCATAGATGCCACTGGTGACACCCAATGGGAAACCGGGGAACGTCGGTGTGGTCGTTGCGACGCCCGCATTACCGGGTGAAGCAACACAGCAGTGGATGTGCGCAGCGGTGGCTGTTCCTGTCAGATCGGAAAAAGCGATGTGAACGCCAAGGGTATGGGCGGTGTCATCGTAGGTGACCGAGGTATACCCGGTGCCAGGCGATGCGTTGGGCGGATTTTCGTTGAGTCCGGAGAGGGTGGTGTGCAATACGATCGGGGTGGCCTGTACCGGCGCGACGAAACTCAGCGCTGCGATGACGCAGGCAACGAATGCAGTGACGCGGGTCATGAGGGTGTCTCCAAAATGGACCGGCTGGTCCGCAGGCGTTTGATGCATTAACCGAGCCCGAGACTCGGTCTTTTGTGAATTCAATGGCTTGCACGTCGATGAGCGCGGCGGGTGGGTGTCGGGTGTAAAGGAACCAGACATTTTTTCGTGATGTTGCGGCTTCGCCACACGGGTCCCGGGGGCGTGCATCGCACCTCCATCGGTGCCAGGGTGGCAGCATTCGCAGCTATTGAGCTACCACCATTCCCCGCGGCCGTTGCCAAGGCGAATCCTGCCGTCGAGCAGGTCGCGGAGAAAGCCGGCCGGGTCGGAGAGCGCCGTGTAGTGGCGATAGGCCTTGACGCCAAACGCACAGGGGTCCAATGCGTAATAAGTCAGCGAGATCTGTCCTGCATGTTCGAACCCCGGAAGATCGTATCCCTGCAACAGGGCGTCGCGCTCGGCGGGTGCCATTGTCGATATCTGGACGATATACGCCAGGTATTCGTGCGCGATGCGCGAGACCGGCCGCTCGGCCGTGATTTCGTCGACCATCGCGTGGGTGGTCTCGTGGGCGGCGAAACTGACAAAGAGTTCCTCGTTCATCGGCAGCTTGAAAGGCGGTCGCGTGGCGCACTGTTCGACACAGGCGGCATAGGTGAGGAAGTCGATCCGATCACTGCGGGCATCGTAGTAGCCGACATGCGCGGCATCCTGGCGCGGCAGCGTCCGGTGCAGCTGGAAACGGATCGTGCGCGTGACCGGCAGATCGAGGCGATGGAAGAAACGGATCGCCCTCTGGGCGCCGTTGCAGACCAGTGTCGCGTCGTGCGACAGCTCGGCATCGATCAGGACGTCAGGTGCGGGGCCGGGACAACGGTATGCCTCGGCCGGGTTGGCAGTGGCGGCATACGCTGCTGATCCCGCAACCAGCAAAATCGCCGCGAAGATGAATCCCGGAAAACGGGTCAAAGGATGATCTCCGGTTCAGATCAGTTCTGTTCAGTTCCGACATTAAACCCAAGCGACGGGGAACACTATCAGCCCGTTTGCCTTAACGTCGCTGCAAATGCGCATAAGGTGGCAGGGTTTGCAGGCGATCGTCGGTAAGTGGCCTACCCAGGGTGAAGTGATACAGGCTCTGTAGACCGTGGTCCTGTATGGCCAGCATATCGTGCACCCCATCATCAAAAAAACAGCCGATTCCGGTGCCACGCAGTCCCGCCGCTTCGGCTTCCAGATACAGCACCTGGCCGATCATGCCGGTCTCCCAGAACAAGCGCCGATAGCGCCAAGGCCCCTGGCGGAGCGTGTCCTGGAATTCGGCCAGCATGCCCAGACTAAACGCACCGTCGGCGGCGATCTCCTGGTGACAGGACAAGGTCTGGGCAGCCTCACGCGCATCGGCGACCAGCAACTGGAACAGGGGCAGATGCGCCGGGGCATCAGGCACCGTCTGCCAGCTGAAGTCCCTGCCGAGGGCGTCCTTGAGCCTGTCCGCCGAAACGGGATTGCGCAGCAACAGATACAGTCCTGGCACCAGCCCATCTACCCGATGCACAAAGAGCAGCAGATGCACGCACGGTGACCAGCCGGTGACATCCCACGGCACCACGTTTGTACGGGGCAGGGTCATATCGAGTATGCGGAAAAAGCTGTCGCGGCTGATACCTGTCTCGCCATCAAAGGCCTGCGCGCTGCGGCGTTGGCGGATCAGCGCGTCAGCCGCCAGGGTGCAGGCACTCGGCAGGGGTTCGGGGATCGTCGGTGACAACCACGGCGATTCGGGCGCCGTTGGGGCTTTGTGGCAGGCATCAGCCACGGTGTCGATGAGTGGCCACTGATGGCTGTGATGTTCAGACAGCACATTGGCCTCGCCCTGCCAATGTCCGGCGCGTGCGGCCGTCAGCAAATCGTCTGGTGACACAAGCTCAGCAGCGACAGGGCCAGCGGTTATTTGCAGCATCACATCTGCATGTTCGGCCTCGGCGCGCCCAAAGTCCTGAGCGCGATCCAGTCCCAGTATGGTTGCTGTCTGATCATCGCCCCAGTGATCGAGTGACTTGACCTGCCACCCGAGCAGGGCCGCCGCATAACGCACTGCCGCAATGGCATGACCAATATCATGCTGACAGTAGCGGAAGGCGCGCTCGCCATACTTCCAGGCCTCGCGCCAATGGATGGAGCTCAAGCCCAGTAGCAGGGTATCGACAGGCAACAGTGTGCGCGGGCTGTCTGTGGCCAAGGTGCAACGTTGCTCCAGCAGATGATCACGACTCAGGTAGTGATACACCCCGCACGTAGTGTCATCACATCCATCGACCACAACGTATGCCTCGGTGGGATGCAGGTTGCCGCTGGATGGATTGCAGCGCAGCGCCCACCGCGTTCCGCCGGCCTGCTTCCACGCCGACAGACCCATTGACAGCTCGAGCAGCGCGGCAATGGATGCCGTCGTCAACGGCTGCGTCGCGATCTTTCCCGGTGCGTACAACTCCACATATCGAGGCCGTGCAGCATCAGCCAATAAGGGCAGCAGCACCAGCGGGCTACCCGAAAAGTAACGAAAGGCGGCAGGTTGATTCCCCCAGTCCAAACCACCCGGGCCAGCCGCAAAGCCTCGAAAATGGTGCTTGGTACGCTGGTGATAGGCCAGCACGGTATCGAGTGTTTGGGTCACGAGTCGGAGTGCATCTGGAATACGGGTGTACTTGGTACCAGAACAGTGGGCCTGGAACTACCGGGCGATGTTGAGGGAATGGATATCCGGTGAGTGCAGGTAGACCAAGAACGCGATTGGTTCGTCACCACTCGTCAGTGTGATAGGACAGCAATCGCCATGACCCGTGCGCAACGCGAGAAACGGGTTTTCCGCGTCGACACCGAAAGGGTTTTCATCCACTTTGATGGAAAAGCGCCATAGCCAGAGGCTACCAGGCGGCCATTCCGCGGGGCGCCAACCCAGGCCACTCGGCGATCGGTGAGGCGGCATTTGCTCCGTTCCGCAAGGCCCTTGGCGAACTACCGGCGACAGACGATGGGCTGGCTGGACTGGACCTGGCGCTGCGGGAGATCGAAGGTCCGGTCGCCAGCCTGGATCTGCCACTGCGCACGCGCTACGTCGAAGCCGCGGCGGCGCGTCGCACCCAGATCGTCGAAGCTGTCGAGGAGGCAGATGCGCGTCTCGCGAAACTGCCGCTGCCCGGTGGCATTTTCGTGGACCGGAACGCGCGCGCCAAGTTCGAGTTCCGTGAGCGCAATCGCGTCTACGTGACGCTGTTTGATGAGGTCATGGAAGCCGGCTACGACGTCGATGGCAATCGGGTCATCGTCCGCTTGCCAGGGAGCAATCAAGTGTACACGCGGCAGGGCGTGTGGATTTGCGGCAACGGTTTGGACTTGAAACGCCAGGTGGAATGACCGGGTTGATCCGGAAGCGGTGCGTCTTTGTGGACGCCTTTCGCGTACCTGGCGTTGAGCCCCTGACTGCCCGATCGACAGCAACGGGACAACCTCAGCCGTTCAACGCATATGCGTACCTGGTCTAGTGCCGGAGCCAAGAAATTCCGGACAGGCTGCTGCCGGCACTCCCGGTTTTCGCGTGCGTCTTGTGCGAGGCACCTCACGCAGTTCGGATAGACGACATCGGGATCGATGCTGCAGGCGGTTGGGTGACGCAGTTCCATTCAGGGATGCGTCATCGTCACCCAACTGCCTTTCGACCAGAGTTCGACCCAACCCTCGCGATGGTAATACGCCCAAGCGGGGCTGTTGATTGGTACGCAGACACTTTTACGCATGTCGCACCTCCTTCCGCCATTCGGTTGCTTTCCATAGACCAGATTCGTATGTGCCTGCCCTGGCACCCTGGACCCTGCATATTGCAGGCCATGCCGAAGAAATTATGATTGATAACAATGAGTAAGAACTTCATCGTGGTCGCAACACGCGAGCTGGGCAGGGGCGATGTAAACAAACCCGACAGCGGTGGAGGCGTTGTATCAACGGCTGCGCCGATCGCCGTTGTCACCGCGATGCCCGCTCCTGTGCTGCGCATCCGGGCGATCGCCGGACCCCGAACGTCGGGCGTTGGGCCATTCAGATGACTCGCGTTGCCGCGGCCGGTCGACGGCAACGGCCTCGCGCGTGTCGCGCCGCCGCCCGTTGGGCGTCGTGGTCGAAGGATGCGATCGCGGTTGACGGTCTGCGGGGCGTGCGACCTCGCTTCGAGGTGATCCGCGTCGCCGGGTCGAATCCCTGTTCTCGGGGCCTTGCGCCCGATGATGCGATGGGCCTTTCGCCTTTCTGCTCGGTGGCAATGTGGTCACGCGGTGCCGGTGGCCCGGCTCCCGATGCCGGTGGCTCGCGCCATGGATGTCGAAATACACATCCGCCGTCGGGTAGTGATAGTAGTCAATCACCGCGGCGGCCCCGGCGCGTGGATAGCCATGTGATCCGACATGGCTGACGCAGCCGCTTAGCCCCACCGCCAGCATGATTGTGCCGGCGCCCAGTGCTCTGCGGAAAAATGGGTTGGCGTTCGTCTTCATGTCCCTGTCCTCATTGCACGCGCCTGGCAGGCGCAGGTGGCAAAAGGTGCCGAAGAAGCAGCGGCCGCGTCGTGCGGAGCCGTTTCCCCTGATGGACAGTCTGGATACCGTGCCCTGAACCTGGGCTGAATGCATGGGGCCACGCAGTGGACCGTGCGGCACGCCGTCCCCTGCGCCGTCATCATGGAGGCGGCGTTGGACGGGGCAGGGTGAATCTACTCGGGAACGTCGCCCGTGCCGGTGGGCGTCAGCTTGGCCGGATCATCAGCCGGTGCCGGCCCACCGACAGCAAATCAAAGGGGACTCAACTCGGTGATCGGTCCCGGGTTTTTCGCGTCGACCTTGGCATAGAGATCGTAGAGCGCCGCCTGCAGTGCTTCTTCGATGACCGGGTGATAGAACGGCATCTGCAGCAGTTCGCCGACCTTGAGGCCCTGTTGAATGCTCCAGGCCAGCAGGTGCCCGAGGTTTTCCGCCTTGATGCAGACCATTTCCGCGCCCAGCATCGTCCCCGTGGTCTTGTCGGCATAGACCCGGATCACGCCCTTGTTTTTCGCCATGATGATGGCGCGGCCGACAGGCGCCATCTGGACCTCGCCGATTGCCGTCGTTTCCGGATCGAGCGAGGCATAGGGCTGGCCTACCTGCACGATGTTGGGGTCGCAGAACGTGATATTGAGAGGGGTCTTGCGCCGGTAGGCGGATACCGTATCGCTCACTGCATTCTGCCCGGCGATACGGCCTTCGTCACCGGCTTCGTGCAGCAATGGGCGCTCGCCGGTGACATCGCCGGCGAGGAACAGCGGGAGGTCGCCGACCTGCATGGTGCCCGGGTCAAACAACGGCACGCCGCGCTCGTCCATCGGTACACCGATGGCATCGAGACCGAGTTTTTCGACATTGGGTTGGCGTCCCATGCTGGCGAGTACGCGCTCGACCTCGATGGTGTTCCCGCCTGCGCTGACCCGCAGCCGGCCGTTGCTGCCCTCGCTGATCTGCGCCTCGTGGCCGAGCCAGAGTTCCATCTCGCCACCGATGATCTCCACCGCTGACTTGATCGCGACAGGGTCGGTCAGGCCTCCGACCGCTTCCTGGATATCGATGCCGACGACCGTGCAGCCGAGACGATGCAGCGACTGGCCGATCTCCAGGCCGATGACGCCGAGCCCGATGACGGCAATGGATGCCGGCAGTTCCTCGAGCTCGAAGAAGTCGTCGGTGGTGATGATGCGATCACGAAACGGCGCCCATGCCGCCGGGACGATCGGGCGCGAGCCGGTGGCGATGATCACCTTGCCGGCGCGTATGCGCTGGCCGTTGTCCATCTCCAGCAGGTTGGGCTCGACGAAGCGGGCATACCCGGCAACGAACATGCCCTCCGGCATCTTGTCAGTGCTGTTGGATATCACGCGTTCGACGAATACGTCGCGCAGGTCCTGGACATAGCCCATCGCTTCGCTGACATCGACGCTGAGGCGCTCATGGCCTTCGACGCCGAATCGCTTGAATACGCCGCGGCGGTGAAAATCCTCAGCGATCTGGATCACCGCCTTGGATGGCATGCAGCCGACGCGCGCACAGGTGGTACCAAGTTCACCACCATTGATCAGCACCACCGACTTGCCGGAAGGCCGGACCTTGCTCATGGCATACAGGCCGGCACTGCCCGAACCGATGATCGCTACATCTACCTGGCGTTCTTCCACGTGGAAACCTCGAATCGAAGAAAACAAAGGCGGTAGTTTAACCGCTCGATGCTGACTCGTTTACCGGGTTCAGTGGCGGTAATTGTCCGGCCGCCACTGCAGCGCCTGCTGAGGCGGGCGGGGGGTGGCACTGCGGCGGGGTGCGGCGTAGCCCCAGGAGCGGATCGGCGGCAGATAGTAGTTGCCGTAGGGTGCCGTCACCACCGGATAAGGGAATGGGCGGCCGAAACTCTTGTTGCTCGATCCCGATCTGAAGCAGAAGAAGGCATTCGCGGCCTGCGAAACCAGCAGCGCCGCGAACAACAGGGCAAGCCCACTAAATCGCAGCGTACTGGCGGCCCGGATTGAGAATCCCCGCGGGATCGAAGGTCTGTTTGAGTCCGCGATGCAGCCGCTCGCCGACGTTGTTGAGGGGGTGAAAGACCGGGATGTTTTTGTCGCCATGCCGGAACAGTATGGCATGTCCGCCCACTTTTGCGACCTCGTGACGGATTTCTGCCGCGACACAACTGCTGTAGACCCAGCGCTGCGCGCCGGCCCAGTCCGTCAACACTTCCTTCTCGCAGTCCAGGCGCGGCGTCGCCGGCGGCACTGAGAGGCGCCAGAGTGGACGTTCGGACTGGAAGAAATCGAGCTTGTGGTTGCGCAGGCGGCTCCAGAAGTCGTTGCCGGCGCCGCCGTCGCCGCCGATCTGTTTCTCCCAGGCGGCCACGCTGGCGGCATTGCCGGAAAGGCGGACATACAGGCGGTCCTCGAGGTGGCAGGCACCCGACAGCGGGGCCGGCTGGCGCGCCAGGTCGCGCATCAACTGCAGCGCGCGATCCCGCGCCATGTTCAGCACCAGACCGCGCTCTACCTTGGGCGCAGGCAGGACCTTTATCGACAGTTCCAGCAGCGCACCCAGGGTGCCTAGCGCGCCCGCCATCAGCCGCGAAACATCGTATCCGGCCACGTTCTTCATCACTTCGCCGCCAAAACGCAGGATGCGCCCCTGGCCATCGAGCAGGGTGACACCCAGCAGCAGGTCGCGCGGTGCGCCGCCCCAGGGTCGGCGCGGGCCACCCAGTCCACTGGCGACTGCGCCGCCGAGCGAGGCCTGGCCGGCAAAGCCCGGCGGCTCAAATGCCAGCATCTGGCCATTGGCCGCCAATGCGGCCTCGATCTCGGCCACCGGGGTGCCGGCGCGCGCGGTGATCACCAGTTCGGTCGGCTCGTAGCGGACGATGCCGCGATGCTCCGCCAGTGACAACAGCTCGCCGTCGACGTGATGACCGTAGAACGCCTTGCTGTCGAGACCGACCAGGCGCAGCGCCTGCTTGCGGGCGGCCGCGTCGCGTACCTGCGCCGCGAGTTCGGATGACTTGTCCTGGTCGTGCATCAGAAACGCTCCAGGTGCGGGAACCGCAGGTCCCCGGCCTTGACATGCATGGCGCCGAACTCGGCGCAGCGGTTCAAGGTCGGGATCGCCTTGCCGGGGTTGAGCAGGCCCTTGGCGTCGAACACCGCCTTGACGTCATGGAACATTTGCAATTCCTCGGGTGGGAACTGGGCACACATCTGGTTGATCTTCTCCAGTCCGACGCCGTGTTCGCCGGTAATGGTGCCGCCGACCTCGACACACAGCTCGAGGATGCGGCCGCCGACTTCCTCTGCCTGTTCGAGTTCGCCGGCGTTGTTCGCGTCGTAGAGGATCAGCGGGTGCAGGTTGCCATCGCCGGCATGGAACACGTTGGCCACGCGCAGCCCTGACTCCTTCGAGTAACGCGCAATCTCGCGCAACACGTGCGGCAGGTGTTTGCGCGGGATGGTGCCATCCATGCAGTAGTAGTCCGGTGAAATCCGGCCGACCGCGGGGAATGCGGCCTTGCGCCCGGCCCAGAAGCGCGCTCGCTCGGCATCGTCGCTGGCGGTACGTACCTCGCTGGCGCCAGAGTCCAGCAGGCGTTGGCGCACCCGCGCGATGTCCTCGGAGACCTCTTCGTTGCCGCCATCGACTTCGCACAACAGGATGGCGGCCGCCTGCGTGGGATAGCCGGCATGCACGAAGTCTTCGGCGGCGCGGATTGACGGGTTGTCCATCATCTCCAGGCCGGCCGGCAGGATCCCGGCGGCGATGATGTCCGCGACCGCCTGGCCCGCGGCCTCGACGTCGTCGAATGCGGCCAGTGCCACCTGAGCGCGCTGCGGGATCGGCAGCAGTTTGACCGTCACCTCGACCACGACGCCGAGCATGCCCTCAGACCCGGTGATCAGGGCGAGCAGGTCGTAGCCGGGTCCGTCGAGGCCGCCGCCACCGAGCGTGAGTCGTTCACCCTCGATGGTGACGATCTCGACCGCCAGCAGGTTGTTGACCGTCAGACCGTATTTCAGGCAGTGCACGCCGCCGGCATTTTCCGCGACATTGCCACCGATCGTGCACGCGATCTGCGAGGACGGGTCTGGCGCGTAGTACAGGCCATGCGGCTTGGCTGCCTCGCTGATCGCGAGGTTGCGCACTCCGGGCTGTACCCGTGCGCAACCATTGTCGGGGTCGATCGAGAGTATGCGGTTGAGTCGCGCCAGGCTCAGCAGGATGCCGTCTTCATGCGGCAGGGCACCGCCGGACAGGCCGGTGCCTGCACCGCGCGCCACCACGGCCACACCTTCGGCATGGCAGATGCGCAGGACCTCCTGCACCTCTTCGACGCTGCCCGGCAGCACCACCAGCAAGGGCACCACGCGGTAGGCCGCCAGCCCGTCGCATTCGTAAGGCGCGAGTTCCTCATTCGAACTCAGCACGTGGTGACCGCTGACCATGGGCCGCAGTTTTGCGGCGAGGTCGTTGCGTCGCCGGGTTCTGTCGATTTCGTTCATTGTGTCATTGTGGCAAAAAAGCGCGCGCTGCGCGCACTGCTGATCGTGTGGAAAAGTATCCGTGGGATCGCACCTGCCCGGCACCGGGCCGTTGGCGTTTGGACGCGGGTGTTGCCCCGGGTTTGTTAGAATGCGCGACCGGGCTCTCCGCCAAATAACGAGAAACGCATGGCAAACCCTGCACGCACGCTGTTCATTATTTCCGATCGGACGGGTATCACGCTCGAACACCTGGTCCGCACGCTGATGACTCAGTTTGACGACAGCTGCTGCGAGCGGATGGTACTGCCTTTTCTCGATACGCCGGCCAAGATTGAGGCCGCTATCCGCGAGATCGAAGCCGCGTCGGTGCACGACGCGGCGCCGCCGGTGGTGTTTTCCAGCATTGTCGACGAGACCCTGCGCGCGCGTCTCAAGGAGGCGGACGCGCAGGTTTTCGATATCTTCGACACCTATCTGCCGTCGTTGTCTGCAGCGATCGGCATCCCGCACAGTGGCCATATCGGACTCAGCCACGGCATGGGCGATCAGGGCGAATACGACCGACGTGTGGATGCGGTCAACTTCGCGCTGAATTTCGACGATGGTTCCCGCTTCCGAGGGCTTGCCGAGGCGGATCTGATCCTGGTCGGCGTGTCGCGTTGCGGTAAGACGCCGACCTGCCTCTACCTGGCAATGCAATACACGGTGCGGGCGGCCAATTTCCCGCTGACCGAGGACGACTTTCTGGTGGGCAGGCTGCCCGAGCCTTTACGTGAGCACAGGGACCGCCTGTTCGGCCTTACCATCTCGCCGGATCGCCTCCATCGCATCCGTGAAGAACGTCGCCCTGGGTCCGACTACGCCAGCCTGCCGCAGTGCCGCAAGGAGGTCTCAGCTGCCGAAGACCTGTTCCGCAGCAACCTGATCCCTTTCCTCGACAGCACCTCGGTGTCGATCGAGGAATTGTCCATCGAGATCATGCAGCGGGTCGGCGTCGAAAGGCACTATTGACCGCCACCGGCTGTTCACAACCAGCGAACGCGCCGGAAGATATACAGAAGGCCGGCAGCGATGCTCAGCATTACCCCCAGCAGCACGTAGTAGCCGTTTGGCGAACGCAGCTCGGGGATGTTTTCGAAGTTCATCCCGTAGATGCCTACCAGCAGGCTCAGTGGTACGAAAATAACCGTGACAATCGTCAGCACCTTCATTATCTGGTTGAGGTTGTGGGCATTCAGGCTGATGTAACCCTCGACCAGGTCGCTGATCACGTTCTGGTACAACTCGGCCAGGCTGTGAAAACGCTCCATCAGGGCATGGATATCGTCGAACTCATCGTGCCAGTGCGGTGTGGTCGAGGCAGCAAAGTGGTCGCGCAGGCGGCGATAGGCGTTGGTGTGGTAGGCGAGGATCCGGCGCATCTTGTGCAATGCCGTGTTGTAGCTGACCAGTTCCTGCATCAGGCGGTCGCTGCGTGATTCGAACAGCAGATCCTCTACCTCGTCGAGGCGATGCTCCAGGTCCAGCAGGATCTTGCCATAGCGGTCGGCGACCCGACGGGTGATGGCAGCGGTGACGCTGAGCGGCGACTCGCCTGCGCAACCCTGCTCGGTGAAGCGCTGCTGCAGGGTAACGATGAAGCGCGAGTACTGGTTGTGGCGGGTGACCAGCAGGCGCTGCCCGGCGAAAAGTGCCATCTGCTGGGTCGAGAAATCCAGATCCTCGGAATCGGAGGTCAGGGGCTTCGACAACAGGTAGATGTGATCCGGAAAGGCATGAAAACCCGGTGGGTGGCGTGGCCGCTGGGCCTCTGTCACGGCATGTTCGTCCAGGCCGAGCTGCCCGACCAGCAACTCGGTTTCGCTGGCAACCGGCTCGTCCTGCAGGTCGATCCACAACCAGCTGGCGGGCTTTTCGCGCCAGGTGGCAAGCAGTTCGGTGCCACCGCTCTCGGTCTTGCCGTCCTGACACAGCATGAAACGGATCATGTCTGTGCACCTCCTTGCAGGGGGGCGCGCAAGGCTGAGACCAGCGAGCCCAGCTCCTTCTCGCCGAGCATCGAGCGCAGGTGCAGATCGCGTTGCGGGAAGGGAATCTCGATGCCATGTTCGTGGAACCGGTCCCAGACCTCGAGCAGTACCTCGCTGATCACATTTGCACGTCCGTTTGTCGGGTCATTGATCCAAATGCGCAATTCCAGGTCGATAGAGCTGTCGCCAAATCCGCGCAGTTGGCAGCGTGGCTCGGGTTTTAGTTGCACACGCGGGACCATTTCCGCCGCCTCGACACACAGTTTGATGGCGGTTCGTGGGTCCGAGTCATACGCAATACCGATCGGGATGCGAAGTCGAATCAGGTCGTCGCTGTAAGACCAGTTTTCCACTCGTTGAGTGATCAGCTCCTCGTTTGGGATCAGGTGCTCGATGCCGTCGCGGGTGATCACCGAGGTATAGCGTGCGCCAAGGTGGTTGATCCAGCCGAACGAGGTGCCAACGGCGATGACATCGCCGGGCTTGATCGAACGATCCAGCAGCAGGATCACGCCGCTGACCAGGTTGGAGAAGATCTTTTGCAGACCGAAGCCCAGGCCGACACCGAGCGCGCCGCCGAAGACCGCCAATGCGGTCAGATCGATCCCGACCGCTGACAGTGCGATCAGGAACGCGGCGGTGATCAGTCCGATCCGGGTCAGCTTGGCGCCGAGTACGCGCATCGTCGGGGCAACCGACTTTGCCAGTTCCAGCCGGCGTTCCACCAGCGTCGCGAGACCGTTGGCGAGCCACAACGACAGCCACAACGACACCGCCACCTTGACCACCGTCAGCGGAGAGACGCGCACCTGTCCGACATTCACCGACCAACTGTCGAGCAGCGAGGTTACCGGTTCGAGCAGGCCGAAGATGTTCAGTGCCGCGACCGACCAGGCCGTGTACGTGATGAAGCGCGCCAGCGCCTCATTGGCGACCAACATCGTGGCGAGGCGGATCAGCAGCCAGGCAGTCAACAGGCTCGCAACGATCGTCAAGGCACCACTGGGCCATTTGGCATAGTCGACGACCCGGATGGCGATCCACTGCAGGGTCAGCCATGCGATCGGATTGGCAATCACAGCCAATGCCGCCAGTGGGCGACGGAAGCTTGGCACTCGCGTGCAGGACGCAGCCAGGCGGGCCAGCGCCTTTTTGAGCAGCGGCGTCACCAACCAGCGCGCGAGGACAAAAACCGCGGCAATGATGGCGAACTGAAGCCAGAACAGCGGATCCTGGATCCGCGTGATGATCATGTCCAGCAGGCTCTCGGCAGTGCTCCGCCATTTCGTCAGGTCGATAAAGTCGTTCAACGGTGTACCTTGGGTGCTGTAACCAGGGGTGGCGGGAGTCGGGCTCCGTCTGGGCCTTACGTTACCGGGTTTACCAATTCGACCCGTGCGGGTTGGCAACAGTCACATCGCTGTGCCCGTCCTTCACTCGAGACGGTTGTCAAGCCTGCCGATTCCGGGTATCTCGATCACTATGGTCTGGCCGTCCGCCATGTCGACGGCGCCGACCGACGTGCCACAGGCGATCACGTCGCCAGGATAAAGCGCGATCTCCCGCGCGAGGTGCCACACGATCTCCTGCGGCGAAAAGATCATGTCGCTGACCGGGTAGTCCTGCTTGACCTCACCGTCGAGGATCCCGCGCACGCGCAGCGTGGATGGATCGATACCGGTGGCGATCACCGGGCCGATCGGGCCAAACCCGGGGAAGCTTTTGGCACGGCACCATTGGTGGAACTCGCCATTGGCGAACAGCGGCTCGGGGGCGGTTACGTCGTTGACGCACGTGTAACCGAAGATGAAGTCGTCGATGGCATCGCGCGAGGGCTGGTAGCACGGCTTGCCGATCACGATGCCGAGCTCGGCCTCGAACTTGACCCGGCCGCTGAAGCCGGCGGGGCGGCGGATCGGCTGCCGGTGCGCGGACAGCGACTCGCCGAGCTTGACGAAGAACAGCGGGAAGTCGGGGATCTGCGTCTTTTCCAGTTGCTGGCGTTCATGGAAATTGTTCCACAGCCCGAGGAACTGGCGTGGCAGCACCGGTGGCAGCCACAGGGCATCCGCCGCGTCCACCACCGTGCCGTTTGCCACCGGGTCGGCGAACAGGTCGCCGTCGTACAAGGCAATACGGTCACCGTCGAGGCGTCCGAGCCGGGGTGCGCCATCGATAGCGATGCGGCACCAGTTTGCGGCGGTCATGGGCTTCTCCTGTTCAGGTAATGACGTCTGGCGCTGATCTGCCGGTTCGCTGTTGAATGTCCGCCAGTTCGTTGGCGATCCTGATGAGCGGCGCCAGTGCTGTCTGCGGGTCCAGCAACTGCCGGCCGGCATCCGGTTCGTAGGACTCGAGGTAGACACGTAGCGTCGCGCCGACGGTACCGGTGCCGGAAAGACGGAAGATGACCCTGGAGCCATCGGCGAAACCCACGCGAATACCCTGATTTGCACTGACTGAACCGTCGATCGGATCCGTGTAGCTGAAGTCGTCGGCGTAGGCGATCTCCAGGCCTTCCAGCACGGTCCCGGGAAGCTGTGGCAGGCGTTCGCGCAATGCATTCATCAGCGTGCCGGCATCCTTCGCGTTGACGCCCTCGTAGTCGTGACGTGAATAGTAGTTGCGCCCATATTGCTGCCAGTGCCCGGTGACGATTTCCGAGACCGGCTGGCCGCGTCCGGCAATTACGTTCAGCCACGCCAGCACGGCCCACAGTCCGTCCTTTTCACGCACATGATCCGAGCCGGTGCCGAAGCTCTCCTCGCCGCAGAAGGTGATCCGTCCGGCGTCCAGCAGGTTGCCGAAGAACTTCCAGCCGGTCGGCGTCTCGAAGCACTCGATTCCGAGGGCGGCCGCGACACGGTCGACCGCCTGGCTGGTCGGCATCGAACGCGCGACGCCCGCGATGCCGTTGCGATGGGCGGGGATCGATGTCGCATTGGCGGCCAGTACCGCGAGGCTGTCACTCGGGGTGACGAAGAAATCACGACCGAGGATCATGTTGCGGTCACCATCGCCATCGGAGGCGGCGGCAAAATCGACGGCGTCGGGGCCTTGCGTCATGGCCACCAGCTCGGCGGCATGCACCAGGTTCGGGTCCGGGTGGTGACCGCCAAAGTCTTCGAGGGGAACGCCATTGATCACGGTGCCCGGTGCCGCGCCGAGCAGCTCTTCGAATATGTGCCTGGCATAGGGCCCGGTCACCGCGTGCATGGCATCGAAGCGCATACGGAACCCGCCAGCGATCAGCCGGCGGATGGCGTCGAAATCGAAGATCGCCGTCATCAACTCGGCGTAGTCGGCCACCGGGTCAATGACCTCGATCTGCATCTTTTCAAGTTTGTGGGTGGCTACGGCGTCGAGCGGTATGTCTTCACCGCCAGCGATCCGGTAATTGGCGATGTCGAGGGTCCGGGCATATATCGCCTCGGTCACCTTTTCGGGCGCTGGCCCGCCGTTCGCCGTGTTGTATTTGATTCCGAAGTCGCCGTCCGGCCCCCCGGGGTTGTGGCTGGCCGAGAGAATCAGGCCGCCCGCGGCACCGTATTTGCGGATCACGCAGGACGCGGCCGGTGTCGACAACAGACCATCGCGGCCAACGAGTACGCGGGCGATGTTGTTGGCGGCAGCCAGCCTCAATATGACCTGGATGGCCTCGTAATTGAAGAACCGGCCGTCACCACCGAGCACCAGTGTGCCGCCGACCAGCTCGCGCTGGGTGTCGAACACCGACTGAACGAAGTTTTTGAGGTAATGGCCTTTGCGGAACACCTCTACGCGTTTGCGCAGCCCGGAGGTCCCGGGCTTTTGGTCCTTGTAAGGCTTGGTGGAATAGGTGGTGACTGGCATGTTTGATCGGTCCTGCAAAATCTGGGGGGATTTTTACCACAGCCGTGCCTTGAAATCCCGCGCCACTGCCCCAATATCGGCGCCCACCGTTTCAGAACCGCCGGAGGAATACCAAGCAATGACCGCGACCGCGCAGAAGGAAACCCTGGATTTTCAGGCCGAAGTCAGCCAGGTACTCAACCTGGTCATCCGCTCACTTTATTCCAATAAGGAGATATTTCTCCGCGAATTGATCTCGAACGCCTCGGATGCAGCGGAAAAACTGCGCTTCGAGGCGTTGAGCAATGACGCCCTGTACGAGGGCGACAGCGCGCTGAAGATCCGCGTCACTGTCGATCCCGAGGCCGGCACGGTCACCATCCTGGACAACGGTGTCGGTATGAGCCGCCAGGAGGTCAACGACACCATCGGTACGATCGCAAGCTCCGGTACCCGCAAGTTCCTGGAAAACCTGTCCGGTGACAAGGCCAAGGACAGCCAGTTGATCGGCCAGTTCGGGGTGGGTTTCTATTCCGCCTTCATCGTCGCAGACAAGGTGACCCTGACCACCCGTCGCGCCGGCATGAAGGCGGACGAAGGGGTGCGCTGGGCGTCGAGTGGTGAGGGCAGCTACACCATCGAGAACGTCGAGCGCACGGCGCGCGGCACCGAGATCGTGCTGCATCTGCGCGAGGATGAGAAGGAGTTTCTCGATGCCTGGCGACTGCGCAGCATCATTGGCAAGTTCTCCGATCACATCGCGATCCCGGTGGAGATGCTCAAGGAAGCGGAGCCGGTGGAAGAGGGTGAAGAACCCAAGGCTGCGGTGGAATGGGAGCAGGTCAACCGTGGTACCGCGCTGTGGATGCGCAACAAGTCGGATATCAGCGACGACGAGTACCATGACTTCTACAAGAACACCTGCCATGACTTCGAGGCACCGCTGTCCTGGGTCCACAATCGCGTCGAAGGCACCAACGAGTACACCTCGCTGCTGTTCGTGCCGACGCGGGCGCCGTTCGATATGTGGGATCGCGAGCAGAAGCATGGCGTGAAGTTGTACGTGCGCCGCGTGTTCATCATGGACGAGGCGGACAAGCTGATGCCGCATTACCTGCGCTTCGTCAAAGGCGTGGTCGATTCCGACGATCTGCCGTTGAACGTATCGCGCGAGCTGCTGCAGCACGACAAGAAGATCGACAGCATCCGCAGCGCCAACGTCAAGCGCGTGCTCGGGCTGCTGGAAAAACTGGCGAAGGACGAGCCCGAGAAGTACCAGGCGTTCTGGAAAGAGTTCGGAAAAGTCCTCAAAGAGGGACCGGCCGAGGACTTCGGCAACCGCGAAAAGATCGCAGGCCTGTTGCGCTTCGCCTCGACCAAGTCGGAAGGGGACGTGCAGGACGTCTCGCTCGACCAGTACATCGAGCGCATGGCCGAGAAACAGGAAAAGGTGTACTACATCACCGCCGATACGCTGTCGGCGGCTCGCAACAGCCCGCACCTCGAGGTATTCAAAAAGAAGGGCATCGAGGTGCTGCTGCTGACCGACCGGGTCGACGAATGGCTGGTGTCGCACCTGACCGACTACAAGGGCAAACACCTGCAATCGGTGGCCAAGGGCGAGCTGGATCTCGGTGAGCTGGACGACAAGGAGACCAGGGAAAAGGTCGAGAAAGCCGCTGAAGAGCACAAGCACCTGATCGAGCGGGTCAAGACCGCATTGGGCGACACGGTCAAGGAGGTGCGCCTGTCCAGCCGCCTGACCGAGTCACCGGCCTGCCTGGTCGTCGATGACTACGATATGAGCCAGAATCTGGCTCGCGTGCTCAAGCAGTTGGGCCAGGATGCACCGATGCCCAAGCCGATCATCGAGATCAACCTGGAGCACCCCTTGTTGCAGCGCATGGACAGCGAGACAGACGAGGACAAGTTCGACGAGCTGGCGAAGCTGGTGTTCGATCAGGCCCTGTTGGCGGAAGGCGGGCAGCTGGATGACCCGGCCGGCTTCGTGCATCGCCTGAATCGGCTGATGCTGGATATGTCGGCCTGACCTCGGTTGCAGTCCGGCCAGGACCGATTGCCCCTTTCCCGGAGGGAGGGGCAATCGGCCGTGTGGCTGAGCGGTTCGGTTCGCATCGGTGTTGCATTCATGCCGGCAGCGTGTTCTTCACCTCGCGTAACAATGCCGCCGCGGTGTCGAAATCGAACTGCTCGAGCTGAGCGCTGAATTTGTCAAAACGGGGGCCAAGCGCGGTATGCAGCAGGGACTCGTTGGTGCGCAACATCTCCAGAATGCGCGTGTCGTTGCGTTCGAGCAGAACCGCCATTTGATCCAGCGTTGCATGCGTCATCGCCGGGTCGAATGTCCGGGAATCCACGGTGACCGCCGTCTCCGGATCTTCGGCGAATACCGCGCTCAGGGGGGCCAGCGCGCGGTCGATGGCATCGATCAGGACAGTGATTCCGCTCAAGGTGGGCACGGCATCCACGCCGCGCATGGCCTGTTCCAGGCGGGCGGCTGCTTTGGCCACACCGTTGGCACCGAGTGTTGCCGACACGCCCTTGAGTCCATGTGCCTGGCTGCTCACCATCGCCAGATCTTCATCGAGCAGTGATTCCTTCATTTTCGCCGCATCGCCACCGTGGCCGGCGACGAAACGCTGAAGCAGTCGCAGGTACTTGTCCTCGTCCCCCCGCAGCGTTGCCAGGCCACGCGCCAGATCGAATTCAGGTATGCGGGCCAGACGCGTGAGCCGGGCGTCGGTCGACCGGCCAGGCACCGGTGTCGCCACAACCCCACTTGCCGCCTCTCCACCCGCCGGAGACGGAAGCCACTGCAACAGCGTGGCGTACAGCTGCTCCGGGTCTACCGGCTTGGAAACGAAATCGTTGATCCCGGCCTGTTCGCCGGCCAGGTGGTCTTCCGCAGACTTGTTGGCGCTCATCGCGAGGATGGGTGTGTCTTGGCAATCCGGCATGGCACGGATCGCGCGTGTGGCCGCGAGGCCGTCCATGACCGGCATCTGGATGTCCATCAAGACAAGGTCATAGTGCGTGTGGCGGATCTTCTCGACAGCGATCCTGCCGTTCTCCGCCGTGTCCGTGGTCAGGCCTGCGTCGTTCAGCAGTGTCAGCGCCACCTCGCGGTTGATTGCATCGTCCTCGACCAGTAGCAGGTGGGCGCCGCCGTAGCCTCTGCGCAATTGGGCGTCAGCACTGTCAATGGGATGTTGCAGGTGCGGCGCGTTACTGTGCCCGTGCTGCAATGCCGCGGTGAACCAGAACAGGCTGCCGTTGCCGGGTTTGCTCTCGGCGCCCGCCTCGCCGCCCATCAGATGCGCCAGACGCCTGGTGATCGCCAGGCCCAGGCCGGCCCCGCCGAAGCGACGCGTCGTCGAACCATCGGCCTGCTCGAAAGCCATGAACAGCTGGGGCAATCGCTGTGGATCGATGCCGATCCCAGTGTCCTCCACCTCGAAGCGCACCAGCAGGTGGTCGCCTTCGTCCCGCAGTCGGCGTGCGCGCAGGGTGATGTGTCCATGCTCGGTGAACTTGACCGCGTTGGCGGCATAGCTGAGCAGCGCCTGGCGTAGACGGGTCGCGTCGCCCCGCAGCCATGTCGGTACGTCACCGGTATCCACTTCGACGGCAAGTCCCTTCGTCAATGCCGAGTCGGCAATCAGTGAGCGGATCCGGTCCAGTGTGTCGACCAGGGAAAAGTCATGTGCCTCGATCTCGAGCTTCCCCGCCTCGATCTTGGACAGGTCCAGGATATCGTTGATGATGCTGAGCAGGTGCTGGGCAGCGCTGTCTATCCTGGTCAGCCGTTCGAGCTGAGCCGGGGTGGCGCTGTGTCGTCGCAAAAGGTGGGTCAGGCCGATGATCGCGTTCATCGGTGTGCGGATCTCGTGGCTCATGTTGGTGAGGAACGCACTTTTTGCCGTATTCGCGGCCTCGGCGCGCTGTGTCGCATCGGCCAGCTGTGCGGTGCGTTCGTCCACCAGTTCCTGCAGGTGATGGCGGTGCTGTTCCAGTTCCTCGTTCAACGCCTTGCTCTGCGTAATGTCTTCCTGCACCCCGACATGGTGCGTGATCTGTCCGTCCGCCTGTCGCAGTGGCGTCACGGTGGCGGTGACCAGGTAATCGGTACCGTCCTTGCGCCTGTTGGCGAACTCGCCGCGCCAGGGTTTGCCCTGTGTGACCGAGGCCCAGAGATCGGCGTAGGTGGAAGGCGGTGTTTCTCCGGATTGCAGCAGGCGCGGGTTCTTGCCGGCCACCTCGTCGACGGTATAACCGGACATCTGTACGAATGCGTCATTGACGTATTCGATCCTGCCCTGGGTGTCCGTGATGATGATGCTGTTGGAGCTTTGCTGCACCGCCAGCGCCAGCTTGCGGCCCATTTCCTCTGCCTGCTTGCGCTTGGTGATGTCACGGTTGCTGCCGTGCCGGCCCAGATACTCACCGTTGGTGCCGTAGATCGGCTCGCAGTGGTGACTGATCCAACGCACGCTGCCGTCTTTGTGTACCAGGCGGAAATCCAGCTCACCGGGCTCTGCAGCCCTGTCGTCCGCGGTGTGAGCGACGAAGTGCGCACGATCGTCCGGATGGATCAACGCGACCATCAGCGCCGGATCGGCGAGGAAATCACTGACGCGATGCCCCGAGAGTGCGTGGCACGCGGGGGAGATGTACTTGAAACGACCGTCAGGACCGGTCCAGAAGATGCAGTCGCTGGATTTGTCGGCCAGCAGCCGGTACTTGGTCTCGGATTCGCGGAGTGCAGCGTGCGCCGCCTCGGCGCGTTCGCGCGCGGCAATGGCGTCTTCCATCAGCTTGAGTGCGGCGAGACGGGCGCGGCGCTGCTCTTCCAGTGCCGCGTTGCGCTTGTCCGCCAAGGCACGCTCGGATCGCTGGCGCTCGGCGTCTCTGCGGTTGATGTGCCTGGCGCTCCACCAGATCAGCACGGACATCGTCAGCATGCTGCCTATGACCAGGAGGTTGACATGGAACTCGGGGCCGAAGTGCCCGGCGCGCTCGCCGGCGGCGATGGCCCACCCGAGCAGGGGTAACAGCGCGACCACCATGGGTAGCAGACGCCGCGCAAAGGCGCCGCCGACCGCCGCGCTGCTCAACAGCCCAACCCAGCCGCTTTGCGGTCGTGCGCCGAGGATTCCAAGTGCCACGATCAGGCTGGGCGCGACCGTGAGCGGTGCCATCGACGCGAACGGCTTGACCGCGTACAGACCGTACAGGTTGTAGACAGAACCGACGAGTGCTGTCGTCGTGACCGTCAGTGGCACCAGCACCAGCAGTTGTGTGATTGCCGCGGCGCGACGTGATTTGACGGACAGCAGCGTCAACGCGATGCCGAAGAAGAAGAAATTGAATGCGGTGGCCTGGGACATGCGCCCGGGGTAAAGGGTGTCGCTGGTCTGGGATGACTCGGGGATCAGTCCATTATCGATATGCAGGTCCCAGCCGACGATGTGCTCGAGCAGCGTCAGCAGTCCCAGCAGGGTAACGACCGCGGCGAGCAACAGGCCGGTAGTGCTGGCCCAGCTGCCGTTTGCGTCTTTACGCATCAGCCACAGCGCCGCGCCGGACAGCAGGAAGCCAAATGCCGTATTGACTTTCATCTGCGCCATACCGGGCAGGACGCCTTTCAGTGCCGCGAGGTCGAATAGCCAGCCGGACAACACAATGGCGGCGATGAATACGCAGAGCACGGCTGCCGCTGCCGACCATCGGCGGAACAGTCTGGCGATCGATGGGTCGGTTTCGAATTGTTCGGTCAGGTACATCAGTGTTGCCGGGTACAGGTGCTTCAAAACGGGGTGTGCTGCGTCGATCGTGTGTCGGGCATCATCGCGTGGCAATTCGAAAGGCTCTCACTTGGTCGGGTGAAGCCCGGCCGGTGCCCAAGGTAACCGCCTCGGTGTAAGCCTGATCTGGAGCACACAAGCGGCCGCAATGATGTCGTGTCGGGTACGGGGGCGCCTTGGTCTGCGAGTTCGCCGAACGTCCAGTCATTTCGGAACGGCGGCGTTTTTTACCGGGTTGGCAAGTGTGCCGATGCCCTCGATCGTGATCTCTATGGTGTCGCCATCGGCCAGGTACACCGGCGGCCGGCGGGCAAAGCCGACGCCCTCCGGGGTGCCAGTCAGGATCAGGGTGCCAGGGCGCAGCGTGGTATCGCGGCTGATGAAGGCGATCAACTCGGCGACGGAGAAGATCATATCGCCGGTGTTGCTCGACTGCATGGTCCGGCCGTTCAACACGGAACGGATCGCCAGTGCCTGCGGATCAGGGATCTCGTCGGCGGTCACCAGCAGCGGCCCGAGCGGGCAGAAGGTGTCGAAACTCTTGCCGCGCACCCATTGGCCGCCACCGGCGTGTTTCTGCCAGCGCCGTGCCGAGACGTCGTTGGCGCAGGTGTAGCCAAAGACGTGATCCAGGGCGTTCTCAACCGGCACGTTGTGCGCCGTTTTGCCAATTATCACGGCAAGTTCGGCCTCGTAGTCGACTTCCGGGCCATGTTCGCACGCTGCCGGCAGCAGAATCGGACTGCCCGGATCGGTGACTGCCGTGCCTGGTTTCATGAACAGCACCGGGCTTTGCGGCAGTTCGGCGCCGGTCTCGATGGCATGGGCCCGGTAATTGAGCCCGACGCCGTAGATGTCGACCGGTTGCAGCGGGGCGAGCCAGCGCTGCACGTCTATTTCGACAGCGCTGGGCCGCAGGCCATCGAATGGCGAGTCGCCCTGGCACAGGCGGGCGCTGGACGGCCCCAGCGGTTCGGCCCAAACGATCTGGCCGCGGTTGTCTAGGCATCGGGCGAGGCGCATGATCGGATCGCTCCCAGGACCGGGTCTGGCGGTTGCATATCACCGGCTATTATATGGTGAAGCCGGCGGGGTGGGGGCGTAGTACGAGCGTTCCTCAACCTTTACGGGCAGTTTCCGATACAGGTATATGATTCCACAGACTGCATTGGCTGCCGACGCAAAACGCGCCGAGACGGTCCTCATCGTCGATGACGTCGCTGAGAACCTTTCAGTGTTGCACGAGTTGTTGTCGCCGGAATTCAAGGTGCAGGCTGCAAAGTCGGGTGAACGAGCGCTGCGGCTGGTCGCTTCCAGCCCGCTCCCGGACCTGATCCTGCTCGACGTGATGATGCCGGACCTCGATGGCTATCAGGTGTTTGAGCGCCTGCGCGGCGACCCAAAGACCCGCGATATCCCGGTGATCTTCCTTACTGCGATGGACGGCGTCGAAGCCGAGATGCGCGGTTTGGAGCTGGGCGCCGCGGATTACATTACCAAGCCGATCGTGCCGCCGGTGCTGCTGGCGCGCGTGCGCACGCAACTCGAACTCAAGCGCACCCGCGACCAGCTCAAGAGCGCAAACACCTGGCTCGAAGCCGAGGTGTCGCGGCGGATGGCGGAAAACGATCTGATTCAGCGGGTCAGCATCCGCGCCCTGGCGTACCTGGCGGAGGCCCGTGACTCGGAGACCGGGAATCATATTTTGCGCACTCAGCGTTATGTCGAGTCGCTGGCGCGACGCCTGCGCACACATCCGCGGTTCATCAGCGCACTCAACGACCACTACATCGATCTGCTGGTGCGATCGGCGCCGCTGCACGATATCGGGAAGGTCGGCATTCCCGACGCGATCCTGCTCAAGCCGGGTCGGCTCGATGCGGACGAATGGGCCATCATGCAGTCACACGCACGCATCGGCGCCGAGGCGATCGAACGCGCCGAAAGCGAGGCGGATGCGCCGGTGGAGTTCCTGCGCCTGGCCAAGGAGATCGCGAACTGGCACCACGAAAAATGGGATGGCAGCGGTTATCCCGATCGGCTTTCCGGTGACAGTATCCCGGTGTCGGCACGCCTGATGGCGCTGGCTGATGTCTTCGACGCGCTGATCTCGGAACGGGTATACAAACCGGCGATGCCCTACGATGCGGCGCGCGACATCATCGCAGAGGGCAGAGGTAATCATTTTGATCCGGACGTCGTGGATGCCTTCTTGAGCGATTTCAGTGAGTTCTGCAATATCGCCAATTGCTGCTGCGAGCCAGTCTGAATGGAGATCTGAACATGGATAGTGCCCGCATCCTGTTGGCGGAAGACGAAGCGATCACTGCGGCCATCATCGAGGACCTGTTGCAGGAAACCGGGGTGCAGGTGACGACCTATGCTGACGGACGCGACGCATGGGAGCATCTGCAGACAGGCCCTGAAGCCTATGACGCTATCCTGCTTGACCGTGGATTGCCGCACATGGACGGCATGGACCTGTTGCGGCGGATCAAGGAAACGCCGGTGTTGGCGCATACCCCGGTGATCATGCAGACCGCAATGAAAGACCAGGCGAGTATGCAGGAGGGGCTGGCGGAGGGTGCTTACTACTATCTGACCAAGCCGTTGCAACCGGAGTTGCTGTTGGCGGTGGTCAAGTCCGCCCTGCAGCAGACCGAGGAGCGCCGCGAGATGCTGGAAAGCGTGCGGTGCGCGGAACGCCCGCTGGATCTGCTGACCACAGGCACTTTCTGCCTGCGCAGTCTGGATGAATGCCGTGTCCTGGCTGGTTACCTGGCGCGTGCCTGCCCGCAACCGGAGCGGGCGGTGCAGGGGCTGCAGGAGCTGCTGATCAATGCGGTGGAGCACGGCAATCTCGGGATCAGCTACGCTGAAAAGAGTGCGTTGATCCTCAAGGATGCCTGGGAGTCCGAGGTGCGGCGACGGCTCGATCTCCCGCAGTACCGCGAGCGCAATGTAGAGGTCATCATGCGGCGTGCAGCGGACGCGGTGGTCTTCACCATTCGCGACCAGGGTGAAGGCTTCGATTGGCGAGACTATCTCGAGTTTTCGTCGGACCGCGCGTTTGACACCCATGGTCGCGGCATTGCGATGGCGTGCAAGTTGAGTTTCAGCAGCGTCGAATACCGGGGAAACGGCAACACCGTGGTGGCGCGTATAGACCACGTCGACGGTGGTCCCGAACGGTAGACCTCGTGAAGATACAGATGCCTTGGGAGAGGGTGCATGGCGGATATCCTGCAGATTTTGCGCAATCCACAGCTGCTGGCGTCAGGTGTCGCGGAGCGTCGGCACTTCGACAGCGGGCAGGCCATCATCGTGGAAGGCTCGGACGACCGCAGTGTCTATCTGATCGAGCAGGGGGTTGCGCGGGTTTCGGAGAGGGTCGAACTGGAGGATCGGCGGCATATACAGCCGGGGCTCTGCGACCTTGCTGCCGGTGAGGTGTTTGGCGAGCTCAGCCTGTTCGAATCTGGGCCGCGCAGCGCGTCAGTCGTGGCCCTGGAGCCGTGCGAACTGCTGGTGTTTGATGCCGAGGCGCTGGCCGGGCATTTCGAGCGTCATCCGGAACAGGGTTACGTCGTGCTCAAGGAACTGTTCAGCGTGCTCAACCGGCGATTGCGTCAGGCAGACCGTCGCCTCGGTTCGCTTTTCGCCTGGGGCCTGAAGGCCCATGGAATCGACCGTCACCTCTAGCCGCCGCGGCGGCCCTTCATCAAATACATCGAATAAGGCTCCTGAATCGACCTATTCACAGGCTCGAATGGTTATTTTTGCCCGTCTTGTGTCAGAATTTGGCCCCGAAAATTCTCGTAATCACCGTAGGGAGCAGATTCATGCGCGTTATTCTTCTCGGTGGCCCCGGCGCCGGTAAAGGTACCCAGGCCAACTACATTAAGGAACGTTACGGCATTCCGCAGATCTCTACGGGCGACATGCTGCGCGCGCACGTCAAGGCGGGCACTGAGCTCGGCGTGGCGGCGAAGAAGATCATGGACGAAGGCGGCCTGGTATCGGACGACATCATCATGGGAATGGTCAAGGAACGCATCAAGGATGACGACTGCAAGGCTGGCTACCTGTTCGATGGCTTTCCACGCACCATCCCGCAGGCCGAGGCCCTGAAAGCCGCCGGCGTACCGATCGACGCAGTGGTGGAGATCGACGTGCCGGACGCGGAGATCATCAAGCGCATGTCCGGTCGTCGCGTCCATCTGGGTTCGGGGCGCACCTATCACGTGGTGTTCAATCCGCCGAAGAAGGAAGGCGTCGACGACGTGACCGGCGAGCCGCTGATCCAGCGTGATGACGATCAGGAAGACACCGTCAAGGCCCGTCTCAAGGTCTACCATGACCAGACCGAGCCGCTGATCAGCTTCTACAGCAAGGAAGCGGCGGCCGGCAGCTGCAAGTACGTGAAGATCAACGGTGTTGGTGGTGTCGACGACATCCGCAGCCAGATCTTCGACGGCCTCGGCGGTTGAGTCCGGTACACCGCTGAATCGATGCAAAAGGCCCGGCAGTCGTCGGGCCTTTTGCGATCCGCTGATTCTGCATGTGATAAAGTACAGCGATTGATTTGCATTACCCGGAGGCCATGATGGCTGTCGTCGAGCTGACGAAAGACACCTTCGAAGAGGTTGTCACCAATAACGAATTCGTGATCGTAGACTTCTGGGCGCCGTGGTGCGGTCCGTGTCGCTCCTTTGCCCCGACTTACGAAAAGGTGTCGGGTGATCATCCCGATGTAGTGTTTGCCAAGGTCAATACCGAGGAGCAGCAGGAGATCGCGGGCCATTTTCAGATCCGTTCGATCCCCACGCTGATGATCTTTCGCGACAAGATCATCATCTTCAGCGAGGCAGGGGCGCTGCCGGAATCCGCATTCCGCGAGTTGGTCAAGAAGGCCGGCGAGTTGGATATGGAAGAGGTGCGACGTCAGGTTGCCGAGCAACAGAGCGGCCAGGCCTGAGTATCCACGATTCAGGATTTTAAGCCGGGGCGGTGACGCCTCGCAGGCCTTTGAGGCGTCTATACTGGGACCTGGCATTCACTGGCAGGTCCATGCAGTTGCAGCGCAGCACGCAAGTCGACAAGTGGTTGGATGATCGCCCCTCGGTTGGCGACCTGTTGGCGCTTTGCGAAGAGAATTACCGCCGATTGCATTTCCTGGCGCCGCAAATGAAGCGGCTGCAGGGCAGGCATCGTTCGAGTCGGCCGGATCATCAGGACCTGCATCTCACGATTGTCGAGCAGACGCGTTACACCACGCTGCTGCGGCTCACCTACGAGTTCGCGCTGGACGAAGGCGGCGCCTCCGACCCGGACGCCCTGTTGCGCGTTTATCACGATGCGCGGCAAGTGGAGGTGGAGGACCTTCGTCAGCAGACGCTGCCCACCCGTCGTCTCTACGAAGCCCCCGGGCTGATGAACAAATGGCGCCTTAATCTGTTCGTATCGAAGTGGCTGGCGTTCTGCATGAGCCAGGGGCATCTGTTTGTGGATGATGTCAGCAGGTTGCGGCCGTTGCCGGCCTGCGATCTGGGTTGAGTCGCAAAAAGCCTATAAAAACAATGTTTTGTCGTACCTTCGTCGCGGATGACTGAGGTTTTGTGAGGCTGCCAGGTGTGCCTGCGTGTCTTTGTCCAGGTCAGGCTGTACGTAATCTGGACAAATTAAATGTTGACTGTTTTCGTCGGTTACTGCTAACTTCTTTCCTGAGCAAATTACTAGGTAATTGCATTTTCTGCAGTCAATACGAGGAAGACGAAGATGAGACTCTCTACCAAAGGCCGCTATGCCGTCACAGCCATGTTGGACCTCGCACTCAATGGTACGCAGGGTCCTGTCACGCTGGCCGATATCTCTGAGAACCAGGGGATTTCGCTGTCGTACCTGGAGCAGTTGTTCGCAGCCCTGCGCAGCAAGGGACTGGTTCGCGGCGTGCGCGGGCCGGGCGGCGGCTACTATCTCGGTCGCGATTCGGACGAGATCTCGATCGCCGACATCATCTGCGCCGTCGATGAATGGGTTGAGTTCACGCGCTGCAAGGGCCGCCAGAACTGCCAGGATGGCCAGCGTTGCCTGACGCACAATCTCTGGGACGATCTGAGCCAACAGATCTTCATTTTCCTCACCGATATCACGTTGCACGATCTGGTGCAGCGCGGTGAGGCACGCGAGGCCGAGCGCCGCGAGAAGAAGGCATCGTCGCAGGTTGTGGGACTGAAGACCCAGGCGGCCTGATTTGCGGGCGTGAACAGTGCCCAGGAGGCCGCCCGCGTGACTGCGCGACAGAACTGCTATCGCGCGTCAGTGGGTGGGGCGGGGCGCTGAGCGGCTGCCGACCGATAAGGCCGGCGGCCAGGGTCCTGGATCGAAACAGTTGCAGCGATGGTGTCTGGCACCCTAAGCCTTTGTGAAAAAGTCGGGTTCGGTGTAGCCTCCCGCTGCGGACGCTTGAATGGTCCGTCTCGAAAGAGTATTGCGCGGGTTTGCCCGCTAGTCCCCCGGTGATTCGTGGTTCGGCTGCCGGTGGATTTATTTAGTCTACGGACCACACGCTTGAGAGCATTCTGAAGATGAATATATATGTAGGTAATCTGGCATACGGTGTCACTGACGACGATCTGCGCGAGGCATTTGCCGCGTTTGGTGAGGTTTCGCGTGCGAACGTGATCATGGACCGTGATACGGGTCGGTCCAAGGGATTCGGCTTCGTTGAAATGCCGGATAACGCCCAGGCCGAGGCGGCAATCAATGGAATGAACGAGAAGCCTTTGTCCGGACGCGCGATTCGCGTGAACGAGGCAAAGCCGCGTGAAGAGCGCCCGCGTCGTCCTTCGCGTCATTGACCTGAGCTAGAGGTGGATGGGTCACCCGGCGGTCGCAATCGCCGGGTGGCTAAGGTTAGTCGAGAGGATAAGACCATGGCTTACAGCGACAAAGTCATCGATCATTACGAGCATCCGCGCAACGTTGGCGTACTCGACAAGAGTGCATTAAATGTGGGCACCGGCATGGTCGGCGCGCCCGCCTGCGGTGACGTGATGCGTCTGCAGATCCAGGTCAACGAGCAAGGCGTGATCGAAGACGCGAAGTTCAAGACCTACGGTTGTGGTTCGGCGATCGCATCGAGTTCGCTGTTGACTGAATGGGTCAAGGGCAAGACGCTGGACGAAGCCCGCCAGATCAAGAATTCCCAGATCGCTGAAGAACTGGCCCTGCCGCCGGTCAAGGTGCATTGCTCGGTGTTGGCCGAGGATGCGATCAAGGCCGCAATTGCCGACTATCAGTCCAAGCAAGGCGACTGAGTCGGCCAAGGGGGTAGTATGGCGATTACACTGACGCAGGCTGCTGCCAGCAGGGTGCAGAGCTTTTTGCAAAACAGGGGTTGTGGACTCGGGGTGCGTCTCGGGGTAAGAACTTCTGGTTGTTCCGGCCTGGCCTACGTGCTCGAGTTCGTTGACGATCTCGATGAAGGCGATGAGGTGTTTGAGGACCGGGGCGTGAAAGTCATCATCGATCAGAAGAGCCTCGCCTATCTGGATGGCACCGAGCTGGATTACGGCAAGGAAGGCCTGAACGAGGGGTTCAAATTCAACAACCCCAATGTAAAGGACCAATGCGGTTGCGGTGAGAGCTTCAAGGTCTGATTGCTGATCGACCTTTGAGGCACCGACGCCCGCCTCATGCGGGCGTCATTGATTGGATTACCCGATGTTCGATTTCTCCAAGAACTACTTTGAGCTGTTCGGCATGCCGGCAGGGTTCACGCTCGATTCTGCCGCGCTGGCCACCCGTTACCGGGATCTGCAGAAGGTAGTGCACCCAGACCGTTATGCGTCCGCAGGCGAACACAGCCAGCGCCTTTCGCTGCAGGGTGCGACCCTGGTGAATGAGGCTTACGAAACCCTCAAAGACCCGCTCAAGCGCGCCCAGTATCTGTTGCGCCTGAAAGGCCTGGAGGTCGACGGGCAGAACAATACGCTGAACGATCCCGCATTCCTGATGGAACAGATGGAACTGCGCGAGGCACTTGCCGAGGTGCGCTCGTCTGCCGATCCGCAGGGCAGCCTCGATGTCCTGCTGCGTGAGATCGGCGGCATGATCCAGGCGCAGATCGCCCAGCTGGCGGTGTTGTTTGAAGATGGCACGCCGCAGGGGCTCGTGACTGCAGCGCAGTCGGTACAGAAGATGCAGTTCCTCAACAAGCTGCACGCCGAGGCCGAGGCGGTCGAGGCCGAGCTGGACGAGGCCTGCTGATGGCGCTTTTGCAGCTTGCCGAACCCGGACAGTCCGCGGCGCCCCACCAGCATCGGCTGGCGGCAGGTATAGACCTGGGCACCACCAACTCACTGGTGGCCACTGTCAGAAGCGGCCGTGCCCAGACCCTCGCCGATGCCCAGGGTCACCACATCCTGCCCTCCGTGGTGCGGTACACCCCTGACGGTGTGCAGGTGGGTGAGGCCGCGAGACTGGCCGCCGCAGGCGATCCGCTCAACACCATTGCTTCGGCAAAGCGGCTGATTGGTCGTGCGATCGGCGATGTGAAGTCGCTTGGTACCGAGCTTCCTTATGAATTCGTCAGCGGTGACAGCGCGGTGCCGCGTATCCGCACCGTCGCCGGCGACGTCACGCCGATCGAGGTCTCGGCGGAGATACTCAAGGTGCTCGCGCAGCGGGCGCAGGAGACCCTCGGCGGTGATCTGAACGGCGTGGTGATTACCGTGCCGGCCTATTTCGACGACGCGCAACGACAGGCCACCAAGGATGCGGCGCGTCTGGCCGGGCTGCACGTCTATCGTCTGCTCAACGAACCGACCGCGGCGGCGGTGGCTTATGGGCTGGACCGTGGTGCCGACGGCGTGCACGCGATCTATGACCTCGGTGGTGGCACTTTTGATATCTCGGTGTTGCGCCTGCACAACGGTGTGTTCGAGGTGATGGCCACCGGGGGCGATACGGCATTGGGTGGCGACGATTTTGACGCTGCAGTCGCCGGCTGGCTGCTCGAACAGGCCGGTGTTGCCAGGGACGCCGATCGTGGCACCCTGCGGCACGTCCTCGACCAGGCGCGGGCCGCCAAGGAGGCGCTGGCGGTGCATTCATCCACCCCGGTGGAGATCGCGTTGCCCGGTGATGTCACGTGGCGCGGCGAGTTGTCGCGCCCGCAACTGGCGCAGCTGATCGCCCCGTTCGTGCGCAAGACGATCAATACCTGCCGCCGGGTGCTGCGCGATGCCGGGGTCACGCCGGATCAGATCGAAGACGTGGTGATGGTCGGTGGCTCCACCCGCACCCTGCACGTGCGCGAGCAGGTGGGTGAGTTCTTTGGTCGCGAGCCCCTGGTCGACATCGATCCGGACAGTGTCGTCGCGATCGGCGCGGCGATACAGGCCGACGTGCTCGCCGGTAACAAGCCGGATGACGAGATGCTGTTGCTCGACGTCAACCCGCTGTCGCTTGGCATCGAGACGATGGGTGGACTGACCGAAAAGATCATCCCGCGCAATACCACCATTCCGGTGGCACGGGCGCAGGAATTCACCACGTTCAAGGATGGTCAGACGGCAATGGCGATCCACGTGGTGCAGGGGGAGCGTGAACTGATCGCCGACTGCCGCTCGCTGGCGCGGTTCGAATTGCGCGGCATCCCCCCGATGGTCGCCGGTGCCGCGCGCATCCGAGTGACCTTTGCAGTCGATGCCGACGGCCTGTTGCAGGTCGAGGCACGCGAGCAGACCTCCGGGGTGTCGGCGAGTGTCGAGGTCAAGCCGTCTTATGGCCTGACCGACGACGAGATCACCGGCATGCTGCGCGCCTCCATCGATCACGCGCGCGACGATATGGATATGCGTCGTCTGGTCGAGGAGAAGGTCGAGGCACAGCGCGTGATCGAGGCGCTCAATGCGGCGCTGGCGCGCGATGGCGACGAGTTGCTGTCGGTGGATGAACGGGCGGGCGTGCAGCAGGCGCTCGATCGCCTGCTTGCCGTGACCGAGGCGTCGCAGGATGCGCGTGAGGTCGAGTCCGCGATCAAGCAGTTGGAGAAGGACTGCGAATTCTATGTCGAACGACGCATGAACAGCGGTATCCGCAAGGCCATGGCCGGCCACCGGGTGGACGAGTTTGCGCAGGAGGACGGCCGCGAGGTCGAGTGAAGCCGATGCCCCAGATCATTTTTTTGCCGCACAACGATATCTGTCCCGAAGGTGCCGTCATCGATGCCGAGCCGGGACAGACGATCTGTGATGCGGCGCTTGCGCACGACATCGAGATCGAGCACGCGTGCGAGAAGTCATGTGCCTGTACAACCTGTCACGTGATCGTGCGTGAGGGCTTCGATTCGCTGAACGAGTCCAGCGAGGTCGAGGATGATCTGCTGGACAAGGCGTGGGGGCTGGAGCCGGAGTCGCGCCTGAGCTGCCAGGCGCTGGTGGGTGATCACGACCTCGTGGTCGAGATCCCCAAGTACACGATCAATCACGCCAAAGAAAATCACTGAGCACTGCCAGGAGAAACCCGATGAGTCTTAGGTGGACCGATGTGCTCGATATCGCAATCGAGTTGGACGAGGCCCATCCCGGTGTCGACCCGATGACGGTCAATTTCGTCGATCTGATGAACTGGGTGACGGCGCTGCCGGACTTCGACGACGCACGGGAGCATTGCGGCGAGAAGATCCTCGAGGCGATACAGGCGGCGTGGATCGAAGAGCGCGCTTGAGTCATCGCGCCGGCGCCCGACCGGTGCTGCTGTTAGAATCCCTCGCTCGCGCCAACCCGGCGCCCACGATAGTGTCATCAGTGTTCAGGAGGATACATGTCCCTGGTCAAACCCTTCCGTGGCCTGCGGCCGGTTGCCGGACGTTCCGAAGACGTCGTCGCGCCGCCCTACGATGTCGTCGACCGTGCCGAGGCCAAGGCGCTGGCACATGGCCGCCCCTGGAGCTTTCTGCATATCTCGCGTCCCGAGATCGACCTTCCGGACGACGTCGATCCCTATGATCCGGCGGTGTACGCGAAGGGCAGAGAGAACCTCGATCACATGGTGGCCGAGGGCGTGCTGGTGCGGGATGCCGCGCCCTGCTACTACGCCTACCGGCTGACCATGGGCGCGCATGTGCAGACCGGGCTGGTGGCGACGGCCTCGGTCGAGGCCTATGACCAGGGCAGAATCAAGAAGCACGAATTCACGCGGCCGGTGAAGGAAGACGACCGGGTGCGCCAGATCGACACCCTGAACGCACAGACCGGCCCGGTTTTCCTCGTGTATCCGGCCAACGCCGTGGTCGACGGCATCCTGGCCAGAGTCACGTCAGTTGCGCCGGAGGTCGATGTCACGGCAGAGCGCGATGGTGTGCGTCACGAGATCTGGAAGATCGACGAGCAGGGGCTGGTCGACGCATTGACCCAGGCCTTCGATGCGATGCCGGCGATCTACGTGGCAGACGGCCATCACCGCTCCGCGGCAGGATCGCGCGTTGGCAACGCGCGGCGTCAGGCCAATCCCGCGCATACCGGGGAGGAGAGTTACAACCATTTTCTCAGCGTCATCTTCGCCCACGACCAGATGCAGATACTCGACTACAACCGTGTGGTGCGCGACCTCAACGGGCTGAGCGCTGACGCGTTCCTGGCCAGTGTGGGTAGTGCGTTCGACCTGGAACTTAGTGATGAGCCGGTCAAGCCCGCACGGGTGGGCGAGTTTGGCATGTATCTCGGGGGCCAGTGGTACCGCCTGAGCATCCATGACGAACTGATCCCGGGCGACGACCCGGTGGCGCGTCTGGATGTCAGCCTGCTGCAGGACAACCTGATCGCGCCGATACTGGGTATCGACGACCCGCGTCGCGACAACCGGATCGATTTCGTCGGCGGCATCCGTGGTCTGGTGGGATTGGAAAAGCGCGTCGACGGCGGAGATTGGGCGGTTGCGTTCGCTTTGCATCCAACTACGATGCAGGCGCTTATGGATGTGGCGGACGCCGGTGAGGTAATGCCGCCGAAATCGACCTGGTTCGAGCCCAAGCTTGCCGACGGCCTGGTCAGTCACGTGCTCGACTGATCACGTCTTCGAGGGCGCAGGCACAGCGGCCCCCCGAGGCCGCAACAGGAGTCAATGTCAGGTCGCATGGTTTCGCTCGTCACTACTCTGCCCAAGGTCGGTACCGCCAGCGAGCAGCAGGTCGAAGACTGGCTGCAGCATCTCGGCAAACGCCGGCCGGAAAGCGACGTCGCCCTGCTGCGCGAGGCGGCGGCGATGGCGCGGGCGTCACACCAGGGCGAACCCGCACCTGACGGCTTCGATCGTTTCCTGTCCTTGCTGCACACCGTCGACACCCTGGATAGCCTGAAACTTGATGTAGAGCCACTGCTGGCGGCGATGCTGTCCGAGATGCCGGGGCATCCGGGTTACGATGCGGCGCAGATCAGGCAGCGCTTCGGTAGCGCCGTTGGCGCGATGGTGGAGCAGGTCTCGCGCATCCGCGAACTGTCGGCGAGCAGCGCAGGGAATGTCGACGAGCGTGGGGTGGAGAACCTGCGGCGGATGCTGTTGGGCATCGCCAACGACGTACGCGCGATCCTGGTGGTGTTGTCGAAGCGGTTGCAGTTGATGCGACGGCTAAAGGCGCTGCCGCCAGAGCTGCAGCGGCGGGTGGCACGCGAGACCCAGATGGTGCATGCGCCGCTGGCCAACCGGCTGGGCGTGTGGCAGTTGAAGTGGGAGCTGGAAGACCTGTGCCTGCGCTATCTCGAGCCTGAGCAGTATGCGAACCTGGCGCAACAGCTTGACGGCAAACGCCGCGAGCGAGAGGCCTTCATCGCCGATGTCGTCGAGCGCCTTGGCGCCGCCTGTGCGGCGGCCGAGGTCCCGGTGGAGTTGTCGGGACGGCCAAAGCATATCTTCAGCATCTGGAAGAAGATGAAGCGCAAGCGCGTCGACTTCGAACAGGTGTTCGATGTGCGTGCGGTGCGTGCGCTGGTCGACACGGTGCCGCAGTGTTACGAGGTGCTCGGCATTGCGCACAGCCTGTGGCGACCGGTGCCCGGCGAATTCGATGACTACATCGCGCACCCGAAACCGAACGGCTACCGCTCGCTGCACACTGCGGTGGTTGGTGACGATGGCCGTCCGTTGGAGATCCAGGTGCGTACCCACGCGATGCACGAACACGCGGAACGCGGCGTCGCCGCGCACTGGAAATACAAGGAAAGCAACAAGCAGGACGTCGAACTCGAACGACGCATCGAATGGATGCGTCGCTGGCTGGAGCAGCAGGACGACGAATCGCAACCGCTCGACAGCAGCGATGAAGACACCGAGTTCGAGGCGCGACAGATCTACGTGCTTTCGCCACAGGGCAAGGTCGTGGAGTTGCCGACCGGGGCAACTCCCCTGGATTTCGCCTACGCGATACATACGTCGATCGGCCATCGCTGCCGCGGCGCCCGCGTCGACGGGCACATTGCGCCACTGGCGCAGCCACTGAGGAGTGGCCAGAAGGTCGAAATACTGACGATCAAAGAGGGTGGCCCGAGCCGTGACTGGCTGAATCCGCACTCTGGCTACCTGACCACCAGCCGGGCCCGCAACCGTGTCCGGCAGTGGTTCAAACAGCAGGACTTCGATCAACACCTGGCAATCGGCAGGGCCAGCCTGGAACGCGAGGTCGCTCGCCTCAGCGTTCCCAAGCCAGATCTCGACAAACTGGCGGCGCGGTTCAATTTCAAATCGCACGACGACCTGCTGGCGGCCATCGGCCGTGGTGAACTTTCCGCGATCCAGTTGGCCAATACCCAAGTGGAGCGGGCGCCACGCGATCCAGCACAGCAGGCCGACCTCGATATCCCCGAAAAGCTGAAGCGTCGCCCGCTGTCGCGTGCAGATGGCGCCGGCCAGGTAGTGGTCGATGGCATTGGTGACCTGATGACGCAGATGGCCAAGTGCTGCAAGCCGGTGCCCTACGACGGGATCGTCGGGTACATAACCAAGGGGCGCGGTGTCACGGTGCATCGCAACGACTGCATGGTAGTGCGCAAGATGGACGCGCAGAACCGTGCGCGCCTGGTAGATGTCGCCTGGGCGGACGCGCAGCAGGATTCGCGCTTCCTGGTCGATATCCAGGTGATCGCGGCCGATCGCAAGGGCCTGTTGCGCGATATCTCGTCGGTGTTCGCGAACGCCGAAATCGATGTGCTCGCGGTCAATACCCAGTCCGACCGTCGACACGAGCGGGCGACGATGCGCTTCACGGCCGAGGTCGGCGATATGAACCAGTTGAGTCGGGTGATCGACCGCCTGGCGCAGATCCCCGATGTGCTGGATGTCCGGCGTCAGTTGTCGTGATTACCGAGCTTGGCATGACTGGTGTTGTGCAGGTAAACTAAGCTACGGTTTTAAAAGAGAAAATCTGTTACTCTTCACCTGATTTCGAGTTGTTGCGCGAATGCGACACGACGCGCAAGGCCGAGACAGGCGCAGTGCATCCCGGATTGTTTGATCGCGGCATCGAGTGGGTGCCGGAATTGTCTTTTGTAGTTTGACCTTACTTGGAGTTTTCCATGGCCGTAGAACGTACCATCTCAATCATCAAGCCCGACGCTGTGGCAAAAAACGTCATTGGTGACATCTATAACCGCTTCGAGAAAGGTGGGCTGCGGGTTGTGGCCGCGCGCATGATGCACCTTTCACGCGAGCAGGCCGGTGCGTTCTACGCCGTGCACAAAGAGCGTCCGTTCTACAAGGATCTGGTCGACTTCATGACCTCCGGTCCCGTCATGGTGCAGGTCCTCGAGGGCGAGAACGCAATCGCCAAGAACCGCGAACTGATGGGCGCGACGAATCCGAAGGACGCAGCACCCGGCACCATTCGTGCCGATCATGCCAAGACCGTGGACGAAAACGCAGTGCACGGCTCGGACGGTCCGGATACCGCGGCTGCCGAGATCGCGTTCTTTTTCCCCGAAGGTGTCTGCGAGCGAACCCGCTGAGCGCAGAGACATGACCGACGCATCCAAGACAAACCTGCTCGGACTGACGAAAGAGGGTATGGAGACCTTCTTCGCCGACATGGGTGCGAAGGCGTTCCACGGCCGCAATGTGCTGAAGTGGATCCACAAGCACGGCGTGGCCGATTTCGATGCCATGACCGATATCCCACAAAAGCTGCGCGATACGCTCAAGGCACAGGCCGAGATCACGCCGCCGCGCATCGTGCTGGCGCAGCCGGCGAGTGACGGCACCATCAAGTGGGTTCTCGAACTGGCAGATGGTCAACACATCGAGACCGTCTACATACCCGAGGAGGGGCGCAGTACGATCTGTGTGTCGTCGCAGGTCGGCTGCGCACTCGACTGCTCGTTTTGTTCCACCGCGCAGCAGGGATTCAACCGCAATCTCAGCGCCGCCGAGATCATCGGTCAGGTGTGGCTGGCGGCACGCGAGATCGGCCATCCGCCGACCAATGTGGTGATGATGGGCATGGGTGAGCCGCTGGCCAACTTCGACAACGTGGTGCCGGCGATGGATCTCATGCAGGAGGATCTCGCCTACATGATCTCAAAGGCGCGCGTCACGCTGAGCACATCCGGTGTGGTGCCCGCACTGCGGCGCCTGCGCGAGGTCAGCGATGTCAGCCTGGCGGTGTCCCTGCACGCGCCGGACAATGCGTTGCGCGATCAACTGGTGCCGATCAACCGCAAGTACCCGCTGGAAGAACTGATCCCCGCCTGCGTGGATTACGTGAAACATGACAGGCGCCGCAAGATCACCTGGGAATACGTGATGCTCGACGGTGTGAACGATTCGATCGCGCACGCCAAGGCACTGATACGGCTGCTGCAGGGCGTGCCTTCGAAGGTCAACCTGATCCCGTTCAATCCGTTTCCCGGTACCGACTACAAGACCTCGCCGGCGGATCGCATCGACGCCTTTCGCTGGCGCCTGATGCGTGCCGGGATCATCACTGTCACACGCAAGACGCGTGGCGATGATATCGATGCAGCCTGTGGTCAGCTGGTCGGCAAGGTTCTGGACCGCAGCCGTCGGCACCTGAAGAAGATCCCGATCGTGCAGGAGCACCGCCCGTGAACACGTGGCTGCTCCGCATCCTGATACCGATGCTGCTTGGGCTGCTCGCCACAGGCTGTGCGCAACAGACAGTGCGTGGTGATGGCGGGCGCGATGCCACGGGTGACCTGGGCTCGCCAACCGCCGGCTCCAGCCCGGCCGACGTCTATATCGAGCTTTCCAAGGCCTACCTGATCGAGAATCAGCTGACTGAGGCGTACATGAACGCCAAGAAGGCGGTCATCGTCGATCCGCGTTCGAGCAACGCCTACCTGATGCTTGCCGTGATCAATCAGCGCCTGGGGCAATCCGCCGAAGCCGAAGAGAGTTATCGCAAGTCGGTGTCTCTGGACACGCAAAACCCGGTTGCTCTGACTGCGTATGGCGCCTTCCTGTGCGAGCAGAAACGCTATGCTGACGCGGACGCCAATTTCAGGCGCGCCCTCAGCAACCCGTTGTTCAACGCTCCCTGGGTGGCCCTGCACAACGCCGGGTCGTGCGAAGAGATTGCCGGGGACACCGTCAGTGCCGAAAGGGACTACCGCGCCGCGCTGCAGGCCAACCCGCGTTTTGCGCCGAGTCTGCTGGGTATGGCCAAAGCAAGTTTTCGCGACCAGAATTACCTGTCGGCACGGGCCTACCTGCAGCGCTATGCTGAGGTGGCGCCGCATACGGCGGAAAGCCTCTGGCTTGGCGTGCAGACCGAGAACCAACTGGGTGACAAGGACCAGATGTCCAGTTACGGTCTGAAGCTCAGGGCGAAATTCCCTGATTCCGAGGAAGCCAAGTACCTACAAACGATCGAGTGAGCTATGAGCGCCGTAATGTCGGATCAGTCAGTCAATAACGTGGCAGAGTTTTTCACCCCGGGACCGGGCGAGCGCCTGCGTGCAGCGCGTCTGTCGATGGGTTTCGACCTCGCCAAGATCGCAAGTGAGTTGCACCTGACCACCGCCGTGGTCGCCGCCCTGGAGGCAGACGACTACAGCGAAATCCAGGCGCGTGTGTTCGTGCGCGGCTATCTGCGCAACTACGCACGAATCGTGGGCATGCCTGTGGAATCCATCCTGCGCCAGTTCGATGAGAAATGGCCAGACGACAGCGCCCGCCAGACGGTGGTCAGGCAGTCGCCGAAACTCCCGGCCGATGGCGGCCCCAGTCGTGGTTGGGCGGGTGCCATGACCTGGTTGCTGATCGTTGGCATGGTGGTGCTGTTCCTGATGTGGTGGCGTGGTTATCTGGACGAGATCGTGCCGCAGCAGATCCGTGCCGGCAGTCTCATGGAGGACGCGACTTCGACGAGCAGCAGTGCCGTCGATACTGCAGCCGATGGCGTGATGCTTGAAGTCGATCCGGCCCTGGCCGATGGCAGCCTGCGTCTGCCACCGCCATCGCCCGAGGTGGCCATCGAAGCGGAACCGACCCCTTTGAATGATGGTGAGCAATCGGCGCAGCTTTCCGGTGGTGCAAGCCTGTTGCCAGTGCCGCCGCCCTCGGTCGAGCAGGCTGTGAGCGGAACGACGGTATCGTCGGCCAGTGCCGGGTCGGTGATGGCGCTGCCGGTGGAGCCGGTCGCCAGGGTCGGGACCAGGAACGAGGACCCGGACGCACTCATCCCGGTATCTGGTGTGGGCGAAGGTGCGCCGGTGGTTGACGGAACCAAGCGGGTCGTATTGACGTTCAACGCCGCGTGTTGGGTGGACGTGCGTGACAGCGAGCGCAAGTTCAAGCTGTTTGGCGAAATGCCCAAGGGCGAGCGCAAGGTCCTTGCAGGAGAGCCGCCGTACAAATTGGTCATTGGCAATGCGCAGGCGGTTTCGATCACCGTCGATGGCAAACCGTTCGATCTGGCGGCACATGCAAAAGGTAACGTTGCGCGGTTTACCCTCGACCCCTGATTGGTGTCGCTGACGCGCTGAGCAATATGCCCCGCATCGCGGGGCTTTGGTTTTTTTTACACGACAGTATCAATGGCAAAGAGCATCCAGGCGATTCGCGGCATGCACGACGTGCTTCCGCAGCAGAGTCCACTTTGGCAGTTTCTGGAAAGCCGCGTTGCGGCTGTGCTGGCGTCGTACGGTTACCGTGAGATCCGTATGCCGGTCCTCGAAATGACCGAACTGTTCAAACGCTCGATCGGCGAGGTGACGGACATCGTCGAAAAGGAGATGTACACGTTCGACGACCGCAACGGTGACAGCCTGACGCTGCGTCCGGAAGGTACCGCGGGCTGCGTGCGTGCGGCGATGGAACATGGCCTGCTGCATAACCAGACCCAGCGACTGTGGTACCAGGGGCCGATGTTTCGCCATGAGCGTCCACAGAAAGGGCGCTACCGCCAGTTCCAGCAGATCGGCGTAGAGACCTTCGGGATGCCCGGGCCGGACATTGATGCCGAACTGATATTGATCACGGCGCGCATCTGGCAGGCGCTGGGTATTCCGGGGCTGCAGTTGCAACTCAACACCCTGGGCACGCCATCGGAGCGCGCTGCCTACCGCGATGAACTGGTGGCCTATTTTGAGGCCCATGCCGAGGTACTGGACGAGGACAGCCAGCGCCGCCTGCGCAGTAACCCGTTGCGTATCCTCGACAGCAAGAACCCGGCGATGCGCGAGATGCTCGACGCGGCGCCGGTGCTGACCAGCCATCTTGGTGATGAATCGCGTTCGCACCTGACCTTCATCTGCAACGCCCTGGATCTCGCCGGTGTTGCCTATGTGATCAATCCGCGTTTGGTGCGCGGACTCGATTACTATGCGCGCACGGTGTTCGAATGGGTCACCGATCGGCTTGGCGCCCAGGGTACGGTGTGTGCCGGCGGTCGTTATGATGGCCTGGTGGAACAGCTTGGCGGCAGGCCGGTACCTGCAGTCGGTTTTGCGATGGGGCTGGAGCGGTTGATCGCCTTGCTGGAAGAAGTCAATCCGGGTGCGGCGACAACGGCGTCGGATCTCTACCTGGTGCTGGTCGGCGATGCGGCAGCGCGCGAAGGACTGGTCCTGGCGGAGCAGTTGCGCGACGCTATGCCGCAACTGGAGATCGTGTGCAACTGCGGCGGTGGCAGTCTGAAGGCGCAGTTCAAGCGTGCAGACCGCAGTGGCGCGCGCTTCGCCCTGGTCCTGGGCGACAGCGAGATCGAGGCCGGCACAGTGGCGCTCAAGCCCTTGCGCTCGGACGATTCGCAGGTGGTGGTGGCACGCGAAAGCGTGATCGGGATTTTGAAAGAGCGGATCGCCGGCTGAAACAGGCGCGAACCAAAATGCGGAGAAAAGTCAGATGAGTACCTACCAGACCGACGAAGAACAGGTCGAAGCCATCAAGCGATGGTGGAAGGAAAACGGCAAATCGGTGATCGGCGGTATCGTGCTTGGGTTCGCGGTCATTGGAGGTTGGCAGGGTTGGCAGGGATACCAGCAGAATCAGGGTGAAGCGGCGTCGATGATCTTCGACACGATGCGGCAAGCGATTCGGAACGGGCAGCAGGATCAGGCGATCAACGATGGCAAACGCCTGATCGGTGAGTACAGCGGGACTGCGTATGCCAGCTTCGCGGCACTGGAGCTGGCCAGGCTGTCCTACGGACGCGGCGAGAAAGCGGCAGCGCGCAATCACCTGCAGTGGGTGACGGAGTCGGCGCCCGACGTCTCCCTCAAGGAGTTGGCCCGCCTGCGGCTCGGGCGTCTGTTGCTCGACATGAATGAGCTGGACGCATTGAAAAAGTTGCTCGCCGAGCCCGTTGACCCCGCCTTTGCCGGCGAGTTCGCGGTCTTGCGTGGCGATCTCGCGCACACTCGCGGAGATGCCGACGCGGCGCGTCAGGCATACCAGGACGCCCTGCTCAAAGGGGTCGAGGACGAACGCGTGCTGCGCATGAAGCTCGTCGACGTCGGCGGCCAGGTCCCGACTTCCTGAGGACGCCATGATGCGACGCCTTTTATTGTTGCTCGCGGCGCTGCTGCTTGGCGGTTGCGGAACCTTTGCCGACCCGACCGAATGGTTCGCGGGGCCCAACGTGGTCAAACCGTCCGAACTGCTGGACCTGGAGAACAAGGTGCAGCCGCAGACGCTCTGGTCGCGCGATATCGGTGCCGGCAGCGACGAGTTGAGTCTGAATCTCGAGCCGCAGGTGCGCGGCGACATCGTCTACGTCGTGGACGCCGAGGGACTGGTTCAGGCGCTCGATGCCAAGACCGGCGCCGTCGTGTGGCGTGTCGAGCTCGACGTGCCGGCGTCCGGTGGTCCTGGCGTTGGCGAGGGCCTGGTATTGATCGGCACCAGCGATGCTGAAGTCATCGCACTGGCAATCGAATCCGGCGCGGAACGCTGGCGCGCAAGGGTGTCCAGCGAGGTGTTGTCCGTCCCGGTGGCGGTCAATGGCGTCGTCATTGCGCATACCGTTGACGGCAAGCTGTTTGGCCTGGAAGTGACCAACGGAAATGAGCGCTGGCGCTATGAACGTGAGGTGCCGGTATTGACCTTGCGCGGCAGTGGTTCACCGGTGGTCTCGGGAGGCACTGTCTATGTCGGTATGGCAGGCGGCAGGCTTCTGGCGCTGCGCACGGATAACGGCGGTCTGGTCTGGGATGCGAGCGTGACGGTCCCGGGTGGCCGCTCTGAGTTGCAGCGCCTGGCCGATATCGACGGCGATCCGATCATTCTCGGCGGCGGCGTGTTCGTGGCGACGTACCAGGGCGAGGTGGCCGCACTCGAACAGAGTAGCGGGCGTGTGGCGTGGCGGCGCAAACTGTCGTCTTACAGCCGCATGGCCGCCGATCGCCAGGGTCTGTATGTCGGCGATGCCGACGGCGTGGTCTGGGGTCTGGACCTGCGCTCAGGCGGGGCGCGCTGGAGTCAGGACGCACTCAAGCATCGCAGGCTGTCGAACATCGCGGTGGTCGATGGCCTGGTCGTCGCTGGTGATTTCGAGGGCTACCTGCATTGGATGGATAACGAGAACGGCAGCTTGGTGGCGCGCACCCGCGCCGGCAGCGATCCGATCACCACCGGTATGCAGGTGGTGGGCGGTGTCCTGTATGTTCAGGGTGATGGCGGCGAGTTGACCGCCGTGCGTCTGCCTTCACGCTGAGACACAAAATGCTGCCGGTCATTGCCCTGGTTGGGCGCCCCAATGTTGGCAAGTCCACGCTGTTTAACCGGCTGACCCGCACACGTGATGCGCTGGTGGCGGATCAGCCGGGCCTTACGCGGGATCGCAAGTACGGCATCGGTCGCCTTGGTTCACGTCCTTATGTCGTCGTCGATACCGGCGGACTCAGCGGTGACCGCGAGGGCGTCGACGTGCTGATGGAACGGCAGGTACGCCTGGCGATCGGCGAGGCGGATCTGGTGTTCTTCATCCTCGACGGTCGCGACGGCCTGACAGCCGGTGACCAGATCATCGCCGAGGGTCTGCGGCGCACCGGAAAATCGATCACGCTGGTGATCAACAAGACCGAAAGCCTCGACTACAACGCGATCAGCGGTGATTTCCATGCGCTCGGCCTGGGTGAGCCGGTGCCGATCGCTGCGGCACATGGTCGTGGGGTCCATGGCCTGATCAACCAGGTTCTCGACGCCCTGCCGGACGACGAGGGCGGCGCGGAGACCGAACACGAGCCAGGCATACAGATTGCCGTGGTCGGGCGGCCGAATGTGGGCAAGTCGACGCTCGTCAACCGCCTGCTCGGCGAGGACCGGGTCGTCACGTTCGATGAGCCCGGAACCACCCGTGACAGCATCTACATCCCGTTCGAGAGCAACGGCAAGCGTTACACCCTGATCGATACCGCCGGCGTGCGACGTCGTGCAAAAATCAGCGAAACCATCGAAAAATTCAGTGTCATCAAGACGTTGCAGGCTATTGAGCAGGCCAATGTGATCCTCCTGGTGCTCGATGCCAAACAGGGCATCTCGGATCAGGACGCCGGATTGGCGGGTCATGTGGTCGAGAGCGGGCGCGCGTTGGTGGTCGTGATCAACAAGTGGGACGGGCTGAGCGGTGACGAACGTGACCGCGTGAAAAGCGAGATGCAGCGCCGCCTGCCGTTCCTCGATTTCGCCGAATGGCGTTTCGTCTCGGCGCTGCACGGCAGTGGCGTCGGTCATCTGCTGAGCGCAGTGGATGCCTCTTACGCCGCGGCAATGAGCGACCTGAAAACCCCGGAGTTGACGCGGATTCTCGAAGCCGCCGTGGCTGAGCACCAGCCGCCACTGGTCCATGGACGGCGGATCAAGCTGCGCTACGCGCACCAGGGCGGCAAGAATCCCCCGATCATCATCATCCATGGCAACCAGACTGCCGACGTCCCGGCGACATATCAGCGCTATTTGATGAACCGCTTCCGCAGTGTTCTGCAACTGCGAGGCACACCGTTGCGGATCGAGTTCAAGACTGGCGAGAACCCGTTTGCCGGCAAACGCAACAAGCTGACCGAGCGCCAGCTCAAAAAGCGTGGCCGCATGATGAAATTTGTCGGAAAAAAGAAGTAACCGCGGTTACGAATCGGTTTCCGGATCGCCGTTGACCCGGACGGTGTTCACCGTCAGTTCCAGGGCGCCATCGACCAGCAATGCCTGCAGTGCATCGCCGACCTCGACATCGGTCGCATGGGTGACCACTTTTCCATCATCGCCGCGGCGCAACACCGTATAGCCTCGTTGTAGCGTGGCCAGCGGACTTACTGCATTCAGCTGCCGTACCAGTGCCGCCAGCCGGTCGTGGCGCCGTTGTCCGCCGGAGGTCCAGGCGTGCCCGAGACGCTCGGGCAGGCTGGAGAATCGTTGCTGAAGCAATCGCAGACGCTGCGTCGGACTGTGGCTGTGCAGATGGCGTGTCAGTGCGCGCAACCCGCTGTCATGCCTGCCCAGCAAGCCGCGCATTGCACGCGCCAGCCGCAGATCCAGGTTGTCCAGACGCTGCTGGTCCTGGCGCAGGCGACTGGCAGGTGCGGCGCGCTGCAGGCGGCCGCGCAGGCCAAGCAGCAGCTGTCTGTCGAGCGCGATACGACGCCGTATGACGTGGTCGAGGCGTTGTTCATGGCGCCGGATCCGGGTGGCCAATGCCCCGGCATCCGGACTGATCAGTTCGGCGGCGGCCGAGGGTGTCGGTGCCCGCCGGTCGGCGACGAAATCGGCGATCGTGAAGTCGATTTCGTGGCCTACGGCACTGACCACCGGGACCTTGGCCGCCGCGATTGCGCGCGCCAGTCGCTCGTCGTTGAATGCCGCCAGGTCTTCGGCCGAGCCGCCGCCGCGCGTCAGCAGCAGCACGTCGCAGTCACCACGTCGCAGTGCGAGATCGAGCGCTTTCAACAGCTCGTCGGCGGCGCCTTTGCCCTGTACCTGGGCGGGAAATACCGTTACCGGCAGCTGCGGTGAACGGCGGCGCAATACCTTCAACACGTCGCGGATCGCGGCACCGGATGGCGATGTGATTACGCCAAGGCGGAGCGGGAAGGTCGGCAGGGGCTTTTTGCGGGCTGCATCGAACAGCCCCTCGGCCTGTAGCTTGTGCTTGAGTGCCTCGAACTCGCGCTGCGCCGACCCGGCGCCGGCGGCTTCGAGGTGCTCGACAATGAGCTGAAATTCACCGCGTGGCTCGTAAAAGCTGATGCGTGCCCTGACCAGAACCTGATCACCGTCGGCCGGCGTGCTGCGCAACAGCTGGCGCTTGGCGCGAAACAGGGCGCAGCGCACCTGTGCATGCGCGTCTTTCAGGCTGAAATACAGGTGCCCCGATCTTGGCGCGGCGAGGTTCGAGATCTCGCCTTCGATCCACAGCAGTGGGAAGCTGCCCTCGAGCACTGCGCGCGCCTCGGCATTGAGCCGGCTGACACTGTAGATGTCGCGTGTTTCGAGAGTGGGGTCGGGCATAGGATTGAGCGAAAAAAAGCCGGGCACTGCCCGGCTTTTTTCGAGGCAGGCAGGGCCCTTAGTGGTAAAGGTATGCCGGATTGCCTACACCGACCTGACTGGCGGCCTGCTCCTGGCCCATGCGGCCTTCGAATGCAGCCTTGTCGGCCAGTTTCTTGGCTGTCGCATAGTCGCCCTTGGCGGCGGCCTCTTCGGCTGACTGGAGCACCTTGCCGGTGTCGCGCCATTCGCCGCCGACGGCAGCAGCTTTTTTCTGCTCGTTCTTGGCCGCGGCCAAGGCGCTCTCATACGCACCTTTGTCACCCGTTGCCGGGGCGGCCGCCTCTTTGGTGCCCTGCTGCGCGCAACCGACAATGCCAAAAGCAAAGGTGGTGATAGCGGCTACCAATAGAATCTTTTTCATGTGACTCCATCTCCTGAATCGACGATTTTTTGATTTAGTGGTCGCCCCGGTTCGTTGCCATTATTGTTTTTTTCGAGTCGTCGCGTGCGGGCCATTGGCCAAGGGCGCTGCTAGACGACGCAATTGCGGTTTTCATGACTACCGAATTACGACGCAATATGCAGACTACCCAGTTTACCGAGTTTCCGTCAAATCCTATAATGTCGCGCTTATCTCGATTCCCAATCTGGAAATGCCCATGCGCCTCGCTCAAGACCAAGAAGCCCTGACTTTCGACGACGTGCTGCTGGTGCCGGCGCGATCCGAGGTCGTACCCAAAGACGTCACCCTGTCGACCAAGCTCACGCGCGAGATCGATCTCAATATCCCCCTGGTCTCTGCGGCGATGGACACGGTGACCGAGGCGCGCCTGGCGATCGCAATGGCCCTGGCGGGCGGTATCGGCATGGTGCACAAGAACATGGCGGCCTATGACCAGGCGGCGCATGTGCGGATGGTCAAACGCTACGAGAGCGGCGTGATCCACGACCCGATCACGGTGTCGCCGCATACCAGTATCGCCGAGGTGCTGGCCCTGACCCGCTCCAATCATATCTCCGGCGTCCCGGTGGTCGATGGCAGTGAACTGGTCGGGATCGTGACCGGCCGTGACCTGCGTTTCGAGACGCGCCTGGACGAGAAAGTCAGTTCGATCATGACACCAAAGGATCGGCTCGTGACCGTGCGTGAGGGCGCCAGTCGCGAAGAGGTGGTGGCCAAACTGCATCAGCACCGCATCGAGAAGGTCCTTGTGGTCAACGACAACTTCGAGTTGCGCGGCCTGATCACTGTGAAGGACATCCAGAAGGCGACGGACTTCCCGGATGCCTGTCGTGATTCACAGGAGCGCCTGCGTGTCGGCGCGGCGGTCGGCGTTGGCCAGGGCACCGAGGAACGTGTCGAACTGCTGGTCGAGGCCGGGGTGGATGTGATCACGGTCGATACTGCGCATGGCCATTCGGTAGGTGTGCTCAATCGCGTGGCCTGGATAAAGAAACATTTTCCGCAGGTGCAGGTAATCGGCGGCAACATCGCCACCGGTGAGGCTGGACTGGCATTGGTCGAGGCCGGCGCGGACGCGGTGAAGGTCGGCATCGGCCCGGGCTCGATCTGCACCACGCGCATCGTTGCGGGTGTCGGTGTGCCTCAGGTGACGGCGGTCGACAATGTGGTGACCGCGCTGGCCGGCAGCGGCGTGCCGGTGATCGCCGATGGCGGTCTGCGCTACTCGGGCGACATCGCGAAGGTGATCGCCGCCGGTGCCCATTCGGTGATGATTGGCGGCCTGTTCGCGGGTACCGACGAGTCGCCTGGCGAGGTCGAGATCTACCAGGGTCGTTCGTACAAGTCTTATCGTGGGATGGGTTCGCTGGGCGCCATGGCTGGACAACAGGGGTCGAGCGATCGCTACTTCCAGGAAGAGACGAAGAAGGACAAGCTGGTGCCGGAGGGCATCGAGGGTCGCGTGCCTTACAAGGGGCCGCTGATCAATGTCATCACCCAGCTGATCGGCGGTATTCGTTCCAGCATGGGTTATACCGGCTGTGGAACTTTGCACGAAATGCGCACCAAACCGCTGTTCGTTCGTGTGACCAATGCGGGTATGCGTGAATCGCACGTCCACGACGTGCAGATCACCAAGGAAGCACCGAACTACCGCCGCGACTGAGCTGCCGACCCGGGCAGCGGCTGGCCTTGCTCCTGATGGTCGGCCGCTGCTGCGATTTCCGATGCCCGGTGTGCTCCCGGCGTCCTGCCGTTTTTTGGAACCAATCACATGACCACTGATATCCACGCCCACAGCGTCCTGATCGTCGATTTCGGTTCGCAATACACCCAGTTGATCGCGCGTCGAGTGCGTGAGGCCGGTGTGTATTGCGAGATCTGGCCATACGACAACTGCGAAGGTGCCCTGGATGCGCTGAATCCAAGCGGCATCATCCTGTCGGGAGGGCCGGAGACGGTCACCGGTGACGATACCCCGCGTGCACCGCAGAAGGTATTCGACTGGCAGGTGCCGGTACTGGGCATCTGTTACGGCATGCAGACGATGGCGGCGCAGCTCGGTGGCCGTGTGGCTGCTTCGGACAAGCACGAATACGGCTATGCCCAGGTGCGCGCGCGTGGTCACTCGCGGCTGCTGCGCGATATAGAGGACCATACCAGTGCCGAGGGCTGGGGCCTGCTCGACGTTTGGATGAGTCACGGTGACCGGGTCGAGGAACTGCCACCGGGTTTCATTGCGATCTGCACCACCGACAACGCGCCGCTGGCCGGCATGGCCGATGAGTCGCGCAAACTGTACGGCCTGCAGTTTCATCCGGAGGTGACCCACACACGTCAGGGCGGGCGCATCCTCGAGCGTTTCCTGTTCGAGATCTGCGGTTGCGAGGCGCTGTGGAATGCCAGCAGCATCATCGAAGACAGTATCCGCAAGATGCAGGAACAGATCGGTGATGGCCGGGTCGTGCTCGGCCTGTCGGGCGGCGTGGATTCCTCAGTGGTCGCCGCGATGCTGCACCGTGCGGTGGGTGATCGCCTGGTGTGTATCTTCGTCGACAACGGCCTGTTGCGGCTGCATGAAGGCGACCAGGTGATGGCGACGTTCGCCGAGCACATGGGCGTCAACGTGGTGCGGGTCAATGCCGAAGACCGCTTCCTCAAAGGCCTCAAGGGCGTCTCCGACCCGGAGCAGAAGCGCAAGATCATCGGCAACCTGTTCATCGACATTTTCGAAGAGGAGGCCGCCAGTCTCGAGGGTGTTGCATTCCTGGCCCAGGGCACCATCTATCCGGACGTGATCGAGTCGGCAGGTGCTGCCTCGGGCAAGGCGCACGTGATCAAGTCGCACCACAACGTCGGTGGTCTGCCGGACTATATGAAACTGCAACTGGTCGAGCCGCTGCGCGAACTGTTCAAGGACGAGGTACGCCGCGTCGGTATGGAACTCGGTCTTCCCTACGAGATGATCTATCGTCATCCGTTCCCCGGCCCCGGGCTGGGCGTGCGCATCCTTGGCGAGGTAAGGAAAGAGTATGCTGACATCCTGCGGTTTGCTGACGCGATCTACATCGAAGAGCTGCGTCGGGCCAATCTGTACGACGAGGTCAGCCAGGCATTTGCCGTGTTCCTGCCGGTCAAGTCGGTCGGCGTGGTCGGCGATGCGCGTTGTTACGACTACGTCGTCACCCTGCGTGCAGTCAAGACGATCGATTTCATGACCGCGAGTTTTTCGCACCTGCCTTTCGAGTTCCTGGAAAGGGTGTCCAGCCGCATCATCAACGAAGTGACGGGCGTATCCCGCGTCGCCTACGACATCTCGAGCAAGCCGCCGGCGACGATCGAGTGGGAATGATTCCACGTCTGGCACTGGCAGGCACCTGCAGGCATCAAACAGCACATAACTCATTGTATTAACTAATAATTTCTCATCTCTGTCTGGCACCTTCTGGCACTGGCAGGCACCGCCAAGCAAACTTTTTCAATGGTATAAATCGTGGTATTGTCGCCCTCAAGATCAGGGATTCGACAAAATACCATGCCATGTTGTTCAGCACATTCATGGTATTAAAAATCGACAAGTCACTGATATAAAACGAGAAACATAAGAAAAACCCGCCATGAAAGATCATGGTATTTTTTCCCCTAGGGGGAGGACTTGTGATGCTGACAGATACCAAGCTGCGAAATTTGAAACCGCAGGACAAACTCTACAAAGTGAACGACCGCGATGGGCTCTATGTGGCGGTGACACCAGCAGGAGGTATCTCCTTCAGATACAACTACGCGATTAACGGTCGACAGGAGACGCTGACGATAGGCCGGTATGGTGTTCGTGGCGTTACGCTTGCGGAAGCGCGAGAACGACTCAGCGAAGCAAAGAAGATGATCGCGGCCGGGAAATCACCAGCCAGGGAAAAGGCACGCGACAAGAAGCGTGTGAAGAATGCTGTGACGTTCGGTGCATGGGCCGAAAAATGGCTGCGTGGCTATCAGATGGCTGAGTCAACGCGCGACATGCGCAAATCGGTATACACCCGCGAATTGAAAAAGCGTTTCGGAAGTCAAAAGCTGACCGAAATCACGCATGAGGATCTGCGCGCATTGACCGATGCCATTGTCGAAAGGGGAGCGCCAGCAACGGCGGTGCATGCCCGAGAAGTGGTGTTGCAGGTCTATCGTTGGGCCATCGAGCGCGGGCAGAACGTGGAGAATCCGGCGGAAATGGTGCGACCGACCACCATCGCCAGATTCGAGCCGCGCGACCGTGCGCTGACACCGGCAGAGATTGGCCTGATGTATCGGTATATGGACCGGGTAGGAACATCACCGCAATACCGGGCTGCCATCAAGCTGCTGCTACTGACCATGGTGAGGAAATCTGAGCTGTCGAATGCGACGTGGTCAGAGATCAATTTCAGCGAGGCGCTTTGGACGATTCCGAAAGAACGGATGAAACGAAGAACTCCGCACCTGGTGTTCCTGTCTCGTCAGGCGCTCGACATCTTCATCGCGTTGAAAACCTTTGCTGGTGGATCCGACTACGTGCTTCCGTCTCGGTATGATTCTGACTTGCCTATGAGCGCTGCAACGTTGAATCGTGTTCTATCGTCGACGTATAAGGCTGCGCAGAAAGATGGTGAGCAGCTTGGAAAATTTGGTCCGCATGATCTACGCCGAACTGCTAGTACGCTACTGCATGAGGCAGGTTACAACACTGACTGGATCGAGAAGTGCCTTGCTCATGAGCAGAGGGGAGTGAGGGCTATCTATAACAAGGCCGAGTACCGTGAGCAGCGTACGGCGATGTTGCAGGACTGGGCTGACATGATCGACGAGTGGACGACTAAGCAACGACAGTAATGCCGGGGCGTTCAGCCTGCTCCCCAGATTGTTTCCTCGACTCGATCCATTCCTCAACTTCCGCCAGGTCCCAGGCGACGTTACGGCTAGTCAGCGCGATCCGACGCGGGAACTCACCGCGCTTCTCCATATTGAAGATGGCGCGATCCGACAGCGGGATCATCGCCAACAGAGTCTTTCGATTGATCAGGGTCTTGCCCGGTAGGGTTTGTTCTCCGTTGCTCATTGGCTCAACCCATTAACTGGCAGCCACGTGCTATTTCGGGTGATGATAATGTCCATGCCAAAACTTTAGCACGGTGCCAATTTAATGGGCAAAGAGAAAATGTTTAGCAGGCGGATAAATAAGCTAACCGAGACGAGCTGAGGAGGGGTTCTATCCGGGTTACGCTGATGTTTCCTGGCAGCGATGATCTATCAGACAAACAAATTTCCCCATGCAGGTTTTTCAGGAAATTGTTCTTAAACCATCTCTCCCTTAAACACCACAACCCCACAGATCCGGGCATGCTGGTTGACCTCGATGATCCGGTTTGGCCACTCCGGATTCAGCGCCTTAAGGTACTGACGGCCTTCCTCGACGATAAGTTGTTTGAAGGTGGCCTCAGCGGTGTCTTCAATCATCACGACCACGTATTTTCCATGGATCGCGTCGGCATGAGGATCCACGAAGATCAAATCGCCATCATGAAACTTGGGTTCCATGCTGACGCCACGTACGCGCAGGACATAGGAATCGTTGCTGCAACTAACGGGACACGGTAGCAACTCCTGACCGTATTGCGGCTGGTAACCTTCGGCGATTTCCATCCATTCGCCAGCCTGCACCCAGGAGATCACCGGGCACAGGCTGCGGATATCCGGTCCGAGGTGCGCATTGACCTCCGTGCCGGCGATGTGTGAGTCTTCCCATTCGTCCCTATGCGGTGTGTCCATCCACCCCTCCTGTTTGTCCATTCCGCGTTCCAGCTTTTCCGCCAGATCGTCACCGATGCCTCGCGGAGTGCCTTTCTTTGTGCGCATCTGACGCCGGACCTGGCTGATATAGGAACTGTTGGTGCCGACGCGTTCGGCCAGTTTCGCAGCAGAGCCGGCTTCGGCAATCAGAAGCTCGAGATTCTTCAACCGAATTTTTTCTGGTATGCGCATCATGCAGGCAATATAGCAGAAATTTAGCACAAAGATAAACATTTAGTTGGCGAGTTAGCTTGCTGATAGATATGCATGGTGCTAATGTCCCGCACCATGAAGCTAAGGACATTTTTGAAATATGCCACCAAGCGGGAACGCGCAGAGTTGGCTACCGTTTGCAACGATTCAGTTGCTTATTTGTATCAGCTGGCTGGTAAGCACCGGCATGCGAGCCCCCAGATGGCGACACGAATTGAGCAGATCAGCCAGCGGGTGGCGGACCGATCAGGAGGGCGGCTTGAGCCGGTGCCGCGGGAAAGCCTGGTCCGTTACCCGGAGATATTCGTCGGCCTGCAGGGATGGGAATGACCAATGGCTGGCAAACCCACAACACCGTCTGAGAATTTGTCGATCTCACAACCGGCAGAAGCAACCACTAGCCCGGCGCCACAGATGATCGACATCTCCCGAATTCAGCCATACGAGCACAATCCGCGTCACGGCCGCAATCCCGAATATGACCGGATTAGAGACTCGATTCGCAATACCGGTCTGGACCAACCTTTGGTGGTCACGCAGCGCCCGGATGCGACTGACTTTATCGTCCATGCCGGTGGTAATACGCGGCTGATCATACTGAAGGAGTTATTCGCTGAGACCGGTGATCCACGTTTTGCCGCAGTACCTTGCCTGCTCAAAGCCTGGTGCTGCGAATCTGATGTCCTGCTGGCGCATCTTCGGGAAAACGACCTGCGGGGAGGTCTTACCTTCATCGATAAGGCGCGCGCTGTTTGCGAAGCGCAAAAATTGCTTGCCGAAGAACTCAGTATCGATGTGATCTCTCAAAGGCGTCTCGAAACAGAACTCCGCCGTGCCGGATATCGCATCACCCAGGCGCGTATTTCCCAGATGGTGTACACCGTCCATCGTCTATTACCCGTCATCCCCATTGCACTCGAAGGCGGGCTCGGCAGGCCGCATGTCGAACGCATTCGCAGATTGGAGCGTGCCGCTCACAAGATTTGGCAGGATCGGTGTTCCGAGTCGGCAGAGGATTTCGAAGAGGTCTTCACGACACTATGCAAACGGTACGATAGCCCCGACTGGGACACAGATGTACTCCGCAGCGCATTGGAATCTGAAATTGCCGCTGCATTGGATGTCAGCATTCATACCGTACGCGTGATGCTCGATGCCGAGATGGCCGGCAGGGAACTGGTGATTCCAGAGGCCGAAGTGGAACCGGATCCGAATGAGGAATCGTCAGAACTTGAGCGCCCTACAGACGAATCGTTCGATGCTGACCAGGATGATGGAGGTTCGCGTGTATCCAGTTCGGATCGAACATCCACTGATGAGTTACCACCGGAACTACCGGATCAGTCGAATCCCGGTAGTGCGCCGGATACTGGTCTTCTGGATGACGATGTCAAAGAGACTTCTGAGCCTGACACCGAGCTACCGAATCTCACCAACGATACCAGCCCGAACGATCTGAAGTCTTTGCGTGGCCGAGCCTGGACGCTTGCGACACGACTGGCCCAGCGTAACGGTATGGCGGACCTCGTTGAAGCGGTGTCCGGCAAAGGCTTGGGATTCGTATTACGCGATGTTCCAGATCCAACCCTGGCGGATCAGCTCGACGAGGATAGTTTGAGTCAGCTCACCATGCTGTGGTGGCAGTTGGCGGCTTGTGCGGAGATGACCTTTGCACCGCTCGAGGCCATGTTGCCGCTCCTGCCAGACGAGTCCATCCTTCGCCGTGCACTCGAGACTGAAGACGCCGATCTGTTATTCAGCAGTATCTGGACACTGGATCCAGGTCACACCGGCTATCGGCTCTGGCGGCCGCTCGATGATCGGGACTGGCGTGATTTGCTGGCCTTGATGGATACCTATCGACGCATCCGCCGTATCGCCGCGGAGACCGGTGTATCGGTCTGGGAGTAGAGGCGATGGAAAGCACGAAGGAATCCGATCTGGTCACCGCTGTACTGATGTATGCCATTCGCTGCCTGGCAGAAGGTGACCACGTGGCCCTGCAAAACATGAAATTCGGTCCACGGGAGATCGAGGCTCTGCGGGAGATGAACGTCTCGGACCTGTACCGTGTTGAATCGCTTCGTGCCCACTGTTTGGATATCGCCCTGAATCGGCAGGTGTACTGGCCGATGATCGATCACCTGCGGGTGCAGCGCGAATCGGAAGAAACCCTGCAGTCGCTGATCGCAGCCGATGCGCCGCATGAGATGCTGTTGATCCTGTTCGGATTGAATGCCCGTGATTACGGTCGGCTAAGGCGTACTCTGTCTGTGAGCCCTTCGGTCGGGCGTCCCCCCGAAGCCGATGAGGAAAGTTCCCACCGACTCTGGCAGGCCTGGTCGAGCCGGGTCGATGGGGAGACAACTGGATTACTCGCGCCCAAGGATTACCTGGAACTCCACCGGGAGACCGGGGTGCCGATGCGCGCCATCTGGAACCTGACCCAGCGATGGGCCCAGTACGGAAACCTGACCGGCCAGAATGACGATGGTGCCGCTCAGGTAGGTGATGATGGATGAGCAGACAGGCGTCATTCGTCCGGAAACACTCGCCCTCGATAAACTGATCAAGGCCACCATCGCTCGTGTGGAGGCATCACGCGATGGCGGTGCTGCCGACACGGTCCTTTTCCTCGGAAACCGGCACCAGTCTTTTCCCACTGCGGTAATCCGCGATCCGGTACTCGAGCCAGTCGACAAACTGGTGTGGATGGTCATCATGTTGGCGGTTCGGGAGACAGGGGCTAATGCCGCTTTTCCGAGTTATGAGACCATTTCCCGCCTGGCCAATGTTTCATCGCGTTCTACGATAGCCCGTGCGATTGCCATCCTGCGTGCCTCGCGCTGGTTGACCCTCTGTGGACGTATGCGTAAAGCGAGCGGACGGTTTCGCGGTAACGTCTATGCACTGCATGATGAGCCCCTGCCACTGGCCGATGTGATTCACCTGGATGGCGACTACATGGCCTTTCTGAACAAGGCCGTGAGCCATGGTCATGCCCGGGTGCGTACCGTGGCCAAGGGCGTGTTGGCGTCCATTGATGAGGATGTCAGGGGCGGGCGTGACGTATGCGCCCTGGAGCATCCAATCGAACGGCGGTTGCAGTCAGCGGTGAGCACAGGTAACGAAGGACTACGCCGGTTCTTCTCGTTTACCCGCGATGCTATCCAGCAGATTCGTCAAGATTCTATGGGCAACAGTCAGGCGCGGGATCACCGTGACCAAAATTCGAACTCGGTTGAGACCCGAGTTCAAAAATCGAATGCACATAAATCGAACTCAGGTTGTAGTAGTAGTAATAATAAAAAAACAACAACTACTACTTCTGGTGAAGATGCGTCGAAATTTATGCATGCCGGTGAGCATGGTGAACCGCTGGTATATCCGCGGCGTCTGGGCGAAAACCAGCGAGACATCGCAAACCGCTATCTTTCCAAACTCGCCCCAGCGGATCGCCAGCCGATTCTTGATGAGCTGGAGGGACGGTTCCAGGCCGAGCAAAAGGGTATGAAACCGGTCTATGACGAGATCAGCTTCCTGTTCCGTCTCTGTGAACGGATGAAATCCGGCGAGTTTGTGCCCAATCTCGGCATCAAGGTACGGGATGCCCGGCACGCGCGGGAGATTCAGCGTCAACAGGTAGCACGCCATGACACAGCCACGGAACCGAAGGAGACTGAGGAGCAACGCCAGAAGCGCATGGCGCTGGCAAAAGTACGGATGGATGAAATGCGGAAGGCGTTGGGAATGCCAATAGATAAGGGGCCATCGTCCGAACCTAACGAGACATAAAGTCTCCCCTAGGTGATTCCAGTGGAATCACCTGCCGAAATTCCAACTCATTACAGAACCCTCCCATTTGTCGACGGGGTTTTCCCTTGTTCATAACGAGTGCGCATGCGTTTATACGCGCAAACTCATGCAACTCTATCGACAGAGGGGGGAACCCGACAACCTATGACCACGGAAAACCCGATCCCCAAACCGGCCGATGCCGACAAACTGGGTCCACTGCGTGGCCAGGTCTGGCTGACGCTGCAGACGAACCAGGCGCGTCGGCTTATTCGTGGTCGAAACGGCACGAAAGGACAATCGCCGATCATTGGCCTGGGGCTCTTCGCTGAGCGGCTGCGACTGATCTGGCAGGCGTCGCGCAATGGTGATCCATACGCAGACTGGTGGCTAATCAAAGTACATGAAGCCATTGAGGAGCGGGAGGCGCTATTCCTGCGTCTCCAGCGGGATCTGGATGAGCGGTTGACACAGATGGGTTCGATAGAGGTCGCGGTCGCCGAGTCTGAGCGACCCTACCGGATGCCTCTACAGTTCGCGAACCCCTATGCTTATCAGGCTGCACGCCTCGTATCGACATACGATACCCTGGTTTGTGCCGCGCTAACCGCCGGCCACATCGGTGTGCTGGACCGTGCATCACGCGACCACGTCATAGAGTTGGGCGCACGCAAGATCCGCGGTCTGTTCATGATTCCCCAAGGTTATCGCTTTCTGCGCATCGAGCGATCCGATATCCAGAAAGACAACGACAAAAATACACAGGCTGTACAGTTCATGGGAGTAGTTCCCGATGATGTATTGAGTGGCAAACGTCGTGCACCGATGGCGCCGATTCAACGTCATTTGTCATCAGGATTCTCCAGGAATCTCGGACTGCATTCCGCACCCTCCACACCGACCACAGCTCCTTCCTCTGACGAAAACGACGACACGTGATGTGTCGGGTTTCCTCTGGTGTGCCAGGTACGTGTCTCCATAATCCTGAGCTTGTTTGAAGTCAGTGGGGCCGTCTTGTTATGGCAAAAGCACAACCTGGAACCCGAGTCACCATACAGCTTGATCCTCGTGTGGCGCTGGAATCCGTCCTGCTGAACCGACACAGACAAGTGCCGGCTAACCGCCGGCAGGAATGGTTGCGTGGGTTGCTGGTTCAGGGATTTAGATCCGAGATCGAATCGCTACGCAGTACATCTGACGATACGAAACGCGATTCGACTACGGCATTTACGAAGTCGATGCCCCGGTCGCCGCGAAGGACTGCCGGACTTCCTGAATCGGTGCCTGCGGTTGTGAACGCTGAGCCAATGTCGGCCACGGAGGGTACTAAACCCTTTGCGGCGCTAGGCAAGGTGATGGGCTAGGGCAGGCAACCAACAAACATACTCGATAACGAATCAGAGGATTAAAAATATATGGCTGACGCAAGCTCAATAAATCCCATCCCGGTTGGCCTCGACGATGGCTATGCATTCACCAAGATCGCACTTCCGGACGGCCGGTTACTCGCGATTCCTTCACGTGCTCGCGTGGGCCAGTCCGGTGTGACCTGGATCCATGAGGCCGAACAACGCATCTCTGAGTACGAGACAGAGGATACCGTGTATTCGGTTGGTGCCCTGGACGGTGCGCCCACGCATTTTGAGGGCTACCCGTGGTCTGGTCTGAACCGAGCAGTTGTTCAGCACGCCCTGCAGCAGGCCGGACTTGCTGGAAAGAGTGTGCATGCAGTGTCCGGTTTGCCTGTCAGTTCCTTCTACCGCAAGAGCGGTGAGCATCGGCAGGAAACCATTGCCAGGAAGCGCGATAGCCTCAAGCAGGCAGTTCGTCCACTTTCTGGTGCGCTGCCAGCGGGTATAGCGTTCCATGAGGTGATACCTGAGGCCTTGGCCGCCTGGTACGACTACGTGATCGTCGAACTGGAGGACGGCGTCACTCTCGATGCGGATCGTGTCTCCGTTCCGGTTGCCATCGTCGACATCGGTGGACGCACGACAGACTACGTCGTGGTAAAGGACCAGGGCATCTTACATGCCTCTTCTGGTTCCCTGCAGTGTGGAATGTTGAACGTGAAACAGAGTGTGGCCGATGGAATCCAGGAACGCTTCGATCTGGAGTCACTCAGCGAGCAACTGGTATCCCAGGCGGTGGAGCACAAGACTGTTCGTCTTCAAGGTAAGGCGCACGATGTTGCCGCGTTAGTTGAGGCAGCCATGCGCGAGGTCGTGGAACGCATTCATGACGAGACCCGCCGGCAACTGGGGTTAGGCATCGAGTTGGATCGTGTGCTGTTCGTCGGTGGTGGGACCGTGGCACTGTCGAAACACATCGCCAACTGGTTCCCGCATCAAGCGATTGCTGAACATCCTGCGTTTGCCAATGCACGCGGCATGCTCAAGTACCTGCGCTATGTCTGTGAGGCCTCTGATGCGGCCTGATTGTATTCGTTTTACTGGTTTTATCCGTCGTCACTGCGGTTCAGTGACAGTCGAGGCACCGTCGGGCCGTGCAATCGGTGCACAGCGACAGTTTTCTGTCGTCGGTCCTTTCTCAAGGGAGTGGAACCTGATTCCATTTCATTCACCCTGCCGGGCAAGCATCCCCGTCAGGGGCGCGCTTGTTCCGGGAGTTTTTAACCTCTAAGGAGCAAGTGCTATGTCAACCAACGAAACCAAGCAGTATTTCGATCTTCACACCACCGGCATCGGTTATCTCAATCGCGTCCGGGAGGTGACACCCAAGGAAGGAGAGCCCTTCCTGAGTATCACCATCGCTGCCCTTCGTGGCAGTGTCGACAACGCCCAGTACACGCATTTCGAGTGTCGCGTGTCCGGCAAGCAGGCGCAGGAAATCGTGCGCCAGCTCAAGCCGGCCGTCGAGGGCAATCTGAAGGTACTGATCGGCTTCACACTCAGTGATCTCTTTGCCGAGTCCTTCACCTTCAAGAACGGGGACAAGGCCGGCGAGACCGGTATCAGTCTGAAGGCACGGCTACTGCGCATTGCGTGGGCCAAGGTCGACGGGCAACCGTTCTACACCGCACAAGAAGACGCGGCGTAACTCAACGTTTGGCCGGGTAACACCATGTTACCCGGCCATTTTCCACCCATCGGGGGATCATTCCTCCGAGGGACTGGTCTCCCTTTTTCCTGAGGAGATCAGTCATGAAGAAAACGGATTCGTCCGTAGAGGCGCTGGTAGAAGACCGTTTGTCCGGTTTGACACCAGCAGACTTGAACGATGTGGAAAAGCAATCAGTGATCACACTGGCGATGAAGGTGTTGTCCATCAAACATCGAGCCGGCAGGGTTTTGAGTAAACCGGACGAGACGCGGGATTTCCTGCGTCTGCGCCTGGCAGACTACCGTAATGAAGTCTTCGGATGTCTGTTTCTTGATAACCGTCACCGGATCATCGCTGTGCGTGAGCTGTTCCAGGGCACCATCGATGGCGCCTCGGTTTACCCGCGGGTCGTGGTGCAGCAGGCCATGGAGGTGAATGCCGCCGCTATGGTCTTTTTCCACAATCATCCGTCGGGCGTTGCTGAGCCCAGTCATGCGGATGAGGCGATTACCCGCCGTCTGAAAGACGCACTTGCACTGGTTGATGTGCGGGTGCTTGACCACTTTGTGGTCTCGGCTGGCGAAAGCGTCTCTTTTGCAGAACGAGGACTGCTCTGAAGTCCAACACTTTTCTACAAACCCTGCCGGGGAAGCATCATCTTCTCCGGCAGGGGAGGAGGTGTGACCTGGTGTCTATCCATCACAGGAGAATACCCATGAGTAACATTTCCAATGAACAGTCCGCCGAAGCATTTTTCGGTGAAGTAATTTCAACCTATACCCGTGCGCAGGCCATCGATGACGGTGTACTGATCGATGCGGGTTCCATGGCCAGTGAGGCTGGTTTCAAATGGCCTGTTGCGCTGACATCTGCAGTCTGGGCCGATTGTGTGGCCTGGACCGAGGATGACAGTGAACAGCAGGTGCACCAGGATCAGTCGGGTAGGCTTTGGGACGTCCTGTATATGGCGTCCCACGCCATACGCACCGCCAAAGATTCGGGTGACCGGCTGCTGTTCCAGCTGTATCGGGTAGCCCGTGACGGTCACTCGACCGAAGCGGTGCTGGTCACACTGAAGCTCATTGTCGGACCAGGTGATGCCGGTGAACCGGTCATCACTATCCTGCAGCCGCATGAGGACTGAAGCGTAGTACCCATGCTGTTCGATCAACCGATCAAGTCAACGACTTGAGTTCTTCGCCATACCCATCGGGGAGGTCATCTCCCCGGTGGGTGATGGTCTCCCCCTGTAACCAATCAGAAGGAGATCATTATGAAATATGTTATTCAATACACCTTGCCCTATGAGCACCGTGTCATGGTCGGCATCGAGGCCAACAATTCGGACGAAGCGGTCAGGAAGGCCGAGACTCTGTTCGACCAAGGCGACATCTGGCAGGACACCGAAAAGGTGCCGTTATTGCTCGATGACTATGAAGAGACGGGCGATAGCTCGTTGCTGTTCACGGTCGAACAGACGTTGCGCGATGATGAACCGTGGCCAACACCGGACGCAAGTGTGGTAACGCTTCGTCGCAGGGATGCGGCCTTCCAGGCGGCGAGGTTGCTGGTCGAGGCCTACCGGCGTGGTGAGGCCCGAGGCGGCAGCATCGACTGGGGTGATCTGGATGAGGCTTATCAGGCGGCGCTTCGGGCAACCGGGTCGAGTTCGGATGGAAGCAACCCCAGTCCGGCCTGCGAAAGGCTGGTTGTCGTTATGGAAGGCGGCATCGTGCAGGCAGTGATTGCCGATCATCCAGATACAGCACCGGATGTTGCCGTCATCGATTACGACACAGACGGCTATGAGCCCGACGAGCTGCGTCCTATTACGCAATCGGATGGTAATCAGTCGCTTGCGCTTGTTATTGAGCATTTTGTCGAGCCGGCTGGTATCAATCTGGATGAAGTATTCCAGGAATCCGAATAGTCAATGCTACCTACGCCCCGCCTAGTGCGGGGCTCTTTTATGGCGCTTCGTCAACTACCGCGCTGCCGTTCTTTGCCCTCGTCAAAAAGGGCATCAATGATCGCGCAGTCTTCCAGTGCGTAGCCCTTGCCCTTGCAGCGTGCAGCCATGTCATTTAGCGCCTTTTGCAGCCGCTTTAGGTCATCGATCTTCTCCTGCACGGCACGCGTATGCAGCATAGCCATCCCCTTGACCTCACTGCAGGTATGCCCGGGCTCGTCGACGAAGCGCAAGAGCTCCCGTATTTGCTCAATCGGAAAACCGAGTTCCCTACTGCGCCGGATGAAGGTCAGGCGCTTGAGCAGATTCTGGGAGTAGAATCGGTGGCCGCCTTCCGTGCGCGGCGGCTCGGGCATCAGTCCGATCTTCTCGTAGTAACGCACGGTCTCGACCTTGCATCCGCTGGCCGAGGCCAGCTCGCCCACCGAATAACCCCGCTTACCTGAAATCGCCACGCCGAACCTCTTGAACCCGTAGTAACTACAGGTTTTATGCTAGTGGAAAATCGTTGCCGGGGATACCTATGGATAACATTGAGCTTGAATCAGAGCTGACCTGTCCCGAGTGCGGGCACCAGGTTGTCGAGACCATGCCTGTCGACCGCTGTCAGTTTTACTACGAGTGCGAGGGCTGTGGGGTGCTGCTCCGGCCAAAACCGGGTGACTGTTGCGTTTTCTGCTCTTTTGGCACGGTACCGTGTCCACCGATCCAGCAGGCACGTGCGGAAGGTCGCGAGGGTGGGTGTTGTTCATGAACTGGCGTGAACACGTGGAACCGGGATGGTTGCCGCTTAAGTACCGGTACCTGTTCGTAGTAGCCGCTTCGTACCCGGATACAGCCGAACATACGATCTCGCTATACCTGTTTATAGCTGTCCACTGAGTCCACATGCCTTGCCCGCCACGGCAACGCGAGCCTCTAACTCGCGTGCCAAGGGCGGGGCCGCACTCAGCGGCGCCTGTGGGCCCCAGTGGGCAGGTAGAAATGCTCCGAAGGATTGCACCAGCCGATTAGTAGCAGGCCGCGTGACAGGCGGATGCCTGGCACACGGCGTGCCTGAACCGAAGGCGCCCTCGTCACTGGCAAGCGAAGCGGGGTAGTGACGAGGGCGGCATTCCCGGAAACGGCGCGGGTTTTCGGCAGGATTATTCAGTGCAGGGCCAGTGATGAAGGCCGATACTGCCGCCCTCGATCGATTTTAACCGTGGCTACTGCGGATACAGTAGCAACAGAGCGCGCCCGAACCCTTCGATGCGCTGCGGCGAAAGCCGTGGGTTCATTCTCCAATCCGAGCCGACCACGGGATCGGTTCTTTCTCGCAGGCACCAGCCTGACTCGTCGAGCCGAGACGCCCACCCCTGGTGGTGCGGTCGATGCTCATTCTTCATTAACTGCGGAAGTGTTCCGCCTATCTGAAAGGAGGTGATGTGTAACCACACTTAAATCGCGCCTATGACGGCGCACGTTGGTCCACGCCAGACCATTCCCTCCGGGGAGAACCGGCGTTGCCTAGACCAGGCAGCTTTAGGTCGCAATGGGCGTAGTGTCCCATGACCGTACCGCGTACGCGGGACCGAATGGCTATGGCCACCGGTTGGGTCAGAAACACTTACCGATATGCGAGAACACTTTTGAGAGATCTGAACTACCAACTCAAGCAGATTTGCCGTCGAAACCGGGACGGCAGTTTTACAACCCAGCGAGACCGGGAGCGGCTGCTGACGCAGATCGCCGACCAGCTCCATGATCTGGGTTACCGTCATATGAGCGCACAGTCGCTCAAGCCCAAGCACATCGAGGCTTTGGTTAAAAACTGGCAAGAAAAAGAGCTGTCGGCCGGGGCAATGAAGAACCGGCTGGCAGTCATTCGCTGGTGGGCCCAGAAGGTCAATCGTCAGAATGTCGTTGCACGATCGAACGACCACTATGGTGTTCCTAACCGGCAGTTTGTGACCAACGAATCCAAGGCCCGTAGTGTGGGGGCGGAAGAACTTGGCAAGATTCGGGATGCCCGAGTTCGGATGAGCCTGGAACTACAGCAGGCCTTTGGCTTGCGCAGAGAAGAAGCGATCAAGTTCATACCGGACTACGCAGATCGCCGCGACCATATCGTCCTCAAGGAAAGCTGGACCAAGGGCGGCAAGGCGCGAACCATCCCGATACGGACTGAGGCCCAACGTGCTGTTCTAGATCGAGCGCGACAGCTGGCCGGTAAAGGTTCTCTGATTCCCAGCGCGAAGAACTACCGACAGCAATTGCGATTGTACGAAGCTGAGACCGCCAGGGCAGGCTTATCCAGGATGCATGGTCTTCGTCATGCCTATGCCCAGAACCGTTATGAGGAACTGACCGGATGGTGTTCACCCGCCGCGGGCGGTCCTGCAGTCAAAACCCTCACGCCGGAACAAAAACGGATTGACCAGCAAGCCCGCCTGACGATCAGTCTCGAGCTCGGGCACGAGAGACCACAGATTGTGGCTGTGTATTGCGGGACGTGAATACAGCCACGAAAACACTGCGCCGGTGAGAATGGATTATCCATTCTCAGTACCCGAGCGCACCTTCATGATGCCGGCCAGGTTGTATCAAACCACTGAGGCTGAATCCATTATGAAACGATCACTCTTTATTCCTGTGAACCCTGGTGCTGTGACGGCGATATGTATCGCCGGTCTGTGTACTGTCGCCAGCGTAAACCTTCATGCAAGCGATATCCAGACAGGCCGGTATTCGATGTATTCCTCGGCCCCGACCCAGGCGCAGTCGGAACTGTTGGAAGCGACCGTTACCGTTCAGTTGCCAGAGCGGATCCAGACCATCGGAGAGACGGTGCGATATCTTCTGCAGCGCAGTGGTTACCGGCTAGCTGCTAGTCAATCCACCGCACCGGAAACGCTCGCGTTATTTGCGTTACCGCTGCCGGCTGTCCATCGCCATCTTGGACCGATGACATTGCGCGAGGCGTTGGAGACACTCGCGGGTCGGGCTTTCCATTTAGTCCAGGATCCTGTTCACCGACTGATCACCTTCGAGCAGTGTGCAGTGAAGCAGGCTGCTGCCCACGAGACCATGAATATGGCTAATGTGGAGGTAGCGCAAAATGACGACTGAGCAGCAACCGGAGCAGATCAATCCGTCAGAAAAGGAGAGCAAGCAGGATAAGGCAGAGAGGCAGCCAAGATCCCGGCGGCTGGCTTACAAGTCCGTACTGACCGCCGTTGTGGTCGGGATCGTCGTCATCAGTGCGCTGTCACTTTCCAAGATCCAGCGGCAAGAAATACCGTTGTATGAGCCCCAGATACAGGACTCCAATACCCCAACCCGGGAGGTGATCAATACGCCGGAACTGGAGGTGGGTGCGGACGAGGACAAAGTCGAGCAGATCGATCAGAGGCTGACATCATTGTCTGGCCGGATTGACCGCGGTTTCGAAGCGCAAGTGGCCCTGAGTGCGGATGTGAAGAAAAGCCTGGCTTCAGTGGCTGAAGGTGTTCGCGCAATCAAAGTGGCCGTTGCCGATCTTACGGAAAGTAACCATGCCCTTCGTCAACGTATTGACGACTCCATTGCGCGGCTGAATACCCTCATCAAGGAGACTCAGAAGCGCAAGGTCGCCCAGCAAAAACCGGCGGCCAGACCGAAACCTTCACCCGCCAAAACTCCACCGTTTCACGTCGATGCCATCGACGTTTGGGATGACATGACCTACGTAGCCACCTCCCAGGCAGGCCGCGTTGCATTTTTGAAGTCCGGCGAACAGCAATCAGGCTGGACAGTGGCTGGCATCGACCGCCTCAAGGGCAGGGTCGAATTCAAGGGGCCGCATGGCCAGAACCATTCCATTTCATTGCAGAGGTAGAGCCGATGGAAATCGTATTAGCCGTGTTATTGCTCTTCGGCAGTTTTGCGCTGGGATCAGCGACAGCAGAAAAAAGTGATGGTGCTGAACCATCCAGCAATAGTGCATCTCGTATCCAAACTACGGAAGATTCAGTTCCCGCTACACAGGGGATGCGTGGGTGTTTGTCTGACAAGTCCGGAATGTACCGGGATCTGACGGTGCCCTATATCGTCCAGAGAGACCAGGCAGCACCAAAGGCCGACACGTGTGAAGGCAGGGATTGTTCCTACAATCCTTCTGCATTTCCTCCATCCCTGGAGGTCAGGAGCACCGATGAGTAGACGATGGAGATCTATGGCGTTTCTGGGCTCTCTTATCGCATCGACTACCGTGATGGCGGCCGAGCTATCACATACCCAGATCGAAGATACCCGGCAGGGTAGTTCGCACAAAGCCACGAATGTCTTGTCTGCTACGGACCTGGCGCATGCCCGTCTGTGGGGTTTGTCGGAGACGGAGTGGCGCCGTTACAAACAGTTGATGCAGGGCATTCGCGGGAGCATCAGCCCGGCGACGATATCGCCAATCGAAGTACTCGGTATTCATGCGCGTGATGATGCGGAGCGGCAGCGATATGCCGAGGTGTGGGCACACGCCATGTATGAAGACGCCGGCCGTATCCTTGCGTTCCAGCGCGCCTACGATGCAGCAACCAAGCACCTGTATCCAAATATGTCGCTGATCGACATCAGCCGGTTGCCGGGTAAGACCGAGGTGAAAAATCCCTTTCAGTCCGGAGACCGCCTGTTGTTCTTCACTCGCCCGGATTGTCCGGCCTGCGATCTGGTGCTGAATAAGCTGTTAAAGCGGATCGACGAAGTCAACGGAGTCGATATCTATCTCACCCATGTGGACAAGGGAGATGATCGCACCGTCAGGGAGTGGGCATCCAATCACCAGATCGATCCCGACTGGGTACGCAGCCGGCGGATTACCCTCAATCATGATGGCGGTGCCCTCGACAAACTGACCCAGGGGCAAGGTGAAGTGCCGTCCATTTTGCGCCGTCGAGGCGAGGACGTTTCAAGACTACCGGTTTCGGAGCTTTAGTGTGGTGGCGTTGATGCGATTATTTGGCTGGCCGATGGTATGTGTCGTCCTGACGCTTCCTTCCATGGGTAGGGCGAATGAATCCGTGCCAACGGGTTATCGCATGATTGCGGCAGAGCATGGAATACCCCAGAGCGTTCTGTTCGCTGTGGCACTCACTGAAAGCGGTAAGCAGACGGGACAGACGGGGACCCTCCGGCCATGGCCCTGGACATTGAACGTGGCCGGACAGGGTTACTTCTTCGATTCACGGCAAGCGGCCTGGCAGGCATTGACAGCGTATCTGAAGGAGGGGACGCGTTCCATCGATATCGGCCTGATGCAGGTCAACTGGCGTTATCACCAGGATCGGCTCGGGACCCCGTGGCAGGCACTCGATCCGTATCACAACATACGCGTGGGCGCCGGGATTTTGCAGGATTGTTACGCCACGCGGCAGGACTGGTGGGGCAGCGTTGGCTGTTATCACTCGCCGAAGGATTCCCATCGTGCAGACCGGTACCGTCGCCGTGTTGTCTCCCACTGGCAGCGCATCGTACAGGAAGGATAAATCAATGGGTCGATTCAATTCTTATTGCCGCAAGGTCTTGGTCATGAGTTGCCTGCTGCTACCCATCATCGCTCAGGCTGATCTGACCGTGATCCATGACAGTGGTAATACACAACCCATCGCGCCTTTTCTGGAGGTTTTTCAAACTCAAGATGGTTTGCCACAGCAAAGTCAGGTTCCAACAAGCCCCCAGCTCGGGGCCGCTGACCCCAAAGCCTGGTTGCCGATTCAATCACCCGGCCTGACACCGGGGCCGGTGCAGGCTCGTGCGCATGACCGGCCGTTCACGCGGCCATTTTTCCTAATCGGGTCTGACAGCCGTTCACGACAGTGGCTACAGACACACCGCGACCGGCTCAAGGAGATCGGTGCAGTCGGGATGCTGGTGCAGGCCGAGACGATGGATGATTTGCGAACGATTGCCAGATTGGCTGACGGCCTATCGATCCTGCCAGCCTCCGGCAGCGACATCGCGAAGGCACTGAGCGTTTCGCATTATCCGGTGCTGATCTCGGCGCACGGCATCGAGCAATGAGCACGCACCCCATCGAGGCCCTGCTGCGGCCCCCGGTCGAGCTGTGGTCGACATTGGTGGCCTTTGCGACGGCAGGGATCGCCATTCTGGCTCCTTGGGCGCTGATGATGCCGCCGGGTGTCGCCTATGGCGCCGGCGCCGTACTCGGACTGATCGGCCTGATTCGGGGTCGACAAGCCTGGCGGGTGCTGCGCTACCAGCGCAACATGCGCCGGCTGCCCATCTATAAGGTGCGATCCCGTAAGATCCCCCTCAGCCGCCGCAAGCTCTTTTTAGGACGGGGCTTTCGCTGGACCCAGAAACACACTCAGCGATTGCGCGATACCATCCGGCCAGAGGTCCAGCGTTACGTCCAGCCGGGTAGCCTGTATCAATGGGCGCGCCGCAAGGAGGTCGCCTGGGAATCGGTCCCGATGCTGAGTGTGTTGGCGCGGCTGTTTCGGGTCCGGGCCTGGTGGAATCCGCTGTCACCGTTGCACGCCGTCGGTGGCAAACCGGCCCTACACGCTGTCGAGCCTGACGAGCAGGATGTGTGGATGGACATCGGCGAGCGGGTGGGGCATACCCTGGTGTTGGGGACCACTCGCGTCGGTAAGACCCGGCTGGCCGAGATCCTTATCACCCAGGACATCCGCCGCGGTGACGTGGTGATCGTCTTCGATCCCAAGGGGGATGCGGGTTTGTTGCGGCGTGTGTATGCCGAGGCCAAACGGGCCGGACGGACCAAAGACTTCTATATGTTCCATCTGGGATTTCCCCAGGTCTCGGCTCGCTACAACGCCATCGGCAACTTCTCGCGCATCACCGAGGTTGCTACCCGCATCGCCAACCAGTTGCCCAGTGAAGGAAATTCGGCGGCCTTTAAGGAGTTCGCCTGGCGATTCGTCAACATCATTGCCCGTGCACTGGTGGCGCTAAACCGCCGTCCGGACTATCAGCAGGTCCGACGCTACATCAACGATATTGAACCTCTGTTCACGGAGTATGCCGAGGCGCATCTGGATACACACGGCGCCGAGGATTGGAAGGAACAGGTCGAGGAACTGTCGAGCAAGATCTCGGAACGAAACCTGCCGGCAGCTCTAAGGGGGCGCAGTAAAGAAGCTATTGCGCTGATGCGGCACCTGCAGGCGCAGGACCTCTACGATCCAGTCCTCGATGGGCTGGTGTCTGCCTTCAAGTACGACAAGACCTACTTCGACAAGATCGTCAGCTCCGTCGGCCCGCTGATGGAGAAGCTGACCACGGGGAATATCGCCGAACTGATCTCGCCGGATTATCTGGATAAGAACGATACGCGTCCGATCTTCGAATGGATGGAAGTCATCCGACGCAAGGGGATCGTCTATGTCGGGCTGGATGCCCTGACTGATACCACCGTGGCCAGTGCGGTAGGCAATTCCATGTTCGCTGATCTGGTGTCGGTCGCCGGACACATTTACAAGCATGGCGTGGACGGAGAATCCATCGACACCCCGCCCACCATCTCCATACATGCCGATGAGTTCAACGAACTGATCGGTGACGAGTTCGTCCCCCTACTGAACAAGGCCGGTGGGGCCGGCTTTCAGGTCACGGCCTACACCCAGACCTGGTCGGATGTCGAAGCGCGCATCGGCAATCGTGCAAAAGCAGGGCAGGTAGCCGGTAACTTCAACACGATGATCATGCTGAGGGTGAAAGAGCTGGCTACAGCCGAGATGCTCACCGACCAGCTACCCAAGGTTGAGGTGTTCACCCTGATGAGCGTTTCCGGTGTCAACGATTCCTCAGAGCCGGGTTCCGGGATCGATTTCAGCTCCCGCAACGAGGACCGAATCAGTGTTTCAGAAGTCCCGTTGCTCACACCGGCCGAGTTGATAACCCTACCCAAGGGACAGGCCTTTGCCCTCCTGGAAGGTGGCCAGCTATGGAAGATTCGCATGCCGTTGCCGGCAACGGACTCGGATATGCCTGAGTCGCTCACCGAGATAACCAATGAGATGGAGCGCACCTACATCACCAACGATCATTGGTACCGCGTGCAGGAACCCTGGTGGGGAGCCGCGCCGGACGTTAGCGAGCCCGAGGTAGAAGCAGAGGCCTCCGATGGCTGAGGCTGTGGCAGATCCTCGTCGCCGCGTGGTTCAGCAAGGGCTGTTTTCGAAGACCTTATCGGCTGTAGCGAAGGTCATCCTGTGGTTATTGTTTTCGCTGTTGTTCTCGATCATCGTGGAGTGGGCAGGCATGGTGCTTTGGTGGCCGGATGAAGGGGTCGATCACAGCCGTACCATGCTGGTCACGGAGATCAGCTATCTCGACAATGATTTTCGTCGCAGTGTTGTGACCTCCGATCCGGCACGATTCGCCAAATGGTTCGCCGATAATTCCTACCACTACCTTTTCGAGGTGACGCGGTTTGTGGATTTCATCCAATGGGTATCACTGCCTCCGCGGAAGTATGAGCAGGGCGTCAGGGCGACGCTGCATATGGTCTATAAACCCCTGGCAGAGTACGTACTGGCCATGATGCAGGTGACCCAGGTGTTCTCAGTGCGTCTTGCCATTTTGACCCTGGCGATGCCGATATTTTTACTGTTTAGTCTGGTCGCGCTCGTCGATGGATTGGTACAACGCGATCTACGTCGATGGGGTGGAGGTCGAGAGAGTTCCTTTGTCTATCACTATGCGAAGAAGGCAGCACTACCCCTGGTTGTCCTGACCTGGGTGACCTATCTCGCCTTGCCGTTCAGTCTGCATCCGACCTTCGTCATCTTGCCGTTTGCAACCTTGTTCGCGTTGACGGTGGCGGTCACAGCGAGCACATTCAAGAAATACTTGTGATGACAGCATGTAGCCGTTTGGCCGGAACCCGAATCCAATGGTGCTCGTAGGCAGTCATATCCAAGATTATATAAGAAAAAACGATGGTTCTACCCATGTTCCCGTCAGAGAAACTTCGCCAGCCTTCGAAGACGCCGCATGATTTCGTTTCTGGGAAGAAAGACAAGATCATCATCGTGGAAAAGTAGCAGGGCGTCATAGAGCCGGGGCAGTGGGACGATATCATGCTTCTCTAGTTCATCTGTAATCCACAGTACACCACGAACTTCTACTCCATTGCCGCTTGATATGTCTCGAAGCGGCCCGTCTCCTGTTAGCAGGATGCTGTCTTCAATGTCTTCGGCAAGAGCCAACGCGAAACAGTCATTCAATTTCAGCCGATTGTGTTCGTTGAAATATCGTTGTGCTCTTGTAACCGAAGCGCCCGGCAATTCGCGGACCTCCAGTCCATGCCGTCGCAGAGAAATCTTTTCGTCATCACTGATGCATAGCCACTCATCTTCGAACAGAACGTCGGGCATTACGAACGAATAGGGCAGACGCAGGAAATCCTCCAGGAGGAATGCCTTTCTAAGATCGATCATACATGATGTATCACTGACGACTATCCGCATTGCTCTCAGCGGGCCCCTTTAATCCTTCTTCGATTACTGATGCGGGCTGCTGTAGCAATTCGGTTGCTTTGCCCAATGAAATAAGTCCTTCCGCCAAAGCCCGGTAGCAAAGCCTTTCAAAACGCCTAGGAAGTTCAAATTCTCCCTCACTGCCGGGCCCTTCCATTGGCACGGGTTCGGTTTTTCTCCACTTTCTAGCGAACGTCTGAAAAGCATACGCAAGAGTAGAACTGTCGATGACGCCGATTTGCTTCAAGCGTACAAGCAATGCAGCGGCGCTCACACGATACATGCGTTTTAGTTGAATGAGTTCGTTGTAACCAAGCGCATTGCGATGTCGTCCGATTTCTCTGACAAGATGCTCCTGCGGAATGAGAAAAGCTCCGGCAAATACGTTCGACGCTTTCTCGTGATCCACAGGCGATATTTCGTCAAGCAGTCGATGGGCCAACTCATGTGCAAGCGTGAGTCTGCGTCGTTCAAGCGAAATATCCTGATTGACGATAATGACCGGGATCTTCTTTTTGTGCCGTGGTCGGCGAACAAGGCACGTCAAGCCGGAAACCTTGTCCGGTAGGGGGATCACAAGCACTTTAATACCCTGATCCTCCAGCAGGGCAGTCATGTTGGGGATAGGGTCCAGCCCCAGTTTCCATTCTTTGCGCAAGTCTTCGGAGAGCGTTTCACCGTCATCCTCCACGTCGAGACGGCGATTTCCGCATTGGGGCTCCTTCCATGCGCCGCTGTCGACATCCAGGATTTCCTCGACTGCAAGGTATCTTTGCAAGCGGTCGATGACGGTTGCCTCGACTTTTGCGCGATCTCCCGCACTCGTTCCAGAAAGCTTGCGAAACTCGACAGCTTCAAGTTCCTCAACCTGATCACTAAGCAGGTATTCGATTGATACATCCAGAAGCTTCGTCAGGCGCAGCAAAACACCCGAACTCGGCATCATTTCGCCGCGCTCGTATTTTCCGATCGCTTGCGCTGAGACCTCTTTCTCTAGTGCCTCTGCCAGGTCTCGCAAGGAGTATCCGGCCTTCTTTCTAGCGAGCTTTAAACGATCTCCAAACATTTTATCCCTTGAAGGTTTACAAAAATAAATTTATAGGATAAATTGTAAACCATAAAATCTAGTTGTGTCAACATATTTGAGCGCTTCATATCTTAAATGTGTTAGCGAAATCAATGTGTTACGGTGTTTCGTTAGCATTACTTTGCAGGAGAAAGAGATGGACAACTACCACATCACTAAAGACGGCGACAAATGGAAGCTCACCAAAGAGGGGAATCGCCGTGCCTCAAAGACCGCTGATACCAAGCAGGAGATTATGAGGGATACGCGTGAGTATATGGCGGACAAGACCGGGTCCGTGAAGATTCATAAAGAGGACGGGCGGTTCCAGGAAGAGCGGACGTATCACAGAAAGGACGACCCTCGCAAAACGCCCGGATGATCGAGTAGATCGGCCAGGTGCGGAAACGCCAGCGTCCATGAACGCAAGGACAGAATGATGGCTTCGGCAGTAAACAGACTCATCAAGAACTTGCCAGAGAAATCCCTGAAAACCTATTTCTCGGGGGTTCATTCCGGCATTGCCGAAAAGATTGACTGGGATGCGGGCGAACGGGAGATACGAAAGGCGCTGCTGGAGATCTCCTCGACGATATCCGGCGACTCTCTGGCTGTGCTCAGTTCGGATGCAGAAAGGATCGATGCGCTTACGGATGAACTGGGACAAAGCATACTGAAACACTTTGTCAAAGATGACGAGCTGGATGACTATTATCAACTGGCGAATGAACACGATCGCGTGCTCTGGATGTTTCTGAAAGACAACAGTCGGTTCACTGAGGTTGAAGACTGCTGGTACGTCGATACAAAAAGACAGGGCCAAATGTGGGAAGCATTTATCGGTCCCGGAAATATCCAAATTGCGGCAGGCGAGACTCAGCAGTCAACGTTTGAAGAAAAGTTGAAAGAGCTGTTTCGGTCGGCTGGAAGAATGAAGGTCGAGATTTGCGAACGGACCCGTTCCGACGCTGATGAGAACGAAATAGATATCATCCAAATCATAGTCTATCGGGAAGACCTGCCCAGTACGCAGCTCGCTTTTGAAGAGGAAAACCTCGTTTCCCGGATTGTCAGACCGGTAAAGGAGGTTGCTCTTACATACGAACCGACCACCGGCCAAATCGAAATCATTGCCGAAGGGAAGGAGCATCGAAAATCCATCGCCATAGTGTTTTCCGAAACGCTGCTCCAGTCCCCGATAGACGGTGAGAATATCCCTCTTAAGCAATATGACATACAAAGACTCCTGAACCCGGTTGTTCTCTCTTTCGATCCGGAGGATGGCATTGAATCTGTCAGGGTGACGATGCTCAAGGTCGCTCGCCCGAACAGCAACAACACCGTCACACTTGATGTTGCGACAAAGGAAGAACGCAGAATCTATGATATATCGAAGGAATACTTTGGCGACAACGATCCACTCAAAACGGGATTCAGGCTCAAGCAGGTTCGCATCAGTATCAAGTTCGTACCAGATCACGAAAGCCGGAGAGGAAAAGTTCTGCATGTCACGATACGCGAGCCAAACGGTTGCGACCTGAAAAGCAAATCTCAGAAAGAAAAGCTCATCGGTGAGAAATACCTTGAGCGCTGGGAGCTCGTCGAGACAGTGCAATGACCGCAGGTCTCAGAAAGCCGATCGTCGAAGACCTGCTAAAAATCGGCTCGAACCGGGAAGCGTCGATCCTGAAGAAAGTCGCCAAAGACGTTTTTAGTGATAATTTCGACGGTCTATGTGACTGCGGTGCCCTAGTTTACTTCAAGAGCTTAATGGATATCGCTTTCGTCGATGGCGATTCAGAGGTCACGGCCGAGGTCGTGCGCCGGGATGGAAAATACATGTACTTCTCTCCGGCGGACGGTTGGGTGGGCGTATTGGAGGAGGACATCGCCCTCTACAAGGTCAATTTTGGATGGTTTGTCAGGCAAGTCATGAATGCCCTGGAAATCCCGGACCGATGTGAGGCGAAGGTCATTCTGGAGGATCAAATCTGGGTCTTAGGGCGGCACAGGATTGAAAAGCAAAACACACCAATCGTGATTACGAGAAATACGATCGTCCCGGCCGTTTTTGACGCGCTGCACGACTATCTCGACAACCACCATAAATCGCGCGACCCGGCACTTGTCCTGGCACTTGATCGACATTTACCGGCACACCTTGTCTTGTCCGGCCAGAACGTACTGGTGAGGCTTGAAGAAGCGATGGTGATCGAGAGCGCGGACTTCGAAATTAATACGCGAATGCTGGCCGGAAGAATGGGTGGCAGCGTAGATCAGGACGGATTTGGGACAGGGTATAGAAACCTAGTCTGCAACGGCACCAGATATGATTTTACGAAGAAGCAAGCCGAGGCCATCGAATATATGCACAATGCTGGCGGCCCCCGGCATCAGGACGAAATACTCGCCGAAATAAATTCATCGCAAAACAAATTGCTTCAGGTATTCAGAAGCAAAGGAAAAAGCCATCCAGCTTGGGGAGAGATTATTAAGAACGACGGAAAGGGGAATTATTGGCTGGAACTATAGAGTCAGTAGCTTCCTCATTGTTAATTGGCGTTACGTATGTAAATTCACACCGGATTTCACACCCCTACAGCACCGATTCACACACCCCTCAATCGCCATACTGGACTCCGAAATGTTCATTAACCAATTTTGGAGATTCAGCTATGAATACCGATGTTTTGTACAAAATCAGAATCGATGGTAGTGTCTTCGAGAGTGACAGAGCTTCCCTGTCCGGGGAGGAGCTGTTAGCACTCGCTGGAAAAGAGCCCATCGTGGATCACGTTATATATCTTCTGTTGGAAGATGGGGACATGGAGAGCATCAGGCCGAACGAGGCAGTTGACCTGGAACGCTCCGGCGTTGAGAAATTCCGTACTTTCAGGGCAGACGTCATCTATCGGCTGGAGATCGATGGTAAGACGCGGGAATGGGGCTCAGATTTCATAACCGGTCATGCCCTCAAGAAACTCTCCGGGACCGATGTCCCGCACGAAGTGGGTATCTGGCAGAAGACCAAGGATGGAGACGACAAGTCCATCGGCGATCGTGACATTGTTGACCTGTCGTGTGAAGGGATAGAGCGGTTCAGGTTCGGCTCCATGTACTCCATCTGCATTGAAGGCACGGTTTACGAGTGGCAGACGAAGACCATCACGACCGAGGAGATAATCCAGCTTGGCGGGTGGGATGCCAGCCAGGGGGCAGTTGAGGTCGACAAAGACCAGAACGAAAAGCAACTGTCGTCGGGCGAGATCATCAAGCTCAAACCCGGGCATAACTACTGCAAGAAGCAGCGCTTTAAACGGGGGTTCGATAAGAACTCCCGTATAGGCAAAGAACTGCTGCTCCTGCGGCGGAATTTTCCGGTTGTTGAGTACAAAGAGGTCAGAAACCTTCACTGGTTCAAGATTGACCGATACCAACTACCTTCTCCTCTGAGCCCGGAAGTGGTCTCGGTTGTCTTCAGCGTGACTGTCGGGCATCCGGTCCCGAAACCCTACGGCTTCTATGTGCCTTCGGGCATCAAGCACGGCAACAAGGTGTTGTCTCTCAATAATCCGCAGCATCAGCCGCCCTTCGGCGGCAACTGGCGCTTTGTATCGTGGGATGCCGAGGACTGGAAGCCTGGCGCCGATGTTACGCGTGGCGACAATTTGTGGGGCTGGGCGAGAAGTTTTCGTCAGCGGCTTCTGGAGGGTGAGTAATGCAGTACTTTATTGACGTTACCAGACCTCAGAAGGCCAAGATCTGGACTCATCTATCGCCGAAAGGGGTGATTACGGAATCCGCCGCGTTCATCTTCGCCAGCGTTCATGAGTCTGCTCACGCGGTAGTCCTCACGGCGCAGGATTTCATGCTTGTCGGGGAGGACGGATTCAGGGCGCAGTACGACGACTACATCGAGTTGTCTGATGAAGCCAGGATTTCGATTATCAAGAAGGCTCATCAGACAAATACCGCGCTGATCGAGCTGCACTCGCATCCCTTTAATAGCCCCTGGGCCCCGGCGTTTTCGATCGCGGACATGAATGGCTTCGGAGAAACGGTGCCCCATATGTGGTGGCGGCTACCCGGCAGGCCGTATGCGGCGATCGTCGTGGCTCCGAACGGATTTGACTCGCTGGTCTGGCAAGAAAGCCCTCATACCCCAGAGTCCCTGACGGCGCTGCGAGTGGATGGAAAGACGCTATTGCCAACCGGTATGACGTTAGGAGGTCATCATGTCAGTCAGATGTGAACGATTCGACAGGCAGATTACCATCTTTGGGGCCGAAGGACAGGCACGGATTCGGGCGGCAAAGGTCGTTTTGGTCGGGTACGGCGGATTGGGAACATTTGTGCTCCCGCAACTCTGTTTGCTCGGCGTGAAATCTCTTGCGGTCATCGAGTATGAGACATTTTCGGCTACCAACAGGAACAGGTATTTCGGGTTCTTGCATAGTGATTACGATGCGGAAAAGGGAGTCGGAATTGACAAGGTTTTTGTGGCCGAGCGGATCGTGAAAGGTATCGACCCCGAGATTTCCATCAAGCTCATAAGAAACAGGCTGGAGTCCCCCGAAGCCTTCGAGGCTGTCATCGGAGCAGATGTCGTTGTTGGCTGCCTTGACTGCGATGGTGCCAGGGCAATTCTGAATGAGCTGTGTGTTGCCTATGGCGTTACCTATATCGACCTAGCAAGCGAAGTCTTTGACGATGGTACGTTCGGCGGACGCATCGCCGTCGTCAAGGATGGAAGCGGCTGTCTACAATGTATGGGCGATGGTCTTGATCAGACGGAAATCAGACGATATCTTACTGATGAGCAGCAACTTGAGAACGAAGCGAAGGTTTATGGTGTTGATAAGCGCATTCTGTCCGTAGGTTCCGGACCCTCTGTCGTAGACCTCAACGGCATCATTGCTTCTCTTGGGGTGCAGGAATTCAAACTGCTGCTTACGAGCCCGGGGTTGCAGTCGCGCTACCTCAATTACCGAGGCCATCTCAAAACCATCAGTAAAGTCGAAGTACGCCCTGCCGGTGATTGTTATTGCTGCGGTCTGTATAGAAAGGAAGATTCGGCAGACGTTTGGAGATATCTAACCAAGTAGATAGTAGGCGCGCATTCTTCCCGTTTACTTCAGCCCCTTCGGCCCATCCGTCAAGGTTAGGCACATAGGAGTATAAATCGCGGGACCGGGTTCTCGCGCCTTACTTTGGCTTCGGCACTTGCGGGCTGCACCACACCCAAAGATGCGATTTGCGGCCTGTGTCGGATTTCCCCCCGCCTTTATTTTTCGCTCATATTGGGGTGCATGTGCACCCCTTCTTTTCAATTCTATTATTAGTGCTGACAAACTTTTTTGACTAGAACCTATCTCAAAATTGCCTGAGTAAGATACCGATGGTCGCTAGCTGCACAAATCCGAGAAAATTCTCTGCATAGTATTCCCAGCGAACCAGGAGACGACGTTGCCATTGAATCCATGCAAAGAACCGCTCAACCATCCACCGCCGTTCGTAACGGCGCAGACGGCGGCCATCTTGCGTCTTAGGTTTTTTTCGATTCCTTCGATGCGGCGAGATCATCTCAATACCATCCTGATGCAGTTCTTCGTCCAACTTGTCGCTGTCGTAGGCACGATCGCCAATCAGATTCTCCGGCTTCGCCTCAATCATGTAGAAATCAAAACACAGTTGCACCAACGTGACTTCGTGATGGTTTGCTGCGTGCGTACTGACTGCCAACGGCAGTCCATGACGCTCAACAATTGCCATAATTTTCACACCCTTACCACGCTTTGTTGGGCCAATCTCATCGCCGCCACCCTTGGCCGATGCAAAGGTGGCATCGATAAAACATTCCGCTTCATCAAGCGCACCTTCATCCCGCAATGTATTCGCCAGATCGGTCATGACACTGCGCAGCACTTCGCTCCGACACCATTGCTGAAAGCGACGATGAACCGTTTTGTAATTCGGATAGCATTGCGGCAGCATGTGCCACTGCGCACCGGTATTGAGGATCCAAAGGACAGCTTCGAGAACCTTGCGGGCGGGGATTGGCTTGCGACCGGCACGACCTTCGGGAATATATTCCTCCGGAAAATGTTCCCGGATACGTTCCCAATGGTGGTCGCTTAGTCGTAGCACGATGATCATTATACGACAAACCGTTCATGAGTTAATTTTGAGATAGGTTCTAGTCAGAAAACAATGCATTTCCATGATTAGATTTTCCATATCTAGTCCTACCCGAATCCCCCACCATGCGCGTCATGCGCAACACGGGGAGGAAATCCATGCAAATTACCAAACTGCTGGTCTCAGGACTGTTGGCGGCTGTATTGCCGGTTCAGTTTGCCATTGCTGACGCAGACGGCGAGCGGGCAGCACTCGCCCGGATCATCCACGAACTTCAGGCCATCGATCCGCTGATCACGGAAGCGGCTTCTCAAGCCAATCCTGATGCCCGCGTTCGTTTTCAGTATGAGTGGCTGCGCCAGGATCTTGATCGGATTCGACTCGGGATCCAGGAACACATCGATGCACCACGTTCGGAGCCCCGGACATTCCCGCCCCTGCGTGGCGATTACCGTCGGTGATGTCAGGTCATGACGGCAGCACAGAACACGGCATTTCAAGCAGGCTCCGGTTTTACACCGGCCACGTTGCTGACCGGCATCGCATCGGTCGTGCTGGTGCTGGCCTTCGTCTGGGTTATTTGGGTCTCGCTAGGCACCTTCCGTGCCTGGCAGAACGGGCAGGTCGTTTTGTTCGATGTGGTCTGGTCGGCACTGCGCGCCAGCATCGTGCTTATGGTGTTGGGTTTTTATCTGCGGTAGCGGCCGTTGGCCATTGTCGCAGAGGTTCGGGGAGTTCCCCGTATTTTTAACAGGGGGCAACCCCGTTACCTCGGAGAGAAAGTAATGATGAAGAAAGCAGTAAAAAAGGTGGTAACCGCAGCTGGGTTGCTCGTTGTTACGGCAGGCCAGTCGGTATTGGCAGCGTTGCCGACCCCGGTGGCACCCAGTACCGCACCTGCAGCCGGTGACTGGATTGGGCTCATTTCGGGTTACATCAAAGATGGCGGATTGGTGCTGGGGCTGGCGATCGCCGTGCTGGGCTTCCTGTGGATTGCCTATCTCGGCTTCGCCAAGTTCAACGAGGCTCGCCAGGGTAAGGCCGAATGGGCCGAAGTGGGCGTGCTTGGCATCGTCGGTGCGATCGTACTGATTTTTGCCAGCTACCTGCTCACCGAAGCCGCGGGCGTCATTTAAGAGCGCGTGTAAGGCATGGATAACCTACTGCAGCAGCGAGAGAGCGGTCCATATTCCCGCAAATCCTCGTTAAATAGTGCCCTGCTATTCTCCTCGAATTTTCAGGAATCTGTCCTCGCTCTCTCACTCCTTCGTGACGGTTCCCATACCTCACGCGCGCTCTACGATGTCTAATCGAGACGACATTCTGGCCGACCGGCTCAATGTAGAGCCGGCAATCTTCAAGGGCTGCTCGTCGTCCGAACTGGGCATCATCGTGGGTGTGGCCGCGCTCATCTGGTTACCCGTTAGCCTCCTCCTGGCGGGATTGTTGGGCGCGGTCACCATGGGGTTCGGCATGACCGGTGTCGGTGTCGTGGGAACAGTCATCGTTATGGCGGGGCTGTTCCAGCGGCTGAAACGTGGCCGACCGGATGGCTATTACCAGCAACAGATTGCCATCTGGTTGTCGGACCATGGTTTGCGCAGCTCGCCGTTCATTCGGCGCAGTGGCGCCTGGGATATTGGGAGGACAAGTGCTCTACCCAACCGATAATTACGGATTCAGCGCCCCTGTGATGTCTCGCAGCAAGGCGCTGTGCGAAGGTAATGGCTCTTCCATTGCCGAGTACAGGAACGCAGCGGCGGGGCATCACAGGGTCGCCCTACGGGTTAGCTTGTCGACGGCTACGGACTGCGTTCCGTCTCTTGCCAAGGGGCTGGCCATTGCCTGCGAGACGCGCCTTGCCGTAGCCGCCGACAAGCTAACTGAACTCGCAATTATCGGTTGGGTAGAGCACTAATATGCGACGTTACCGCACAGAGATCGATAACGTTCGCGCGCACCTGCGCTCACTATGGGTGGTGATCGGCCTCCAGTTCGTCGTGATCCTGGTCCTCTGGTTCGGCTGGAGTCAGGCACCGAAACAGTTGACGGTGCATGTCCCTCCCGATCTGCGCTCCGGGGCAACACTCTCGGTCGACGAAGTGCCGGCAGCCAATGTGTATGCATTTGCCTTTTACATCTTCCAGCAGCTTAACCGTTGGCCCGACGATGGAGCCAAGGACTACGGCAAGGCCATCTTCCGCATTTCTCCGTATGTGACGCCGCGATACCGGACGGAGCTCATGGCCGACCTGGAACAGAAAGGCCGTAAGGGTGAACTGGCCTACCGGGTGCGTGGTGTGCATGAGATTGCCGGACATGGTTACGAGGAACGTCGTGTCGATGTGCTCGCGCCAGGCGTTTGGGTGGTCTGGCTGGATCTCGATTTGTTCGAGTCGATGAAAGGCATGACGGTGAAGAAAACCGCCATTCGCTATCCCTTGCGGGTGGTCAGTCTCGCGGTCGATCCGGAAGCCAATCCCTGGGGGCTGGCGTTGGACGGCTTTGCGAGTGACGGGCCGCGTCGGTTGGAAGAATCAGAACTCGGTGTAGATGCCGGGCAAGAACAATAGCAGGAGCAACCCATGCGAAAAAAACCATCGAACCATTCCGTAATGGCAACCTGGCTGGGCGTGACGCTGCTCTTGATGCAGTCGCTCGTGCATGCCGAGACGGAAACGCTTGAGCGGATCGAGTGGAAGAAAGCACCGATCCGGCTGGAACTCGCAATTGGTCAGGAACAGCGAATTGAATTTCCCGCCGCAGTAAAGGTGGGTGTGCCGGCCTCCGTTGCGGGTGTGCTGCGCACGCAGAGTGTCAACGGGATGGTCTACCTGTTGGCGCATACGTCTTTTGGATCCAACCGGCTCATGGTGCGTGAACTCGATAGTGGACGACTCTATCTGTTCGATGTCACAGCCACTGAAGTCGGTGGGTCGGACCATCCGATTCAAATCTATGTGACAGGTGAACAGGGCAGTGAGAAAGATCAGGCGACGGGCGGGCTTGAGCCGGAACAGGAGAGGCCTGATTTTATTCAGCTGACCCGCTTCGCTGCCCAGCAGCTTTATGCCCCGGCTCGCCTGGTCAAAGACCAACCCGGTATTGTCCGTGTGCCGGTCAGCCGCGATCCCGTCGAGCTATACCATGGTGGTGCCGTTGAAGGAGTCCCGCTGGTGGCATGGCGCGCCAAGGGTCTCTATGTCACTGCGGTCAAGCTCACCAACCGTACCGAACAGGCGCTAACACTGGACCCACGCAACCTTCGGGGCACCTGGCTGACGGCAACCTTTCAGCACCACCGTCTATTTCCCAAAGGCGATGAGGCGGATACCACGGCTGTTTATCTAATCTCCGCCCGGCCGTTTGGCGTTTCGTACTAGGGCTTACCATGGCGATTGCAACCTCCAACCGACTCTTACCCCTGCTTGCCGGCGCCGTTGTGCTGATGCTGGTATTCGTCACCCTGAAATCCTGTTCGCAGGAACCTGAAGATGCACTCGTTCTGGAGAGCGTACCCCAGGCACCCGCACCGGATGCGGACAGTCCTGCCGATACCATCAAGACGCTGACGGCCAATGTCGCGTCCATGACCACGGAAGTACAGGCTTTACGCAAGGACAATGACCAGCTGCGCATAGAAAACCGTGAACTGCTGGCTAATCGCCACCAGATCGAGGAGAACGTCACAACCCGGGTCAAGCGTGAGTTGCTGTCCCATGAAAAAGACCGGGAGTCACGCGACCGGATCGATGCCGGTGTGCTTTCTTCACTGACGGCGCGCGTGGATGCGTTGTCCCAGTCTCTTTCTCAGCGTTACCCCAACCAAAGTGGCAGTGACATCCCGGTGGGTTTGGGACTCGATGACGTTGGAGCAGGTGCCGCAACGACAGACAGCCTGATCTGGGTCGAACCGCTGGATGTCGTCGATGATGCTGCGTTAGAGGCCAATGGAAACAGTCTGCTGCAGAGGGTAGGCCAGTCGACCGGAAGTGCGTTGACATCGGCGACTGAAAAGACCGCAACACTTACTCAGGAACTCAACACCGTCCATCCCGTTTATACAGTTCCCCGAAACGCCACCCTGATCGGTTCAACAGCCATGACGGCCCTGGTCGGCCGGGTGCCGGTGCAAGGACAGGTCCGTGATCCGATGCCGTTCAAGGTCATCACCGGCGCAGATAACCTGGCCGCCAATGGTCTCACGGTGCCGGGCGTTCAAGGCATGGTGTGGAGTGGGACCGCCGTTGGAGACTGGACGCTTTCCTGTGTGACCGGTCGCCTCGATTCGGTCACCTTCGTTTTCGAGGATGGCACCATCCGAACCATTTCCGGCGATGACCGAGGCAATCAGGCAGGTGGTGCGGAGAAGCGGCTGGGCTGGATCTCCGACGAACAGGGTATTCCCTGCATCACCGGTGAACGCAAGACCAACGCGCCGGCGTTTCTTAGCCAACGGATCGGTGTGATGGCCATCCAGGCTGCGGCGGAAGCGGCGGCCAATGCCGAGACAACGTCGGTGGTGAGCAATGCGGGCAGTGTCACCAGTAGCGTCAGCGGCGATACCGGTCGCTTCGTGTTGGGCAAGACCATTTCCGGCGGCAGTGAAGAAGTGTCGAAGTGGCTGCTGGAGCGCCAGTCCCAGAGCTTCGATGCTGTCTTCGTCCCGGCCGGCATCCGCATTGCCATCCATGTTGACCGGGAACTCCCTATTGATTTCGATACCACAGGCAGGAAACTGACCCATGAAACCGACCTTGACCCCTATCGCCGCACTCGGCTTGATTAGCCTGGTGCTGGCCGGTTGCGCCAGCACCAAGGACACCGTACTACCCCAGGATGGCCCTTCGATAGAGGCTATTTATGAAGGTCACGTACATGAGATGAATGCCGGCAATCCTCAGGTCATTCGTGGCGAGTTGGGCAGCCGGTCCATCGTCTCGGGTGATGCGGCGCTGCATGGCTACACACGAGATGCTTTTAACGAGATCGATGTATTGTTTCCGCGCCTGCCTAATTCAACGCTGGTGATGTTTATCTTTCCTCACCTGGCCGGTGACGCCGGCGCACCGGTGCCCGGCTATACAACGGCCTTCCCGATGTATGAACAGGTGGAATATGCGCTACCCGGTGAAGTCCGTAGTCAGCAGGGTGGTATCCACCGGTGATTTTCATGAAGTCAGTCCCTACGCCCTCAAAGCAAGAAGGGCAAAGCGACGACTGCAGGGATGCAGGAGGTAGAGCGACGCAGGATGCCAAAGCCGAAGACTTGCCTGTCACCACGAACCAGGTCAAGCAGCTGTATGAACGCCCGCCGTCGTTTACCGACTTTCTGCCGTGGATGGAATACAACCCGGCGAGCCGTACCTTTCTGCTGGAAGACGGCATCAGTGTCGGCGCCCTGTTCGAACTGACCCCGGCCGGTACCGAGGCGCGTACACCGGCGTTCATGACGCAGCTACGCGATGCGATCCAGACCGCACTGACCGATGCCATTCCTGAAGAAGACGATGCCCCGTGGATCTTGCAGGTGTACGTCCAGGACGATCCGAGTCTTCAGGAATTCGAAAAGGAGATCGCGGACTATGCCCAGCCCGGCGCGCGTGAGTCAGGCTATACCCGCCACTTCCAGCAAACATTGTCGGAGCATCTCGCCCGGATTACCCGTCCCGGTGGCCTCTTTGAAGATACTGCGGTGACGGGTACCCAGTGGCGAGGCCAGGTCCGGTGTGTGCGGGCCACGTTGTATCGTCGTTTGAAACCCAATGGCCGGGTGCCTTCCGCCGTGGAAATCGAGGAATCCCTGAACGATGTGGCCACCAAGTGGGTAGCCTCACTGGCCTCGGCCGGGATTCGGGTACGCCGCGGTACGGGCCGGGATCTCTACGAGTGGTTGCTGAAATGGTTCAACCCAAGGCCTGAGATTACGGGGGGTGATCCTGATAAGCTACTGGAGATTGCCCCCTATCCGGGGGATGAAGGCCTGCCATTCGGGCATGACCTTGCCGAGCGCCTGACGCTGACGATGCCTCGATCGGACAATGCCTCGGCGACCTGGTGGTTCGATGACCTGCCGCATACGCTGGTGACCATCCAGGGACTGCGCCGTGCGCCCGAGGTGGGTCACATGACAGCCGAGCGCCAGGCCGGCGATCACGTCTTCTCGCTGTTTGACCGATTTCCTGAATACACCGTGATGGTGCTGACCCTGACGGCCAAGCCTCAGGACTTCACGCGTAATCACATCGCCCAGGTCAAACGGGCCGCAGTGGGTGATTCCGCGGAGGCCGAGCTCACCAAGGAAGACGCCGAAGCCGTGGAACGGGAGATGGCGCGCGGTAACAAGCTCTATCCGCTGGGCATTGGGTTCTATGTGCGCGGTAACGATATGAAGATCCTGCGCGCCAATGTCAATCAGTTAAACGCGTTGTTGTTGCCCAACGGGCTGCAACCGATTCTCCACGAAGCCGATTTGCTGGCACTCGACAGCTATATTCGCAATCTGCCCATGGCCTACGATGCCGCGTTGGAGAAAACCAGTCGCCGCTCACGACTCGTGTTTTCCAGTCATACGGCGAATCTGCTACCCCTGTACGGCCGATCCAAAGGTACCGGCCACCCGGGTCTGGTGTTCTTCAACCGAGGTGCCGAACCCCTTGTGTTCGATCCCCTGCATCGGGCCGACCGGAAAAAGAACGCGCACATGCTGATCCTCGGTCCTACCGGCGCCGGCAAGTCGGCAATGCTGGTCTATCTGCTGCAACAGATGGCCGCCATGTACCGCCCGCGCATTTTCATCATCGAGGCCGGCGGCTCCTTCTCGCTGCTGGGTCAGCAGTTTCAGGCCCATGGTCTGGCTGTCAATCAGGTTACCCTGAACCCGAATACTGATGTCAGTCTGCCGCCGTTTGCCGATGCCTTGCGTGTGTTGCAGAAAGAACGTCAGCAGCATTTGCGCGATGATCCGGACTCCCTGGAAGAAGACGATGAGCTGGATGAGGAGGGCACTGGCCGTGACGTGCTCGGTGAAATGGAGATCGCTGCCCGCATCATGATCACCGGGGGTGATGAACGCGAGGATGCGCGCATGACCCGGGCTGACCGACTGTTAATCCGGAATGCGATTTTCCTCGCGGCCAAAACCGTCAAGGAGGCTGGCCGCGATCAGGTGCTCACTCAGGATGTTGTCGCCGCACTCCAGAGTATCGGTCACGATGAAAGCCTGCCGGATCATCGGCGAAACAGGGCCATCGAAATGGGCGACGGCATGGCGCTGTTCTGTTCAGGTCTCGCCGGACACTTTTTTAACCGCCCGGGTACCCCTTGGCCGGAAGCGGATATCACGATTCTGGAGATGGGGATACTGGCACGGGAAGGCTACGAAGATCAGCTCACCGTCGCATATATCTCCATGATGAGCCATATCAACGATTTGGTAGAGCGCCACCAGCACGATGCAAGGCCGACACTGGTGGTGACCGATGAGGGGCACATCATTACCACCAATCCGTTGCTGTCGCGTTATGTGGTCAAGATCACCAAGATGTGGCGCAAGCTCGGCGCCTGGTTCTGGATTGCTACACAGAATCTGGAAGACTTCCCCGATGCCAGTCGCAAGATGCTCAACATGATGGAGTGGTGGCTGTGCCTGGTGATGCCCAAGGAGGAGGTTGAACAAATTGCCCGCTTCAAGGATTTGACTGACGTGCAGCGCAGTCTGTTGCTGTCGGCTCGCAAAGAGCCGGGCAAGTATGTCGAAGGTGTAGTGCTCTCAGACAATATGGAAGCGCTATTTCGTAATGTCCCGCCGCCGCTATCCCTGGCACTTGCCTTGACCGAGAAACACGAAAAGGCCGAGCGTGGCGCGATTATGCGGGAGCGCAACTGCAGCGAACTCGAGGCGGTGCATGTCATCGCTGAACGCATCGCAAAGAAACGTGGTTAGTCGTCGATCTGACGATTTTTCTTAAATAAACCCTGCACGCTTGTGAATTGATTTTCGGTGTCGAAGCGCCTGTTTGCGCGTCACGATAGCACGCATATCGACACAGAGTTGACCACTATGATTTGGAAAGCCTCAAAACACCGTCCACGGGTTCCATTGGTGTGTCTTGCTTCCGTACTCCTGTATTCAGGAGTCACGTTAGCGGATCAGCATCAACAGAACCTGCCTCATGTAATCGAGGTGTTTACGTCGGTCAAGTATCCCTTTATTTCTGCCAGAGGCAACGGTAACAGTTTGCATGGACTGGACGTCACCATCTATGAAATCGATGGGATCGAGTCTATTGAACGAGACCTCTCTATTGACATGCCAGCCGATCCTGCGAAGTCGAAGCGGATCGCGCTGGATCGCATCCAGCACATGGACGATCAGTCAACAACAAAAATGCGAATGGCAGCACTTGGGTTGGCGAAGGCGATGCAGTATGGCGTGGATCGCTATCCAGCCATTGTCTTTGATGGCCAGGCAGTCGTATACGGCGTAACCGATGTGCAGACTGCACTTGCGCATTACCGGGCATGGCGGCGGGAAGGTAAGCGATGATCCGCCAGAGCTTTCTATCGTTCTGCCTTGTTATTGCGCTATGGATGCCGGTCACCGGGTTCTCCGGTACGACGACCACACCACAGATCGTTGCCCAGACGACAACGGCTGCATTTTCCTGCATGCGGTGGATGCCAATTGGGATGTGTTTCTGGTTGCGCTGTTCCTGGACCGGCTGCAGCGTACGCACCTCGATCAAGGTGGGGCATTACAACCCGGATCTGGTGGTCAGCACCTACAACGAGCTGGGCGGGAATCCGTGGACCGAGATCCGCGCGACCCTGGGTTTGGCGCAGAAGACTGCTGCCACGGGTCTGTTGGGCGCCTTGCTGCCGGTGCCGATTGACAGCGCTGGCAACCGAACAGAAGGAACCTCGGAGCGTGACCACAAGAATCTGGTCTACCGGGAAACTGACGCCATTGGCCATCCGCTGAGCTCGCTGACGGGTATCGTTGCTGGTACCGGTTTGTTGTGTCCGTCAGAGACCACTTCTTTCTTTCCCTATTTCCAGTCCGGCCTCGATGCCCTGTCGTGGCGGCAAGAGATCCCGGAGATCTTCTATCCCGCCAGCCTGATTCCCGGTCTGCGTGAGCTGGGTACCTGGCCCCTCCAGACATGGGGTGGTGTCTATCCGCGTACCGGCTGGACGACACAGGCCGAAGAACCCAAGGCCGCTGCTCTCAATGCCCAGCGAGCAGGTGATATCGTCACGCGTACGGGGCAACCGCACGTCTATGTGCCCGTGACCGGCTCATCGGGTTCCATGAAGGTTTGGTCACCGGGCCCGTTGATGGAGAAGGACCGCAGCACCGGCACCTGGCAGATGTTATTGCCGCTAGCTGAGTCGAGCTGCAACGTCTTTGGCACCAATGATCTTGCCAGCCTGGCCGGCTGGGGTGGTGGCCGCGTCGATAGCGAGGGTGACTATGTCTGGAATCTATGGCGGCCCTACAAGTGCTGTGAGCGCCGGGGTCAGTGGTTTCTGTTTGATATTGACTGGATTGCTTACCCCTGATGAAAACGAACGCTAAACACCCATTCCCTCATCGACACGCGATCAGCTGGCTGCTGATTGGACTTCTCAGTTTGAATAGCGCGCATGCCATCACCAAGGGACCGACGGAAGACAGCTTCTGGTATTACGAAATCGGTGGGGCAGAGCCCGTATCGGCGCCTGCCAACCCTTCTGTCGTATCCGTTACCCTGGGCGGTTCGGCGCAATTGGGACTGGGCTACAGCTGCGGCAAATTCGACCCCGTGGCCGCCGTGACCAATACACTGAACGACATCGGTGCCGGCATCGACAACATGATGAACGCAATGACGGCCGCGGCCAGTGCCGCGATTGCCGCACTCCCGGCGCTGATCCTGCAGCGCGCCAATCCCGGCCTCTACGACATGTTCCAGAACGCCCTGCTGCAGGCAGAGGAAACCATGCAGCTGGCGACCAAGTCCTGCGAGCAGATGGAGGCCGAGATCGCCCAGGGCAAAAATCCCTATGCCGATCTCATCACGCTGTCCAAAGGCAATGACTGGAAGCTCCAGATGGGCGTAGGCGGAAATGATGCAGTAACCGCCAAGGATGCCGTCGAGACCTCTAACGGGGACAACGGCGTGCCCTGGATCGGTGGGCAGGCCGGGGGCTCCGGACAGCCTGTGCTGGAATTTACCGGCGACATCGTCAAGGCCGGGTACAACATCAATATGAATCGCCCGATCACGACGGCAGGCCCGGTGCCTCCTGCATCGGCCACCCGCCTGACGGAGATCTGGACAACACCTACCGAGGCGCGTAACTGGGTCGTCGATGTGGTCGGCGAAAACATCGTCACGACCTGTGATACCTGCCGCAAGGACAGTATTCCCGGCACCGGACTCCTGCCAAAGCTCAATCAGGAGGCGACTACTGTAACGACGGAAATCCAGAACCTGGTCTCCGGAGCCACGCCCCCGACTCTGGCCAACCTGGACAATATTACTGCCCCCGGTGTGGCTATCACCCGGCAGGTCATCGAAGCGATTCGGGAGATGCCGGCCTCCGAGCAGAGCCTCATCATGGGCCGGCTGGTGTCAGAAATCAGCACGGCCCGTACGGTGGAGAAGGCGCTGTACGCCCGCCGTTTGCTGCTTTCCGGCCGCCAGGTGCCCGAGGTCTATGCCACCGAGGTGGCCCGCGAGCACGCGGACAAATCCATTGTCGAGCTGGACAAGGAGATCGAGAACCTGTTGTTCGAGACACGGGTGCGCAAGGAGGTGGTTTCCGACACGATTGCGACCTTGCTGCAACGCGCCGCGGCGCGTCGGCAGTCGTCCCTGAAAACGCCAGAAGTACCAACCATCGACCCACGTCCGCTGAGCAATGGCCGTGTCCAATAACGGAATTGTCATGCGTCGGCGCTGGTTCTTTTTGCTGACCCTGCTGGCGTTCGGTCTGGCGCTGGGGGCAGGTGGCATCCTCTGGCATTCAGTCCAGACAACCTCCGTAGTTGCAGTGCAGGCACGGATCGATGCCTTGAAGCCGCTCCTGACGGGCATCCGGATCTCGCTGATCGCCCTGTTGGCGATGGGCTGGCCATGGATCGTGAACGCCCTTCAACGTTGGGGGCGCTTGGATGAGACACAGGCCGGGAATTTGCTCGCTGTACGCTGGCGTATCGTGACCTGGCTCGTCGTGATCGAACTGGTGTTGGGGCAGAACCTGCTCGGTCAGGTGCTGGTCGCACTGCAGGGGAGCAGGGCATGACCGTCGACAGTTATCTCGAACTCTTCACGACACTGTTCGGCTGGACCTTCTACGGCATTTTGTGGGATGTGCTGGTTGGCACCGGTATCGTGTTCCTGCCATTTCTCGGCATTCTGATCGACAACTGGCGGGAACCGGCCCAGGGTGGTGAGTTCGGTACCGTCACCGGATTGTCGTTGCGGCGTATGGAGCTGGAGCTCTTCATCGCATTACTGGTGGTTGTGTTATCCGGTCAACCGGCAGCGTTGACGCCACTGAACGCGGCATCGCTCAACTACACGCCACCACCGACTTTGATCGATCCCACACCACCGACGGCGACCGTGGCGGCACCCCAGAGTACCTACGGTTCCACCGGCTTCACCGGTTCGCCGGCCACGGTGAACATCCCGGTGTGGTGGTATGCGGTGCTTTCGATGACCTCGGGATTCAATCACGCGGTGGTCGAAGGCCTTCCAAGTGCTGCGGATATGCGTACCTACGAACAACAGGCGCGGCTGGCGACCATTGCCGACCCGCGCCTCCGCCAGGAAGTGAGCGACTTCTTCAGCCAGTGCTACATTCCGGCCCGGTCGATGTACCAGTCAGAACGACCCGCCACCGCCGCGGTGAATGCGCTGCTGACAACCTATGGCCCCGACGATCCGGACTGGATAGGTTCGCAAGTCTATCGCAATACGCCGGGCTACTATGACACCCTGCGTGCCACCACGCAGGTCAGCGGCTGGGCCTACAATGCGGCCCGTGACACCGAATATGATCCTGCGGCTCCACCCACCTGGGGCAGGCCTTACTGCAAGCAGTGGTGGGAGGACGCCTCGGCTGGCCTGCGTGAAAAATTGATCAACGAGGCCGATGCCACATCAGCTGGCTTTTCAGGTCTCGTGGTTGCCATCGCACCGGCCCTGGCCAGCGAACAGCAGAATGATGCCGTAGCCAAGACCGTTCTGGCAAATGCACCGCCATCGTGGTCGAACAACGACCTCGTGGCCCACAATTCCGGCAGTACCGGGTTACTCAGTACGGTAGAGAATGTCGCCAAGGGTGGCCTGGCATCGGGTGGCGTGGTGGCTGCATCGGCGTTGTTCTCGGTCACCATGACCGCAGTCCTGCAGGCCCTACCGATGGTGCAGGCCGTGCTCCTGCTCGGCATCTATGCCTTACTGCCCATGATCGTGGTGCTGTCGCGCTATTCCATCTCCATGATGGTCATCGGCGCCATGGCTATCTTTACCGTCAAGTTCTGGAGCGTGCTCTGGTACCTGGCACTGTGGGTGGATCAGAACCTCATCCTGTCCATGTACCCGGATGTGAACGTCTTCCTGCAGATGTTCGCAAATCCCGGCGAGCACGACATCAAACGCATGCTGCTCAACATGATCACGACCAGCCTCTATCTGGGGTTGCCGTTGCTCTGGAGCGGGATGATGGCATGGACGGGGTTACATATCGGCCGCTCGATCAATTCGGTACAAGGCGAATTCACACAGCCCGCTTTAGATGCTGGAAGGCGGGGCGGGAGTATTGGGAAGGCTGTTGTTACAAAAGGGTCGAAGCGATGACGGTTTTATAAGTCGTCTTCATACCATCCGTACGGATCAGTGCCATTGTCGAACTTCTTGGTGCGGAAATTGTAGTCTCCGATTAGATTTCCGTCTTCAGAATCCGCGTCATCGTCGGATGTATTCGCAGCTTCGGCCAGCAGGCCGATGAAGCCCGTAACAAGCAAGCCTATGGCGCGAATGATTGTCTTCGCGCCAGTCAGTATGCCTCCAAGGCATGCCATGAATACTGTAAAAGCTTTGCGCTGATCTTCCATCTCAATAAATCTCTATCTATCGTATCTCCCATGGTGAACTCCGTGTGCCAACGTTTCAGAATTCCCCATCCCGGACCACATTACCTTTGCTGATTATCTTGACAGTTTTTGGGTGAACCGGTTCGTTGTCCGGCAGCAGTCCCTTGCCTTTCTCAATCACCTTGGCAGCGACACTGGTCAGCTTGCCTAATGTGTCAGAACCGACAAGCGCCTTGCTATCGCTATAGTAGTCAAACCAGGGTAAACCGGCGCTCGTATAGTCTTTGGCAGTCGGCGGCGTATGCGGTGGCTGGTGCCCTGTGATTGCCAGATATTGCTCACTGTTGGCCAAGTGGATGAAGCAACGGAAGCCATTGTCCTGATCCCAGGCATCGATGCCGTACTCGTCCTCGTAGATCTCCTGCCGCATCAAACCGCCTGGAGCAAGTCCCATATCCGGAGCAGCCGATTCGCAGACCGTGCGACTGAACATCGGCATATCGAGGTAGTCCATGTCTGCTTCCACGGTTCGCTCGAAATGTTCGACGTAAACATCATGCTTCATCGGGTAGACGATGATCTGGAGTCCGCCATGTTCAGCCTTACCGGTAATCTGCTCCTCGGCTGTGAAGCCTTCACCCAACGGCATGGCGACAAACTGTCGTATGAAATCCTCCGAGACGTTGAAACCATCCAGCCAGGGCTGCTCCGGAATCACCGCATAGTCCTGTGGATCGGCCGAAAGCCCATTGTTCCAGGGCTCCCCGGAAACCGCGTTGATCTTGCCGGCGGCGATCTTGACGGCGCAGGGGTAGTCACCAGAAAAATTGATCCAAAGCGCCTCTGACTGATACATGGGTATGAAGACGCCACCATGTGTCCGCCAGGTATCAGGCAGCTTGTCTGCGAAGTCATCCACGTGCTCCACAGGAAAACGACCCAGGCCCGGGGGGAGGGGATATTCCCGGTTGTCATCCGGAATCCGCAGGGTGCGCTGGAAGTCGATGCTACACACCGCTTTCTTGTGGACCTCCGGAAACCGGAAGGTCAGTTGGTTGTTCATTAGTTCGATCATTGTCTTTTCTCCCCTGAGTCAATAATTCAGGTGTTACCAGTCGCCATCACGGACATCCCGGGCAATACGCAACAGCGCGTGATCCGGTGCGGATTTGAGCTGGCGTATCAGGTCAGCGAACAGTTGCGGCCGCTTGCGAATGATCTCCTGCAAATCCGTCGATACCTTCCCAGCCATTGCCAGCAGCACATCCGGGTCTTCGCCAAGCTCCTCGGCCAATGCCCGGATCTTCGCCTCCGACGGTGGCGCCACATCCCCGCGTTCTATCTTGCTGAGGTAGGCGGGCTCCACACCGATTCGCTGAGCGACCTGCCGGACAGAGAATCGCCGATCCTCTGACTTCAGGGCCTCGCGATGTTCACGGATGTATTCTCCGAATGTCATGTGTACTATATACTACACATATTTGATTTTGACAATCCGGCGACGGGTGGATGAGTGACAGCGAGGAGGGCGACTTCATTGAAATGCTGTCAGCACCCATAGAGTCGACCCATATAGACGTAAATCGGGCGAAATCGGCAATAATCGGTTGACATAAGACGTCAAAATGCATAATTTTCAATAATTTGGTTCAGACGCTGGAAACTGGTTGCTCCCGTGTCGGTAGTTCACGGACCTAAGACGTTTTGACTCATCGTTCACGAGGAATTTGAAGAATGGTTGAGATGGAAGACCGCTGGCTTTCAATCACCGAGATATGCAAACACCTCGGGGTCAGTAATGACACCGTGTACAAGTGGATCGACAAGCATGGTATGCCCGCCCACCGCATGGGCCGTCTTTGGAAGTTCAAGAAAGACGAAGTCGACGAGTGGGTTAAGGCTGGTGGCGCTGCGGAGACGAACAGACAGGATCAGGCTGAATGAACAACAAGAAGGAAATCGAACGCACGGAGCTCCACAAAACCATTTGGCGTATCGCCAACGATCTGCGTGGCAGCGTTGACGGCTGGGACTTCAAGAGCTACGTGCTCGGCATGTTGTTCTACCGCTTTATCTCCGAGAACCTGACCGGCTACCTCAATGAGCAGGAACGCAAGGCAGGCAATCCTGATTTCGATTACGCGTGCTTGAGCGATGCCGATGCTGAATTTGGCCGCACGGAAACTGTGAAGGAGAAAGGTTTCTACATCCTGCCGTCGGATCTGTTCACTAACGTCCGCGACAAGGCACGCGGCGATTCCAACCTCAATGAAACCCTGGCCCGTGTATTCAAGGACATTGAAGGTTCCGCCATCGGCGCCGACAGCGAGGATGATATCAAGGGCCTGTTCGACGACCTCGATGTGAACAGCAGCAAGCTTGGTCCCACGGTGGCCAAGCGTAACGAAAAGCTGGTGAAGCTTCTCGAGGCTATCGGAGACCTGCCGCTCTCCAACGGCTCCGGCAGCTTTTCGCACAACACTATCGACCTGTTCGGCGATGCCTATGAATTTCTGATGACGATGTATGCCTCCACCGCCGGCAAATCTGGCGGTGAGTTTTTTACCCCGCAGGAAGTCTCCGAGTTACTTGCTCGCATCACCGTGGTTGGCAAAAGCGAGATTAACAAGGTGTATGACCCCGCCTGTGGCTCCGGTTCACTGCTGCTCAAGTTCGTCAAGGTGCTGGGTCACGACAAGGTGCGCCAGGGCTTCTTCGGCCAGGAGGTCAACCTGACCACTTACAACCTGTGCCGAATCAACATGTTCCTGCACGACGTCAATTTCGAGAAATTCGACATCGCCCATGGCGATACGCTGACTGATCCCGTCCACTGGGATGACGAACCCTTCGAGGCTATCGTCTCCAATCCCCCCTATTCGATAAAATGGGAGGGCAAGGACAACCCCTTGCTCATCAATGATCCGCGCTATGCTCCGGCAGGCGTGCTCGCTCCCAAGAGCAAGGCTGATCTCGCCTTTACCATGCACATCCTGTCCTGGTTGGCAGTGAATGGCACCGCAGCCATCGTCGAATTTCCCGGCGTGCTCTACCGCGGCGGGGCCGAGCAGAAGATTCGCCAGTACCTGATTGACAACAACTACGTTGATACCGTCATTCAGCTGCCGCCCGATCTTTTCTTCGGCACCACCATCGCTACCTGCATTATCGTGCTGAAGAAATCCAAGCACGATAACGCCACCTTGTTCATCGATGCATCGAATGAATTTGTGCGCAGCGGGAACAAGAACAAGCTTCTACCGGAGCACCAGCAGAAGATCCTTGATGCCTTTACCGTACGCAAGGACATCGAGCACTTCGCGCACTTGGTGGACAACGGCGATATCAGTGAAAACGGCTACAACATTGCCGTCTCCTCTTATGTGGAGCAAAAGGACGAACGCGAGGAAATCAATATTACCGAGCTCAATGCAGATATAGCCCGCATTGTGGCAAGGCAAACGGAGCTGAGGACGCAGATCGACGCCATCGTGGCCGATCTTGAGAGGGAGCAGGCATGAGCCGGATTGATAAATTGATCGCCGAGTATTGCCCAGAGGGAGTGGAGTTTAAAGCGATAGGAGAGATCGCAGAATTGGTTCGTGGTAACGGAATGCCAAAATCAGATTTTTCTGAGTCTGGGGTAGGGTGTATTCATTACGGACAGATATACACTTACTATGGAATCTGGACTACAGACACTATTTCATTTGTCCCACCTGAAAAAGCAGAAAAGTTGGCGAAGGTCGAGCCTGGTGATCTGGTTATCACGAACACAAGCGAGAATCTTGAGGATGTCTGCAAGTCCGTCGCTTGGCTTGGAGGTTCGCAGATCGTCACAGGCGGTCATGCAACGGTAATCAAGACTGAGCAAGACCCCAAATATCTGTCGTATTACTTTCGCACACCAGAGTTCTTTGCTCAGAAAAAGAAGCAAGCAACTGGCGCAAAAGTGATTGATGTATCAGCAAAGAATCTTGCAAAAATCCGCATCCCCATCCCGCCGATCGAAGTACAGCGCGAAATTGTCAAAGTGCTTGATAACTTCACCCAGCTGGAGGCGGAGCTGGAGGCGGAGCTGGAGGCGCGTCGCTTGCAGTACCAGCACTACCGCGACGCACTGCTCGCCTTCGGCGATCAGGATGTTCGCTGGACTACGATGGCCGAAGTCGGTGAGTTCTTTCGTGGGCGGCGTTTCACCAAAAACGACCTCAATGCTGATGGTCTTGCGTGCATCCATTATGGAGACATCTATACACAGTATGGTACCGCCACCACTGCGACGGTTTCACATGTTCGCTCGGACATGGCATCAACCCTGAGATTCGCAAAGCATGGCGATCTTGTGATCGCCGGAGTCGGAGAGACGGTAGAAGATGTAGGTAAAGCTGTCGCATGGCTCGGTGATGGTGAGGTGGCTATTCACGATGACTGCTTCGCATTCCGTCATTCGTTGAATCCGAAGTTTGTCTCCTATTACTTTCAGACTGCGGCCTTTCACGCAGAAAAGAACAAATACGTGGCCAGGGCAAAGGTCAAACGGCTGTCCGCGGAAAACCTCGGCAAGCTCGCAATCCCAGTTCCACCTCCCGATGAACAAGAACGCATCGTCGCCATCCTCGACAAGTTCGATGCCCTGGTGAACGACCTCTCCAGTGGCCTGCCCGCGGAGATCGCCGCGCGCCGTAAGCAATATGAACACTACCGGGATCGTTTGCTCACCTTCCGGGAGGCGGCATGAGCGAAGATCTCACATCCAACCGCTATGAGCCGATTGCGCTATCCAATGAAAGCACCGTAGTTGCTGAGTTCTTGCCCGAGGGGGTCAGGGAGACCGCCTACCAGTCTGAGGCTGAGCTGGAAAAAGCCTTTATCAAGCAATTGCAGTTGCAGGCCTACGGTTACCTACCAATCACCTCGGAGGCAGATCTTATCGCCAATTTGCGCCTCCAACTGGAAAAGCTGAACAAGCTCGAATTTTCCGACGCGGAATGGGAGCATTTTTTCGGTACCTGTATTACCAGTGCCAATGAAGGCATCGTCGAAAAGACTACACGCGTCCAGGAAGACCATATCCAGGTGCTCAAGCGTGACGATGGCACGATCAAGAATATTTACCTGATCGACAAGCAGCACATCCACAACAACAGCCTGCAGGTCATCAATCAGTATGAAGCGGAGGGCAAGCGGGTCAACCGTTACGACGTGACGGTACTGGTCAACGGTTTGCCAATGGTGCATGTGGAGCTCAAGCGCCGTGGGGTGGATATCCGCGAGGCCTTCAACCAAATCAATCGCTACCAGCGCGACAGTTTCTGGGCGGGATCCGGCCTGTTCGAGTATGTGCAGCTGTTTGTCATCAGCAATGGCACCCTGACCAAGTATTACAGCAACACGGTCCGTGATGGCCATCTGGCAGAGCAACGCAGCAAACGCTCACGCCAGAAGACCTCCAACAGTTTTTCGTTCACTAGCTGGTGGGCCGACGCGAAGAATCAGCCCATCACCGAACTGACTGGCTTCACCAGGACCTTCTTTGCAAAACATTCGTTGTTGAACATTCTGACCAGGTACTGCGTGTTCGATGTCGATCGCAAGCTACTGGTTATGCGGCCTTATCAGATCGTAGCGGCAGAACAGATTCTGCAACGCATCGCGACCAGTACCAATCACCGTCAGCTGGGTAAGGCAACCGCAGGCGGTTACATCTGGCACACCACCGGCAGCGGCAAGACGTTGACCAGTTTCAAGGCGGCGCAATTGGCGCGGGGCCTGCCGGATATCGACAAGGTGTTGTTTGTGGTGGACCGCAAGGATCTGGATTACCAGACCATGCGCGAGTACGAGCGATTTGAAAAAGGCGCGGCCAACTCCAATACGTCGACTACCGTATTGCAGAGGCAACTGGAAGACCAGAACGCGCGCATCATTATCACCACCATCCAGAAGCTCAGCCGCTTCGTGGCGAAGAACAAAAAACACCCGATATATGAAGCGCATGTGGTGGTGATTTTCGACGAATGCCATCGCAGTCAGTTCGGCGACATGCATGCGGAAATTACCCGGGTCTTCAAGCGCTATCACCTGTTCGGCTTCACCGGCACACCGATCTTCGCCGACAATGCGAGCAGCAGGGGTAACCCACTGAGGCGCACTACAGAGCAGGCCTTTGGCGACAAGCTGCATACCTACACCATCGTCGACGCCATCAACGATAAGAATGTACTGCCCTTCCGTATTGACTACATCAACACCATCAAGTCACGCACAAGTATCAAGGACAAGAAGGTATCGGCCATAGACACGGAGCGGGCATTGCTGGCTCCGGAGCGTATCACGCAGGTAGTGAGCTATATCCGGGAGCATTTCGACCAGAAAACCAAGCGCAATGCCAGCTACCGCCATGATGGCAAGCGGCTGATTGGGTTTAATTCGCTGTTCGCCACAGCCTCCATCGACGCAGCTAAACGCTACTACACAGAATTCGCTGAGCAAGAAAAGGAGCTGCCGACCGCGCGGCGTCTCAAGGTGGGTCTGATCTACAGCTTTGCTGCCAACGAGGAAGAAGCCGATGGCCTGCTAAACGAGGAGGAGTTTGAAACCGAGGGGCTGGATCAAAGCTCGCGCGATTTTCTGGATGCCGCGATCAAGGATTACAACGCACTGTTCGGCACCAGCTTCGACACCTCGGCTGACAAGTTTCAGAACTACTACAAGGACTTATCGCAGCGCCTGAAAAAACGCGAGCTGGACCTGGTGATTGTGGTCAATATGTTCCTGACCGGTTTCGACGCCACTACGCTCAACACCCTGTGGGTAGACAAGAACCTTCGAGCCCACGGACTGATCCAGGCCTACTCGCGCACTAACCGCATTCTAAATTCGGTCAAGACCTACGGCAACATCATATCCTTCCGTGATCTTGAACAGGAAACCAATGACGCCCTAGCACTGTTCGGTAACAAGGATGCCAAGGGCATCGTGCTGCTGAAGCCCTACGCCGAGTATTACAAGGAGTACGAGAATCGGATTGAAGAACTTGTCGCCGGCTTTCCGCTCGGTAAGGCCATCGTTGGCGAAGCGGCCCAGAAGGCGTTTATCAAGCTCTTTGGCTCGATATTGCGGTTGAAAAACATTCTCACGGCATTCGACGATTTCGCAGGCAATGAAATCCTCAGCGAGCGTGATTTCCAGGATTACCAGAGTTTGTATCTGAACCTGTACGCGGAATTCCGTAGCGTATCGGAGGCGGAAAAGGAGTCGATCAACGACGACGTGGTGTTCGAGATCGAGCTCATCAAGCAGGTCGAAATCAACGTCGACTACATCCTGATGCTGGTCGAAAGATACCTGAAGAAGAAAGGCACGGGTGAAGACAAAGAGATCAGGGCCACCATCGATCGTGCGATCAATGCCAGCCCAAGCCTGCGTAACAAGAAAGACCTCATCGAACAGTTTGTTGACTCCGTCTCCACAAAAGCCAAGGTGGATGCGGAGTGGGTTGCCTTTATCACAGCCAAAAAGGCGGAGGAGTTAGACCGGATTATTGCGGATGAAGGTCTCAACTCCGACGAGACCAAGGCATTTGTTGAGAATGCGTTCCGGGACGGCGCGATTCCAGTCACTGGCACCGCCATCACGAAGATTCTGCCCCCGGTTTCAAGGTTCAACAAAAACAACAGCCATGCGGTGAAGAAGCAAACGGTGCTGGACAAGCTGGGCGCATTCTTCGAACGCTTCTTCGGCTTATTCTGAGGGCCTGACGACGACCCTCCAGGCGGAGCTAAAGGAGACTTTGAGTAATGTACGCCAGGGATTCCGATGAACAACATGGGCTGAAGTGCCAAATGCAATGGAGGATGGATTGGTAACACCACTGAGAAAACGGACCCTCGAAGGAGAGCTTTACAGGCGTGATGCGAATATTGAGGCGAAACTCGTCGAGTTGGAAAGCTTGACGCAGGATGAATTGGTTACGCAGTGCAGTATCCGAAGCCGCGACGACCCCAATTATGTTCCGAGCGAATGTCTTGTCTATTTCGTGCGCGCCAGCCGTTCGGAGAACAACAACGCGGGCTTCGAGCGTCTGTACAAGATTTTGGCAGAACGTGTTCTTCGATCACTTCCACGAGCAGAGAATGCTGACGGTAAGACAGCGTCGATGACCAAAACTACCATTCGCGATACGGTGTTTGGAAAATTTGTTGAGTTGCTTTCGCAAGATCGCACTGAATATTCAGAGAAACTTGATTTTTTTGAGATTCGATTTGATAAGACACTCCGTAACATGAAACTCGACGCTCAGAAAAAAGCATGGCGTGATGAAAATCGGTCTGTATCACTCAAAGATGATGAGGAAACAGGTGAGTTGACAGAGGAGGTCGAGCGGGCAGCTGGCAGCTTCGATCCATTCAGTCAATCTGAAATTGATGATCCGGATTACCGGTCGCAGCTTGATGCGGCGATTGATACCTTGCCGCCGGAACAAATGAGGATCATCGAAATGCTGCGAAAGGGTATTCCAATAGACTCGAAAGATACTGATGCAGTCACTATTGCCAAGGTGCTTGGTAAATCCGAGAAAACGATAAGAACCCATCGGGACAAGGCCTTTGCTGCACTTCGGGCTGCCATGTCAGGAGGTGAGCAATGACACTGGACAATACCACACCATCACTCGAAGAAGTATTGGACGCCTTCGCTGTCGAAGCAGTCCACGACAGGGCTACGCTTGAAAGTTATCTGCGGGATTTTCCTCAATTCGCTGATGAGCTGGTGGATCTGTCGAGAGAAATTTCGCGTTTAGCTGAGTATGACGAAAGCCCGCTCTCAGCAACTGAGGAAGCGTTAATAGAAAAAGCATGGCAGAACCACGCGCGTCCTGTAGCTCGGTTAGCAGGTGAGGTAGACCCGTTGGCTAATCTGTCGGTGCCGCAGCTCAGAGAAGTTGCGCATCAATTGGGCGTGCCTCGACAGGTTATCACAGCGTTTAGAGAGCGGCGTGTCAAGATTGAGTCTGTTCCGAAGTCATTTCTTGTTGCGTTATCGCGAGCACTTGGTTGCACAGTGGATTTGCTTTCAAGTGTAGTCTCTGCAACTTCAGGTCCGGGATTTTCACGAAGCTATAAGGCCGACATCAAGCCGACTGCTGGTGAAGCAATTTCTTTTGAGAAACTGTTGATTGACGCGGGTATGTCAGAAACGAAACGCGCCCAGTTGTTGGCTGAGGACGATTAATATGGACGGGGTCGAGCTAGCGAGGCAGATCGCAGCCGACCTACATCGGCAGGCTCAGGAAAACGGTCAGGACCCCTGCCAACTATATGATTTTGCTCTAGCTGAAGCCCAGCGGCGTGGTTTTGACGTCGAAGCAACAGCGACCGATTCAGTTTTGCTCCATGGTGGGCGAGCCACTTTAATTGTCGCTGACGGCCTTATCCTTCACGAAAATACTGGAACGCCTTTTGAGCAGGCGTTTCTTGTTGCTCACGAGATCGGCCATCTCGAACTTGGTGATGATCTCGATGAGGAACCAATACTAGAGATTGACCCGGCGCGTGCGGCGGAAGTCTCACCAGTAGGTATTGATAGAGTGGTGGACTACGGTCGCAGGCAGCGGCGAGAAGTTCAGATGGACCTGTTTGCTCGAGAGTTCTTATTGCCTCGTCACGTTGTGCGTGCACTTCACCTGGAAGAGGGGTGCTCGGCATCGGAGATCGCAGAAAGGCTCCGCGCTCCGTTCGATGTGGTTGCTCAGCAGCTTTTCGATGCGCTTTTATTGCCGACTATTACACCTATTGTTGAAAGCGATACGACTAAACGTCAGCCCAATCCGCTGCAAGCAAAAGCTGCGGCACATCGTGGTGAAGCCTATCTGTTGGAAGCAGGGCCAGGCACTGGTAAAACACAAACATTGACCTCTCGTGTCGAAGGTCTGCTCGAAGACGGCGTTGATCCTCGTCGCATTCTTTTGCTGACGTTTTCCAACAAGGCTGCTGGTGAAATGGGAGACCGCATTGCCCGTAAGCACAAGTCGGCAGCCGCAGCCATGTGGATAGGCACCTTCCACGCATTTGGACTCGATATCATTCGGCGTTTCCATACAGAGCTGGGGCTGCCAAAGGATCCCCGAATGATGGACCGTACCGAGGCGGTAGAGCTTCTTGAGCATGAATTTCCTCGCCTTGGTTTGAACCATTACCGCAATTTATATGACCCGACTCAAATCATTGCAGATTTACTCCAGGCAATTTCCCGTGCAAAGGACGAGGTCGTCGATCCAGCTTGCTACGCTGAACTAGCAGGCGACATGGTGGACAGAGCTACCTCGCCAGAAGATCAGGAGGCTGCTGCACGTGCAGAAGAGGTTGCACGTGTTTATACAGCCTATGAACACTTGAAACAGCAAGCGCACTGCGTCGATTTTGGCGATCTTGTATCGATGCCGGTCCGGCTCTTAGAGGAAAATGCGGAAATCAGGGCTCATCTGCAGGAGCAGTATGACCATGTACTGGTCGACGAATATCAGGACGTTAATCGCAGCAGTATCCGTCTTTTGACGGCCCTGTGCGGTGAAGGCCGGAATCTTTGGTCGGTCGGTGATGCAAAACAGTCGATCTACCGCTTTCGTGGGGCCTCGTCGTTCAACATGATCCGTTTCGGCGAGGAAGATTTTCCTGGCGGAAAGCGGGGACGCCTGAAGCGGAACTACCGCTCTGTTGAGGAGGTAGTACAAACTTTTTCTAATTTCGCAACCAGCATGAAGGTCGGTGATGACGACAGTGGACTGGAGTCAGAACGTGGACCAAATGGGTGCTATCCAGAGCTCCGCACGGTTGATCAGTCACCACAGCAAACCGTTGCACTCGCCGAGGCTATCGAAGCGATGCGGAGCGAAGGCTATGTCTATCGCGATCAGGCCGTCCTTTGTACTGGTAACGAGAAACTTTCTGAAATTGGGCAAGATCTTGAGCGACTGGGCATCCCCGTTCTTTTTCTGGGCAGTTTGTTTGAACGTCCGGAAGTCAAGGATCTTCTGTCTTTGCTGACGATCCTCAGCGATCGCCGTGCAATGGGCCTTGTTCGCGCAGCCTGCATGTCTGAATTCGCTATGCCGATTGGGGACGTTGCCACAGTCTTCGAATATTTGCGTTCGAACGAGGGCGAACCGGCGGTGTGGTTGCGGGATGCTGTCGCAATTTCAGGCTTGACTTATACGGGTCACAAAGCTTTGGGCGTCCTGGCGTCGGCGATGGTCGGCTTCGACAGTACCTCGGCGCCCTGGACAGTGCTCGCCACCATTCTGCTTGATAGGACGCGCATTGCAGCGCGAATTGGTGCATCAGACGAAATCACCGAACGTACGCGCGGTATCGCCATTTGGCAGTTCATGAACTTCCTTCGGGTTCAGCCAAGCGGTCAGGGGCTTCCCATCGTCCGGCTGCTCGATCGAGTGCGGCGGCTTGTGCGACTTGGTGACGACCGCGATCTGCGGCAATTGCCGGCAGCTGCCCAGGGGATCGATGCGGTGCGCCTCATGACAATCCATGGAGCGAAAGGACTTGAGTTTCGTGCTGTTCACCTGCCTGGACTCAATGCAGACACAATCCCAAGGAAGCCAGCTGCACCACCATGCCCACCACCGGACGGCATGGTGGAAGGGGCCGAGGGTTCCGCGCTGGATGTCTTTCAAGCTGGCCAGGCGGAGGAGCAGGAATGTCTCTTCTATGTTGCTTTATCGCGCGCACGCGACCGGCTTTTTCTTTATGCGCCCACTCAGAAATCGAATGGCCATAAACGGTCGCTTTCCGCGTTTATTGATCGATTGGGTACCAATCTAGTGAGACGATCGGTCAACCCGAAGGGGGTATTGCCGCCCTCACCAGAAATGGCGGACATTATGCTCGCGATAGACGGTGGGCTCCGTTTCACCGGACCGCAATTGGCCCTCTATGAGCGCTGTCCAAGGCGTTTTTTCTACACGCACATCTTGCAGGTTGGTGGGCGGCGGACCACGACTCCGTTTTTGCAGATGCACGAAGCGGTTCGCATGGTTTTCCAGGCGGTGATTGCTGATGTTAGCTTGATCGTTGGCGATAAGAGTTTAGAGGGGCTAATCGGAGAGGCTTTCGCCGCGCATGGTCTCGCCGATCACGGTTACGTCGGTGAGTATAGAACGTTCGCTATCTCCATGCTCCGTTTCTTCCTCAAAGAACGGGAGGGACACACGCCGGAGACTCCGACTGCACTGAGCCTCACTTTCGGGGCGGAAGAAATTATCGTACGCCCGGATGACGTACTTATTCGGCCTGATGGGAGCCGCACGTTGCGTCGGATTCAGACGGGGCATTTTCGCAGCGCTGAAGCTGACGATGTCGGAGCCGCTGCCTTTCTTCTGGCGGCTCGTCAGACTTTCCCCGGCGCGGAGGTCGAGCTTATCCACTTATCGGACCAGACTGCACGGCCGCTCGACCTGTCGGCGAGGAAGCTTCAAACCCGGAAAAACAAGCTCTCAGGCTTTCTGGAGGAAATTCGTGGTGGACGCTTTCCCGCCAAGGCATCGTCGCGGACGTGCCCGAGATGCCCCGCCTTCTTTGTGTGCGGGCCGACCCCGACCGGTCCATTGAAAAAATATTTCGGGTGACCTTACCGGTTAACCAAAGTTGCATCGATTGAAACCTTAGAAGCCGGGCACCGTCCGGTGCAACATTAAGGAATCAACGATTATGACTACCGAAGAGCATCCCGATAAAGACAACTTGAGCGACGTCCTGGAGGAAGGTCAGAAACAACCGACCAAGACCTATGAGATCATCGTAAATTCGCGTCCCCGCGTGGTCGAGGATCAGCAGGTCACCTTTGAGCAAATTGTACAGCTCGCGTTTCCTGGGGCTCATGACGCCAATGTTATTTTTTCGATGACCTATCGCCATGCTGCCTCGAAGCCGCATGCTGGTGAACTTGCTGCTGGTGGTACCGTCGATGTCAAGAAGAAGGGGACCGTGTTCAATGTCACGCGCACTGTTCAGTCGTAACGAAGATCTCAAACGTCTTCGTGATGAAGGCTACTTTGTGCAGGTCGTGGGTGGCTTCCTGGTGATGCGCGAAGTGCCTTACGTGAATGCCGAGAAGCAGGTGAAAACAGGAACACTGATCTCCAGCCTGACCATGGCTGGAGATCAAACGCGGAGGCCGGATACGCATGTCATGCACTTCGACGGCGACTTCCCCTGCGACTCCAACGGTTCACCGATCCAGCAGATTTCGCATCAGAGCGGAAACTTCGACCTTGGGCATGGCCTTCGGGCAAAGCACTCTTTTTCGAGTAAGCCAAATGGTGGGTATACAGATTATTTTCACAAAATGACGACGTATGCCGCGATATTGTCGGGTCCAGCTGTGGTGTTGAAGTCAGATTCGACACCGCGCATCTTCCGAACACCGGAAGCGGAGGAAGATAGTGTGTTTAACTACACAGAAACTGCGTCTGACAGGGTCGGAATCGGGGCACTGACGGAGCGGCTAAGATCCGAAACTGTCGCGATCATCGGTGGTGGAGGGACGGGAGGCTATATTCTCGATCTTGTGGCTAAGACACCGGTTCGTGAGATTAGGGTGTTCGATGATGATGAATTTCTGCAACATAACGCTTTTCGTTCGCCTGGAGCGGCATCAATAGAGGAGTTGCGGGAGGCGCCAAAGAAGGTCGACTATCTGAAGTCTATCTATTCGCGAATGCACCGCAGGATTGTCACACATGCTGTGGCGCTTGATGCGACCAACCTTCATCTTCTCGATGGGGTTACGTTCGCCTTTGTCTCAATGGATGCAGGGGAAGAGAAACGACAGGTAATCGAAAAACTGGAAGAGACGGGCGTATCGTTTATCGATGTGGGCATGGGCCTGGAGTTGGAGAACGGATCGTTGGGAGGCATCCTGCGTGTGACCACAAGCACGCCGGAAAAACGTGACCATGTGCACGAGGGACGTATCTCGTACGTGGGCGGTGGGGAGAAGGATATCTATTCGTCCAATATTCAAGTGGCAGATCTGAATGCGCTTAACGGTGCCCTAGCTGTTATCAAGTGGAAGAAGCTGCGTGGATTCTATCGGGATCTGGAGGGCGAGCATCATTGCACCTACACCACAGATGGCAACATGCTATTGAATGGTGATACGAAATGATGCGCTATACCCGTTTAGAGCATAGATTTGTACAACATATTCCCGACGTGATCAGCCCGGGTGTTCTCTTTATTTCAATGGAATACGGGATTGCCGCGCACAGTTGTTGTTGTGGGTGCGGGGAAGAAGTGGTGACGCCCTTTACACCTACAGACTGGAAGATGACTTTTGATGGTGAAACCGTATCTCTGCACCCATCCATCGGTAATTGGTCGCTTGCGTGCAAATCTCATTACGTGATTAGGCAGGGTCGGGTCATCGAGGCAGGTCGGTGGACTGATGAGCAGGTTATAGCTGAGCATCGCCGTGATCGGGCTGCCAAGGCCCGATACTACGGCACAGCCTCGTCCGGCAACGGTCTTGCTAATCACTCAGGTCTGTCGCAAGTAGATAATTTTCCAGGCGGATTCTGGCGGCGCCTTTGGTATTGGGTGAAAGGTAAATTGGTATAATGATGATACTCTATTGAAAAATATCCATTATTTCTGGATTTAAATAAAAAAATAGAATCCCATGAACAGTTAAATATCAATGTGAAATTAGCACGCAAGTAAATACTATGTCTGAACAATTCAGCTTTATTCACGCTGCAGATATTCACCTCGATAGTGCCTTACATGGTTTGGAGCGATATGAGGGCGCACCTGTAGAAGAAATCCGCAGTGCCACGCGCCGCGCTTTTGACAACTTGATCGATTTGGCGATTGGTGAGGAAGTGGCATTTGTACTCATGGTCGGCGATCTGTATGACGGCGACTGGAAGGATTACAACACCGGCCTTTATTATGTAGAACGCATGGGAAGGCTGCGTGATGCAGGCATTCGCGTTTTCTCGTGGCGGGTAACCATGATGCTGCCAGTCAGATTACAAAACACCTAAGATTACCGGACAATGTCACGCTGTTCTCGACCAAGCATCCGGAACAGATTGTTCTGGAAGATCTGAATGTAGCGGTTTATGGTCAGGGCTTCGCTACACGGGCTGTAACAGACGACTTGTCTCAAGCCTACCCTCAGGGTGATCCACAGCTTTTTAATATCGGCCTACTGCACACCTGCCTGGATGGTAAACCAGGCCATGAGCCTTACGCACCTTGCTCCGTTGATGGGTTACGGTCCAAAGGGTATCAGTACTGGGCCCTGGGGCATGTTCATAATCGTGAAGAGGTGAGCCAGGATCCATGGATTGTATTTCCGGGAAATATCCAGGGACGACACATCCGTGAATTAGGGCCTAAGGGCTGTACGCTGGTTTCGGTCAAAAATGTAGAGATTGCGGAGGTTGAACATCGAGATCTCGATGTGATGCGTTGGTCTCTCTGTGAGCTGGATGTTTCTGCCAGCGAAACAATTGATGATATCTATGAGCAAGTGCGTGAAGGCCTGCAGTCAGCATCAGATGCTGCCGAAGGCAGGCCAGTCGCTGTGCGCCTGGTACTACAAGGTGCTTGCGCCACACATTCGACATTGCATGCAGATCGTGAGCGCTGGACCCAGGAGTACCGTGCCTTGGCAACGGGGCTAGGCGGTGCGGGCATCTGGCTGGAGAAGGTTGCCATCAAGACATGGCCGTCCGTCTCTGTAGATGAGGTACTCGAACGTGACGACGCACTAAGTGGCCTGCTGCGTGCTATCCGCGACATGGAAATGGATGCCTCGGCTTTGGAACTTCTCACTGATGATATTTCCGCGCTTCGTCAGAAACTTCCCGCCGAACTACTCGGTGGTGATGACCCCTATGATCCGACAAAACCGGAATTACTCAAAGAGGCACTAGAGGATATCAAAGAGCTTCTCGTCAACCGCTTGTTAACCACGGAAAAAGGGGCATGAAGCCAGGATGAGAATCAACGAGTTGAATCTTGCCGCATTTGGCCCTTTTACCGATCGAGTATTGGATTTTGGTGAGAAAGGACTTCACATCGTCTACGGCAGTACGTCATCGTGCGTGTACTAGGTGTCAAGACTGCACCCGTTATTATCGATGTGATTGTCGATCCCGTGCGTCTGTGGCGCGAAGGAAAACTCGCGCTAGAAAACAGCGACTTCATCGTTCTAACAGCGCATCCTGAACCCGGAGACAAAAAGGGGTGACTACAGAGTGATTGCCAAAAAGAATAGCGGCCAACGATGATAGGCGCTAGCCAAAGAACAGGTTGGTTTGTAGGCTGGGATGTCGGTGGTTGGAACTGTGACAAGAACCAGAACAGTCGCGACGCTATCGTGATTCTCGACGCCAACCATGAGATCGTCGGTACTCCCTGGCGCGGTAACTTGCGCGAATGCATCAATAGCTGTTCGACGAGTATCGAGTGGATCGCTGCTCTGTTCGATTTATGTGGGAGTGGGGTATTTCCAGAATCCGGTCCAATGACTCTCGCCATTGACAACCCTTTGGGTTTCTCAGATGCCTTTATCCATCTCGTAACCTAAAGTAAGGCTGCTGCTTAGGTTTTGACGGCGGATATGCGGTATGCAACAAATATTAACGCGAAATCAAGGGCTAAGGATTTTATGAAAGCGCAGAATAGGAATTTTATGCCTTATTGAGAGGCGTAGCGAGTGGCACAAGCTGTAAGTAATAGAAATATATAGAATCGCAGCGGCCTGCAAGCCGTGTACCTTGGTTCGATTCCGGCAATCAATAAAAAACCATTCAGTATGAGAGAGTGTAACGAAACAGTAAACTTACATGATCCACAAAAGCCGACTAAGTCATTGATTATTAGATCGATCTACCGCTCGAATTTTAAAATATTCTGCATTTAAAGCTATTTTGTTACACCCAATATCCTAAGAGTTTCGCCGTTTACACGATTATTGGCGCCTGACCAATTCTTGTCTGAAAGCCGAAGGCTATTTTACTTTCTGGTTATCCCGACAATGACCAGTATCTAGAAAATTCAATGAGTTACTAAATACCTCCATCCACTGGATGACCTAAGAAACAGTTCTTACACAGAGATCTATCAATAGATTTTCGGATGCCTGGTCCAGGATATGCATCGCATAGCTTAGTTATCGGAATAAGCAGTACAAAGTACTTGTTGGCGTCTGGAAACCCACGACCTGAGGACATGCTAGTGAGTAGTCAAAGGTCGAACTGCTCTGAGGCTATTCACGGGCTTCCCATACCTGCGGAAAAGTTCGTACCGGGTCATTCACTTCTGGGCAAATGGGTATGCGGTCGGAGTAGACGCGGAGATTATCCCAAGGTATGTGAAACACCAGGTAAGACAAAAAGAGATAGATAACGGGCAGTTGAGGAGAGCCGGGCGACTCATCAGCCAGCATTTTTGGAAGATTGGCTTTGTGCGCCCCCCTTGTAAGGGGTTTAAGGCAAGTCCGCATGCTAAGAACGCGGAATGTTAGGAGTACCAAGCCATGAAACGTGATGAATTCGGGAACCTCGATAACGGTAATCGTTTCAATGTCTTCCTGCGAGCGGCTGTGGGCATAGTATTTCTCTACCTAAATTTTGCCGCCTATGAGCTTATTGGCATTGAAGGTGTTGTAATTACATCCGTTTTTTTTCTCGTTGCACAGTTTGCGCCGTTCTTCGTACGAGCATTTGGAAGGATTAGAAGAGCCCGAACTAAGCAACTGCCAAAAATCCTTGTTGAACCGGAAGTCGAGCATAAGAGCGACACAGATGATCGGATTCGGCTGGTGAGCCAGGTTGAAAAAAATAGATTGTAATACGTCGATTTAATCAACCTACCTGGATACATAACTCTCAAGCCTCGAAACTCGAATCAAGAGATAAGCTTACATATGACGAGAAAAATATTTTTGCCAACCATTCTACTGGTTTTGGCGTACGGTTTCTGGATCAGCCCGGATTTCAAGGAGATATCAGCGGGTGTGGCGATCTTCCTGTTTGGCATGCTCTCGCTGGAAGAGGGGTTCAAGGCTTTCACCGGCGGACTTTTGGAAAGACTGCTGCGCAAGACCACGGACAACATCTGGAAAAGTCTCTCCTTTGGTGTCGTCTCCACCACGCTGATGCAATCCAGCTCGCTGGTGTCGGTCATTACCATCTCCTTTCTCGGGGCTGGGCTGATCACACTGGCAGCTGGTGTCGGCATCATTTTCGGTGCCAACCTGGGAACCACCACAGGCGCCTGGCTGATCGCAGGTCTGGGCATGAAGGTGAAGATTTCAGCCTACGCGATGCCGATGCTGGTGTTCGGCATCATTCTGGTTTTCCAGAACTCCAAGAGCCTCAAAGGTATTGGCTACATCCTGGCTGGATTGGGCTTTCTATTTCTCGGTATCCACTACATGAAAGAGGGATTCGAGGCGTTCAAGGACACCATTGACCTGACCAAGTTTGCGGTCGATGGCTATTCCGGTGTGTTGTTGTTCAGCCTGATCGGTGTGTTTGCAACGGTGGTCATGCAGTCGAGCCATGCAACATTGGTGATCATCATCACCGCGCTGGCCGCCGGGCAGATCACCTATGAGAATGGACTGGGTCTGGCGATCGGCGCCAATATCGGCACCACCATCACGGCGATTCTCGGAGCCCTGAGCTCCAACGTGATGGGCAAGCGTCTGGCGGGAGCCCATCTGATCTTCAACTGTGTCACCGCGGTGATTGCCATCGCACTGATTTATCAATTGATGATAGGAGTGGACATTATCGCAAGCGCGATTGGCATTGCAGAGGATGACTGGACGTTGAAGCTGGCGGTGTTCCATTCCATCTTCAATACCATCGGTATCGTGGTCATGATGCCCTTCACCAATCAGCTGGTGAATTTTCTGATGCGCGTGATGCCGGACAAGAAACTCGCGAGGGCAGAACCAAAATATCTCAACGATTCGGTTATAGAGTTGCCGGATACCGCGATAGAGGCAGTGCGAAAGGAGACTTTGCACCTGTATGACAACGCCTTCGCGATTATCGTCCACGGACTGAGCCTGCATCGTCACGATATTCTTTCGGAGAAAAACCTGGAAGAGGTTGTGAAGAGCGAAAGCAAAGTGATGCCGATCGATATCGACCAAGAGTACAACCAGAACGTCAAAGGGCTGTACAGTGCAATCGTCAACTTTATCAGCCGGGCCAACGTGCATATGACGCCGGCACAGTCTGATGAGCTTTTTCGACTGCGTGCCGCCGGGCGTGACATCGTCGAGGCGATCAAGGACACCAAGCATATGCACAAAAACCTGAAGCAGTACATCGTCTCGGACAACGAGGATATCCGCGCGGAGTACAACTCTATCCGGGTGCAGCTGGGCGAGGTGCTGCGGCGCTTGGCTGAGGCGCGCAACGAGCAGGACGATCCTACAACGGTGCTATCGCTGGATGCGATCAGACTGGAGATGGAGGAGAACGACAGCACCGCCAACGGTATCCTCGAAGTGTTGATCCGGGAAAATAGGATTACCGCACCGATGGCGACTTCGCTGATGAATGACTCCGCCTACGCCTACGATGTTGCAAAAAATCTGGTACAGTTGGGTGAGGTACTCTTCGCCAGCCGCGATCCCGAACAGAGAGCAATCGATCAAGAACTGTCCCTGGTTGAGGATGAAATCGAACAGGCCGCGACGAAGGAATCTGTGAACGAAAGAGCACCTGACAAGTAGTCGACATCCTGGTTTCCGGTTAACGACGTGACTGGGTTGTAACAAACTAATTTTTCTGCATCTCGTATCGCGCTCGTTCTTTATCATATAGTTGATTGAATTTTAATTGAATAGTGGACTTGCTTTAACCTCCGGTCCGTTACTTGGTACTTATTATGTTACATCCCCCCAAGTGTTCGATTCTGTAATCCAACTGATCCCATCACACTGATTTTAAGAATGAAATATTTCATTTTTATAAATTGGCCTGTTTCCTGCAGGTTGTTGAGTAATAAAGGTTCAGGGACCGCTTCAATAGCATAGATTTAGGATCAAACACTTCTTGTGAAAGGAGAGTATCAATGAAGTACCAAAAGCTCACAGAGAAATTAAATGACCTGTTGGATTTGACAGGCCAGGAAGAAAATAAGCATCAGGATAGTTTGAACAAGTATTTTTGGCGGCTCAGGACCGAAGAAAAAAAACTTCGCCAGAAAATTAAAAATGAGAAAGATAACGCCAGTCGCAAAAGATTGAAGAAAAAACTGAATAGGGTGAATGAAGGATACGCCTTGCTGGATTCTCAGTTTAAAAGCCAAAATATGTCTCCCGATTCGGATAGTCATTTTGTAAAAACGGAACCTTAAAAAAATGCAGTCGAAAGTCAAAGGGAAATTCGTAGAATCGCCAGTCACTATATTGATAGAAGCGGGAATCTTTATCGTTGTACTGTTTGTTGTGTTGGCGTTGTTAAGTCTGATTTGACTGCATTTATGTCTCACTGAATGTAGGAAAGCGTATTTTTCTTCGTGCCCAAACTGCTCCTCGTAATGATTTATTCTGACGGGTATTAGAGTTAGAAGGGAACCACGCTTTAAGTACAAGCCAAAGAGGCGATAGAGATATTCAGAGCAATTCCGAAGACCCGCCAAAATCAACCTCCTACAGTGCCAAAATGTAATGCAAACAAGCAAAGGCTCGTGTCTCTGGAAATCGGTAGTTATCAGTTGGGGTCTGGTGGGGCAAAGAGCGAATATACAATCATTATTCAGCCCACGTTTACGCTGTTGACGATTCTGCAAAGATGAGCAGGACACGAGCACTGATCCAGTTTTAATTGTGAATTGATAGATGCTGCTTTTGTTCTCGTGACCACTATCGTGAAGACAACAGAATGTCCAACGTCAGCTATATGAGTGTTGTCAAGATGGATAGTGAGCATAGTCCGGTTAGAGAGCATTGGCTTCCGGTCATGGTGTTTCTGGCTGGAATGGCAGTGACACTAAGTGCTTTTTTTACCATAAAAGGCGAATTGGACAGTCACCGCCAGACTGAATTCAGTTGGGAAGCGCACAACCGCAATAATGCTCTGCAACAAGGAATCGAGGATGGTTTGGAATCGGTCAAGGCGATACGGGACCTGTTTCGCTCGTCCGAATATGTGACCCAATCGGAGTTCAAACTTTTCGCACGGGCGATGCTGGCCCGTTACCGCGGTATCCATGCACTGGAATGGATTGCCCTGACCAAGCATGTTTTACCCTCTTTGGATCAACTTGCTACGGAGCAAAATTCTGACCCGTCTGGCACCGTTGTCAATCGATTCACTCTGACTTATATGGAACCCCAACCATCGGATGGACAGTCATTGGGTTTCGATTACGGCTCTGAACCGTTGTACCGTAAGCTGATGGAGCATGCCTGGATCAATGGAGAGTTGACGGTCAGTGGTCGAATCAGACTGGTTCGGAACAACGGCTCACAGTATGGATTTATAGCCATCCAGCCTGTTTACATTAACGGGTTGCCTGTCACGACAGAGGCGCAACGAAAAAAAGCACTTCTGGGGTTTGCTGTGGGTCTGTTTCGTATAGCCGATCTTGCCACCGCCGCTATCTCTCGACTGGAGCCGCGCGGCGTGGAATTCCTTGTGCTGGATGAGTCAGCAGAACCCGGTCAACAATTTCTCGACTTTTATGCCAGTCGGCTGGATCCAAATCCGCACACCGATATCGACTATACCAAGGTCCCTAAGTGGAGCCTGAAAGATGCTCAGAGGGTACGCCAAACATTTCCGGTTGCCGATCGCGTTTGGTCGATTACCAGTGCGCCGGTTGATAATTTTCGCAGTGCGGAAGGATTCGCGAATGGACCCAATATCGTTCTGATAGGGGGCGGACTTCTCACCCTGACGATGGCATTGTTCGTCTTAATTACGCGAGCCGGTATCAGGGAAAGAATGAAGATCGAGCAGGAACTGCGCGAATCAGAACAGAAGCTGCGCGTCCTTTTCGATCAGTCACCCGATATAATCATGACAGTGGATGGGGAAGATAACTGTCTGATGATCAATCGTCCCTTGCCGAGGATAAATGAAAGCGGAAATGTTAGAGATTCAACCGGTTTTTTTCCGGCAAAGGTTCATGAAAAATACAGAACTGTTCTTGAAAAAGTTCTTAAATCCGGGGAAGCCAGTGAGATCCAGTTTTCGGGAGACGACCCCAACTGGTGGGAGCTGCGTATCGTGCCGCTGCGGATGGAAAGTAATGTTGCCACCGCAATGGTTATTCTGAAGGACATCACCGAAAAGCGGTTGTTGGAGGCGCATACCATGAGAAACGCACGTCTTGCTTCACTGGGTGTTCTGGCGGCGAGTGTGGCGCATGAAATCAACAATCCCAACAACGCCATTCAGTTTAATGTATCGATACTATCCAGAAGCTGGCACGATATCCTCAAGATACTGACCTTGTATCGGACAGAACATGGAGATTTCACAGTGGGAGGCGTATCGCTGGAACAGACGCTGACGGGTACGCCCCGTCTGCTCGAAGGTATAGAAAAAAGCGCTCGCAGAATAGAGGCTATTGTGGGCAACCTGAAACACCTGGCGCGTCCGGACCAGGGAGAACTCGACCATGAAGTGGACGTTGCGGAGGTGTTGCGCACAGCGTTGTCGATTCTGCAAAATCAAATTCACATGCTGTGCGATGACTGCCGGTTGGATATTCTGGAGCCGCTTCCATCAGTGCGTGGTAACGCGCAGCAGCTGGAACAGGTCTTTATTAATGTGATCCTGAACGCGCTGCAATCACTACCGAAGCGATCGGCTGCTGTCCGAATAACAGCTACGCTGGAAGAAGGGGGAGAATTTATCAGGGTCACCGTCAGCGACCAGGGATCGGGCATTTCTGAGGAGAATCACAGCCGGGTGTTCGATCCTTTCTTTACCACCAAGGGTGAACATGGAGGCACCGGACTTGGGTTGTCCATATCTTACCGAATTATCCAGAATCACAAAGGTAAGATGGCACTGAATTCGCGACCCGGTGAAGGTACGGATGTGATCATGCAGCTGCCCGTATTTTGCGGAGTCAGATAGGAGAGGATTGTGCCGAAGAAAGAGAGTGATCTTCCTGTCGTCCTGGTTGACGATGAAGAGGAAATCCTGTTTGGGGCGGGTTATCTGCTGAACAGTCATGGTATTCAATCCGTGACTACTTTAAGTGACGGCAGGGAGCTGATTCCTCTTCTGCAATCGGAAAAGGCGGGCGTCATCGTACTGGATCTTTTCATGCCCCACGTCTCCGGCACCGAGCTGCTGCCGCAACTGGTGCAGAATTACCCGGAAGTACCGGTGATTGTCATGACGGCTTCTCAGGAGTTGGAGACAGCCGTCTCCTGCATGAAGGAAGGGGCCTTTGATTACCTGGTCAAGCCGGTAGAGGAGAGCCGGTTTGTCTCCTGTGTGCGGCGTGCCCTGGAGATCAGGGGGTTGCGCCAGGAGGTTGGTGCGCTGCGGCACAGCCTGATAGAGAATGGGGTGAAACGGCCCGAAAGTTTCTCCCACATCATTACCTGCCAGCGCGACATGCAGGTATTGTTTCGATACATTGAAGCTATCGCCGATAGCAGGGAGCCGGTAATAATTTTCGGGGAAACCGGCACCGGCAAGGAGCTTATTGCCCAAGCGCTGCATCAGGCAAGTGGACGAACCGGGAAGATGGTGAGTCTGAATGTGGCCGGGTTGGACGACAATATGTTTTCCGATACGCTGTTCGGCCATGTCAAAGGGGCATTCACCGGTGCCGACAGAGATAGAGGGGGAATAATCGCCAGTGCCGCCGGTGGCACCCTGTTTCTGGATGAGATTGGCGATCTGAACATGACCTCTCAGGTCAAACTGTTGCGCCTGCTGCAGGACCATACCTTCTATCCGCTGGGTTCGGATATTTCACAGGTCTCTGATGCCCGAATCGTTGTGGCGACCAACCAGGATCTGCGCGCTGAGATGGTGCGCGGTAAATTTCGTCAGGATCTTTTCTTCCGGCTCTCCAGCCATCCGATCAATGTGCCCCCATTGCGCAACCGCCCGGACGATTTGCCACTGCTGCTGCAGCACTTTATCGAGGAAGCAGCCCAATCTCAGAACAAGCCTGTTCCGACACCGCCGGAGGAGTTGTTGATTCTGTTGTCGGTCTATGAATTTCCCGGCAACGTTCGGGAGTTGAGATCGCTGGTCTATAACGCCGTCGCCCAGCACCGTTCCGGTCCTGTTCTATCCATGCAAAACTTTCCGGAGGCCATACGGAAAGAACAGACACTTCCCTCCACAGGAAAGCAAGGCCCTGAAACGATTGAGGAGTCTACTCTTGCGGTGACAGGGCGATTTCCCACACTTAAGGAAGCGGATCTGTTTCTGGTAAAAGAGGCTTTGCGTAGAACAAACCACAACCAGGGAGTGGCCGCAGCCATGCTGGGCATCACCCGTCAGACACTCAACCGACGGCTGCGGAATATGGACGCTCAATAAACATCGTTGAACATTATCCATAACAACAACTGTTCGGTGGTTTAATCCGCTTGCTATCAGGCAGGAATTTGGAAGAAGAGCACCTGTTGCCCTTCACGAAAATGAGGCCTCCATTTGGAAACACCTCTGGAATTCCAGATGCAGTAAAATATCTCGGTTGACAGATCGCTGCCGAGAACTTTACCAGACAACAGAGCAGCCGCCATCAGGCGGCGTGATCGCGGTGTCAATTTCAAACAGATTTTATCACTCGACCCGGAGACTACTATTGCACTCTATCATAAATATCCGCCCATTGTTTGGGCTGCGTCTGCAGCCAGCTGCAATTGGCTCCAGAATTGCGAACCTAATTTGAATAGAGCATCTCGGATCCCTTAGAGATGGGCGACCTGAAATTATATCGAAGAATTCGATATTAACTGCCAAATTATTTCGTTAGATAACACAAAGCTTATCGAATATTCTGGACTGTCCTGCTGTAGGTGAATAAATGTGATTGAACCCTCTGCGGTGCCAAGGATCTGCAGGTCCGGCCGTAGGGTTAAGGAGCAACTAAAGATGATATCAACAGAAAGCAGTCAGATTCTTACGGATGATGAAGATTATTTGGTCGATCCCACCGACTGGAACGAGTCGGTAGCACACGAACTTGCGGCAACGGAGCAAATAGCACTCGAGGATGACCACTGGCAGGTCATTCGATTCATGCGCAGCTATTATGGTGAACACCGGGTCGCTGCAGATGCCAGGTTCGTCATAAAACATCTGGCGGACGATGCAGGCTACGGTAGAGATGCCAAGAGAGTACTGTTCCAGCTGTTTCCTTACGGATATGTAAAGCAGGCTTGTAAGATCGCTGGAATGAAGCGACCCAGGGCATGGAGTACCGGATAGGAGGCGGAGAGAGGGAATATCTGGAGTCAAGCGTGTGATGGATAGCACCAGCAGCAGGTGCGATGGGCAGGGCATCGCCATGGCACGCTCTGGAAGTTCATCGTACTGCCCGCACTTCGATTGGTAGTTGATTTAGCAACATAGATATCCGGCCCAACCCAGTAACCTTCTCCCGCAGGCTTACAGAATGATCCATGACTATAAACACCTGCTGATATGCTTTGCGCATCTATTGACTGCGATCGTCAAACTTCGCGGGGCCGATGGCACGAAGGTAGTGGTAGTCAACAACTCTGTCGATGAAGCAACATCCTCGACATCAGTGACTTATTGGCGATACACCGGCTGCTGTTAGCGATGAAGTTCAAACGCAACTTACAAACAACTTGTACCTCTATTTCTGGCGCCCACACTGCCCTAGGCTTTTACAGAAAAAAATGGTGTGCATGAATTTGGAATTCGCCACACACAAGTGCTTTCAAATATTGCGAAAAGCTTCATACGTTCCTCGCGCCACTTTTCGCACCGATTGAGCTTGAGCGTTGGGATAATTTGGAGGCTACTTATGCCCTATACATTGACATGGAATGATGACGGAACATACGTCAAGTTCTTTGGTAAAGTATCCTTCAGTGAAGTGCGTGAAGCAGATGATCTCCATTATGGCGACAAAAAATTTGACGATATCAAATATCAAATATTCGATTTTACGGACGCTGATGTCTCTCGTATCACGAGGCAGGATGCTCAGATCCAGGCAGCACATGACAAGGCTGCATCACACTATAAGAAGAACCTGAAGGTCGCAAACATTGGCAAAGGAGAACATATAGAGGCTGTTTTTAAAGAGTACGCTAACTTCATGATGCATTGGCAGTCTACATGGGAGTTTCGCTCATTCAGCAACTACAAAGAGGCAATTCAGTGGTGCACAAATGAAGCTACGACCTAGCCGGCAAGTGCCTCTGAAAAACTTGCTTACCGGCACCATTTTGAAGGATTGCAGCCGCTTACACTGGTAGCGGGATACACCGACGGAAATGAATACGCCAGCAGATGTCACCCTGGTACACTAGAAAAATGTTGGCCCTGCCCATGGCTATGCTGGTTGGACCCTGTTGTCTAAAACGAACCGATTAACGAGGATCTTGAATGAGCAAACGACCAAGAATCATTTTGACATCACAGGATCTGGATCGTCTGGATAAGCTTCTTAATGGACTGCCGGCGGTAGCATTTCCAGGCAGGATCGAGCTGCAGGCGGAACTTGATCGTGCTGATGTGGTCGAGCCACAGGACGTGCCGTCTGATGTGGTGACCATGAACAGTAAAGTGCGCTTTGCCATCTCAACAGGAGAGGAGTTCTGCCTGACACTGGTGTATCCGAAAGATATGGATGACAGTGCAGAGCGCATCTCGATACTCGCTCCGGTAGGCAGCGCATTGTTGGGGTTATCTACCGGTGATCACATCGAGTGGCCGCGGCCGGGCGGCGGAATGCTGAAGGTGCGAATCGTGGAAGTCGTATACCAACCCGAAAGGGCCGGAGAGTTCCACCGTTAACGCTCAATATCGAAAGCCAGTAAAGGATACTCTCACTGTCTGTAGGTGACATTTGCGAACGCCATGACTATCTGTTGCCACTACCAAGGCGCCTAATCGCTATATTCCGTCTTGTCGAAGAGATGATCACCACAAGTGTTGAACTGAATAGGTACCAATTATTTATGGATACAATATACCCAGTGTAAATCCAGGTCTGACGGAGAAAGTCAGCTTATTCTTTGAAGATGCACGGAGCAGTTATTTCAGCTCAGTAAACGCGATTTTTTATTAAGGTAGGTTAATCGATATGAAAAACATAAAGAAAATTCTCTTGGCAGTGGACGGTAGCGATGACAAGCAAACGTTCGTTGCCGAAGCCGCTACTGTCGCAAAAGACGCAGGCGCAGAGGTCACGCTGTTGAGCGTTTTAGATACACCGGATGGCCAGAAGAAAAGTGTAGAGTCGTCTGATCTTAAGCAATGGATAATGGAAGACAACTTGGAACAGTTGAAGGATATCTCTTCTGAGCTTGCGAAAAGCGGAATCCAGGTATCGATCAAACAATCTAGTGGAAAGCCCTATTTAAAAATAATTCGTGAAGCGCAAAAGGGTGGTTTTGATCTGATCATGAAACCAGCCGAAAACGAACCTGCGCTAAAAATCTATTCTGTTTGGCGGTACGGATATGCAGCTTTTTCACCTGAGTCCTTGTCCGGTATGGATTTTTAAACCAACGTTTAATACTGAATTGAGAAGAATAATGATTGCTGTCGATCTGCTTGCGGGTGATAAAGAGAAAAGTGCTCTCGCGAACAGCGTACTTAAGTGGGGTAAATATATTTCCAGTCTTGTTGGTTCCGAGCTTCATGTGGTTCATACATGGCACCTCTTTGGGGAGACTAAGATGCGAGGCCGGACACTCAATGCAAAGACAGTTGATAGACTGGTTCAGGACGAGGAACGAAAGCATCGCCAGTGGTTGAACGAAGCGCTGGAAAAAATCGGACTGGAACAAGAAAAGATACAGATTCACTTTCACAAAGGAGATGCAAAGCATTTAGTCCCTGTAATCGCGAATGACAAGAATATCGATTTGTTGGTTATGGGAACGGTGGGACGAACAGGGATCCCAGGTTTTTTTATTGGAAATACGGCAGATTCGGTCCTGCGCCAAGTGGGCTGTTCTGTTCTTGCGATCAAGCCAAAAGGATTTTCAACGCCGGTCAAGTAATGATCAATTTACTTTTCTAAGAGGCTGTCTCTTGACGCGTGGAGCGTGGTTTGACTAATTACAAATTATCCATGTGGTGCGGTCATTCAACGTGCAAGCTCTATCCTCTGACCCAGATAACCACTCTGGGGATCCTCACACTCTCCGGTAACGGTCTGTTATGGCTGTCAAGGATCTTGCTGCTTGTTCGTTTCGTGTTCCTGCGGTTGTGCTTTTGGTTCACGCTTCTTCCAGGCTGGCCTCGCGACTTTCCAAGGACGCCTCTAAGGTTATCATCTCTAAATCCAACCAGCTCCTTTTAAACGAATAATGCATTTTTCAGGTGCCTTTTTTACCGGCTATGACCGGATGTTCGAGAGTCATTTCGCAGAAGGACTCCGGAAGTTGGGAGCCAAATCCAAGCCGGAGACTGTCGCCGCCGGAAACGGGATCCTTTCGGCGATCCAGACCAAACCCGTGGCGGTCGATGGAGTGATCGGGTGCGTCGCCGGGCATCTCCTTTGGCCCTCCTCCGAGCTTAGACGTCTGTCACAAGAAAACGGGTATGCCAGTGCACTGATCCATGCCTACAGACAGCGGGGCGAGAGTTTTTTGGATTCGCTTGGAGGACAGTTCACGGCTGTCCTGATAGATACCAAAGCCGGGATCGGCTGGCTCATACTAGACCGTGTGGGGACGCACAGTCTGTATTATGCTTCCGATCCCTCCGGTGGTCTGATTTTCTCTACGGTATTAACAGTGCTCGCCGAGCATCCCAAACTGCAACGGCGGGTTTCCAACCAGGCCATATACGATTATTTCTATTTTCAGATGATTCCAAGCCCGGGTACGATCTATCAAGGTATCCGCAAGCTTGGGCCGGCGCAGGTGCTGAAATGCCATGCTGGCAGCTTCTCCTGCGAAACCTACTGGAAACCGCGCTTCGATGAAAATCCGAAAGAGACTTCTCGGGAACTCTCGGGAGAACTCCACAGGGTGCTTCGAGAGGACGTCAGTTCAGCGCTCAATCAGGGTGGTGCAGCCGGTGCCTTCCTGAGCGGAGGGTTGGACAGCTCCACGGTGGTCGGTGTACTTTCAGGTATCTCCGCTAGGGCAGCCCGTTCGTTTTCGATTGGCTTTAACGCCAAAGGCTACGACGAAACACCATACGCACGCATTACCGCACGCAGATTCAAAACGAATCACCATGAATATTTCGTCACGCCGGTCGATGTGGTCGATTTTCTGCCGCGTATGGCGCGCGCCTATGACGAGCCGTTCGGTAACTCGTCAGCGATTCCCGCCTTCTATTGCGCCCGTCTTGCCAAAGAAAATGGGGTGGATCTTATGCTCGCCGGTGACGGCGGAGACGAATTGTTTGCCGGCAATGAACGCTATGCGACGCAGCAGATTTTTGAGCGCTTCAACAGACTTACTGCTTTATTGAGAAAAGGCTTGATCGAACCACTCGTACCTAAAACTTCCTTCGCTGGTTTTTCTCTATTGTCAAAGGCGAGAAGCTTCTTGAACCAGGCCGACCTTCCGCTGCCGGATCGAATGGAGACATATAATTTTCTGCGGCGCGACGAAACAGCCGGTTTGTTTGCCGACGGTTTTTTGGAAACCGTCGATCCGGATGCACCGATACGTGAACAACGCGAGCGCTACTCGGAAATTACTGATGCCACCGCCATCAATCGGATGTTGTATTACGATTGGAAGTTCACGTTGGCCGATAACGATCTTAGAAAGGTCTCAACCATGTGTGAGCTGGCAGGGGTAAAGGTGGTATATCCGATGCTCGACGATCTTTTACTTGAATTGTCCTGCCGCGTGCCCAGCAGATGGAAGCTCAAACCTGGAAAGCTGCGCTATTTCTACAAACAGGCGATGAAGGGTTTTCTTCCTGACGAGATTCTGGTGAAAAAGAAACACGGATTCGGGCTGCCGTTCGGTGTCTGGATGACGACCGAACCGGCTTTGCAGAGCCTTGCTTATGACAGCATCATCACACTAAAACGCCGCGGATTTTTCAACAGCGATTACCTGGATAACGTGGTCAAGCTCCATCGTACGCAACATGCAGCGTTCTACGGGACCTTGATTTGGCTGCTGGTGGCCTTGGAGATATGGTTCGAGCACCACTTGGATGCCAAGTGACAAAGCGTACCAGAACCGGGAATGCCGCACAAAGGGTTGGCTAAAGAGACTCACTCTTTCCAGCTTAGTGCATCGCGTTGACCCGGAAAAATTATGGGTGAAGCAGAGGGCGTCTACCAGACCATCACGACCCATCTGATCAAGAAAACAGGCCATAATTGATGAACGACCGGTCAGTATTAAGCGGTCAATCGATTGTATTTTTCTGTCAACTCCTCGTTGCTCTCTTCATTTTCAGGGTCTGTGATGATGCAGTCAACCGGACAGACCGAAACGCACTGAGGTTCATCGAAGTGGCCTACGCATTCGGTGCAGGAGGCTGGGTCGATTTCATAGATTTCGGCTCCTTGGGTAATTGCACTATTAGGACATTCCGGCTCACAAACATCACAATTGATACAATCGTCAGTAATCATCAGTGCCATAGAAGCTTCTCCAATCGGTCATAGTCCGCAGCGTCCTACACTTCGATACCAAGAATCTCCTGCTCCGGCAGAGCAGGCAAATGGTTGAAAATTTTGTGTTTGATACGCCATTGATCGAGTTGTTCAAACACTTCAGCAACTCCAAGAACGGGGGCGATTATAGGCTGGTATCAGCTTAGTGATTTGAAGAAGGGGAGTGTTATGACAATGGTCATAATGGAGATTGAGGTTAACCGAGGCGGTTTTTTTAGTTATTGACTACTACTGCGCTGCGGGCGTCCGTGAATAATACGATCTAGTATTTCAAGCCGATCTATATGGAATCCATCCGGCGAGGTGGTAAACCATCCTGCTTTTTGCCATTTACTCAGGGTGCGTATCACTGTTTCGGTGCGGGCATTAATAAGCTGTCCCACACTTTCACGCGTCAACGCAATGGGTACGAAGGCCCGGTCATCATTATCTGACACACCGAAGCGCTCTACCAAATTGAGCATCAGTGTTGCCAATCGACGAGGCACGGGTCCAGCGCTGACGATGTCGATCTTGTGGCGTAGTATTTTCGAATGTTCAATGATCACGCGATTTAATGCACGGTTCAATACGGCATCCGAAGCCATTGCGGCGACCACGGGTGCGGCAGGAACCAGCAACAGATTGGCTGTTTCACTGATAACTACCGCATCGCCAGGGTATTCAATACCTTGCAGCGCGGGCGCAATACAAAGGCTGTCGCCTGGTCCAAAAAGAGTGACGATGAAGCTGTTACCCTCGAGTGTCAACTGACGAATGGCGACCAGTCCAGACTCAACGAGAAAAAAGTGTTTGGCGGTAGTGCCGGCATGCCAGACCAGTTCTCCACTGGTAAGATCCTGCAATACGGATTTCTGTGCCAAACGCTCCGACCAGGCTGAGTCCAATCCTTCGAATAATTCTGAACCACGTAAACACGCTAGAGGTTCTATCTTGGTATCCAAAGGCTGTACGACCACTAGGTGAACACCACCGGTACGCGCCGGTATCCACCGGCTGGCGCCGTCTCGCGCTCCGGCTGTTGGCCGCCCACCAATTCGACAGTTTGTATCGTAGCAACAAGAGCTTGCAGCAGGATTCTCAGCTCCCAGCTGGCCAGCAAGCGCCCCGGACAAACGTGCTTGCCGGCGCCGTATACAAGGTTCGCAGCCGCATGTGCTTCGGGATCAAACCGGTTCGACCCAAAGATGTTTTCGTCGCGATTGGCCGAGGTCCAGTTCAGCTTGACGATGGCACCCTTCGGAATATCCTGGCCGCCGATCTGCACTGGACAGGTCGTGACACGACGATTGGAGACAAACGGATCGTCGAGCCGCAGTATTTCATCGATCACCGCCTCCACCTGATCGTCCGGTGCATGACGCAGCTTAGCTACCAGCTCCGGATGTCGTGCAGCGTAGGCCAGGATCGCACCCACACAAAGCGCAATGGAACCCAGGTCACCACCTGTCCAGTTGCGCAGAATAGAGACTAGTTCGGCTTCGGTCAGCAGGCGTCCGTCGACCCGCTCGCGGCAGAGCCGGGAGGTTATATCGTCCGAGGCCTGGCCGTCCGCTGAGCGGCGAGGCAGGATCAGCGAGCGGACAATTTCGTCAAACTGTTCCGCCACATTACGTTTCCGGACATACTCTCCCGACCGGGTGGCGGAACGGTTGTCCTGCATCCACTGTAACAGTCGCGACTCCAGCTCGGATGGCCAGCCCAGCCAGGCACACTGGGCACGAACAGCGAATACCGCACCAATGTCGTCCACGGCATCCAGCACAGTGTGCCTAGGCAGATCCGCCACCAGCCGAGACGCAACCCGTTCGAATACTGGGACGAAAGGTGCCAGTGCTTCCCGGCTCAGGAACCGCTCGATTATTTCGCGATAGCGGTCGTGCTCTTCGCCGTCCAGCCCATTGGGTATCTGCAGGTAACGGGAAACCCCGCTGGAAAATCGTTCATGATCGAGCGCTGCGGCGAGGACATCAGCATGCCTAAGCAGTATCCATTCGCCGTCAGTATTACGGACCACCTCATGCCTGGATCGCAGCTCATCGGTACAGGCGCGCACATCGTTTCCGGCGGCAGATAGATCGACACGCATCCGGTCAGTCATGCGGAACCTTTCATCGGTGTTCGAATCATGCGCTCTGGCTTTGAACTCGGCAGGACGACAACGCTGTTTTCAGTCGAAGTAGTCCATACCGGGCGATATCCCATCCTGGATCTGTCATGGTGAGTCCACGTCGTGCTGTTCGGTACCGGATCCAACTACCGATTGTTTTCGCAGTCGCCGCAATTCCAAGAAGCGTACCGTCACATCATGAATAGTGGCTCCAACCGCGACGACCCTGGCATCTGAATCACGAAGCATGACAACAGAGAAATTGATGGAGATAGGACTGCCGTCCTTGGTAATGGCAGGTACCGCGAGCAGGTCACCGGTCGCGTATTTCGACGTTCCGCTCCGCAACGTATTCCAGTATCCTTCCCAGTGCCGGTTGCCCAGACGTTCGGGAATAATGATATCGATCGACTGCCCGATAGCTTCGGATTCCGTATAGCCGAAAACGCGTTCGGCCGCACGGTTCCAGAAACGGATGTTGCCTTCGGCATCGCACAGCAGAATGGCATCGCCGCTCTCCTGTACGAAGATCTGAAAAAACTCGTCTGTGATCACTATTCCTCCTGCCGGTGCGAAAGCGTTCGCCACACCTCTTTTAGCGCGGTGAAGGCAATCGCTGTTGAATTCGCCATCCTCTCAGGTGATCCCACGCCGGGCAAAAATGAACGTCATGATCAGAACCTATCTCATAAGTGCTCACGACATCGATAATTCTAACGCATTTTAGCTCACGGGCGTTGGTATTGAGGCAGGTTGGACAGACAAATCCGTCACGTCATCATTGTTAATACAAATCCTGCATGGATGTTGGAATCGGAAAAAGCGAGACAATCCCGGCGACTCGATTGCCTCACCAATTATTCATCGTTGAGCTGCGATCTTGATGACGAAGAACTCGGTGACGCAATCCAACGATGTTGCCCGGAACAAATGGCGTAACTCTGAGGGCAAGCTGGATACCTAAGAAAGTGGCCCGGCCACGAAACCTGGGACCATCAACCAAGATGGTCCCAAGGTTCCCGCCGTGTCCGGACAGTGAACGGAAATAAGACGAGGGTGAGCAGGCCAATCACGGGCGCCCGGGATCAGTTTCTGATCGCAGACTGAACTTCGATTGAAGTGACTCTGACCGCATCAGTGTTAGTATGCGGAATCTGGGTTTCAGACACCGTTAGCGGACGGCTCTCCAGATTCCCATCGGAAACAGAGACAATTGCAATTGTGACCGTGAAAATCGTAAACAACACCATTTCCATCAAACGGCGCATACGTTTCTGCGCTTTCAGTTTTTGTTCAAGTTCTATTCGAAGCTTTTCACGAATAGCGGTGGGGTCATAAGAAAGGGAAGGGTCTTTGGTAGTTGACATGGCTGT